>CAYPYJ010000044.1:5668-33848 GCA_964414945.1 uncultured Occallatibacter sp.
CCCGGCACCCGGCACCCGGCACCCGGCACCCGGCACCCGGCACCCGGCACCCGGCACCCGGCCGTTATTCCGACTCCAGAAGTCCACGCTAGGCCAATGGATTAGTACACCTTCTTTGCAACCTCGCATCTATATGATGGGTAAATGAGGCGTCCTTCTTGATTGAGTGTGGTTAGGACGCCAGTCATCCGGTCAAAAACATGGGTACTATGACCCATATTCCCTAGGAAGGGCACATCCCACGTCACTTTTGAATCCGTAAATTCCGCCTTACCTGCCCATTCGCCATTCGACGTGGCCGTCTTTACCGTTCCTTGGTTCTCGTCGAGCGTGAGTCGCAAAGTGTCGTAGGTGTCGATGGTCTGGCCATTATCGCGCAATGCTTTGCAAGTGAAATTGCCCTGTTGCGCGTACGCGCACGTGACAGCGAGGATGATCGCCACCAGAACCGCACCTCGGGAAACGCTTCGCATTTTCATGATCCCCCTTAAGCAATTGCACCGCTGGAATGGGCCAACTGTCTCACCTTTTTGCATTCGATGTCAACCTTGAATCGGGGTAATATCTCGCTTTTGCGGGTGGGAAGCGGGAGTTTCCGATCCAGATTGCCGTTTGCAGAGGCAGTTTAGCGAGTGCATCCAACGAGACTGCCGCGCATACCGTCGGAGTCTCGCTCACCAACGGCGAGGAAATCTCTATCTGAACCGCGCCCCTCGAGCGGCAAGCATCTTAAACGTCAAAAGGCTAGCGACGCCTCCGGGCCGCCGTGCAAATAGCTGAACCGGTCCAGGCGGGTACACCAACTCTTGCATTTGATATCTGGGAGGCCACAAAGCCAGCGTCCTAGTACACTGAATAGTTCCCTATTTTTGTTCCAGCCCCCAGGAGGCCCCCATGGCATCGATTGTTCTTCCGGCAGTTCCGTCTGAGTCGCGGGCGGGGCGGTTTGGCGTTTATGGCGGGCGGTATGTGCCGGAGACGCTGATGGCGGCGCTGGTGGAGTTGGAGCAGGAGTACGACCGGGCCAAGGCGGACGCGGCCTTTCAGGCGGAGTTGGCCGATCTGCTGAAGAACTACGCGGGACGGCCTACGCCACTCTACTTTTGCAAACGGCTGACGGAGCAGTTGGGCGGGGCGAAGATTTATTTGAAGCGCGAAGACCTGCTGCACACCGGGGCGCACAAGATCAATAACGCACTGGGTCAGGGATTGCTGGCTCGAAGGATGGGCAAGAAGCGCATTATTGCCGAGACCGGCGCGGGGCAGCATGGTGTGGCGACGGCGACGGTCTGCGCGCTGCTGGGGCTGGAGTGCGTGGTCTACATGGGCGATGTGGACATGGCACGCCAAGAATTAAATGTCCTGCGGATGAGGCTGCTGGGTGCGGAGGTGCGCGGGGTCAGCTCGGGATCGAAGACGCTGAAGGACGCGATCAGCGAGGCGATGCGGGATTGGGTGACCAATGTGCGGACGACTTATTATCTGCTGGGGTCGGCGCTGGGTGCGCATCCGTATCCAACGATGGTGCGGGATTTTCAGCGCTGCATTAGCCGCGAATTGAGAGAGCAGATTCTGGAGCGCGAAGGACGGCTGCCGACGGCGGTGATTGCCTGCGTGGGCGGCGGATCGAATGCGATTGGGGCGTTTTATGAATTTCTGGGTGATCGCGATGTGAGGTTGATTGGTGTGGAGGCAGGCGGGCGCGGAACCAAGCTGGGCGATCATGCGGCGCGGTTCCGAGGCGGCGAGCCGGGCGTTTTGCAGGGCACATATTCGTATGTATTGCAGGATGAGAATGGGCAGATTGCCCTGACGCATTCGGTCTCCGCTGGGCTGGATTATGCGTCGATTGGCCCCGAGCATGCGATGCTGCATGACACGCACCGCGCGGAGTATGTGGTGCAGGATGATCAGGCGACTCTGGATGCGGTGGTAAGGCTGGCGCGGACCGAGGGAATTTTGCCTGCGCTTGAAAGCGCACATGCGGTGGCAGAGGCTTTGCGGCTTGCTCCGACGATGACGGCGCGTGACATACTGGTAGTGAACCTCTCCGGACGCGGCGACAAGGATATGGGTATCCTTGCGCACGAGTTAAAGATTCAGGGAGCGTGATTGGTGTGAGGTATCCCACCCATTTTGCAAAGTACGCGAAATGGATGGGGCACCAATAGGTTCGCGGTTTCCCAGGTCCCCAAATGCGAGGGACCTGGGGCACCCATTGAATTAGCGGAATTTCGATGGCGATACGATTCGATCACAAACCGGGGCTGGTGATTTATTTGACGGCGGGCGATCCGACGCTTGCGGCCACGCGTGAAATTGCGATTGCGGCGATTGACGCGGGCGCGGATGTGATTGAGCTGGGAGTGCCGTTCAGCGATCCGCTGGCAGATGGGCCGGTGATTCAGCGGGCGATGGAGCGGGCGCTGTCGCTTGGTGTCAGCCTGAAGGATGTGGTCAAGATTGCCAGCGAAATTCGCGCGGCGCGGGCGGATGCGGGTCTGGTGATTTTCAGTTATCTGAATCCGATTTTGCGTTACGGCTTACAGAAATTTTGTGACGATGCAAAGGCCGCTGGCGCGGATGGCGTGCTGGTGACCGACCTGATTGTCGAAGAGGCGGGCGAGTATCTGGGCGCAATGGAGCGGGTTGGATTGCAGCCGATTTTTCTTGCCGCACCAACTAGTCCCGATGAACGGCTGGAGGCGATTGCGACGCACTCCAAGGGTTTTGTGTATGCCATCTCTCGCGTGGGAATTACCGGCAAGCAGCAGACGATGACCGGCGACGCCGCCTCTCTTGTCGCGCGCATTCGGCGATGGTCTCAGCTGCCGGTGGCCGTGGGGTTCGGCATCAGCAACAGCGAACACGTTGCCCAGGTGGGCCAGTTCGCAGATGCCGCGGTAATCGGCAGCGCAATCGTTGAGCTGATCGAAAGCTCGACAGCGGAGACAGCGCCGAGCGCAGTAGGCCGATTTATCAAGGGCCTGCGGCCTTAGAGGCGCCGGCCCGTTCAATGCCCCTTGCTGGCGGCTCATTGAGCCGCGCGATTGGCTTCAACTCTTGTTCCCATGCAACTGGCGTAACTGCTTTTTGAAAAGCACGACGCCGGACGCACTATGAGGATGAAATGACGCTGGAAGAATTGCGAAATCAGATTGATGTTTTGGACCGCCAGCTTGTGGAATTGCTGAGCGAGCGGGCACGCGCCGCGCAGATGGTGGGCCACCTGAAGGCTGCCACATCGCTACCGGTCTATGAGCCGGCGCGCGAGAAGTTGGTATACGCCAATGTGCGCGCGGCCAACAAAGGCCCTCTGCCAGACATCGAATTGACGCATATCTACGAGCGCATTATCGACGTGATGCGGGCATTGCAACGGGACGAGTTGGCATCGGAGAGAAACGCCCAGGCGAAAGCGCCGGGCCAGGCCAGCGGCGCTGAAGCGCACGAGACAGGGAATAAGCAATGATAGTTGCGATGCAGGAGAGGGCCACCGAAGAGCAGATCGATGCAATCATCGACGCGATGGTGGAAGTGGGACTTGGCGTTCACCGAACCACGGGCGCAAGCCAAACCATTTTGGCCGGTGTGGGACCGACCGGCAATGTGGATTTGAACAAATTTGAAGTGCTGCCGGGCGTGCTCACGGTGCATCGCATCAGTTCGCCTTATAAGCTGGCGGGCCGCGCATTCAGGCCGGAAGGCACGGTGGTGGAGTTTAAGAACGGCGCAAAGATCGGCGGCGAGCAGGTGGCCGTGATCGCCGGTCCGTGCGCCATTGAAAACCGCGAACAGATTTTTACCATTGCGAAATGCGTCAAGGCAGTGGGCGCGGGCTTTCTGCGCGGAGGCGCGTTCAAGCCGCGCAGTTCGCCGTACGCTTTTCAGGGCCTTGGGATTCCGGGGCTGAAGCTGATGCACGAGGCGGCGCAAGAGTATGGCTTGCTTACGGTCAGCGAGGTCATGGAGATTTCGCAGATTGAGCCGATGCTGCCCTACACGGATTTGTTCCAGGTGGGGGCGCGCAATATGCAGAATTTCAATCTGCTGCGCGAACTGGGGCAGGTGCGCAAGCCGGTACTGCTGAAGCGCGGCATTGCGGCGACGATTGAAGAGCTGCTGCTCTCGTGCGAGTACATAATGGCGGGCGGAAACTACGATGTGATTTTGTGCGAGCGCGGCATTCGCACGTATGAAACATCGACGCGCAACACGATGGATATTGCGGCGATTCCGGTGATTCACAAGCTCTCGCATTTGCCGATTGTGGGTGATCCATCGCATGGCACGGGCCGCCGCGATATGGTGCCGCCGATGGCCAAAGCCGCAGTGGCCGCGGGCGCAGACGCGATTCTGGTGGAGATTCATCCCAACGCCGACAAGGCCGCTAGTGACGCCGCGCAGACGTTGTACTTCGATCAGTTTGAAACACTGATGAAAGAGATGCGGGTGATTGCGCAAGCGGTGGGAAGAACTTTGTAGCTTTTGGAGTAAGGAAAGAGCATGATCGAACGCATCGCCATTCTGGGTACGGGATTGCTGGGCACGTCAGTTGGTTTGGCGCTGCGCTCGGCGGGATTTCGCGGCTCAATTGTAGGCTGGAATCGGGGGGCGGAGGGCGCGCAACTGGCGATGGTTGCGGGTGCGATCGATTCAATAGCAACAGATCCTTTGCAGGCGGCGCGGGAGAGCCAGGTGGTGCTGCTGGCTGTGCCGATCTATGCGACGCTGGATTTTATGGAGAAGCTGGGCGGAGTACTTGGGCCTGAACAACTGATCACCGATGTTGGAAGCACAAAAGGAAAGATCACGGAAGCCGCAGGACGGCTTTTTAATACGCCTGCACGCGCGGCGTTTTTGCCGGGGCATCCGATGGCGGGTAAGGAGCGGGGCGGGGCGGCACTGGGCGATGCGGATCTTTTTCGCGGCGCGGTGTGGCTGTTTACGGATGTTCCCACATGGGAACGTTCCGTGGTTTCAGCGAAGCTCGTACAAGACTGGCGGGAGCTGGTTGCGGCGATGGGCTCGAAGTGCATCGATCTCGACCCAGCGCGACACGATGAGATGGTGGCATGGGTCAGCCATTTGCCGCAGTTTGTGGCTACGGCGTTGAGCGCTCTGCTGGAAGAAGAAGTGGGCGACGCGCCGGAGTTGAAGGATGTGGGCGGACGCGCACTGAGAGAGATGACGCGGCTGGGCGCTAGTCCGTATTCGATGTGGCGCGACATTGCATCGACGAACACCGAAGCTATTCAGGCTGCTCTTGATGCGCTGGAGCAACGGCTCCAGCATCTGCGTGAGAACCTGCGGACGCCCGCGCTGCGCGATGAGTTTGAGCAGGCGAATCGCTTTCGGCGGGAGTAAGCGGGTTATCTGATTTTCCCCTATTCGAAATTTCTTTAAGTAGGCATCACGCTATCCCACCCTTGCCATAAAAACAAAAACATGGCAAGGATGGGGCACCCAGAGTGTAAGCTTCGGTCAAAAGCGTTTGAGCCGCTACTCTTCGTGGGGATCGTCTTCCAGATTTTCCAGAACTGTTAGAGCTTCGTCGGAGACATCCCACTGGCGAAGAATCTTGTAAATCACACCAGTTGAAAATCCGGCAGCGACCAGACGACGCATGATGCGCGCGGTCTCCTTTTCGTTCTCCGGCTTGCGGAGGCGCTTGCGTTCCAGGTGCTCGCGGGCCAGAGCTTCTTCATTAGTTTGGCCGTAGCGGGCTTCGAGGGTCTCGGCGATCAGCGCGTCGTGAATACCTTTCTGTTTCAAGTCCTGCTTGACGCGGCGTTCGCCGAGCTTTTCGTTTTGCTGGCGCAGCCGGGCGTAAGTTTCCGCAAAGGCAACGTCGTCCAGGTAGCCGTGCTCGTGGAGACGAATGACGACGGCGGCAATGATCGCCTCGCCGTGTTCTCCCGGCTCGACGCGGCGCTGCATCAGGCGGCGCAGGTCAGCCTCCGAGCGCATGGCGCGGCTGAGCGAGTTGACGGCATAATCGTAGAGGCCAGCTTCGTTGAGGAAGGGGCGGGGCTTGCGAGATTTGGGTTGGAAAGGCATTGCTTGCTCGGAGTGATTGCATCCTGAAAAGCAACCGCAGGTCCTTCGACTACGCTGCGCTTCGCTCAGGATGACAGTTGTATTTGTTGATTTGCGCTATCCCAGGTCTGAAAATCCAGACCTGGGGCACCCAGACTGATTACTACACACAAATCACTTTTCACTGACTACTGTTCACTGTCATTTCGTCCACTGGTCTACCCAGTCGTTGACGGTCTTGTACCAGAGTTGGGAGTTTTGCGGCTTGAGAACCCAGTGGCCTTCGTCGGGGAAGTAGAGCATTTTGCTGGGGACGCTCAGCCGCTGCAATGTGTCGAAGAGCTGGAAGCCCTCGCTCACGTCGAGGCGGTAATCGCGTTGGCCGTGGATGACGAGCGTGGGCGTCTTGAAGTTTTTCGCCGACATCATCGGCGACCACTTGCGGAAGGGATTCTCCGCGTCGGGCTTGCCGTAGTAATCCCAAGGCTTGCCTTTGAACTCCCACTCGTTGAACCACATCTCTTCCGTGGTGCCGTAAGCCGATTCGGGGTTGAACATTCCGTCGTGCGAGACGATGCAGCGGAAGCGGTCGGTGTGGCCCAGAATCCAGTTTGCCATGAAGCCGCCGTAGCTGGCGCCGAGCGCGCATTCGCGCGTCTTGTCGATGAAAGGATAATGCTGCTCGGCGTAGTCGAGGCCGGTCATCAGGTCGGTGAAGGGCTTGCCGCCCCAGTCGCCGTTGACGCCATCGACGATGGCCTGCCCGTAGCCGGTCGAGCCGCGGGGATTGATCATCACCACGACGTAGCCGTTGGCGGCAAAGAGTTCCGCGTTCCAGCGGTAGCTCCACGAGTCGCCCCATGCGCCTTGCGGGCCGCCGTGGATCAAGAATTTTAGCGGATACTTCTTCGCCGGATCAAAGCCCGGAGGGGGGATGAGGAAGCCTTGCAAAGATGTATTATCAGCCGCTTGAAACCAAAAACTTTCGGGAATAGGAAGGTCAAGTTGTGCGAGTATTGAATCATTGATCTGAGTGACGGAAGCGATAGACTTTTTCTCTTTTGCTATTGTTCCTCTCGGATCAAAAAGCTGTGCAGACAGTTCAATTTCGCTCCACTCCTTGCCGTTAGGTAGTTTTTCAGTACGCGGCTTGTAGGGTGTAAGCAGAACAACCTTGCTAGGATGGCGCACGGTCATTCGGACTACCAAGATTGAGTCGTCCCTCATGGCATGAAAATCCGAGTATTCCCCGGCTTCTTCATGAGGCGTGATGAACATTTTGAGGTCGGCCCCTGAAACATTTACAGAATGGATCGGCACTGAGCCTGAAGTTCCAGCAGCAAAATAGATTCTCATTGAATCTACAGCCCAAACAAACTCATCCACCCAATTGTCAAATTTCGGTAGCAAATCCTTGATCGCCTTTGCAGCCCGGTCATAGAGCACCAGCCGAAATTTGTCGCTTTCGTATCCGGCACGCGCCTGGGAGCGCCACGCAATGTACTTGCCGTCGGGCGAGTAGGTGGGGTTGAAGTTGCCGCCGGCTGAGGTGCTGATGGCTACAGGTTTGGCTGATGGGTTGGTGAGGTCGAGAGTGAAGATTTTTGCGCTGACGCTGATGGCCGGTTCGGGGTCGATGTTCTCGGTGAAGGCAAGCTCTTTCCCATCGGGCGAGATGGCGAATCCGCCGCCACCTTCGAGCGAAAAGGGCGGAACGTCATGCGGGTCGTTGGGCGTGAGGTCGCGAAGAGCGCCGCTGGCTAGCGTGAGCAGAAACAAATGGCTGCGTTTTTCGCCGGTGTAGTGGTCCCAGTGGCGATACAAAAGATGCGTAAATATCTGCGCTTTCACCTTGCTGGCTGCCAGAGCGGCGTCGCGATCAGAGTTGCATTTGTCGCCAGTTGCCGCGTCTGCCGTCGTGATGGCCGGACAGTCTGGATAGACCGTCGAAGTAAAGACGATGGAATTACCGTCGGGTGACCAGAGGGCGTTGTCGGCTTCGGTGGCGATTGTTGTCAGCTTTTTGGGGTTGCTGGTTGCACCGGTGGCGGGGTCGAAGTCGGCTGTCCAGATTTGCTGCGAACCGCTGCGGGCGCTGAGGAAGAGGATGCGCTTGTTGGCGGAGGCGAATTGCAGGCCGCTGTCACCGGGCTGGGCGACGGCGATTTTTTGCGGCTCGCTGCTTGTCCCGGAAGACGTGGCGATGGGCTGTATCCACAACTCCGCCGTCTTGGTGTTCTGGTCGAGGTTCACCGTGGTGACGGAGTAGGCCAGCCACTTGCCGTCGGGCGAGACGGCGGTGTCGCCGAGACGCTTCATCTTCTGCAAGTCCTCGAATGTCATGGGGCGCTTGGCCCGGACGGAAGCCGAGTCTGGCGTGGTTTGTGCGGAAGCGAATGATGCGGCGAAGGCGAGTGCGAGTGCGATTTTGCGCATGGTTTTTCCTGTTCGCGCGGGGAAGAGAACTGATTCCTCGCGAAGAGAAAGTTTACACCCTGGATGGATGGGGGCGTCGGTGGGGCGAATTTCGTGCTATCCCACCCTTGCCACAAAAACAAAAACGTGGCAAGGATGGGGCACCCAGCAGTTACGTGCTTGATTTGCCGCCTGTTAATCTGAGCGCATGGGCAAACGGGGCTGGACGGCGGAGAAGATTGCGCGGGTGCGAGGGCGGTTGCTGGAGTGGTACCAGTGCAACCGGCGCGACCTGCCCTGGCGGCGCACGAGCAACCCTTACGCGATTTGGGTCTCGGAAATTATGTTGCAGCAGACGCGCGTTGCGGTTGTGGTGGAGCGCTATCAGGCGTTTATGGCTCGCTTTCCGACGCTGCTATCACTGGCACTGGCGACGGAGCAGGAGGTGTTGGCAGCGTGGAGCGGGTTGGGATACTACCGGCGGGCGCGGATGCTGCACAAGACGGCACAATTTGTGGCTGACCAGTATCAGGGCAATTTGCCGCAGAGAGCCGAGGAGCTGCGTCTGCTGCCGGGGATAGGAGCGTACACGGCGGCGGCGGTGGCCAGCATTGCGCATGGCGAGCCGGTGGCCGTGGTGGATGGCAATGTGGAGCGGGTGAGCCGCCGGATGGAGGGCTGGAAGGCCGGGAGCCGCGCGGGCGGCGGCGCTGTAGCGAGACGCAAAATTGAGAAGCTGGCCGGTGAGCTGTTAGACCCGGAGCGGGCGGGAGATTTCAACCAGGCGATGATGGAACTGGGGGCGACGGTGTGCCTGCCGCGTTCGCCACTTTGTCTTACGTGCCCGGTGGCCACGGACTGCAATACGCAGGGAGAACATGAGACTGCACTACGACCTGCGATGATTTGCCGCGAAGTTGCCTATGCTCTCTCGGTGCGCAGTGGGCAGCGGGCTGGCCAGTCGCACCGCGAGGTGTTGCTGGAGCAGAGAGCGGATCAGCAAACCGTGATGCCGGGGATGTGGGAGCTGCCTGTGCTGCGGGAGAGCGATGTGCCTGAGGATGAACTGCGGCTCACGGTACGCCACGCCATTATGCAGGTGAACTACTATGTGCGTATTCGTACAGTATTTGAAGACGACATTGCCGCAATGACGGTGGCGGGCGGAGAGCGGCGCTGGGTTCCGCTGATCGATGCGGGCGGTATGGCGCTGACGGGGCTGACGCGCAAAGTGCTGGCGCGGCTGCATCTGCTGACGGCGATGCCCCTGGACGCCATTGCCCCACAGGACGGGAACGGCGTACTCTGAAGATTCGGTTAATTGATCCGGGACACTAATAGTGATGAGGTATCCCACCCTTTCGCAAAGAACGCGAAAGGATGGGGCACGGAAAGTTTTGTGGAACTCAACGTCTACTTTGAAGCTCCAAAACTACAGGGAGAATTTATGCATCGCAAGCTGATTTTTGCCGTTTTGGCCGCAGGTATTGTGGCCTCCGTTTCTGTTCACGCCCAGCAGCCCGTTGCCACGGTTCCTGAGATTGCCGGATTGCCAGTGGCCGCACGCAGCGCCGCCGCTTCGATTGACCCGGAGAAGATTCGCGCGCATGTGCGCTTTCTTGCGCTCGACCTGCTGGAGGGCCGGGGACCGGGTAAACGAGGAGCGGAACTGGCTGCCGAGTATATTGCCACGCAGTATGCACTGGCAGGCGTAGAGCCTGCGGGCGACAACGGCACATACTTCCAACGCGTGCCGCTGATGGCTGTACACACGATCGAGGACAAGACAAAGTACTCGTTTGTGCCAGCCACGGGCCAACCTGTTGACTTGGCCTATGGGACGGAGATTGTTAGCAAGAATCAGACCGGGCAGGCGACGGCAGACTTCGACGCGCCGATTGTTTTTGTCGGATACGGTATTCATGCGCCGGAGTACAAGTGGGACGACTACGCCGGTGTGGACGTGAAGGGCAAGATCGCACTGATGATAGTCAATGAGCCGCCGTCGGACGACGCGAATTTTTTCAAGGGCAGGGCACTCACCTACTACGGCCGCTGGACTTATAAATACGAGGAGGCCGCGCGGCGCGGGGCGGTGGGAGTGCTGCTGATTCACAGGACGGATTTGGCGAGTTACGGCTGGGAGGTTGTGCGGAACTCGCAGGCCATTGAGAAGAGCTATTTGCAAGGCGACCCAGGTGCGACGCTGCGTTCGGCGGCATGGATTCAGCACGATGTGGCGCAGCGGCTGCTGACGATGGCCGGGTTGGGCGACCTAGATAAGGCTATCGACCAGGCCGGCAAGCCGGGAGCGTTTCATGCGGTTGAGTTGAACGTTCGGCTGAAGGGGCACGTTGAGAGCCGCGTACGGCGCTATGACAGTTCGAATGTAGTGGGACGCGTGGCGGGAGTGAGTGCGACGAACCAAGCTGTGTTGTACACCGCGCACTACGACCATCTGGGCATCGATCCCGATGCTACCGGAGACAATATTTATAACGGTGCGGCGGACAATGGAACAGGCTGCGGAATCCTGCTGGAGATGGCGCGAGCCTTTGCGCAATCGCCGGTGAGGCCGCCGCATGCGGTTTACTTCGTCTCCGTCACTGCTGAGGAGCAGGGGTTGCTGGGCTCACAATTTCTGGGAATGCATCCGCCGATCCCAGCCAGCCAGTTTGCGCTGGACCTGAACTACGACATGGTTATGCCCATCGGGATTCCCCGGTCGGCGAGCCTGGGCGGAGCCGAGCGCATCGACTTTTGGCCGACGGTGCAAAGGGTAGCCAAGGATTTCGACTTGGCGCTTGAACCCGATCCAACGCCGGGCGCGGGACACTACTATCGCTCCGACCATTTTTCGCTGGCACGAGTTGGGATTCCGGCGTTTTCCGTTGATCAGGGGGAACTCTTCGAGGGTCACGATGCAGCCTGGGGCCGCCAGCAGAGCGAGGATTACGTGGCGCACCACTACCACCAGCCTTCAGACGAGTACCGCGCCGACTGGGACTTTGGCGGCAACGCCAAGCTGGCGCGCTTTGGTTTTGTGCTGGGCTGGCTGGCCAGCGATCAGTCGAAGTCTGTCGAGTGGTTAGCTGGCGACGAATTCGAGGCCGCGCGCAAGGCAAACAGGTAGGACGGTTTCGAGTAGTTTTCTTCAGTGATCGCAAAAGCTCCGCGCCCTACCCTTGCGCTTTTTTCTGGAGCAAGGGTGGGAAGCCGCGCATCCTAAACCCTTTTGGCGCATCCATTCATTGCAGGTAGTTTCCGAACTGATTGCTAGGCAATCCACAAAAATTTAACCCCCAAGGAGAAACAATGGCTAGCAAGGCTAGTGCGATTTGGACAGGTTCACTGAAGGAAGGCAAAGGCATAATCTCCACTGCGACCGGCGTTTTGAGCAACGCCAACTACTCGTTTGCCACGCGCTTTGAAGGCGCGGACTCGGGCACCACCCCTGAAGAGCTGATTGCAGCGGCGCACGCCAGTTGCTTTTCGATGGCTCTGGGCGCGCAGTTAGGCGGTTCGGGTCTGGTACCAGATAAGATCGAAACCCACGCTGCGGTTTCGCTGGGCAAGGTTGGGGACGGCTTTGCCATCACACGGATTGCGCTGACGACAACAGCCAGCGTTCCCGGCGCTTCCAAAGAGACTTTTGATAAAGCCGCCGCCGATGCCAAGGCAGGCTGCCCGATCTCCAAACTCTTCGCCAACAACACGGAAATCACGCTAGACGCCAAGCTGGTGTAAGCAAGGGTCCAAGACCACGGCCGGAGCGGAAAACTCCGGCCGTTCCTGCTTGGTTTTGGGGCCAAAATTTGACACTGGCACCCGTATTTGAAAGACTCAGTACTGCTGCTGGTTCAGCGGAGACGCTGGACTTGTGTTTTGTGCCGAAGTGGCGGAATTGGCAGACGCGCGTGGTTCAGGTCCACGTACTCGCAAGGGTGTGGGGGTTCGAGTCCCTTCTTCGGCACCAACGATTATACTAAGTGATTGCAAACAAAGGTAAAACAAGTTATATCAATTCCTTACAGACAGTCTGAATTGTTCCCGCCGTCAGGCTGAATATGCCTAAATAAAGCCCTTATGGCCGTTTTGCATTACTAACGGTAAAATACATTACCACGGCAACCTTCACGCTCAGCTCCGGGAATCGAACGTTGGAAATGTCGCTGCTATGCTGATAGGCAGACCGCCTAAGCGACGAATAATACAATGATTCAGGTTGCGCCTTTAATCCGGGAAATTGACGATCGCGAGGCTTGCGTTCAATGGACAGACATCCACGCCCAAGACAGTATTGTTTCGACGTCGACGTCAACTCTTGGGAATTCTAGATTACTAACCGCAAGTAGGTGAGTATCCAGCGATCCTTTGGTTCGAATCTCAACTATTGCGTACAGCCCAATGCACTTATCCAGCTTGATTTACTTATTAAAGCCGGATTGGTAATGGTAAACGTTAGGTCCCTATCGGGACTGCCCGGTGCAACATATGCGCCATGACCCTATACAGTGCCGATCTCCTGACCGCCAATCGACTGACAGACGCCCTGTCCATCGGTGATCGAGCTGCCCGTGAAGAGGAGCTGCCCTTCCGTCGTGTAGACATCGGGAAGAGGCGGAGCTTCGCTGATCATTTTCCGGCCGACGCTCCCGAGCACGGCGAACGACCCAATGATGACGATGGCCAATGCCACCCAATACCGCTTATCCGGGTTCGAAAGCGACGAGTCAAGATGAATACACTGGGCCGCAACGAACTTCCGTGCGGCCCAGCATGAGTTGGCTTTGTCATTTCAGATATGCAGAATAGGCGTTTGAGTCAGTCGTTGCCTTCTACCACGGCAACTCCGTTAGCTCCAGCGGCCATCGTGTTGGCGATCTTAAGCTTCAGATTGCCTTCCAAATCAACCTTGAAGATCGACAAATGCGAGACCGTTCCATTGCCGTCGATGACAGCGATCAATCCATCTCCAGAAGCTATGTCGGTTGGATTACCGTTCAGCGCAGCGGCAACTGCGGCGTCCTGCACAATCTTGTTTGCAAACACCACATAGCGCGAGACGCTCATACTAGGCGAATTGCTGGAAAACAGGAAGGGACCCACCAGCGTGAGCCAGCAGGGTGCACTCTGCGTTCCGGAACCGGTGGTTGTTAGAACCATATCGTGACGAACGAGGCTGATTTCATTAGCGTGAGCGATAGTCACGTATGCCTTGTCTCCACGGGTGACCAGTCCAAACGGCGCATTTACATTCGACGGGATGTTACTCACCAATACTGGAACCCCGACAACGGCTCCGTCCGCGAGTTCCACAGTCTCGATAACGTTGCTCTTCTCGCTGATGATCAGTTGGCCGGGCAGAACTCCGACCTGCGCGGCAGAGCCATCTGCCACGAGCAGTGTCGCCACTCCGTCGGCGCTGTTATTGACCTCATGCCCATAGATCGGATGCGATTCAATCGTCGTCAAGCCGAGAATATAGAGATGATCTTCGCCGAATGCAACGCTCAACGGACTGGTGATGGTTGAGACCACCTGCGACAATCTCAAACCGTCCTCTCCACGTTCAAATATAGAGACGGACTGCGATCCAAAGTTGACGGCGGCAACCATGCCGTTCATTGCTTCGATGCCGCCGGCATCGCCTGTCTTGTTGCTGGACTCGCTCACGCCATCCCGGTAGCGATATTGAGCTGGCTTCTCCTCCGGCGCGGATTTGCTGTAGATCCTGTGGCCGCCGGAGCCGTTGCGGGCACGCTGGCAGGTCTCGCCGGTATAACAATGTTGGAGCTTCATTGCCCCAACTTCCAGGTTCTGCATGTACTGATCTGGCATACAGCTGTTATTCCAGTTAGCGCGATTGTCGGAGCGTTGATAGCGTGGGCGCTCCAATTGAGAGCGAGATTCCAGTGCAAATCCGGCTGCTCTTAATGGATCGATGGCATTGAATGTGTTGATCAACTGCTCGCGTAAACTGTCTCTATGCCATTCATTGGGACCGCGAACGAACCGAAAAAGAAGTGGTCGGCAGCTCTTGTTTTGCGCGTGACCATGCACCCTCAGTAGCGTGAGGAGCAGGTGTTTCTACTTCTGTCGCTGCTGATTGGAGCGATAACCGGATTCGCTGTGGTCGCATTCATCGTGCTCACGGAGCGGTTGGGAATGCGCTTCTATCCAGTGGGCTTTGTGAAGCGCCACAATATGCTCCACTGCACTCCCGCAATGGCTGCTGGCGTTGCTGAGACGTTCTGGAGTTAGAAGATTTGGTGGAGGCCACAGTATGAGCTATGCGCCTCCACATACAATTTTCGGTTGATTTAGGTTCCACAGAAAGAGGAGGAAGTGTTTTTATGAGCGATTGTGGAACGCATGGCTGCATTCCACAGGAGACTCAGAGAAGCCTTTTCGTCCTGTCACCGTCCTTCGTATTCACCCGGCACTATCGCCAATAGCTGCCGTCAGAGCTTTTATCGTTCAGGAGTTCAGAGCCAATGCGAACCTGAAACCGAAACCTAAGAAAGTCGGACGCCCTAAGTCGCCCAAAGGAGAAGGCATGGGAACATTTGTGGGCCTACGCTTTGATCCTGAATCTTTGAAACGGATTGACGCAGCAGCTAAAGCGGATAACCAAAGCCGATCAGAATGGACTCGGAGTACATTGACCGCCGCAGTTGGAGAATAAGCCTGTGGATTTCAAATTAGGACACTATCGGAATACACCTGGCATTGCAATCGCCATACGTTTGCCAGTAGACTTGTTATGGCCGGGTGGATCTGCGGACAGTTGCAGAGCTGCTCGGGCATAGGACGCTCCAGATGGTGATGCGGTAGACACATCTCGCTCCGGAACATCAGGCCTCGGCGGTTGATCGCTTGTTGCCTGCCGGGGGAACGGATGGCGACTAAATCGGCGACTGGAAAATCCGACGCGAAGAGCCCAAACGGGCCCAAATATTAACTCATTGAAAAATAAATGAGTTATAGCGCGGAGAGGTGGCAGAGCCCGGTTGAATGCACCTGACTCGAAATCAGACATAGTCGCAAGGCTATCGGGAGTTCGAATCTCCCCCTCTCCGCCATACACCTATTCTATCTATTGAAAATACATAACTTAATGATATATAACACGCTTAGACTTGTCGGCATCCCGACAACATGTTTCCATATTTTACCAATTTTGCACTGTTTCCGGATCGAAGAACTGCTTCCTTGAAACCTCACCGACGCACTCCGACCCGCCGCCAAAGTTGTCTGACCGGTACTTCTCGAAGTGTCCACTTAAAATAAGTGGACACTTCGCAAATCAGTCCTTATCCAAATACACACCCGCAAATGGTCAACATGGGCAGACCACACGCTTACTCCGCACTGCTGGTAACGGACAAGCTGATTCGCCATGACAAATGAATTTTACTCTCCGTCTGGCAGTCGAGGTTCGTGCTTCCCACCCTTCCGCAAAGAACGCGGAAGGATGGGCCACCCAATCAGTTGTGGTTATTCAAGGGTGCGCCACCCGCCGGTCGCGAGGCAGAAAAGAATTCCGGCGCAAGCAGCAAAGTCGTATCGATGCCAAGACTCGGCGGTTTGCATTATCGCTACGATCTCGCTGCCTGAGCTGCTGCCGAGAAGATTTCTTCTCAAGGTTGAAGATGGACTGCGGGAGAGGTGTATCCGCCGACCATTCGCTGACGACTTCGCTGTGACTGCTTGACGATTCATGCCAACCGAACACCTCCTTTCCCCGGTCAAAATTCGTTTTCCACTGCTCCCAATTTCAAAATTCCCGTCCTCAACGCACTCGGATGGAATTTTGGCTAGGCACAGCCACTGAAGCAAGCAAGCCGCCCCGGAGAGCGGTCTGTGCGAGTGTTGGAAACGGACGGTTGAGGTTCGCGGTCTCCCACCCTCCACGATAAATCCGCAGAAGATGGGGCACCCGGGCACTGTGCAGGCTTGGCTGGGCCATACGAATCTGGAAAGCACGATCCGCTATTTGAAGCCGGCCCGCGGTGAGGCCGTGTTGGAACGCGTGAACGCAACTTTTGCATAAAAGGCGTGATTCTAAGTAAGTGTCAATAAGCCTGCCGTAGACGCTTACGAACCCGCCACCAAAGTTGCCTGACCTGTGCTTCTCGAAGTGCCACATCGCCTCTAGCGAGCGCTCAAAATGATTGCGCGCGGATTCCGTGCCAAGATACAGGAGCCGTCGATAACAACTGAACATCACAAAGTGAAAACACCCGCATAGCTGATAACGGACAAGCCCCTTCGTCATCCCAACATCTTACATTCCCAGGTCTCAAAAACGAGACCTGGGGCACCCTCATTTATTGGTCAGACCTGCGCCACCCGCCCACCTGCCAAAATCAGACCCTCGTTACGACCGGATGGAATTTTGGCGAGGCACAGCCTACCCTCCGAGTTCACTCATGGCTCGTGTCATTGTACAGCACTACGTCTACGTCAACACTTGCTCCTAGTGCAGCGATTGCTTCGACCTGTCCTTTGGACAAAAAGATAGCCGGGACTTCACGTGCAAACACATATATTCCTACCTCAACCAGATGCTGTATGCTCAAGTTTCTGATGATCGAACTTGCGGATCCGACCCGGGCCAAAAACTTTGACAGGCACATTTCAAGCTGATCCATCGTTTCCGTACTATTGACTTCATATTTTTCTTTGAGCACCCAAGCATGTTGGGGATATGGTTTCGTTCCTAACCTATTCATCTCCCCTAAAATCTGGGAGGAATCAGCTTCGATGCCCAGAAGAGCGCTCACCTCTTTTGCAGATAGTGTATTGCTGGCAATCGTCAATTTCACTCGAATTTCGTCCGTCATAAACACTCCTAAAGATGGTTGATGTTAATGCCCGTTGGTTCACCAGACCCAACTCCACCTTTTCCTTTTACGATGATGTCACCATTAGGCATCTTATACAGGTCGGATTTGCTGCTTCGCGTGACACCTATTTCTTCCTTCAGAAGTTCTGGGTCGATGCCTTTCTCCTTCAATTTAGCAATCTCTCCAGGTGTAAGCTTTTTAGCCTGCGAAGTACTATTTCCGCCACCGCCACCGCCACCGCCTCCCCCACCACTAGCGGCCCCTCCTGGGCACATGGTCATTCCCGCGATAAATCCTGTTCCTCCACCACCAATAGTGCCAACAGCAAGCCCAACCGGCTCCGTGACTACAACAGCTACACCTCCGCCAGCCAATCCAACAAGGCCAACCTCTCCACCTACGGTCCCGCCTACCATTGCACCGCCCATAGTCGTTCCAGCCAAACACTTGGCGCCTCCAGGCGTATTCAGAATGTTTGCGAACTGATGAGCAGCCTGAGATGCCAAGTCTGTAGCTGATTTGACAGCAATCTGTGCAGTTTGAAAAAGGTTACGCGAGTCATACCAATCGAAGTGGCAACCGGCGGCAGTTAGCGTATTGGTGACAGGGTCCCAAGAATCCTTACCATCGCAGTGGTAATGCCCATTAGAGTCCATGCTTATGAGAGGGCTGTTTCCCGCATAGCTGTATAAGTTGAGCGACTGCGGATCATCGAAATCAGCATACGGAACAGTGTTGGGTTCACTGTCCCAATCGGGTGACATGAATCGCCCCATGCTGCCTGCGTAATATCTCGCTCCAAAGTTATCGTTCCCTGATTCGGTATCCCGTTCTTTGCCGGTAAAGTGATGTTCGGTTGGGGCTGTAATAGAGCCTGTGCAAGTGAGTCCGTCGCCGAAGGGGAGGCTGGCGCAGGTTTGCTCGAGGACGCCGGCGTAGTCGGTTTGGGCGCGGCGGGTGCCGAGCGGGTCGTTGAAGTAGAAGTGCAGGCCGGTGTTGTCGTAGGTGGCGATGAGCGCGCCTGCCGCGTAGACGTTGGTGTGCTGCCATGCCATGGTGTTGTTGGCGTCCATGGCCATCTCGGTGACCTGCTCGCCGCCGGGGCCGAGGATGTAGTCGCTGGTGGGCCGGAAGCCGTTGTAGGTACTGTCAGCGGGATTGAGGTCGCAGGTGAACTGCGTCAGTGATCCTTTGGACACACGCGTGCCGTCGGCATCGTAGATGTAGCCGGTCAGGGTGTAGGTGCTGGCGACGGGTTCGCTCTTGACGGCGCAGATGCGGCCTTCGCCGTCCTGCCCCGTTAACGAAGACCTGTCAACGGGGACCCCGTCATAGAGATACTGGTTGCCGGTGGTGGCGTCGGCAATGACATTGCCCGAACCCGAGGGATCGTATTGGATGAATCCGCCGGTGATTTGATTTTTAGTGTTGTAGGAGACGGTGGGCGTGAGGCTCGCCGGGCAGGCTGCCGATTGTGAGCTTTGCGCGGTGCGGCTTTTAAAGTGCAAACTGCTCACGCTGAGTCCTATGCGGTCTATTGAGCGGCGTTGGAGGCCTGTACAGGTTCTGCGGCTTGCCGTGTGGTGGCCCAAATGATGAGCAGGATGCCGGCAATCACGGAGCCGATGCTAGCCAGTTGGGCATTGGATAATTCCCAGAGAACTTTGGGATTGCGGCGGAGAAATTCAACCAGAAAGCGGGCCGTGCCGCTGAGCAGAAGGTACTGGCCGACTATGACGCCGGTGGGCAGATTTTTACCACCTCTCCACCACAGCCAGCCACCGATGAGCAGACCGGCTGCAAGCTCATAGAGTGGTGTGGGATAGACGGGGACGAAAACCGGCTCAATGCCTTTGGGAAAGCTGATGCCCCAGGGCGTGAAGTGAAAGAAGAGGAAATGAACCGGCTGGATAGGGATGCCATAGCATCCGTCGCCGGAGAGGAAGCAGCCGATGCGACCAATGCCGTAGCCGATGACGGCGGCAGGTGCAGCCAGATCCAGTGTGCGCAGCGGACCGATTTTTGCCCACCAGCCCTGAAAAAGCAGAGCGGAGATGCCGAAAGCCAGGCCGCCGAACCAGGCAAAGCCAGCTGTATCCCAAAGCACGCGCCAGCCCTGATCGTGAAACTCCATAGGGGTGTCGAGAACGTGCCAAAGCTTGGCACCGATGATGCCGACGACGACAACGATGGCGACCATGCCCACGGCGTCCGCACCCTGCTCACCTACGGTGACGTGGGCGCGGCGGAAGTTGCGGTCCATGACAAATGCAGCCGCCACGGCAGCCAGCCAGAGCATCAATCCGAAGGTTGGCAGGTTAAAGTGCCAGATGTGCAGGTAGGGGATCATCTCTCTTCAAGTATAGACGCCACCTGCGGCGGGGCCAGACACCCGCTATCCGCTTGCAATGGCTTTCTTGCCTTCTCTCGCCGCGCCACCTGCAGTGGGGCAGGCAGTTATTTGGAGGATAGGAGAAGGTGGGTTATTCGTCAGGTTCTGCACAAGTTGCGGGCTCGATTCTCCCAATCGTGGCAGCAATTCTATGCATTGCCAGAATTTTCACAGGCGTGCTTGCCCGGAAGCGTCTCTCACAGGCGATACTAGGAGTATGGCCACTGATTTCAACCAGAACCTTGAGGTTTTATATTCCCGCCAGCAGATTGCCGAACGCGTCGCTGAGATGGGCGCGCAGATTACCCGTGACCTGAACGGCGAAAAGCTGGTGATGGTGGGCGTGCTGAAGGGCGCAGCTCCGTTTCTGGCTGATTTGGCACGAGCCGTTGCAGCGGATGCGACCTTCGACTTTGTGGCTACCTCCAGCTACGGCACCGGCCAGCGCACTTCGGGCGCGGTCAAGCTGCTCAAGGATTTAGATCACCCGATTGAGGGCAAGAACGTGCTGGTGGTGGAAGACATACTCGACACCGGTCTCACTCTCTCTTATTTGCGCAATTTTTTTCTTCGCCAGCATCCCAAGACGCTGCGCATCGCCACTCTGCTCGACAAGCCCTCTCGGCGCATCGAACAGATTGAGGCGGATTACGTGGGCTTTTCCATTCCCAATCTGTTTGTCATTGGCTACGGAATGGATTACGCAGAGCGCTACAGGAATTTGCCGGACATTTGTCTGATGACGGCCGAGCATCCAGAGTAGTCAGCGCGTCATAGAACTGCAAGGAGTAGCATCCCATGGAAGTGATTACCCCGATTCGGAACGAGGATGTGGAATTCGATAATGGTGTCTTCGATTCAAGCGCATTTGCCGCGGAGACCCTGGCGAAGTGGCAGTCGCTGGCTGCGGTGATTGATCACACGCTACTGAAGCCTGAGGCCACACGCGATCAGGTGGAGAAGCTGTGCGAAGAGACGGTGCGCTATCGCTTTGCCTGCGCCATGGTGAACCCGCTTTGGGTTTCGACGGCAGTGAGTGCTCTTTCCGGATCCGGCCTTCCGGTGGGAGTTGTGATTGGCTTTCCCCTGGGCGCGTCCCTGGTTTCCACGCTGCGCCAGGAAGCCACGTCGCTGACCCGTTTGGGTGCGCGCGAGCTGGACATGGTGATTCCCATCGGCCTGCTCAAGGGTGGCGACAACCAAGGCGTACAGTTCACCGTCCAAACAGTGGCCGCTGTTGCGCATGATCACGGCGCTCTGCTCAAGGTGATTCTGGAGACGGCGTTGTTGAATGTGGAAGAGAAACTGAGAGGCTCAGAGCTAGCCATACTGGCGGGCGCCGATTTCATCAAGACGTCTACCGGGTTTTCATCGGGCGGCGCAACCGCGGCCGACGTGGCGCTAATGCGTGGCGTGGCCGGAGGACGCTGCGGCGTGAAGGCAGCGGGCGGCATCCGCACCCTGACTGACGTAAAGGCTTTACTGGAAGCAGGCGCCAACCGTATCGGCGCTTCCGCCTCAGTGGCGATGGTGCGCGAATTGGGAGCGGAGTGAGGGTTAGGGATTAGGGAACAGGGGATAGGGATTCATTTGAACAATGAGCAGCGTTACTACCGCTATTACCTATTCCCTAGTTCCTATTAGCCATCTCATCCATGCCGCTCAGTCTGTGCAAAGCGTTCCTCAGGGGCCGAAACCCTGTTTTATTGGGCACTTTGCGGCACAGTTGAAGCTGTGCCCTTGCAAAACCGGCTTAGGAATAGCTCGGCTCTCTGACCCCTCAGTACGCTATGATTTCTTTCTAAAGGCATGACAGACAAACAACCATCTCAGCGCGCGGAACCCGAGCTTGAGGGCGATTACCGCCCTGCGGACCCGACGAAATCAGGGTTGCATCTGGCCCAGGCGAACATCCGCGTGGAAGCGGTGGATGTGGCTTACCTGATGCAGCTTACAGACGCGTTGAACACCACGTTGGATCTGGAAACCCTGCTGCGGCGCACCTCGGAATTGGTGAGTACTGTCATTCCCTACAGCATTTTTGCCATTCTTCTGCTGAACGACCGAACGCGCGACTTGCGGGTGAGATTCCATACAGGCCATACCACGAAGACTGAGCGGCTGATCATTCCCATGGGCCAGGGGGTGGTGGGTCAGGTGGCGCTCACTCGCGAGCCGGTGCTGCTGAACGACGTCTCTACCTCGGATGTTTACGTTCAGGTAAATCCAGAGGTACGCTCGGAGCTGGCGGTTCCGCTGATCGCCAAGAACCGGCTGATTGGCGTGATGGACATTGAGAGCAAGCAGGCTGACTTTTTTGGTCCAGAGCAACTGCGGCTGCTCACGCTGACGGCTTCGCGCATTGCCCAGGCGATTGAAAACGCGCGTCTCTATGCGCGGGTATCACGGCAGGCGCAAACGCTGACGGTTTTGAATGAGATTGCCACCGAACTGACTTCGATTCTCGATCTTGACCCGCTGCTGGAAAAGGTGGGCCAACTGCTGCGCAGGCTCATCGACTACCAGATGTTCACCATCATGCTGCTGGACGAAAAAGGCGAGACGCTGATTACGCGCTACGCATGGCGCTTTGGACACGCTCATGCACCGGTGCGCAGCCTGCCCATCACCCACGGCCTTGCGGGCGCAGCGGTGCGCGAGTGGCGGCTGGTGAATGTTCCTGACGTGCGCAATGACACGCGCTATGTCGAAGTGAATACTGAAACTCGCTCGGAGATGATTGTGCCGCTCTTTCACAAAGGGCGCATTATCGGCGTGCTGGACCTGGAGCATACTCGCGTGGGCTTCTTCAACGAAGAGCACGAACGCATGCTGACCACACTGGCCGCGCAGGTGGCCATTGCGATTGAAAACGCGCGGCTCTACCAGGCGGTGAGCTCGCAAGAACGGCAACTGGAGCGCGACATTTCCATGGCGCGTGAGGTGCAACTGCGCCTGCTGCCGACGACTGCGCCGGTTTGGACCAACGCCGAGATGGCGGTGCGCTTTTTGCCAGCGCGCGCCATTGGCGGGGACCTTTACGATTTTATGGAGTACGGTCCGGGCCTCATGGCCATTGTGCTGGGCGACGTGAGCGGCAAGGCTGCCCCGGCGGCTCTGTTTGCGGCGCTGGTGAGCGGCATTATGCACTCGGCGGCGCAGCAGCAGCCTGATCCGGCAGCAATGCTGGCGTTGTTGAACGACGCGATCCAGGAACGGAAGCTGGAATCGCAGTACGTGACCATGCTCTTTGCCCTCTGGCACGACGACAGCCGCACGCTGCGCGTGGCCAACTCCGGCGCAGTGCAACCGATTCTCTGCCGCTTTGGTCGGTCGTCTACAGTGCACGCTGAAGGCTTTCCGCTGGGAATGTTTCCCGACGTAACCTACGACGAACTCACTGTGACCACTGAGCCCGGTGATGTCGTCATTTTTGTCTCGGATGGAATTTTGGACGCGGAGAATGCCGAGCGCGAAATGTACGGACAGGAGCGACTGACCAGCCTGTTGTGCGGTCGCCGCGAGTTGCCCGCACAAGAGATCGCCGACGCCATTCTCTCTGATGTAGCCCGCTTCCTGGGCGAGCAGGATCACTTTGATGATGAGACGATTATCGTCCTCAAAGTTAGGTGACGCTTCATTCGATAAACTTGAATGATTGATCTGCACACAACGGAGCCACCTTGACAAAAGAACGCATCATTCGTCCGGCAAAAAATGTTTATGGCAGCTTGCGCCTGCCGGGAGACAAGTCCATCAGCCACCGCTACGGGATGCTGGGCGCGTTTGCTGAAGGCACGTCGCGATTCACCAATTTTTCTACTGGCGCAGATTGCGCCTCGACGCTGGCCTGCATGGAAGCGCTGGGCGCAAAGGTGCGGCACAGAGAAGACGGTTCGGTGGAAGTGACCGGCGTGGGTGGGCGCGTGACGCCGTGCGAAGCTGCTCTCGACTGCGGCAACTCCGGTTCGACGATGCGCATGATTTCCGGCTTGCTGTCGCCGCAAGAGGGACGCTTTACGCTGGTGGGCGATGAGTCGCTTTCGCGGCGGCCGATGGGGCGGATTCAGAAGCCGCTCGAGGCGATGGGCGCGCGGCTCACACTGACCGATGGCCATGCGCCGCTGACGATTGAAGGCGGGCCACTTACTGCCATCGATTACACTACTCCGGTTCCCAGCGCGCAGGTGAAGACCTGCATCCTGCTGGCCGGATTGCAGACGGCAGGCACGACGACGGTGCGCGAAGCAGTGCGTACGCGCGACCACAGCGAGCTGGCGCTCAGGGCTTTCGGCGCGAAAGTAACGCGCACGCTGGATTCGGTTTCGATTGCCGGGCCGCAGAAGCTGCACGCCATTGACGCCGCGGTTCCGGGCGATATTTCTTCGGCTGCGTTTTTTCTGTGCGCAGCGGCGTTGTTTCCCGGATCGAGTCTGGTGTTGGATGCGCTGGGGATGAACCCAACGCGAGCCGCGCTGCTGGACGTGCTGACGGTTCTGGGCGCGAAGATCAGCGTGCTTAATCTGGAAGAAAAGAACTCCGAACTGGTCGGTACGGTACAGGTTTCGGCTCTGGCTCAAGGACTTGGGTCAACAGAGATTTCCGGCGCATTGACGGCGCAACTAATCGACGAACTGCCCGCGCTGGCTGCGATTGCTCCCTTTACCAGTGGCGGCATTCGCATTCGCGACGCCAAAGAGCTGCGCGTTAAAGAGTCTGACCGCATTGCGCTGGTGGTGA
This sequence comes from uncultured Occallatibacter sp., assembly GCA_964414945.1. Classification (GTDB taxonomy): domain Bacteria; phylum Acidobacteriota; class Terriglobia; order Terriglobales; family Acidobacteriaceae; genus Telmatobacter. Next base: position 30,107 of record CAYPYJ010000044.1, read on the forward strand.
AAAATCTGCGCGCAATGGGGGCTGAGGTCGAGGAGTTCGAAGACGGTCTGGATGTACCCGGTGGGCAAAAACTGCATGGGGCCACGATTGACTCTGGCGGGGATCATCGCATCGCCATGGCCTTTAGCGCCGCCGCGTTACGCGCCGAGGGGGAGACGCTCATTCAGGGAGCGGAGTCGGTCGCCATCAGCTTTCCGGAGTTTTTCAACTTGCTGGATTTGGTGGCGGAACGATAATGCTGAGTTTGTGGTCTCCCACTTAACCGACAAAAAGGCCCGGCGCTTGGCCGGGCCTTTTTATTTTTGAATTGCTGGAAGACTACTGCGCGGGAGGAGGCGCAACCGCAGGAGTGTTGCTAGCTGCGGCGGGCATGAGTCCCGGCACCAGGGGCGCGGTTCCCACGCTTCCTGTGACAGCCTCATTCATGTTGATGCCGTAGTGTTGCAGGGTTGCGGCCAGCATCTGATACAAAGCGGCACGGGCCTGCGCATAAATGGCCTTGCTGGCGATCAAACTATTTTCTGCCGAGGCCAGATTGCGCTGCTGTTGCAGCACGTTGGCGGTGGTGGATGCGCCCAGCCGCAGCTTCTTCACTTCAGCGTCCAGGCTCTGCTGGTTGTAATCCCTGGCCGCCAGCGCGGCTTTTACCAGTTCGCGATCATTGGTGAGCGCGATCCGCGCATTGACCACCTGCATATGAATCTGCGTGTAGAGCTGCTCCAGGTGCAACTCAGCCTGGCGATACTCAATCAACGAGCGAGCCTGATCGGCATGCGCGGCCCGGTTGCGGATGGGAATCGTCAGATTGAAGCCCACTCCCTTGTCGGGGAACGTATTGTTCACCATCCGGCTCAGAGCTGTTCCGTAGCTGACTGGAGGGTAGAATCCTGGAGTGCAAGGGACAAATACAGTCGTAGTTCCGGTGCTAGTAGTGACTGTCTGTGCGCACTGCGCATTCGGATTCTGTGTTCCGGCCTGACCTGTTCCGCTATAAAATCCGTAAGCGTCGAGGGTCGGCAGGAGGGCGTTGCGTGCTCCACGCAGGGTGATTGCATCCTTTTTGATGGCCAGCGTGGCCTGTTCAAGTTCAGGGCGGTTCTGGAAGGCCTGCTGAACCAGAGCATCGACCGGCTGATCTTCCTCTGGAAGCGGATCGAGGCTTACGCGGTCGGTGGGAATCACCGCAGCGGCCACCAGCGTCTGATCGTTCAGATTGCGGGCAATAGCTTGCTTGATCAGCAGTTGCTGGTAGCTCAGATTATTTTGTGCGTTGATCAGCGCCTGCTGGTCGGTGGCTGCGGTGGATTCGGCGTTGACCACATCCAGCGGGGCCATGGTGCCGATCTCCAACTGCTTACGGTTGTCGGATAACAGCTTGGAGCTTTGTTCGAGGGCCCGCTGCTTGGCTTGCACATCCTCATAGGAGCTGACCAGCGCCCAGTAGATGTTCTCCACCTGGTTGGCTGTATAGAGAATCTGCTGGCGGAAGGTGGAGTCGGTTATGCGGCGGTCCAGGATAGCCTCACGGACAAAGCGAGTGTTCACCCAGATTCCCGCTCCTTGCAGCAAATGCTGGGTAAGGGTACCCTTCAGAACCGCAGTATCCAGCGGGCTGTAGCTTTGGAATCCATTACTCGTCGTCGCGTGCGACTGGTTCAGCGCTACGGTCAGTTGAGTGCCTGTAACGAAACCCTGCGCATAGCTGAAATTATATGTGTCAGTGTTACTGCTGCCGCCTGAGAATGGGGAGGTGGAGGCCGACTTAGCCCGCTCCAACTGAATGTTTCCGGTCAGTATTGGATCGCGATTCTCCGGAGTGGGGCCTGCGCCATCGGTGGTCAGGGTCACGCCGTTGGTGCCTGTGGTGGCGCCGCTGGAGGTGCCGCCGGGGGCGCCGCTAGAGGACAAGGTCTGGGAGCCTCCGCCCAGCGTGTTCTGCAGAACCGTCGCGCCTACGCCGCGCAGCCCGGAGCCAGCCTTGGCCCTCATCAGGTCTGTGTCGGCGATGTCCATATAGTAGCGGGCGATGGCGATGTCATAGTTGTTCTCCAAGGCCAGCGCCAGTGCGTCAGAGAGGCTGAGATAAATCTTGCCGTCTTTAACCAGATCGCTCAGCCGCAAGGAATTCTGAAAGCTGGCTTTGGCGATGGTGGTGGGGCGATACCGGTTGATTGGGTTGCCCAGAAACCCGTTTGCAGACTTGGAGAAATCACGCTGCGACTGACGCATGTATAACGGTTCAGTCGGCACCGGCAGGGGGGCAGTGGGCAGGTCCGAAGCGGCCTTGTCTGGAGTTACTGCCGGCGATTGCTGGGCAAATCCCGAAGGCACACCCGTCGTCAAGGTCAGCAGGACCGCTGCGACTGCCCGCAGCCGGTTGCCTGATTGTCCGCGTTTTGCCTGGTTGCGCAGCTCGCGCGCGGTCTGCTGCTGCTCAAAGATACTTGCACCGAACAATTGCATATTTTTTCTCCACGATATGTTTCTTTGGAAATTGCCGAGACATAAGAGACGCTATTCTCTAAGACGTCTAAAATGCCCTTCCGGACGCAAATTTGTGATTTTCAAGGACAATTGCCGTTTGCTGTCTGGCGCGATCTCCCGCCTATTGGACAGTACGCGCACGACTCCCGATTCGTTCCAGAAAGTCAATTTTGTGACGTTTTCGACCGTCCGGCAGCCATTGCACACGAAAAGCTGAGTATACCAACCGAGGGCACCGGGCAGGGGTAAACCACCTGCCACCTGCGGTGGGGCCAATCGCCGCTTGCGCGGCATCATCGTTTACGCTACTGTCAAGGCCCCTGACTGTGAGTGATTCTTTCCAATTCGAGCCTGTGCTTCAAAACTGGAGGCTGACCCTGGCCTATGATGGCACCGAGTTTCGCGGCTGGCAGGTGCAGCCGGGAGAAATCACCGTGCAGGGAGAGGTGCAGGCCGCGTTGAAGCGGATTACCGGGGAATCGCCCCTGCCGCAAGGTTCGGGACGAACCGACTCCGGTGTTCATGCGCTCGCCCAGGTCGCCAGTTTCATGCTTGCTGCCCCCATCCCGGCTGAAAATCTGCAACGCGCCCTCAATCGGACGCTGCCTCCATCGATTCGAATTATCGAGACGAGAACTGTGCGAAGCACTTTTCATGCGCGCCACTCGGCGCTGGCCAAGACGTATGAGTACCGGGTCTATCGGGAGGCGATTTGCCCGCCCCTTCTGGCTCGCTACGTTTACGCCTGTCGCTGGCCAATGGACGTGGAAGAGCTGCAAAGGTCAGCGCGGTTTTTTGAAGGCGAACACGATTTTGTGAGTTTTGCCGCCACCGATCCCGAGTTATCCAGCCGCAACCCTGCCCCGGAAACGAAGGCCGATCAGAGGCCTATTCCCAGAGCGGGCTTTCAGGCAGAACCACCCACGCCGTCCACTGTCCGGACGATTTTTTCTTCGGGCTGGGAGGAGCGTATGACAGAGGCAGGCCCGCTACTGATCTATCGCGTCCGGGGCAACGGCTTTCTGCATCATATGGTGCGCAATCTGGTGGGAACGATGCTCGACGTGGGCCGGGGACGCCTCTCTGCCGACGCCATCCCCGGAGTTCTTGCGGCTCGCAACCGCTCTGCTGCCGGACCTACTGCCCCTGCCCGAGGTTTGTTTCTTCATTCTGTGGAGTATGACGAAGCTGAGTACTGAATTGGCTTCTTTGGCATGGCGTGGAAGCGCTACACTAATTGAGTATCCTCAAGATTCTG
>CAYPYJ010000045.1:0-33401 GCA_964414945.1 uncultured Occallatibacter sp.
GGGACAGGCGGGGGAACCGTTACGAGCAGTCCATCGGGGATTAGTTGCGGCTCGGTGTGCAGTGCGAAGTTTACCAGCGGAACGTCGGTGACGCTGACGGCGAAGCCGGACGCTAACTCGCTCTTTACCGCATGGTCAGGCGCCTGCACCGGCACCGGCACTTGCACGATATTGCTGGCAAATCAGATGTCTGTGACTGCGACGTTCAGCGTTTCTGCTCTGCCTCCACCAGCTACTGTTCAACTCACGGTTACAGATTCCGGTACCGGAACGGGAACAGTCACCAGCGCGCCCGCAGGCATAAGCTGCGGGCTGACGTGCAGTGCGAGTTTCGCGACCGGGACGTCCGTTACGCTAACTGCAAACCCCAGCAACGGTTCAACCTTCACCGGGTGGACGGGGGCGTGTTCCGGCACGACGCCGTGCAGCCTAACCCTGGAGAGCGATACAGCCGTGGGGGCGATCTTCTCTGCCGCTCCGGCAAGCGGCGGCCTGGCATCGCTCAAGCATATCGTCTTCATGGTGCAGGAGCACAACTCGCTTGATAATCACCTTGGGGCATTGCGTGATTACTGGGCCAAGAACGGCTATCCGGACCAGTCGTTCGACGGTCTCCCGCAGTTCAATCCCACCTCCGGTGCGGCGCCTCTGTATGCGCCGCCTCCCACGAACCCCGGTTGCAATCTGGCGTTTCCTCCCCCGAACGATTGTGTGTATGACGTCAGCAACCCGGTAGCCTCGTTCCATCTCAAAACGGTATGCACCGAAAATTCCAGCCCTTCCTGGAACGAGAGCCACGTTGACTGGAACTACCACGATCAACTGGGTCTGTATCCCCCCGCTGCACTGGACGGATTCGTGTTTACCGCCGGACACGACGCGCGCACTCATTTGCCTTCGTTCTCTGACGTGAATGGAATCCGCGCCATGGGCTACTACGACGGGAACGACCTCAACTACTACTACTTCATGGCCTCGAACTTCGCCACTTCCGACCGTTGGTTCCATGCGGTGATGACCCGCACAGACCCAAACCGGGAGTACGTGATCGCAGGTACGTCGCAGGGACGCATCTATGTGCCTGGCACCGATGCGAACGATTCCTCCTTAATGACGGCGACCACGATTTTTGAAGTGCTCCAGAACGCGGGCATTACGTGGAAGATCTACGTGAACCCCAATGGCAGCGGCTGTTCCGGGCCGCCCTACGAGGTCCAATGTCTGCTGACGGTCAGCTACATCAAACCGTTTGTATTTGGCCAGAGTATTCCACAGAAATACCCACAAAACCTGGCGACCATGTCACAGTATTTTGCGGATCTGCAGAACGACACTCTGCCGCAGGTTGCGATCATTGAGCCTGCAACACCCGCTGGTCTGAGCGAGCATGCCTCCAGCGACCATGCATTTCCAACGAACATCCAGTTGGGAGCCAGCTACGCGGCCTCCCTCATCAACGCCCTCATGGAAAGCTCCGCGTGGAAGGACTCGGTTTTCATCTTCACCTACGATGAGTTCGGCGGGGAATACGACCATGTTGCACCCCAACCCACCGTCAGCCCTGACGGCATCGCGCCCCTCGACTTCCTGCCGAATGATGTCTGTTCCAATGCAACAGGGCCGCTCTGTGACTTCACCTACACCGGCTACCGGGTGCCGCTGATTGTTGTTTCGCCCTTCGCCAAGAAGAACTACGTGTCGCATACCATCGCGGATAACACAGCAATCCTCCGGTTGATTGAGACTCGCTTTAGCCTGCCTTCTCTCACCAGGCGGGACGCGGCCCAGCCGGATATGACGGAGTTCTTCGACTTCAAGAATCCGCCATGGCTCACGCCGCCGACGCCTCCAACCCAGAACATCAATGGCGCTTGCTACATGGATCACCTGCCGTAGTCGGAGCGCAGAATAGCAACAATACGGGTGGTAAAAACCCCCGTCTCCCTCCGTGTCAAGTGCAAGGAGATCCTTGTACAGCGAGGGACCGGGGGCACCTTCAACTTGGTTTGAAAAGCTCATCTGGACTGTGGCCCGCCGTGGCCGTTTTATCCGTCATCAAAACCTCTTCGGCAGCTTTGCCTACGTTCCCTCAACTTTGGGATTTACATCTGGCGGCCGGGGCAGCTTCCAATCAGTCAAACTGCAAAGGCCTGATCGGGATACCGTGTGCAGTCACTCCACAAGGGACGCGACCGCCAGTGTAGAAACAATCCCATACAGGCCGTGTCTTCTGAGTTGGTCAAAATCGCACCCCGTTTTACACCTATATAGGTATGAAAAAGGCGCACTGCGCCGAACGTTAGAATTACCCGTATGATGGCTCAACACAGGAGACAGGGATTGCTTGCTTAAAAAGCTAGGCTATTACCCAACTACAGTGCGCCAATGTGATCAGACAACCGTCTGGATTACTCGTAGGGTCATGTGTAGGGAAGAAGTAGGACAGTCGCTACAAGGGCAGGTCCGCTTAGTTTTGCGAGTGAGGTTACAACATGGAAACAATCGTGATCGTGTTGTTGGTGGTTTTTCTGCTCGGTGGTGGTGGCTGGGGATATTCGCGGTGGAGGCGCTAAGGCGGTTGCCGAATAAACACGTACCTGTACGCGATCCCTTCATGGCCGTTCCCCGTAACGTGTCTCATCCGTTGAAAGAGTTTGCATAAGCCGCTAAAGCCTGGGCGGATTCGACGATGAGTTTTTCAGGCATGGGGAAATTTATCGATGGGATGAAAAAGAGGAAATGGGGCGCTGAACCGACCCAGCACCCCACCTCATCCGATCAATGAGTCTCCAGTTGGTTATTCCTTGGCGGGTTGGTCTCCACCAGAGCCCGTCTCCGCTTCACCAGCCGAATTGATTTTCATCCCGGCATCGGAAAACTGTAAAGGATCTCCGGAGACAAAATGTAAACCATGTTCCGGCACTTGACACGGCAGGCTCTGGAGCACCCATCTTTGGTGGTGGTCAGATGTGGGCCCGCCCATGACAAATGGGTTCTACTCTCCGTCTGGTGGTCGAGGTTCGTGCTACCCACCCTTCCGCAAAGAACGCGGAAGGATGGGCCACCCATTTTTTATCGGCGGGTCAAGGGTGCGCCACCCGCGGAAATAACTTGAAATCTATAGGTACATTGGATTGATGGCAGCCTGTTCGGTCCGGTCCACTCTTGAAACCGAGCTGCTATCGACCTCGTTACCCCAAGATGCCCACCCCGGCCTACTATGGCGGGCGAACATTTCAAGGAAAGGTCCGTAACTACACGCCTCGATTATCGGATAGATTTCGTCAGGCTTTCGGGAATGTTCTCGTTTGCGAGTGGCCATAAAATTCACCTGCCGTCTTCCAGGTGCAGCTGTACGAAGACTTCCACGCGTACCGAAGAGAATCAGTTCTGTCACATTCCTGAAATAGAAACCGACACCACGTCCGTCCGGGCCCCCATCCTTCCGGACTTTGTGCCAGACGACATTGGTCTTATACGTGAAACCCCACCTCTTCATCACTTCTAAGCCTTCAAGTATCAATGCGTTTGGAACCCAAAGATAAAGGTGAGACTGAGAGGATGCGATTTCTGAAACAGGAAGAGCTTTGATCTGCTCCAGCGTCATTGTGCCGTAACGCCCCAATCGCTTGTGCTCCGGAGCCACTTTCCCCGTTCGGTTTGTGAACTATAAAGGGTGGACAATTGTTCGAGGCCGTCCAAAACTCGTGCGATATCCTGAAGGAACGGATCGAAGCGAGGGCGAAGGAGTAGCGGCTCGCAGATTGAAAGGACGGTGACCTCGTGAGTATGTATGGCCAATCGATAGCACTTGCCTTGCCGGAGGCGTCCCCCGCTGACTACGGAGAAATAGAGAACATAATGCGGGACCTCATTCTTCATTCAGAACTTGACTGGGTCCCGACTGGCCTTTTCCGCGACACAGCACAGCTTGCTTATGAAGTATTATTGGCCATGCGTGCGCAGCCGAGTGGGACCACCGAAGCACCCTGAGTGAGTAATGGACGGAAACGAGGAAGCCGTACCGCATTCTCTAGTGAATTCGTTCGATAAACGGCTGCTCAGAGGAGAGCACGATAGGTTCCATTTCCCAAGAATTTCAGATATCCGAGATCGCGCAAGACTTGTAGCTGCTGCCTTATTTTAGGACGGATATTTTTGTTGGTTGGATAGATATTGCCGAAATCTTTTTCTCTTTCGTAGAGGTCTTTAAGCGTAAAGTTTTTGGCTTGCAGACTCCGAACGATGCCGAGTGTTAGGGTCGTCCAGCCTCTCTTTTTGGGTGATACCATGCTGAGGTTCTCGAATCTTTTGAACGCGCCGCGTACGACTTGAGGGTCATTGGCTCTGCCGGAGGCAATAATCGAAATCTTCGCATCTGGCGCAATTCGATCAAGGCGAATATTGCATCCGATCCATCCCGCGCGATGAGCGTCATCGGATAGGGGTGGGCGCTTTTCGATTACTTCGGGCGTCAGGAAGAGGTGGTGAATTGCCGTTAGGTTTTGAATTTCCCAGCATTCGTTTCGCTCTAGCATTATCAATGTGGGCGCAGAGCCGTTCAGTATTCTCCCCATCAATGCGTTGTATGCGCCGTCCACGAGCGATCTCTTGGGCTGTATGCGAAACGCCTTCAATTCGTAGTTTTGGTCGCATACTGGACAGAGAAAATCGGTTGCTCGCGTGTTGGCCTTAGCGCGGCGAAGAACCGCACTATCACACGCGAGGCAGTATCCATTCGATTCGAGCCAGAGTTCCGAGAGCACTCGCGATTTTTGGGCTCCGCTTGTGTATAAGTCGGCGGGAGATGTGTCACACCGCAAGAGCATCGCGATCCTTGTCAAAACTTGCGACTCGAAACCCACCATCAACGAAAAGGTGGTTGCGCATCAGCGTGTTTTGCATTTCGGCTGGGTTTCTGTGCTCGTCTCTGAGCCTCTCGCCTGGCATATTAAGGTTCAGGGCAAAGAAATACAGGCGAGCTATTGACCGGCTAAATGGCTGGCTAAGCGTCTGGGCGATTAGCGAATCCGCGAGGACAAATTCTTCGCGGTCATGTATCTGAGTTCCAAGGAAGAATTGTGTAATTAATAGCGAGAGACCATCACTGAGGCCGCAGCGGTCTCGAAATTGCCCGACCGAAACACCCGGCGAATAGCCCGTTCTTATAGCGTCATATGCCTGTTCGAAACCGCCAAGATTCTTTGTGAAACTCAATGGACGCATGGGATTCCTCGCTCGCTTTTGAACTGTGCTCAGGGACGGCACAATAATAACATAGTGTCAAAACACCTCATATTTGCGCGATTTTGGTCAAAATCAGGCGCCTTCAAGCTGCATCATCAGCTCTTCCCATTCAGAGGTGAAGGCTTCCAACTGCTGGCGCAATTCCGCGGCCAACACCGTTAGCCGCTCGGTTTCGGCGGCGCTGACATAAACGCTCAACTGCTCCTCGGTGTGAGCAACGGAAGCCTCGATGCGCGGGACTTCTTCTTCCAGGAATGCGCAGCGCTCTTCCATCTGCTTTTGCTTGATGGGATTCAAGCGGCGAGGGCGGTTGCCTGAGGCTTGTTGGCCCTCAGGGGCTAAAGCCCCTTCTTCATTTTCGCCGTCTTTTGGCACGACTAAAGTCGTGCCCTGATACAAAGCCCCTTGTGCCGCCTGAACCACAGGTCCTTCGACTCGCTTCCCTCGCTCAGGATGACAGTCCGATTGAGAGATGGCGGCTTGCGCCGACTTCCAGCGCAGATAGTCTTCGTAATTGCCTTCGTGGCTGGTGACGGTTCCGGCTTCCACTTCAAGCACGCGCGTGGCAAGACGGTCAATGAAATACCTGTCATGCGACACGAAAACCACTGTGCCGCTGAAGGCCGCGAGAGCATCGAGCAGCACGTCTTTGGCGCGCATGTCCAGGTGGTTGGTCGGCTCATCGAGCAGCAGAAAATTGGAGGGAGAAACCAGAATCCGCGCCAGCGCAAAGCGGTTGCGCTCGCCGCCGCTCAGCACGCCCAGCGGCTTGAAAACGTCGTCGCCGCGAAAGAGAAAGCAGCCCAGCAGCGAGCGCAGCTCACTCTCCGGAACCTTCAACGCAGCGCGGCTAATGTCGTCCAACATGCGCGATTCGCCATCCAGCACCTTGTACTGATCTTGCGCAAAGTATTCGCTGATGACGTTGTGACCCAGCTTGATTTTGCCGCTGGTCGGAGCTTCTTCGCCGATGAGAAGTTTGATGAGCGTGGACTTGCCCGCGCCGTTCACGCCGACGAGCGCAACGCGGTCGCCGCGCTCGATGCCGAAGCGCACTTTGTTGAGCACCTGCTTTGCGCCGTAACTCTTCGATAACTCCTCGGCCTCAACGACCATGCGGCCCGAAGGCGGCGGCTGAGGAAACTTGAAATGAATTGTCGATTCTTCTTCTGGAATCTCGATGCGCTCAATTTTTTCAAGCTCTTTGATGCGGCTCTGCACTTGTTTGGCTTTGGTGGCCTGGGCGCGGAAGCGGTTGATGAACGCCTCCAGATGCTCGATCTGCTGGCGCTGATTGGTATAAGCCGCCTGCAACTGCGTCCGCCGCTCGTCTTTTTGATTGAGATATTTTGTGTAATTTCCCTGATAGATATTCAGGCGCTTGTTCCAAATCTCAACGGTTCTGTCGATTGTGACATCGAGAAAATAACGGTCGTGAGAGATCAGAATGTAGCCGAATGGATAATTCTTGAGATAGTCTTCGAGCCAGTTGCGTGTCTCCAAATCCAAATGGTTCGTCGGCTCGTCGAGCAGTAGCAGATTCGGCTTGGCCAGCAGCAGTTTGGCCAGCGCGATGCGCATTTGCCAGCCGCCGCTGAATTCATCCGTCTGCCGCGACCAGTCTTCTTTGCCGAAGCCAAGGCCGGTGAGCACGCCGCCAACCTGCGCGTCGAGCGCGTAGCCATCGAGCGTGTGGAATCGCTCTTGGAGCATTGAGTAGCGCTCGGCAACGGCCTCGTACTCCGCCCCTTCGTGGTCCAGCACGGAGAGTTGCCCGCCGAGCCGCTCCACCTCGCTGGCCATCTCGCGCAGCTCGTCGAAAACCGTCAGGCACTCTTCGAAGACGGTGCGGCCAGTAAGCGCCAGACCCTCTTGCGGCAGATAGCCGATGCTCATGCCGCGCGTTTGCTGAAGGCCGCCGTAGTCCAGCGACTCGAGGCCCGCGAGCACTTTCATGATGGTGGATTTCCCGGTGCCGTTGGCGCCTACCAGCGCGGTCTTCTCGCGCGCACGGATGAGCCAATTGGCCTCCATGAAGAGAACGCGGGGGCCAAACCGCTTGCCAGCATTTTGCAGTGAGAGCATCTACTTCTATTTTCGCAGAGAAGCCTGCGTACACGCCGCATTGCCAGACTAGGACCGAATCTCTACCGGCGTGCCCACTGGAACCAGCTTGAATATCTCGTCAATCTCTTCGTTTGTGACGGCGACGCAGCCCAGCGTCCAGTCACGGAGCCGATGAGCCGCGCCAATCCAGCCTTCACCGTTCGGCAATCCGTGAATCAGTATCGATCCGCCGGGCGACACGCCGAGCTTGGCCGCCCGCTTGCGGTCCTGGGCATCAGGATAAGAAATGCGCATAGCCTTGTGATATTGGTTGATGTACTTGGCTTCGATTTTGTAGTGTCCCTCGGGCGTGCGCCCGTCGCCCTCGCGCTCTTTGGGCAAAAGGCCACCCTGCCCCAGCGCAACTTTGTATGTGTGAATCACTTTTCCGCCGGCAAGCAACTGCATGAGGTGATCCTTCTTCAGAATCAGAATCGAGTCGGCCTTTTGCGGCGCTGATTGAGGCCGCGAGGAAGTCGCATGGATCATTACGCATAATGCCATGCAGAGAATCATGCCGGAAGCTACGGCGAGAGCTCTGTAAATGCCGTGTGAATTCATGCAACCACTCTAATGCATCTCAGGCAGCTTCTGTGTGTGGAAGGGTGGAAGAGCCTCAGTCCAGCCGCGTGAGGAAAGCTTCACCCTGAGCAGGGCGCAGACGCCGGGCGATGGACTCGGCCTGCTTGCGGTCGTCGCCCGAGGGGCGAATGCGCACCCAGTAACTGTTTTCGCCGGGAAACTCGATCACGTTGGCGTTGGGGTACTTGCGCAGGAGTTGGGCCTTCAGTTGATTGGCCTTGCGCTGGCTGGCGAACGCGCCGATCTGCACGCACCAGCGGCCGCCGGTTTCGATGGGCTTGGGAGTGCGATAGACCTCAACCCGGACCTGGGCCAAGCCTGCGCGGTAAACGCCAGTGGCCTTGGCGGATGCGATGGTGAGATCAAGCAGCCTGCCTTCAACGAACGGACCGCGATCGGTGACGCGCATGGGGCTGGACTGGCCAGTCTCAACATTCGTTACGACGATCAGCGAACCCATCGGCAGCGTGCGGTGAGCGGCGGTCAGCGAGTGGTCGTCGAAGAGCTGGCCGTTGGCGGACTTGCGGCCTTTGGCAGCGGTATACCAGGTAGCCAGTCCCTCTTCGATCTGAATGGGTTTGTGCCCGTCGATAAAATCAAGGTCTTCATCGCTGACGCCTCCGGGCGGCGCAGGTGTGGGTGCAATGCGCGCCGGCGGCTTGGATTGAGGAATAGCAAACTGCGGTGTTGGCGCATAGGCCTGCTGCGACTGCTGCGGAGCGAACTGAGGCGGAGTGGTTTGTGTACCGGTCCACGGAGCAACTTCAATATGATGTGCGCAACCTGTTATGGCGGCGAGCACCAGCGCCAAACCTAACCATGCAGCCCAGATGCGCTGTACATCTTTCGCGTCGCATCCAATATTGGCGCAACAGTGGAAGACTTTGTCCGCTGACACTTGCAGGTTCATCAGGGGCGTGGGCCTCTGTTCTGGTCAAAGCGATCGGCCAGATCGCGCAGTTTGTCAGATACAGTACGCAAAGCAGTGATTGATTCTTTGCGGACCTGCGGAACTACCGCGTCGTTCACGTAGGTGATGGCGTGACGCAGCTCCATCTCAATCAGCTCGACGGCTTCTTCAATGCGAGCGCCCACGCCGCCGTTGTAAGGGCCGGGGCCAGGAGGAGGATTCGTATTCATATCGGCACACCTCTCCTCTTCAGTCTCTGACGTCCGGCAAGGCGCGTCAATCGTTGAAAGCGCGAAGGTGCCGCAATGGTCAATACGAGAAATGAAGACTCACAGGGCAAAGACGGCGCGGCAGAATTTCGGTTGTCCTCAGTTGCCTGCCGTCTTTGCGGGATGCGCAGTTTTAGGCGCGAGTGACTGCCGGTAACGCGCCAGCAGCTTGTCGCGGTTTTGGCTCAGGTCCTTGCCCGTGGGCCGGGAGGGATAAGGCTTGTTGCCCATGATTCCTCTCCAGAGAACGCGGTTGAAATCATCATCAGGAATACGATCCGCATCCCGGAAGTCCATTCCCTTGGTGACTCGCGCCCAGTATTTTGCGTCGTATGGCGACGGGTTGATACAAGGCAGTGCCGGAGCGGGCAAGGGCAGGCTGGTGCAGTAGAGAATCGACGCGGGAGTGGCAGTAAAGCTCCATGTGCTCGGCGTTGTATTAAAGATGTCGGCCATCGGCGAGGCAAGTGCATCGTTCAGGTTCATCGGCGGCAGGCCCATCACTTCTTCCATCGTGCGGATGAAATCAAGCGTGGTATACGCCGTGGAGACAACAGCATTCTTCACATAGGCCCCGGCTACGAGGGCCGTGGTACGGTGCGAGTCGATGTGGTCGCCGCCATCCTGCGAGTCGTCTTCGACAATGAAGATCAGCGTGTTGTTTTTGTAGATGGGGCTGTTGGCAATCTTCTGCACCACCATTCCGACTGCGTAATCGTTGTCAGCCACGTCCCTTTCTGGAGTATTGACACCGTCGATGGCGGTCGCAAAGTTTCCGGTGTGATCGTGCATGAAACGAATCAGAGTCAGGTTCGGTAGCCCGCCTTTTGCGTAGTTCGCATCGAAGTCCCGCTCCCATTCCTTAAAACGATAGAAGTCCGGAAAGCCGGGATCGAAGCCGCGGAAGTACGGATCTGTGAATGGCGTCAGAGCAACGTTAGTAGAAGGCGCAACGATGGTGCCGGTAGCAAAGGGATCATGAATCAAAGGAATCTGGCAACTGGGCTCGTTATAGCAGGTTGTGTCAACGAAGAAGCCATAGCTGTGTACCGTGAGGCCTGCACGCAGGGCGTTGTTCCACAAGTAGCCGGTATTGAGTTCGTCGTCCGGTCCATCGGGTGCGGCCGCGTCGGTCTGGCCCGGCAGCAGATCCGCGCCATCCGGCACATTGGGCGACAGCAACCCTCCGGGTATCAACGGCTGGGAGGCCTGACGCTGTGCCAGAGTCGGAATTGCGACATTCACGTTGCGATTCAAGCCCTCAGAGTCCAGGCTGAGTCCGCGCTGCGCGTAGTTGACGGGGAATTGATGCTCGATAATATCCGGGGCCCGAGCCGATGTGCTCCACGGCCAACCGTCATTGCTGGTTTCAGCGGAAGCGAGGAAGTTGTCGAGAGTCACGAATTGCTCCGCCAGGTTGTGCTCATTCGGCGTAATTGCCTGGCCAAACATCGCCAGAGCCGGATCGCCGTTGCCGCGGCTCAGATCACCCAGAATCTGATCGTAGGTTCGGTTTTCCTTGAGGATGTAGATCACGTGCTGAATGCCGCTGTGCACTGCCGCCATGGTGGCTGCTGCTGCGGGAGTCTCGACGGTGGCGAAGTGGTTGTTCGTTGCGACTTGCGCCGTGAGTGTCGTCAGACCGGTAGCATTGTTGGTTTCGTTAATAGCATCCAGCACCGGGAAGCTGAGCAATCCGGCTTTGGTCATCTGCGGATTGTATTCATTCGCGGGCATGCAGGTTGGATATCCCGAAGGCCCGTAGACATAGCACCAGTTAATATTCGGGCCGGTCGGCGACTTGGAATTGACCACATACGCCCATGTGCCGTCGCCGCTGATGCTGACCGAGTTCGGATACCATCCGGTTGGAATCAAGCCAATGACCTGATCGCCCTGACTGGTAGGCACGCCCTGACTGTTTTTGTTCAACTGCACCACCGCGATGTTATTCAAGTTGCCATTGGTCACATAAAGATACTTCTCATCCGGCGAGAGCGTTACGCTGTTGGTGTTGGCTCCGGTATAAGGGGTCAGCGAGTAAGTGGACATCGTTGCCGGCGGAGCGATGACGGGAATGCTTTCGATCACCTTATACTGCGTGGCGGGCTGGCTCTGCGTGGGAACGCCGGCATCGAGTGGATTGAGGTCAATCACGTCCACCGTATCCGATTCGTCTTCGGCTACATAGAGCAGCGTACCGGCCTTGTTCAGCGTCATCTTGTTGGGCTGGCCCTTCACCGGGATACGGGCTACAACCGAGGGTTGCAAAACACATTGGAGCGGGGAAGGTTGGGTTGGACACAAATACAATTTCACCACGTCGATTTCGCGATCGCGCAGGCTGGATACATAAGCAGTTACATTGAATGCGCTTCCCTTCATAACCACCCAGAAGGGATACTCTCCGCCCGGCGTGCCTGTGGCAGGTGGACTGGAGGACTTACCAGGACGAAGATCAAGTTCCTTTCCCTGCATCGTCCCTTGATATTTCTGCATCGTAGTCTGAGGCTGCTCCAATGCCCATTGGCTGATCCATGCGCCCAAGCCTCCTTCGAACGCAGTGATTGAATCGTTGTAATAATTGGCCACGACCAGTACCATGCCATCGCTGGAAATTGCCAGACCGGCAGCCATCGGAGCTACATAGACCGCGGCGTTGACCGAAGCGAATGCGTTATTTGGCACCGGAAGGCCAAGGCCTGAGGTGTGGCCCTCAACAACTGTCTGCGCCGGAGTATTTGCGGTGGCGGGAATATTCTGGCCCAGATCAAGTTCGGCTACTGCCTGCCACAATCCGTTTGGCTGCAATTGAACAATGTGGACATTGTCGCCATTGTTGGGAACGGGGTACGGAATGGGATCGGTGCCGAAGGGAGCATCACCCATGCCGCCAGAGACGTAGAATGCCGTGCTGCTCGGATCCCAGGCAAGACCGTGATAGGTGTTCGGAATGGGGAGCACTTGCTTGAAGACCGGAGCGTGATTCGATATGTCGTAGATGAAGACGTATTCATTCGACATATCCGGATCGAATAATGGGAACGGCCCCTGGAAGACGCGATTGAAACCGCTGGTCAAAACCAGCAGAGTGTTGTTATCGGGGCTGATCGCGCTGCTGACCGCCTGCCCTGCCAGCCATATAACCGGAGCAACCTCGGGATCATACGGATCGGTCACAAGCATACCGGTATTGAGTAGCTGGAAGCTGGAGCCGGTGGCTGCCAGCGGCGTAAGCGTTTGAGACATATTCGGAACGGCCTGGGGCACGTTATAGACTGTGATGGCTATGGGCGTCGAGATAGTACTCGCTCCGCTGGACGCGGTCACAATGTAACTAGACGTAACCGCCGGAGAAGGAATCAGAGGTTTAGTCGGCGAAGGCGATGTCGTCGCCAACGGAGTGCCGCTGATAAATCCGGTTCCAGAATCGATGCTCAGGCCAATCGTTGAGAGACTTGGGTTCGCAGAGTATAAAACCGCCCCGCCCGTGTTGGTGATGACTGGCTTGTTGGTTGGAATCGCCACCCCGGCAAGATAGACCGGCGCGGGAGTGACATACCCAAAGTTCGTCAGTGTTGTTGCGGCTGCCACTGTGAGAGTGAATGTGGCCGTGGTTGAGAGTCCCGACGCATTTGTAGCAGTAACCGTGTAAGGGGTAGCGGGAGAAATAGCCGTTGGAGTCCCGCTGATGATACCTGTGGCGTCAATACCGATGGAATTGGGCGGTGGTACATTGCTGATGCTCAAGCCCGCCGGAAGCGCTGGGGAAATGCTGTACGCCGGAATCTTGTTCCCGAGCGCATCGTAATAAGTTGTGGGAGCCCCGCCAGTGCTGGTCGGGAAGTTCGGCGGGATTGGCACGTTCAGTGTGTAAGTCGTAGTGCCAGGGTTATAAGAAAGACCCGCTGGGGCCTGTATCGGTGCTGGTGCCGCTGAGTTCACAGCAATCGTCAGAGTTGCCGTCGTAGAGCCACCGGTATTGGTCGCCGTCACCACATAACTTGCCAATGCTTTCAGGGCCGTCGGCGTTCCACTGATGATGCCTGTTGCCGCATTCAGGGTCAGGCCGGCAGGAAGCACCGGTAGCACACTGTATGAGACCACCGTTCCGCCTGTATTGCTGGGGAAGTCATTCGTGATTGTGGTATTAACAAAGTATGTTGGCGCGTTGGCTGCATAGCTGAGAGACGCGGGGGCCAAATCGTTCACAGTGATTGACAAGCTCGCCGTCGAATTGCCAGATAGACTTGCCGCCGTTACTGTGTAGCTGGCACTGCCGATTACCACGGTAGGGGTTCCGCTGATGACGCCCGTCGATGCATTTAGGCTCAAACCCGCAGGAAGCGCGGGACTAATGGTGTATCCAGTTACCGATGCACTGCTGCCGCTTGGGCTGTCAGCAGTGATCGCCACACCCTTGGTAAAGACCGGAGCAGGCTGAGCATAGCTGAAGGTTGTTGTCACCGGCGTATTGCCACCGCCGTGCCCGCACCCGCAGAGCATCACCAATCCCGTCATCACCGAAAGACCAAGTCCTCGCATGACTCGCATAGAAACCATCCTTTGGCTCATCACCAGAATTCCTGCCGGATCGTGCGCAGGCCAAACCTGTATCAAAGAGGTTGCATCACCAGAATCCCACCCCTGATTCTCGATCCTGAGAAAAAATGCAGAATTGTCTTTGAGCGCTATTGGGAGATGGAACACAATGCCATTTTGGGATTCTGCGAAGAACAAAATAAGAGTAGATCCGGGGTGCAAATCCAGTTTGGACCATGATGGAAATCAGTGAAAGACAGCAGCTCATGCGTAGGTCAAAACTGCCGATGAAGTTCGCTATCAAGCAGTTCCGCCTCTCACGAGGTCTCCAATGACTACAGTAAATATTCGCGCACTTCTTCTGGCTCTTGCGCTGTCGCCTCTCGCGGGGTGCGTCGGCCCGATGGTGTCCCCCACTCCCGACGCGCCGATTCCTTCTGCGCTTGCCTCGACCAATATCAACCTGATATTCGTGGTCAGCGACGATCTGGAATATCAGGCTGAAGGCGATGTCGACCCTATTACTGCGAACCTCACCGCCCAGGGATTGCAAAGGACGCTACTGATGGCGCCTTTCCTGCAACAGAATGTTCTCGGAAACAACAATGTAACCAGCATTTATGCGCTGGAGCCAATGACCCACCTGCAGACCACCAGCGGATATCCCGACATGGCTGCGCTCGAGATGGTTCAGCAGTTTGCATTGATCAATCAATTCACCATGGTCGATGCGAATAAAACCATCGCGCCGACCGTTGGCAACAGTTTTCCAATCAATGTTTCCTACGCGCTGGGGTCGGTGCCGAGTGGGGTTGATATGCCGTCGCCGCTCTATCCCTGCGCGAATTGCCAGGGGATTGACTATAACGATCTCGATAGCGACAACGAAACGCTGCTGGCCGGCATTGTTAACGCAAAAGCGCCAGGGTTCTATGTTTTTTCCGCACCGTGGGAGACAGCACACAGTCTGTTGGATAACTTCAATACCTTTAAAAAATATCACTTGAATCTTCCCTCTAGCTATCACGACCCCAACCACATTTATGCAATCTCCATTACACCGGCAGGAAGCGCAAGCCTGACAACTTACGACAGCAAGCTGACCCCGCCGACAACCTACCCGGCTCTCGACCCCGCGCCGGTCGCTCTCTCTGCGTGCCAGTATGCATCCTTCACGCTGTCCGCGACCGCAGCATCAATAACGCTCAACAAGAATGAGACCCTTTATTTCATTCGCCACGCGAACGCGCACCCGTCGGCCGATTTCTCGAACGGGAACTATGTTGCCCAGGGGCAATGGCGTGCACTCTATCTGAACACTGCAATTCCCCGCGCGCTGCAAGGGCTGCCGCAACCCACGCATATTTACTCGCTCGATCCGGCCCAGGTAACTCCCAATGCAGGACTTACTGCGTCAGGGCCAACATCTTTTTCGCACAACACTCTCGCCTTGACCGTTGAACCCTTTGCTATCGGCAGTGGTCTGCCATATTCACTCGTGTCGAACTTTTTGTTGACGGACGCAAATGGCCCCCAGGAGGCCAGCGACTATTTCTTTCATGGCGGACAATTCAGCGGTAAAACCATTCTTGTAACCTGGGAGCACAACAACATCCCGCAGATATTGGCCGCTTTGCTCAATGGCAGTTACACCAATCTTGTCAGCACTCCATCGATGTCACTGCCAATTCCAACATCTTCCGCCACATTACCGCAGGCTTTGCAATGGAACACATTCGATTACGACTCCATCTGGACGATCGAGCTGGATGGAAGCGGAAACCTGACAGCCAATAATTCGCTCTGCGAAGGCATCAATACCAATAACCTTCCCCAATTGCCGCCACAATTCTGACCGCCGTTTTGAAGGCAGTTGAAGATGCGAGCAAAGAAGAGATACTTTGCCCGAGCTTCACGGCTACTCTCGATTCAGTTCCCTCTCGCGCAGCCAGGTGAAGATCACAGGAGTCACAATCAACACGTGGATGAGGGAGCTGACCATTCCGCCCAGTACCGGAGCGGCCAGCGGCTTCATAAATTCAGCACCGGTGCGCGTGGACCAGAGTAGCGGCAGCAAACCAGCAACCACGGTAGCCACGGTCATCACCTTGGGTCGCAGTCGCAGCAGCGCGCCTTCCATCACGGCCTCGCGCAGGCCAACTCGGGTGAGCCGTCCGTCCGCTGCCATGCGCCGGGCAACAGCCTCTTCGAGATAGATCACCATCACCACGCCGGTCTGAACTGCGGTTCCAAAAAGCGCGATGAAGCCTACCCACACCGCGACTGAAAAATTCAACCCAAGCGCCTTGACCATAAACACGCCGCCGGTAAGCGCAAACGGCACGGCAAGCAGAACGTGCGCAGCTTCTTTGGCTGAGCCGTAGGTTCGATAGAGCAGGATAAATATCACAACGAGAACAATGGGAATGACCATTTCAAGCCGCTTGCGGGCGCTGATCTGATTTTCATACTGACCGCTCCATTCAATGTAGTATCCCGAAGGCATCTTCACCTGCTGAGACACGGCTCGTTGCGCCTGCTCGACGAATCCGCCCACATCGCGGCCTCGCACATTGAGAAGTACGGAGCCGCGCAAGAGCCCGTTCTCGCTCGAAATCATCGATGGGCCCATGGTTGTCTTGATTGAGACCACCTTGTCGAGCGGCACCTGCGCTCCATTGCTGCCGGATACCAGCACTTCACCAAGCTGTTGCGGATTCTCACGAAAGTCGCGCGCATAACGCACGCGCACGGGAAAGCGCTGCCTGCCTTCGATAGTGGTGGTGAGATTTTTTCCTCCCACGGCAGTTTCGATTGCATCTTCAACGTCGGCCACATTCAAGCCGTAACGGTCCGCTGCTGGCCGGTCCACGGTCATCTCCAGGTACGGAGAGCCCGTAGTGCGCTCGGCATAGAGATCAGTCGAGCCGGGCACCTGACTTACTACTTGCTTAATCTCTGCCGACTTCTGCTCGATCACGTTCAGATCAGGACCGAAAACTTTGATTCCGATCTGCGTGCGGATGCCGGTGGAGAGCATGTCGATACGATTGCGAATAGGCTGCGTCCAGATGTTAGTGACTCCCGGTATCTGCAACTTTTCGTCGAGCCGAGCCAAAATTGCATCTTTAGTCAATTCTTTGGGCCACTGGTTTTTGGGCTTGAAAGTAATCGTTGTTTCGCTCATGTTGACAGGCGCTGGATCAGTGGAAGTTTCCGCGCGGCCCACTTTGCCCACTACCATGGCGACGGCTGGATCAGCAGAGATAATCGCATCCTGCTGGCGAAGAATCCTGGTCGCCTCTGTCAGCGAGATGCGCGGATCGGAGATGGGCATAAAGAGCGCCGTCTCTTCGTCCAGCGGCGGCATGAACTCGGAGCCGATGGTGGTTGCGGTGTAGATAGCCGCGGCAAACAGAACCAGCGCCGCGCCCAGCGTGATAACCCTATGGCGCAGTGCCCACGACAGCACCGGCTTATAAATGGCTTGCAACAGGCGCATTACCGGATTTTCATTCTCGCGATGGAGCTTGCCGCGAATCAGAAAGGTGCACAGAACCGGCACCAGCGTAATGGCCATAATGGTGGAACAGACCATGGCAAAGGTCTTGGTGAAGGCCAAGGGATGAAACATTTTGCCTTCCATCCCAGTGAGCGCGAAGACAGGAATGAAAGCAAGAATGATGATGATCATGGCGAACGAGATCGGCCTGCCGACGAGCCGCGCAGCGTTCAGAGTGATCTCCCAAATGTGTTCGCGATAGTTGCCGTGCTCGTGCTCGTATTGTTCCGCCTGGCGAATCACATTTTCGGTCATTACAATTCCCGCATCGACCAGCACACCGATAGCGATGGCGATTCCGCCCAGCGACATGATGTTCGATGAGATGCCTGCGCCCTTCATGAACAGAAATGCGCCTAGCACTGCGAGCGGCAGTGGAATGGTGACGACGAGAATGCTGCGGAAGTGCCAGAGAAATAGTACGTGCGCAAGCGTGACGAGAATGATTTCCTCAATCAGCGCGTGGCGCAGCGTGTCTACGGCATGGTCGATGAGAATACTGCGGTCATAAAACGGAACAATTTTCACGCCCGCAGGAAGTCCCGGCTGAATCTCGCTGATCTTCTTTTTTACAGCTTCGATCACTTCGCGTGCATTGGCGCCATAGCGGATCACAACGACCCCGCCGACGGCTTCTTTACCGTCCTTGTCAAGAACTCCGCGCCTGAACTCAGGACCGAGTTGCACACTTGCGACGTTGCCCACCGTGACAGGCGTTCCGTTGTATGCGCCTAGCGAGATCTTCTCGATGTCTTTAAGTCCGCCTATCAAGCCGATGCCGCGCACCATCTCTTCGGTGTCGCCGGTCTCAATGACCTTGGCGCCAACGTTGTTATTGCTGCGCTCAACCGCGCTCACAACATCCTTCAATGCAACGTTGTAAGCACGCAGCTTGATAGGATCGAGATCGATTTGATACTGCTTGACGAATCCGCCAACGCTCGCTACCTCGGCAACTCCAGGCACGGAATTGAGTTGATACTTGATGAACCAATCCTGAATTGAGTGAAGCGTGCCGCTGTCGTACGGACCCTCGACCGTGTACCAAAAAACCTGACCCACGCCAGTTGCATCCGGGCCCATCATCGGCGTTACGCCCGCAGGCAGAAAGCTGCCCGCAAGGCTGAGCCGCTCCAGCACGCGGGTGCGCGCAAAGTAGATGTCCACCGAATCCTCGAAAATCACATTCACCATGGAGAAGCCGAAGGCCGAGGCAGACCGAACCGTGCGCACATGCGGCAACCCTTGCAGGTTCACGGTCAACGGATAGGTGATCTGGTCTTCAACCTCCTGCGGACTGCGCCCCTGCCACTCAGTGAAAACAATCACCTGGTTCTCACTCAGATCGGGAATCGCGTCGATGGGCGTATGCAGCAGCGCCCAATAGCCCCACACTGCAAACGCGGCATAGACGGCCAGAATCAGCCAGCGGTTCTTCATCGAAAATTCAAGAATGCGGTTAATCATGATCTCTCCTACTTCGCGCTAAGGTGTGTGTGTAAGGATGCGATCACGCCGCCGTTCTTGCGCGCATCAACTAATATGTTCCATGTTCCAGCCATCGGTGCCTGGCCTTTGCCAACGTACATCTGGCCGCCAGCCTGCCACGCTAACTCGCAGGAACTCTTCATCTCTGGCATTCCCATGGAAGGCATCGCGGGCATAATCAACGTGACTGTCACGCGGGCATCATTGATGGGCTTGCCGTCCGCATCGGTAAGCGTTACTTGAAACTGATTGTCTGCACCGGCTTTCAATGGGTCAGGCACTGCGTGAAGATTAATCTTTGCCGCAGAGGTCTCTTTGCTCTTGCTCGGCGCGGCAGTGGCTGCTTCCTGACCGGCGGCAAACTCCTTCGAGCCGCCGTAAAGCCCTGACATTCCAGAGCTGAGATGAGCCTGCGAGTCGATAAGGAAGTTGCCGTTGAGTACAACTTTTTCGCCGAGTTTCAGTCCGCTCACCACCGGGAAGAGATCTTCAGAAGGCGCGCCCACCTGCACTTCGCGCGCTTCAAAGACACCGTTGCCATGTGCCAGATATACGATCTTGCGCGTGCCCGTATCAAGCACTGCTGAACGAGGAACCACGATGGACCGTCCTGCCGCGCGGCTCTCAAATGTTGCGCTGATAAACATTCCCGGCAGCAGCCGCATTCCAGGGTTGGCGACATGCACATGGACTGGAACCGTACGTGTCTGCGGATTGGCGGCGGGTTCGATGAAATCCACATGACCGACCAGAGTCTTTCCAGGTATTGCCTCTGCGGTGATCTCCACCTCTTGCCCCTGACGAATTTGCGGCAATTGCTCCTCGTAGACATCGGCCTTGATCCATACCTGACTAAGATCCGCGACCGTGAACAAAGTGTCGCCCGCATTTACATATTGTCCTTGCGTGACTTTGCGATCAATAACCATTCCCGAGGCGTAAGAATAAATCGTGACGTGAGGAACGCCAGCTTTCTCCGGCGCATCCGACTGCTTGCCGCTGATTCCCCAAAGCTCCAGCTTGTGCTGACTCGCTTTTACCAGCGCGTCGGCCTGCGTGCGCGCAGACGCATCATCCGACTGCTTCAATTGATTGCGGTTTTCCTCGGCGAGGTGATATTCCTCGATGGCCGTAGCAACCTCGGGGCTGTATATGTCGGCGACCGGCTGGCCGTTGCGCACACGCTCGCCCGTGTACTGCACATAGAGTTTGTCCACGCGACCGCCGATGCGCGAACTCACGGCGGCAAGCTGCGCCTCAGGTTGCTCCACGCGGCCAAAGGCAGCAATATCCATCTTAAGTGCGGCTGTGCGCACTTCGGCAACCTGCACGCCGGCAGCAGTGATTTCGGCCGGAGTCAGTTCCACCGTCGTGCCCGGCGCTGTGCCTTGCTGCGCGGCCATTCCGGCACCAGATTGAGAGGTAGTGGCCACACTCGATGACGCTGCAACGGCATGCATCTTGCTCGCAATCAGAACTCCGGCAACCAGCGCTGTGGCCACGACTCCAGCGCCCACTCCCAATGCAAACAGTTTCTTTTCCTGATTTGTCATTTGATTCTCCTCTCAACATCGTGGTTCGTTGCCGTCGCAATTGGCGCTCCAATGGCGCGTTCCAACTGCGCTAATCCCGCGTCAGTTGCGGCAGATGCCTTGTAACTCGCGGTCTGAATATCCAGCAAGAGATTCTGCGCGTCGATCAGGCTCATATACTCCGCGCGGTTGTTCTGATATGCAGCGGTCGAGGCTTTAAACGATGCCTCTGCCTGCGGCAGCAGCGTATCGCGATAGAGCTTGACGCGCTTCTCCGCTGCCAGCACCTCGATTTGTGCCTTGCGAATCTCAAGAAACACCGTGGACGCGCGCGCATCAAGCTCCGCCTGCGACACCTCTGTTGCAGCATCGGCCTGTTTCGCCTCGCCGTCATGCCGCTTGCGATTCAACCCAGGAAGATTCATCGACAGCTCAGCCATGTAGGCGCTCCGCGAAAAAGAGCCGGTCGGCATCAGCATGTACCCAAGAGCGGCGGTGAAGTCTGGCTTCATGGCCAACCGAACAAGCTTTCCCTCGTCACTGGATTTTGCAACCCGAGCACGTAAAGCCGCCAGCTCTGGCCGGTGCTCCATCGCTGTGCGTTCCAATTCCTCTATCGAAGGAAGCGCACCAGGGCTTCGGTAGCTGCCGACAATCTCAACTGCATCGTCCGGGCTGCTGCCGCGCAACGCGTTCAACTGCGCGCTTGCATTGTCCCGCTCTTCTTCAAGTTCGATAAGTTGTTCGCTCAACCGAGTCAGCGCCATCTGCGCGCGTAGCACATCCGCCTGTGGCGATTTTCCGGTTGTGTACTGCGCCAGTACTACGGCCAGGGCCTCTTTCAGCAAGACTCGCTGACGCTCTTGAAGCCGCATCTCATCGGCATTGCGCATCAGGTCGGCGCACAGTTTGCGCGTCTCCGCCGCAACCTCCTGACGCAGACTCTCCAAATCGATAGCCGCCACACCGGCGTCATCTACCGCAAGTTTTGCGCGCATCTCCAGTTTTTGCCGGCCAGGAAATGTCTGCTGCAGCGAGAACATCAGTTGCGACTGATTCAAGTCCCAAGGCTGCTTCAGGGGAGTTCCCCAATCGCGCACCATGAACATCGGATCGTCGAGAGTGCGGGCGGTAGCGGTCTTCATCTGTGCAAGCGACAGACGCCGTACAGCCGCGCGAATCTCAGGGTTCCCATCGAGAGCTTTGGCAACCGCTTCATCGACAGTCAGACGCACGGCAGCCGCGTCTCCAACTGAAAGAGAGGCAGAGCGTGGCTCCGCCTGCCCCCAGCAGGCAATGGACAGCGCCAGAACAAATGGCGCATAAAAATATACTGGTTTCACTCTTCAACTCCGCATGAATCGGCAAAAGGAGAAACGCCAGGGCGCAGAGATGCGCACCCCAGAGAGCCATGGAGGAATTGAAGATTTAGATTCTTAAGATGAACGCGCCTACAGGCGGAGAGTGCGGGGATACGATCAATAATTTCGAAAATTCATTCGACAGAGCAGGTTCATCCAGCGCGACGAACTCCTGTACAGTACGCATCGGCGCCGAACCAGAAAGCCTCGGCGCAACAACAACGGCTGGCAGCGGGGCGCTGGCGGTGCAGCAATCTGTTCGGACGGATCGCTGCGAGCTGGATGCGCGCGAGCAGCAACTATGCGCGTCTTTGTGAGTCGGTTGCAAACACATTCCAGACGGCACAAGCATAGTACCCATCAATAGGATGGCCACCGCCGCGCGTTGGAATACACTTCGCAACATATTTTTAGCGTACCACGATTTCTGTTTTCCGGTGTGATATACGTCACGCGACAGGCTTAGAGAATGCAACCAAGCAGTTTAACGCTGCGATGTTGTCAGTTTCGGGAATGATGTTAACGAAGCTCTTTTCTCCAGCTTCGTTAAAATTGAGTGGTTTTGGCTGACCGTTTCTTTGTGCGGTGCAGCCCACACTTGATAGCTGTTGAAAAGGAACTGCCCGCCGAGGATCAGCAGCCATACCCACAACGCAAAGCGCAACTGACGACGGGGAACACGCGTGCTGAGAACGGTTCCAACAACAGCGCCGACAACACCGCCTTCAATAAGATGAATGAGCAAATCCGGATTGGAAGCGTGTGAGAACCAATGAGCGCCACTGCCAATCAGCGAGATGACGAAGCCGAAGGCGATGTCCGTGCCGACCACCTGCGCTGGGAGCAATGTGGTGAGACTGAGCAGCGCGGCAGAACCGAGCGCACCCGCGCCAGCGGAAGAGAAGCCAACCTCGGCGCCGATGGGAAACATCAGCCATGGAAGACGCGAACTATGATCGGGTGGCTGCGGATTCTGACGCATCGGACGAAAGTAAACGAATATCTGCCATGCAGAGGTCGTCACGAGAATCGTGCCCAGCAATGCATTCATCACATTCTGCGACCCGACGCTGACCAGATGCTTGAGGAAGAGCGAACCGATGATGACGCCGGGAACGCCCCCAAGAAGCATGAAGCCGAGCGTGCGCCAGGCAACGTTGCGGCGGGCGATCTGAGCGGGAACTAGAATCAGCTTGACTGCCGTAGCGAACATAAGACCGATGCCCACGGCAACCGGCGCCGGCACTCCTAGAAACAAGATCAGCACTGGAACGGTGACAGTGCCAGCACCAACTCCGGTGAACGCAATAAACAACGCGATGATGAAACCAATGAGATATTGCATTTCCGTTCCCTCGTTTCCAATGCGCCCGTTCTATTGCAACGGCGCTGCCTGGATGTGAATGCCACATTCAACCTTGCGTCCAGCCCAACGGCCAGAGCGCGGATCATTGGGATCAAGCGGAAGCGTAGTACAGGGCTCGCAACCAATAGACGAATAGCCGCGTTCATAAAGCGGCAGCAATGGAATCGCAAGAGATTCGCAAGCGTACCAAACGTCGCGCGTCGTCCACTCCGCGAGAGGTGCAAGTTTCAAAACCTGCTTGCCTCCGGGAAGCGTAAAGAGCGCTGCTTCTTCGAGACTGGCTCGGCTCTTTGCCTGCTCTTTGCGCAGGCCGGTGATCCACACGCGATAATTTGCAACCGCTTTGAAGAGCGGCTCAACCTTGCGCAGCCTGCAACACTCGTCGGGTGCGGATTGATAAAGCAAGCCGCGCTCGGACTCCTGTTCGGCGACGGTTTTCGCGGGCAGCAGGTTGATGAGATTCAGCCTCCACTCACTTGCGATGCGGTCGCGATACGCATAAGTCTCGGCAAAGTGATAGCCGGTGTCGAGAAAAAGAATGGGAATATTCGCATCTAATTCGATTGCCAGTTTGGCGAGCAAAACATCTTCAGCTTGAAAGCTGCACGTCAGGCACACATCGCCCAGACTGGTGATTTCTCGCGCAAGCACCGTGCGTACCTCGTCGAGTTTGGCTTCCACCTGCGTGTGAATTTCTATTGTGCTCACTATCTGATTCCTTTCAGCTTCCGTCACAGTTTCTGTTTTGTGAATCTACTAGATGACCCAATCAGCGTTTTCTGGCGAGACAAGAATGCCGCTTCGCCCGAGCAGCGCATTCACGGCAGCGATTACCTCATCCGGTTCTTTTGCGTTAAGCGTGATTTGCTCGCTCTCGGTTCGCGCAATCAGAGTCTCGCCCCCGGTCAGGTTGATGATCAGTACGATCATTCCGGAAAGAGCCTTTGATCGGATCAGAAAATCAACCGCGCCGTCATTTCCAAATGCATCCGCATCGACTTCAATTCGCGCTGTGACGGCTCCGCGCACAAAGAGCGAACGTTCGATGCGATCGATCAGTTCCACCGGTCCTGTCAATTCGAGAACGCCGCCATGATGCCCCCAGCGCGCGGCTCTTTCTTCCGCTGTCACTGGACCTAATGCGGTTGCGGCCGCACCGGATGCCCCTGTCACCATGCCCGCCGCAACGGTGCTGTTGGTCTCGGCGTCGATGAGAATAAATGCGCCGGTCGAGCGGTTCTCACCGTAACGGTCAAGTGCAATTGGCCGCAAGAGATCAATGTGAACGACGCCGATGCCGTTCATCTCCAACGTTTCAGCGGCCTCATGTTCAAGCGTGCCGATGTTTGTTCGGTGTTCAATGGATGAAACAAATGCGGGCACGGTCTGGCTGGTGTGCTTAAGCAGATAGCGGCGATTGCGCTGAAGAGGTCGCGCATCCATCCAGACGAGAGCGGCCTGAATGTGCTTGGCAACAGTTGCCTGAGCTTGCGTGGAGACGATCAAATCGCCTCGACTGATGTCGAGTTCGCGATCCAGGACTAACGTGACAGATTGCGGCGCAATAGCTTCATCAAGATCGCCATCGTAGGTGACAATACGCGCCACCTCCGCGCTTCTGCCTGAAGGAAGCGCGACAATTTTATCGCCTGGGCGAATAGTTCCTGATGCAACCTGACCGGCGAATCCGCGAAAGGTGTGATCGGGACGAAGAACCCGCTGCACGGGAAAACGGAAAGGTTCCGTGCGCGATTCGAGTGCGGATGGCAGCGATTCGAGCAGTTCCAACAGCGATGGCCCCGAATACCACGGCGTTGCTTCGGAGCGATGTACGATGTTGTCCCCAGCCAGCGCGCTGACCGGCACGAAGACCGCCTCAACCGGATTGCCTGTATCCGCTGCAATTTGATTGAGGACAGTTGTGAAGTCCTGCTCGATGGCGCGAAAGGCCGCTTCATCGTAGCCGATCAAATCCATCTTGTTGACCGCGACAATTACGTGGCGCACACGCAGCAGCGATGCAATATATGCATGGCGGCGCGACTGAATCAGCACACCCTTGCTGGCGTCTATCAGCACCACGGCGGCATCGGCAGTCGAAGCGCCGGTTGCCATGTTGCGCGTGTACTGCTCATGGCCGGGTGTGTCCGCGATGATGAACTTGCGACGAGGCGTCGAGAAATATCTGTAAGCGACATCGATGGTTATGCCCTGCTCGCGTTCAGCGCGCAGGCCGTCGGTGAGCAATGCAAAATCAATTTGCCCGGGAGCGGTGGTTCCCTTCCCCTCAATGGAGCGCACCTGATCTTCGTAGACGGACTGCGTGTCATAGAGCAAGCGGCCGATGAGCGTTGACTTTCCGTCGTCGACGCTGCCCGCCGTGGAGAAGCGCAGCAAATCTTTTTCGCGCTCTTCTGCGAGGAAATCTCCAACCGAAAATGGCAGTTCCGTGAGTGTCGCCATTTAGAAATATCCCTCCCGCTTCTTGATTTCCATTGAGCCCTCTTGGTCGTGATCGATGACTCGATTAGCGCGCTCCGACGAACGGAACGTGAGCAGCTCCGCGATGATGGCTGGAATCGTGTCGGCATCCGAGCGAATGGCGCCGGTGCATGGGCTGCAACCGAGCGAGCGCAACCGCGACTTGACCATCTTCGGCTGCTCGTCAATGCGCGCCACAAAATTCTGTTCAATAGGAATCAGCGCGTCGCCACGCACAAACATCGGCCGCTCTTTTGCAAAGTAGAGATCGACGACAGGAATTTTTTCTTCGTGGATATATTGCCAAACGTCCATCTCCGTCCAGTTGGAGAGCGGAAAAACACGAATGCTTTCGCCGGGATGAACGCGTGCATTGTAGAGATTCCAAAGCTCCGGACGTTGGTTCTTCGGGTCCCATTGACCGGCACTGTCGCGAAATGAATAGATGCGCTCCTTGGCGCGGGACTTCTCTTCATCGCGACGTGCACCACCGAATGCCGCGTCAAAGTTGTAATGGCGCAGCGCATCAAGCAGCGCCTGCGTTTTCAGCAATCCGCAGCAGCGCTTGGTGTCGAGCGCAATAGGATTTGTACCCGCCGCAATAGCAGCCTCGTTCCGCCAAACCAGAAGTTCCGCACCCACCGAGCGGGCCATCTCGTCGCGAAAGGTGAGCATCTCCGCAAACTTGAAGCCAGTGTCCACATGCAGCAGAGGAAATGGAATCGGCGCGGGATAGAAGGCCTTCTGCGCCAGCCGCAGCATGACAGAAGAATCCTTACCGATGGAGTAGAGCATCACCGGCCTTTCAAATTCAGAGGCCACTTCGCGCAAGATATGGATGCTTTCAGCTTCCAACAGACGCAGATGGCTGAGGCGCTGAGGAGCGGATGCGCTCACGGGCGACGATGAGTGAGATAGGGTTTCGACAACCGGCATGCAGGCCCTCTTTCAGTTTGTGGGTCGAACTGAAGGCCGATGCAAGAAGCGTCCACACGGGCTATTCAGCTCGGGTGCATCTTCTGATGAATTGCGAATGGAATATCAGAGACTAGTTCATGCACCCGTCGAAGATCATCGACAGGCAACAACAGGAGCGCATTTGAGAGGCATGAACCATCTGTATTTGCATAGTACCATCCTTTTTGGATAAAGACAATCCAATATCATCTCTTTGAAAGATGAGGCTGGAACGTATTTTGATTCAGAACAAATCCGGGCGCGAAAACCGGGACGATGCGCTAGCGGGAGGTGCGCTAGAGATGCAGGTAGTGATCCGCGCCGTAGACCAAACCCAGTGTGAGCAATGCAATGAAGACCTCGCCAATGGCTCCGACGGCAAAGGGCCGCCAGCCTTGTTTGCCGAGTTCCCGCAGACTCGTCCGGAGACCAACCCCGGCAAAAGTGAGCAAGAAAGCCCAGCGGGAGAGATTGGCAAGACTGGCTAGTTGCGGCTTTGCAAAAAAGCCCAGCGTAGCCAACAGCGAGATAAGGAGAAAGCCCAGAACAAATTTTGGAAATTTACTCCACAAAAATGAGACTTTGTTGCCCACTGCCTTCGCCTCGCCACGCGACGACCAGTAGAGAGCGTAACCAAGCACGATGAATCCGATCAGTGCGTTGCGCGTTGTCTTGGCCAGTACCGCGACTTTGCCAGCCGCATCGGAGTAGAGAGCGCCAGCGGCAGTGGCCTCGGCAGTGTTGTCAACCGCCAGGCCGGCCCACAGTCCGTAGGCTTTGTCGCTTAAATGCAGGGAGTGGCCGATGAGCGGAAATGTGAACAACGAGATTGCACCAAGAGCGAGGATGGCTGCGATGGCATACGACGCGTCTTCATCGTCAGCTTCAATCGCAGGTTTGGCGGCGATGATCGCCGAAACGCCGCAGATTGACGAGCCGACCGCCAACAGCGACGTGAGCTTGGGTTTGAGTTTGAAGGCGCGACCGAGAAGGTGCATAAAGGTAAGTGAGAGGGTGATAGCGATGGCGACGAGAAACAGCGAGATACCACCAAGGTGAAGCACATCGCCGAGCAGGAAGCGTGATCCGAGCAGAACAATTCCAGCCTTCAGCCAGAAATCGTACGTGGCTACGCCGGGCTGGAAGATGCGCGGAATACCCACGATGTTTGCAATCAGCAGACCGATCACAATAGCCCAGAGCACAAATTCGATGTTTGGAAAGGGTGTGTGATGAGCCTTGGTGTAGGCATTGATGGATTGTTCAATAAACTTTCCCGCGTATCCCACGACAGCAAGCAGCAGAATGCCGGGAAAAAGCGCGGCGATGCGGCTGACAAGAGTGACGGGGCGAACTGGGGTAATGGCGATCGAAGTCATAGCTTTCTCCTTTCTCTCGTGAATAGGCAACTCACCATTTGATTGGCGGTAACAGATTGAGACGTACCAGCAGTGCCAGAACAAGCGCCAACGCTACGGCAAAAGTGTCAAGCGAGATAGCGCGCCGAGGAGGATCTGGAATATTCGACATGTGAATTCTCCTGAGAGTTCGATTTTCATTCCAGTTGAAATTGGAGCGCCGGGCGGGAGTTGAACCCGCGAATGCAGGTTTTGCAGACCTGCGCGTTAGCCGCTTCGCCACCGGCGCTTTTGGTTCACGGAAGAATGCAACACATCAGCCTCTCCCGCATTTCTAGTACGGCGTTGTCTACTTCTTTCCGTTGTCTTTGAAGTTCAACGCAAAGTAGTATGTCGTGTAAGAGTGACTGGTGGTTACGTTCGTGAGGAACTGGCCACCGCCGAAGTAGCCAATACCACCGCCCAGGTTGAAGTGCTTATTCAGTTCGTACCAGGAGTAGCCGTCGATTTCCGCGCCCACATGACGGCCGTGATCTGTTTTGTTGTTCACGATCGCGCCGCCCGAGGTATTGTAGATTGAGTCCAACGCATCGGCCGCCCAAAAGTCCAGCCCCTGCGCCGTGAGGGTGAGCCGACGATGGGGCTCAATGGTGGTTCCCGTGCGCACCACCTCAATGTTCTGCCAGCCAAACAGGTCGGTGATGCCAAAGCGGTCGTGGGCTGTCGGGTAGATCGTATCGAAGGTGGTGTGCGATCCGTTCAGCGACGGATTGCTGTTTCCCGTGGCATAGTCGTACTGCGTAAAGACGCGTGGCTTGGCCACCACATGCAGGAACTGGTATGCCGCGCCTGCCTGCGCTGCCGAGGCTCGAAGCGGCTGCACTCCGACCTTGCCGGTTTCGAGGATCACCTCGCCTGAGTAATCGAACGCCGTGTGGGCTTGCGCCTTGAAGCGCACACCAAAAGCCTTCTCGTTTTCCTTGCCGGTGGTCTTGCTCTTGGCAGGTTCCACGACCTCTGCCGGCTGAATGCGCCACAAGAAGAACGGCTCAATGTTCGAGTGCGGCACAAGAAAATCATCAATACGGCCGTAGGCTCCGTAGATGTTGTTGCCTTCCTGATGCGGGCTCACGCCATAGGCCTGCGGCACTACAGCAGATGCGGCAAAGATGCCCAGATGCTCGCGCTTTGCGTTCAGGTTCAACACCGCCGCATCGTAGGAGCGGCCCTGGTTGCGCCACTCGGAGTTGGCGAAGATGGTGTTGTTGTAGTTGATGAGCTGCCGACCCACGCGCAGGCTGAACCAGTGTTTTTCGGGCGCGCCGATCTCAGCGTAAGCCAGCTTCAGATCCCAACGAACCGTGTTCGGCGGGCCGATCGGCGGGTTTTGGAAGCCCGGACGGGCGTCCTGTACCTGCGCCGTAGCCCGAAGCCAACTGTGCGTTTGCAGATCCACTTGGAATCGGAAGCGGCTCAACAGGTAGGAATCATCGACCTTCGCTTTGAAGTTTGAATTGTCGTACGCCTCATACCGGAACCGCTCCTCCGCCTGCAAATCGACCCATTTGGGCAGCCTTGCGTCAAGATAAGTCGCCGGGGCAAGGTCGTGAAAGTCATAGGGTGCCGGGTTGCCGGTAGTGCGCCAGGCCGCGCCATTCAAGAAACTCAACGGGTTCGAGGCCGGCCCGGTGATGAATGCGCCGTTGTACCCGGAGGTCGCGTTTCGCGTGGTAATGTCGTCCTGCGCGGCCAGGGGAATAACGGCAGCTATAGCAAACAGAAGAAGTAAAGCAGTGATAGATAGCGGCAACATCAACAGAATGCGCCGCTGAATTCTGGAGAACAAGCGCGCAAAGAAAGCGGGAATGTGCAGAGAGAGAATCAAAGTTCAGATCTCCTGACAGTGGTCTTGTGGTGAGAGTGTTCTATTGAGGGGAATGCCTATCAGCGATTTGCCGATAGCAAGAGGTCGCGAACTCTAGCGCAGACAACAACAGGCCGGGTGCGCCTGAGAGGCACAACAACCGGTCCGAGTTTGGATAGAGGCAACCATCACGAATTGAAAGTAACATACGATAAGTTGAAACGCAAGAGGTTGCGCTTGCGCAACTTGACTTTTCGCATGGACCGCACCTAATATTTGTTTATGCAAGGTCTACTCTGTTGTCGCCGCTGTACATTGCTTTGCGCGCAGAGGTGACCTGGGTCTACAGTCGGATTAATCCACGGTTTCCAATTGCCCGCGATGCAGCAACTGTCGCGGGTTTTCTGTTTTTGTCGAAGAGGAAAAATGACTCAACCTGTTCCAGTGAAAGAGACAAATGCCCAGCGTGCTGAACGCCTGAAGCGCGAGAAGAATCCGTGGGATGCCTTCGATGAGGTGCGCGAGTTTGCCCGCCAGGGGCGCTCAAGCGTGCTGCCGGAGTGGGCAGGTTTGTACTTCAAGTGGTGGGGCATTTACACGCAGGGCGACGGTGTGGGCGCCACCGGCGGCAAAGGCGGCGAGGGCGTAACTTCTGATTTTTTTATGATGCGCATCGGCATTCCCAACGGAATTCTCTCCGCCATTCAGCTTCGCGTCATAGGCGGACTGGCCCGCAAATATGCTCGCGACCTCGCTGACATCACCGTTCGCCAAGCCATTCAACTCCACTGGCTCACCATCGAATCGCTTCCCGAAGTTGTGGATGCGCTGAACGCCATCGGTCTTTCGCCCAAGGGAACATGCGGCGATGTGGTTCGCAACGTGACCGGCTGTCCTTTGGCCGGGGTCGCTGCCGATGAGTTGATCGACGCTTCGCCACTCGCCAACGAGATTTCGGAACTGCTCAAAGGAAATTCCGAGTTCTACAATCTGCCGCGCAAATTCAAAATCTGCGTGACTGGTTGTCCGTCGTGGTGCTCTCATCCGGAGATCAACGACATCGCATTCACCGCGACAAAATTCAACGGTCAGATCGGTTACTCGTTGCGCGTCGGCGGAGGCCTCTCGAAGGAACCGCATCTGGCTGTGCGCCTCAATGCATTCGTTCTTCCCGAGCAGGTAGTCCGCGTCGTCCGCGCCACTGCGGAGATCTTTCGTGCGCAGCAGGGGTTGCGCGAGAATCGCGCGCAGGCCCGCATGAAATATCTGTTTATGAAAGAAGGCTGGACCGCAGAAAGTTTTCTCGCCGAGTTGCAGTCACGGCTTGACTTTAAGTTGCTTCCCGCTGTGCCCGAGCTGGTTCCCGACGACATCTTCCGCGACCACACTGGCATTCATCCGCAACGGCAACCGGGCTTGAGCTATGTTGGCGCATCCGTGCTGCGCGGACGACTGAGCGGCCAGCAGTTGCAAGCTGCCGCCGATCTTGCCGATCGCTTTGGCACCGGCGCGCTACGCACCACCGTTGCGCAAAATCTTATATTCATCGACATACCCAACAACAAAACAGCAGAACTTGCGCATGAATTGAATCAGATCGGATTGCAAGTTGATGGCTCATCTTTCTGGCGCGGCGCGGTTGCTTGCACTGGCACCGAGTTCTGCAAGCTGGCCATCACTGAGACCAAGGGCTTCACGCGCTGGATCGTGGATGAGCTCGAAGAGCGGCTGCCGGAGTTTGATCAACAGCTCAGGCTGCACGTCACCGGCTGCCCCAACGGCTGCGGACAGCACTGGATCGCCGACATCGGCATTGAAGGCAAAAAGATCAAGCACGAGGGCAAGCTCATCGACGCTTATTATTTCTGTCTCGGCGGAGCCGTGGGCCAGCACGCTTCCATTGCGCGCCCTGTGGGCTTTCGCTCTCCCGCAACGCTGGTGCCGGAAGCGATTGAGCGCTTGCTGCGCCACTATCTCGCCAGTCGGCAGCCGGAAGAAAATCTGCGCGCCTGGTTTGCGCGTCACTCGAACGACGAGCTGCGCGCCGATTTGGCAGGCGAGGTTTTAGCGCCCGTCGAACGCGATTTGCCCAGCGGCCCCGTGCCGCACGGGGCCGCCGATTGAGGATCAGCGCATGAGCCTGTTGCCGGTCTTTCTCAAACTCGATGGGCAGCGTTGCCTCTTAGTCGGCGCGGGCACCGTCGCATTGGATAAGATCGGCAGTCTGCTCAAAACGGGCGTGCGGCTGCGTGTAGTTGCACCAGACGCGCAGCCAGAGATTCGGCAACTCGCCACTGAAGGCCGTCTCGAATGGATTCAGCGGCCCTTTGAAATCGCCGACCTCGATGGCAACTTTCTGATCATCGCCGCCACCAATTCCACCAAGGTTAATGCCGCCGTTTATCAGGGAGCCGTCGAGCGTGGCATTCTGGCCAACAGCGTGGACGACCCTCCCAACTGCGATTTCTATTTTGGTTCGGTGGTCAGCCGAGGCGCGTTGCAGATTGCTATTTCAACGGCTGGCGAGAGCCCAGCCTTCGCGCAGCAGTTGCGCCGCGAAATCGACGAGCAGTTGCCCATGGACATTGGCCCGTGGCTCGAAGATGTGGGAAAGCTGCGCCGCGAAATTCTTGCCACGCAGCCTCGGGGTGAGGCGCGCCGGCTGCTCCTGCATCAATTAGCGCAGCGTACGATTTGCGAAGCATCGTCTTGCCCTTTGCGACAGATAGCTCTTCAGCCGCTCGACGAAAAAACCGCCAGTGGCAAAGTTTATCTGGTGGGAGCCGGTCCGGGAGATCCTGAACTGCTCACGGTCAAGGCGCTGCGCCTCATTCAATCAGCCGATCTCATTCTGCATGACGACCTTGTTCCACAAGCCATACTTCGCCTTGCGCCGCCTGAAGCCGAAATTATTAACGTAGGCAAGCGCTGCGGCGTAAAGAGCATCACGCAAGAACAGATCAACGAGCTGATGATTGAGCGCGCCCGTGCGCAACGCAGCGTGATTCGTCTCAAGAGCGGCGACCCGCTTATCTTCAGCCGCGCCGCCGAAGAGATTACAGCGCTCAATGAAGCGGGCGTTTCCTTCGAGATTGTTCCCGGCGTTTCCGCAGCCTTTGCTGCGGCAGCCGCCATCGGCTGCCCGCTCACAAGCCGCAACAGCGCATCGAGCGTGATCTTCTCCACCGGCCATCACGCGTCGTCTCACAGCACGCCACAGCAGCCTCAAATCGAGGACGCAACGCGCGTGGTGTTCATGCCGGGACGGGAGCTGAGCTTGCTAGCCCAGCAATGGCTCGACGAAGGACTTTCTCCCGACCTCCCCTGCGCCATCGTCTCTCAAGCCTCTCAACCCGGTCAGCAACTCCGCTACACTACGCTCGCCGCCCTCAGCGACATCGACCCCATGCCCGCGCCCACTCTGCTGATTGCCGGTTGGACACTTCAAGAGTCCGGTGCGTCATTCCAACCCGCAGAAAGAGACGTACCCGTCACTGTGTTGAGTGTTGTGTAAATTCAGATCTGTACTTTCGAACTGTTCTATTGAAGCTTTAAGTCTCTATCCTGCATACAAAAAGCCCTTCGACAGGATCGTCAAAAGGGCTTGATTCTATGATTGGTCGGGGAGAGAGGATTCGAACCTCCGACCCCCTGCTCCCGAAGCAGGTGCTCTACCAGGCTGAGCCACTCCCCGAACATGGGTGGCAAAAGCGTATCGTTAAGGGCGCGGCCTGGCGCGATTGACCCCTTGATTGCGCTTGAACCAGTGTAGCAGA
>CAYPYJ010000046.1:0-8454 GCA_964414945.1 uncultured Occallatibacter sp.
TCCAACTCTGCTTCAACCACAAAGGCCAACCGGCTTCCCGGTTGGCCTTTGTGTTCATGTGGCACGATAAACTGACTTAGAAAGCGAGCAGGGATTGACCTCAGAGACGCCGGAAAAGCTGGACGGATTTTTTAGCGGGTTTGCGGAGGGCGCACGTCCGCTTTTGCTGCTGGATTACGACGGGACGCTGGCGCCGTTTCGCGTAGATCGCTTCACCGCTCGGCCTTGGGCTGGGGTGCATGAGCGGCTCGAACGGATTCAGCGGCAGGGGCGGACGCGCATGGCGGTGATTACAGGCAGGCCCGCCGCAGAGATTGCGCCGATGTTGGGGCTTGACCCGCCACTGGAGGTCTGGGGACTGCATGGCGCAGAGCGGCTTTACTCGGACGGACGGCGGGAACTGGAACAGGCTTCGGTGGCAACGCAGGCCAAGCTGGAAGAACTGCGGGAACTTCTGAAGCAGGACGCGCTGGGCGGGCTTTTTGAAGACAAGGCCAACGGAGTGGTGATGCACTGGCGGGGAGCTTCGCGGCGGAAGGCGGAGCAGATTGAGCAGCGGACCCGGGCACTCTTTGAGCCGTTGGCGCGGATGGAAGGGCTGACGCTGCTGGAGTTTGATGCGGGCCTTGAACTGCGCGTGGGGCGCAACAAGGGCGGCGCGGTGGAGGTGATTCTGGCGGAGGAAGGCAGCGGGCCGGTGGCTTATTTGGGTGATGATCTGAGCGATGAGGCGGCATTCCGCACGGTGCGTCTGGTTGGGCGGCGTGGGCTGAGCGTGCTGGTGCGGAATGAGTGGCGAGAGACAGCGGCCGAGCTCTGGCTGCGGCCGCCTGGAGAGTTGCTGGGGTTTCTGGATAGATGGATTGGCGCTGAGGCGCACGGAGTTTCAGGATTGCTGTTCAGCTAGCTTGATACTGCCCATCGCTCACCTGTTCCAGCCAATCGACGGAATTACCGTTGAGCTTCTCCTGGATGGCAATATGCGTCATCGCCGTGGTGGGCGCTGCTCCGTGCCAATGCTTCTCTCCGGGCGGGAACCAGATGACATCGCCGGGACGAATCTCCTCGACGGGGCCGCCCCAACGCTGCGCGCGTCCACAGCCGGAGGTAACGACGAGCGTTTGTCCGAGCGGATGCGTGTGCCATGCGGTGCGGGCGCCGGGCTCGAAGGTGACGTGGGCACCTGTGACCCGCGCGGGATCGGGCGCTTCAAAGAGCATATCGACGCGCACTATGCCGGTGAAGTAATCTGCTGGACCCTGTTTTGATGGCACGGAACCGATTCGCTGGATTTCCATTGTATTGAACTCCTTCAACAGTATTTTCGCCTTATTGCTTGATTGGAAAAGTGCTCTAAATTGCCTTACCCATTTCATAGGCTTGTTTCATTGCGTGGGTTTTCTGAACAGCGCCGATCTCCCACGCGCCGCCTCCGTAGACGATGCCTTTTTCCTTTGCTCCGCGCAGGCAGGCAGTAAATCCACGGAAGCCCTCGATGGTTCTTTCCAAAGCGGCCTTGTTGCTGTCTGCCGCGGTGACAATGAAATAGAATTCCTTGTTGGCGATCTCGGTGTAACGGGCAACAGTGCGATCGATGACAGCTTTCATCTGGGCGCACATGGTGTAGAAGTAGACAGGTGTAGCCATCACGATCACGTCGGCGGCGCTCATACTGTCGAGTATCTGCGCCATATCGTCTTTTTGCGCGCACTTTCCATGCGTTCGGCAGGCGTAACAGCCAGTGCAATAGTTGATGGTTTTTTCGGCCAGCACAACTTTTTCAACTGAATGGCTGGCTTCGATTGCGCCTTCTATAAAGCGGTCGCACAAGGCGTTCGAGTTTCCTTTTTTTCTGGGACTCGAAGAGAGAATCAGTACGCGTTTGCTCATTTCACTTCCTTTGGCTAATGCACATTTCTGTTTGAAGCTCTGCAACAGCGACCAAGTTTCTGGCCGAATAGTCTCATATGCTGAGTTCGTGCTATCCCCGGTCTCAAAATCGAGACCGGGGGCACCCAGAGTTGGTACAGCATCAAGTGGTCAGAGACCTAACGACCGGTCGTCTTTTCCAGAGCTTCGGGATAGCGAGCGCCTTCGATCTCAATCTGCGAGAGGGCATTTTCGATTTCGCTCAGGTCGCCGATCGTGAGTTCGACCGCGGCAGCGCCGATGTTTTCTTCCAGGCGATGCAGCTTAGTGGTGCCGGGAATGGGAACGATCCACGGCTTCTGCGCGAGCAGCCATGCGAGTGCAATTTGCGCTGGCGTGGCCTTCTTTTCCGCTCCGATCTTGCCGAGCAAATCTACGAGCTTCTGATTGGCGATGCGAGCTTCTGGTGTAAAGCGCGGAATGACGTTGCGGATATCTCCCTTTTCGAAGGTTGTGTTTTTGTTCATCTTTCCGGTGAGGAAGCCTTTGCCCAGTGGGCTGAAGGGAACGAAGCCAACGCCGAGCTCTTCGAGAGTCGGGATGATCTCGGCCTCGGGAGCGCGATACCAGAGCGAGTATTCACTTTGCAGCGCGGTAACGGGCTGGACGGCGTGGGCGCGGCGAATGGTTTTTGCGCCAGCCTCCGACATTCCAAAGTGCTTGACCTTGCCCTCCTGGATCAATTCTTTCACTGCTCCTGCCACGTCTTCGATGGGCACATTGAGATCGACGCGATGCTGGTAAAAAAGATCGATGACATCGACGCGAAGACGCTTGAGTGAAGCCTCGGCAACCATGCGAATGCGCGCAGGGCTGCTGTCCATCCCTTTCGTGCCATGGGTTCCGTCGGGATTGATATCGAAGCCGAATTTGGTGGCGATGGCGACCTTTCCGCGGAATGGTTCGAGAGCCTCACCGACGAGTTCTTCGTTGTTGAATGGGCCGTAGACTTCGGCGGTATCGAAGAATGTGACACCGCGTTCGACAGCCGCTCGCAGCAGTGCGATGGAATCTTTCTTTTCCGGAAAGGGAGCATAGGAAAATGTCATGCCCATGCAGCCGAGGCCGATGGCTGATACTTCAAGATTGCTTTTTCCGAGCTTGCGTTTTTGCATTTTTCCGCCTTTCGTTGTTGCCAGTCATTTTGGCAGGCTATTTGAATGGTGCGCCAAGAAATCTAGCGTCCGGTCATCTTTAACATTGCTTCCGGCAGGCGCGCTCCTTCGAGTTTCAGGCTGGAAGCAGCTTCGTCGATCTGGATGAGGTCGTCAGCGGTCAGCTCGACGTTTACCGCGCCGAGGTTTTCTTCGAGCCGATGCAGCTTGGTGGTTCCGGGGATTGGCACAATCCACGGCTTCTGTGCCAGCAGCCATGCGAGCGCAATTTGCGCTGGCGTTGCGCCTTTGCGTTTCGCGACGGCTTTGACCAAACCAACCAGAACCATATTCGTCTTGCGCGCCTCGGGCGAAAAGCGCGGCACGATGTTGCGGAAGTCGGTTGGATCGAACTTCGTGTTCTCGTCGATCTTGCCGGTGAGAAACCCTGCGCCGAGCGGGCTGAAGGGCACAAAGCCGATACCAAGCTCTTCGAGTGTCGGCAGAAGCTCAGCCTCCGGCCCGCGCCAAAAGAGCGAGTACTCGCTTTGCACTGCGGTGACCGGCTGAACCGCATGCGCTCGGCGAATGGTCTGAACCGAAGCTTCTGACATGCCGAAGTGTTTGACCTTGCCCTGGGCAATCAATTCCTTGACTGCTCCGGCCACGTCCTCGATGGGCACGTTGGGATCGACTCGGTGTTGATAGAAAAGATCGATGGTATCGGTTCGCAAACGTTTCAGAGCGTCTTCTGCCACACGCTTGATATGCGTGGGCTTGCTGTTTGTTCCGCCGGTACGCGCGCCTGTCTCGGGATCGATGTCGAAGCCGAACTTGGTGGCAATCGTCACCTTGTTGCGGATTGGCTGGAGTGCCTCGCCCACCAGTTCTTCGTTCGCAAATGGCCCATAAGCTTCGGCGGTATCGAAGTGAGTGACGCCAAGGTCATGGGCGGAACGAATCAACTTGATCATCTCGCCCTTGTCGGCTGGCGGGCCATAGCCCGAGCTCATACTCATGCAGCCCAGGCCGATGGCCGACACCTCAAGATTTCCAAGTTTGCGTTTCTGCATTCTTTCTCCTCAGGTGCGAACTGAGAATAGTTCGCACTTCCTGTTGAAAAGGCGCAAGTCGAATAGCGTCCGTTCCGATTTTATCGACAATGTGCATCATTTGCGTCGCTCCAGAAATGAGCACAATCCAGGGCCTTTGCACCATCAGCCATGACTGCGCGATTTGTGCGGGACCAGCTTGTTCCCGCATGGCCCATCTCTCCACAAACTCCCCGAACTCGAAATTACGTCGCAGATTCTCTCTCTCGATATTTGTGCTAATTCTTATTGCTATTCATTTTGACCGGCCTGAGCAGATGCGAGAACGTGAGTTGGGCGAGCTTCCACTTGCCGTTTTCCTTGAAATAAACCTCTGTCACCATAAACGGATTGGTGACTTCGTGCTCACCGACTGCCGCCTGCAAATCAATGTCCTCTAGCAGGATGGCTGCGTTACCAAATATGCGAGCGTCAACTGCGTAAACTACAGCTTTTTTGTACCAGATGCCATCGCTCTTAATGGTGGCTAGTTCCTGGGTTTTTTCCCAGGTCCCTCCCATGTGAGTGAACATGGCCTTGTCATCAAAGAGTGTCTCCAGGGAATCGACCTTCTTGTCTGCCATCCAATCCCATTTCATGATTGAGAGGTTGATGACTTCTTGTTGCTCGGGTGTTGGACTTGCGGCAGTTTTGATCGTTTCCGTTGGCGGCGCTGGCGATTGCTGTGCGTAAGACATTGGCGCAATCACTGCTGATAGAAACAGACCCAACATTAAGGTTTTCATGGCTCTCTCTCCCTGTCTGGTTTATTT
Organism: uncultured Occallatibacter sp.; assembly: GCA_964414945.1. GTDB lineage: Bacteria > Acidobacteriota > Terriglobia > Terriglobales > Acidobacteriaceae > Telmatobacter. The sequence continues at coordinate 4,888 of CAYPYJ010000046.1, forward strand.
GTGAAGAAACTTCAGGTAACGCGCCGGATCGTTCGCGCTATGCGGATGCAAGAAAAATTCATGCCTTCGGAGGGGCCTCAACCCCTGAGAGTGCAAGCACGCCGTCGGGCAAACGCTGACTCTGTGCATGAATCCCTGAAAGAGAGGCGTTCAATTCCTTCAGCTCCTCTGGGGCGAACACGCGCACGGCATGGCCTTCGTGCAGAGCCTCCTCGACAACCAGGCGTCCAATGCTTCCAGTCGCTCCAACGGCCATCACTGTCAACTTCGTGGATATCATGCTCCCTCCTGGCTCTTGGGCGTTGCGGCGTTCGCGGTCACTTCATCCACGGCCCGCAGCGCGTTGAGTGTGCGCGGATAGCCTATGAAGGGCAATAACTGCGTGATAACGTCGATCAGCCGCGCGCGATCGTTGCCGACGTTGAGATTGGCGGCGACATGTGCTTTGACCTGCGCGTCGCATCCGCCGAGCGCGACCAGGAAGCTCAAAGTGAGTAGCTCCCGTGTCTGCACATCGATGCCGGTGCGAGTGTAGTGGTCGCCGAAACAGTGCGCAGCGAGAAAGCTCTGTATGTGCTGCTGATCGGCGGGCACTGAGGCGCGGTATTTCTCGATCGCTTCGGTGCCGACGATCTGCTTCAGAAGCGCAAGCCCTTTCTCGGCGCGGTTCTCCGGCGTTGTGGTGGATTGGCTGGGTAAAGGAAGCCGGACACCCCGCTCGATCAGCACTTCGTTGGTGGCTTGGATAAAGTCGAAGGCCCGGGCCATTCCCACGTAAGGCACTGACTGATAAAGTATCTCCTTGACTTCAACCGGCGTGACTCCAACGTTCAGAGCCGCGCCGAGCATGGCGCGATATTCGCGCACCGCCTGACAGGCAAGGATGGCGGCCAACTGGACCATCAGACGGGTTTGTATCTCCAGATTGCCTTCGCGGAGAACTTCGTCAAATGCCCAGTTGTCAAAGATTTCAACCAGATCTGGATCGGTCACCGCCGCTGCGGAAACATGGCCGGGAAAGAGCTGGTCGTGGTTCTTTTGCGCCTGTTCATTGATTGCCAAATCGAATCTCCTTTTTCTGTCGCCATCCGCGCTTGCAACTATTCTGATTTGAGTGAAGCCATGTCGATGGAGAAGCGGTACTTCACGTCGGACTTGAGTAGACGCTCGTAGGCTTCGTTGAGCTTTTGGATGGGGATGACTTCGACGTCTGAAGTGATGTTGTGCTGTCCGCAGAAGTTGAGCATTTCTTGGGTTTCCGCGAGGCTGCCGATAAGCGAGCCGGAGAAGCTGCGGCGCGCGAAGATGAGGCCGAAGACGGAGACGGGCAAGGGCTTTTCCGGAGCGCCCACCATGGTGATGTTGCCGTCGCGGCGGAGCAGGTTGATATATGCGTTAATGTCGTGCTCGGCTGCAACTGCATCGAGGATGAAGTCGAAGCTGCCGGTGTGCTTGGCCATCTCGTTGGCGTCGCGGGAGAGGACGACTTCATCGGCTCCGAGGCGGAGCGCGTCGTCCTTTTTGCTGGCGGAGGTGGTGAAGGCGACAGTGTGGGCTCCGAGCGCATGCGCAAATTTCACACCCATGTGGCCGAGTCCGCCGAGGCCGACGACGCCAACCTTTTTGCCTTTGGTGACGCCCCAATGGCGCATCGGCGAGTAGGTGGTGATTCCGGCACAGAGCAGAGGCGCGGTTCCGGCGAGATCGAGGTTTGTCGGCACACTGAGGACGAAGCGCTCGGTGACGACAATGCTGTCGGAGTATCCGCCGTAGGTGACGCCACCGGTGTGCTTGTCGGGAAAGTTGTAGGTGAGGGTCATGTTGGGGCAGAACTGCTCGAATCCGGCCTTGCACTCCGGGCAGGTACCGTCGGTGTCTACCAAGCAGCCAACAGCGGCCAGATCGCCGGGCTTGAAGCGCTTGACAGCGGAGCCAACCCAGGTGACGCGTCCGACGATTTCATGGCCGGGGACGCAGGGATAGACGGTGGGCATCATGCCGCTCCACTCGTTGCGCGCCTGATGAAGATCGGAGTGGCATATGCCACAGAAGAGGATTTCGATTTGTATATCGGTTTCGGTTGGATTTCGCCGCGCAATCGTGGTGGACACAAAGGGCGATGTTGCGCTGGAAACGGAATAGGCTTTTGCGTTATACATGGGGGTCTCCTCCTGGCCTTTTGGCCAACCTTTGAGATGCGGGGCAAATGTCTTTGATTCGCACTTTCTCTCAGTCCAAAGAATAGGTCGGGACGCTCTCTGGGCGGTATCCTGATCCTTCCTTTTGATTGCCTATTTCTGTCGAACTACTACTTTTCTGTGCATCGAAGGCCGGATCGGCGGTAGGCTGAAAGTGTAAAAGCAATCGGAGGCACCTATGGCGACGGAAAAGAAATCGGGCAGAGAATCACGGGCGGAAGTGGAGCAGTTGCGAGCTGAGCTGGCACGGAAAATCGCCGCGCACGTTGATGTTGATAGTCCGGTAACCACCGATGTGCCGGGGCTGCGGCTCTCCCGCAGAAGCACACCGTCAGAGTGCTATTCTGCCGCCTATGAACCCGAATTAGTTGTCTTTGCGCAGGGAGAAAAGCGCGTCACCGTTGGCGGCACGACGCACGTCTGCGATGGGTCTACTTTTCTGCTGACTTCGATCGATCTGCCAGTCACAGGACAGATTACCAAGGCATCGAAGAAGGAGCCGTTTCTGGCTCTCTCGATCAAGCTTGAAATGCCGGTGGTACGGGAGATTCTGAGCCAGGAGGAGTTTCTTGTGCCGGAGGCCTCATCCGGGACGCACGGCATGGTTGTTGGCAAAACCTCCGTCGAGTTGCTGGGCGCCTGCTGCCGGTTGCTGAATATTCTCGATGCGCCGCGTGATATTCCATTCCTGAGCGGCCTGATACAGCGGGAGATGATCTACCGGCTGCTGCGCGGGCCGCTGGGCAGGCATCTGCGCGCCATCGCCACGCTGGGCGAGCAGAGCAACCGGACGGCGAAGGCCGTTGCATGGCTCAAGGAAAATTATGAAAAGCCGCTGCGCATGGAAGAACTGGCATCGGTGGCGCAGATGGGACTCTCTACTTTTCACCACCACTTTCGTTCGTTGACTGCAATGAGCCCGCTGCAATATCAGAAGCGCCTGCGCCTGCACACGGCGCGCGTGCGCATGCTGACGGAAGGGCTGGATGCGGCCAGCGCGGCCTTCCAGGTGGGCTATGAAAGCGCCAGCCAATTCAATCGGGAGTACAGCAGATTTTTCGGCCAGCCGCCGATGCGGGATATCAAAGCGAGCCGGATGGCCAGCATCGCGACAGCATGAGCACTGCGGTGCGGCCAATCGTTTGCTATCTATTGGGATGAGCCGCATTGGTTCTGCGTTCACACACGTTCGTGCTATCCCAGGCTCCAAAAGCGGAAGCTGAGATAGCACAAATCAAATGAGTTGCAGTGAAAATCACTCTCTACCTTTTTTGCGGATCTCGATGCTGAGGCGTTTGATCTTCTGATTGAGGGTGGAGAGGGGGATGTGGAACTGTTCGGCGGCATCGGTCTGGTTGCCGTTGCAGCG
>CAYPYJ010000046.1:8464-33063 GCA_964414945.1 uncultured Occallatibacter sp.
TTTTCGATGATGATACGGCGCTCGATGACTTCGAGAATGTCGAAGAGCGAGGCGTTGGGGTTGTGATCGAGCAGCGCGTCCTGGAAGCCGCGTCCGGTGATTTGGCCGGGAAGCAGTTCGGAGCCGATAACGGGTCCGCTGGAAAGCACGACGCCGCGTTCAATGGCGTTTTCCAGTTCGCGGACATTGCCCGGCCACTCGTAATCGATCAGGGCGCGAAGAGCGTCGGCAGAGAGTTTGCGCGGCTCAAAGCCGTTTTCGTTGGCGTAGAAATCGAGGAAATGCTGTGAGAGCAGAGGGATGTCTTCGCGGCGGGCGCGCAGTGGGGGTAGGTCCACGCAGATCACGTTAAGTCGGTAGAAGAGGTCTTCGCGGAAGCGGCCCTCGCGCACCTCTTTGCGCAGATCGACATTGGTGGCGGCGATGATGCGCACATCCACCTGCACCTCCTGAATGCCGCCCAAGTGCATGAAGCGCTTGTCTTGCAGCACGCGCAGAATTTTGGCCTGGGTGTCCATGCCCATGGTGGCGATCTCGTCCATGAAGAGCGTGCCGCCGTTGGCCACTTCGAAAAGGCCTTTTTTTGTGGCTACGGCGGATGTGAATGCGCCTTTGACGTGGCCGAAGAGGGTGGATTCGAGCAGATCGTTGGGCATGGCGCCGGTGTTGATGGGCACGAAGGGCTTGTCTTTACGCGGTGAATTGGCGTGGATGGCCTTGGCGATCAATTCCTTGCCAGTGCCGCTTTCGCCTTGAATGAGTACGGTGGAACGACTTGGCGCGACCTGGGCGACGAGGTCAAAAACCTTGAGCATGATCTCGCTTTTGCCGACGATGTTGCTGAAGTTATAGCGCTGCTTGAGGGTACGTTTGAGCTGAAGGTTCTCTTCCTCAGCGCGATGAAGGGCGACCGCGACGCGAATGTCGGCGAGTAGTTTTTCGTTGTCCCAAGGCTTTTGAACAAAGTTTTCCGCGCCGGAGCGGATGGCCTCGACTACGTTATCGACCGAGCCGTAGGCGGTGATCATGATAACCGGCAGTTCGGGATGACGATCTTTGATCTGTGGCAGCAGCTCGAGGCCGCTTTGTCCGGGCAGGTTGAGGTCAAGCAGCAGCAAGTCAAAGTTCTCCTGATCGAGAATCTTGAGGCCTTCGACGCCATCGACGGCCATGGTGACCGCGTAGCCTTCGAGGTTGAGCAGCACTTCGAGCGAGTCGCGGATGGCGGCCTCGTCGTCGATGACCAGGATGCAGCCGAGGGCAGAGTTGCCAGCGGCAGCGGATGCGGATTCGGACGAATTCAAAGGAAGTTCTACCTCAGGCATGAATGGAATTCCTCATCAGTGGAAATTCAAGATGGAAGGTTGTGCCGGCGCCTATGGCGCTTTCGACATGGATTTTACCGGCGTGTTCCTGGATGATGCCGTAGGAGACGGAGAGGCCCAGTCCAGTGCCGCGGCGGTCGCCGGGCTTGGGCATCGTCTTGGTGGTGAAAAACGGATCGTAGATGCGTTTGAGGTGCTCGGGGGCGATGCCGGAACCGGAGTCGGCAATCATCGCGGCGACGTAATTGTTGTGGTTGTGGGCCGAGGTGGAAACGCGCAGGCGGCCGCCTTCCTGCATGGCTTCCTTGGCATTCAAAAGCAGATTCAGAAAGACCTGCTGCAGCTTGCCGGGGTTGCCGTGGATGAGAGGCAGTTCATCCGCGAGATCAAGATCGACGATAACCTGCGCGGTCTTGAATTGATGTTCGAGCAGCGAGAGCGTGTCGTGGATGACCTGGTTGAGGTCGGTGTCGCGAAACTCGGTGGTAGAGGTGCGGGAAAAATTCAGCAGGCCGTTGGCGATTTCAGCAGCACGGAAGCTCTGCTGCGTAATTTTGTCGAGGACGGGGCCAAGTTTCTGATCGCCCTTGAGTTGCTTGGACAGCATCTGCGCATACGAGGAAATGACGGCCAGGGGGGTGTTAATCTCATGGGCCACGCCTGCGGCCAGCAGTCCGATAGAGCTGAGCTTGTCTGACTGCGCTAGTTGATTTTCCAGTGACACGCGTTCAGTGATGTCATCAACCAGAATGATGCGACCGACGGAAACGAAATCGCGCGAAAGCAACGGCGCGATGGCGATGTTGGCCGTGCGTACCTCGCCGGTGCGGGTGTTAAGCCGGAATTTGTAGAGGTGATGAACTCCTTGCTCGTTGCGGAAGCTGTCAAGAGCCTCAACGAACTCGTTGGGGAAGACCGAAGATAGCACTTCGCCGATGGCCTCGGCTCGGCTGAGTGCGTACATGGCCTCCATCTGGGCATTCCAGCTCTCGATGCGGTCGTTGAGATCGACGGCGAGGATGCCGACGTTGATGGATTCGACGATGTTTTCGTTGAACTCCTTGAGGCGCTCGAACTCGCCGATTTTGGTTTCAAGGCGCGCGTAGAGGCTGGCGTTCTGCAGAGCGATGCCAATGTAGGAGGCGAGCGATTCGAGCAGCTCCACATCTTCGCTGGAGAGGAAGTCTCCGCCGATGGTGCGTCCCAATCCGATAACAGCGATAGTCCGGCTGTTTTCGGCTGCGTTCTGCATCTGACCCTGAGCGACGCGACAAGGCAGATAGTAGTTCAAATCAAGCAGTCCGGCGGTGCGCTGCTGCTCTGGCGGCAGATGGAGTGCGGCTTGAGCGTTTTCCAGAAAAATGTGGTTGTGATCTGTTGCGTGGTCAAAGTCTAAAAAGCCAAGGTCCATGCCGATCTGCGCGGAGAGCGCTTCGGCGGGTAGCCCGTGAGATGCGGCCAGATAAAGTCGGCCTGGTTCGTAGGCCATGAAGACGGCCACGCGCGCTACCAGCAAGGTGTGGGGCAACTGTTCGACGATAGATTCCAGTAAGGCCTGGAGATCGGTCTCTGAGCTGAGGCCGCGGCCAAACTCGACCAGCGCCTTGCGGTAATCGTAGCGCTGGCGGTCAAATATGCGATCCACCCAGCTTTGAATTCTGCGTTTGAGGGGATCGAAGATGGCGGCCACGACCAGGATCGAGAGCCCCACGCCCCACGTGCGCGCATTATCCGGCAGGCGGGTGTGAACCATCACGGTAATCAGCGCGATGACGCCGAAGTAGGCTCCCAGAATCAGGCTGGTGGCCAAAGTGTATGCGACGCCACGCTTGAAGATCAGATCGGTGTCCATCAACCGGTAGCGGACGATGGCCCAACTGAAAGTGAGCGGCAATATGACGATGGAAAGGCCGGCCAGATTGGTAAAAAGGCTGAGCGGATGCCAGTCAAATAGAAAGGGAATGGCGTAAAAGAAGGTGAAAGGCCCGACGGCCAGCCATGCGCCACGATAAAGCCATTTCAACTGTTGGCGCTGCAACGGTGTGCTGGCCATGTTGTAACTGCGAACGAAAAGACAGGCGGCGAAGACGTAGAAGAATGCGTCATAGGCAGTGCCAACCTGTTCGAGCCGATGCTTGAGCAACGCCGTTGCCTGCCAGTAAGCGAAGGCATAAAGCCACAAGCTGAACAGCAGAACGCCGGGTGCGTAAAGGATTGGCAAGAGCCACTGGCGGCGGAACTTTTTGAAGCGCTCCTCGGGGAAACTGAGGGCGAAGTGCAGAAAGAGTGCCGGTTGCAGCGACTCGGCCAGCACATTGCCCCAGAAAACTATCCAGTCGAGCGCGTCGAAGGTGCCGGTGTATTTGAGCGCGTAAAGTGCGAAAGAGACCAGGCAGAAGAGATAGAAGTGGGTGGCGCGAGGAGCCGTCCAGCGGCGGAAAAGGACGTAGATGCCGATGGCCAGGTAGACGAGACCAATCAGGCGCAGCCCTAATTCGAGGCTGCGATCCATGGGCTGGAGGTAGACCTCGACCGGTCTGCCGAGAGGAGCGCCATGACGCGTGATACTGTAGTCGATCTGGAAGTAGCTGCCTGTGCGGTAGAGGGCGCGTTGTAAATCTTCAGAGCGCACAACCCGGGTGTATTTGATGATTTCGACGGGCAGCGCGAGCGGTTCCTGGCTGGTGTTCTGATCGCCTTCGTCGGCCAGTCCCTTGACCACCGCCAGCGGGTTCCGCGGCTTGAGCCCACCGTGCAGTTCGGTTCCGACAGAAGGAACCGGCAGGACGCTCACTCCGGTCAGTAGGTCTCCCGCCTGAATGCCCGCACGTGCGCCGGGAGTGTCGGGCAAAACCTTGTCTGCCACCAGCCCGCCGCCGTTGGCCGCTTCACGCCACCAGACACCGTCATCAGGTTGCTGGGAGTGGCGCTCCTGAAGAAAATTCATCACCGCCAACACGATGAGGCCCGCCGTGGCTACTGCCAGCAGCATCGCCTGTAAGCGGTTGATGAAATGTATCTTCATGCGGGGGACATCCTATTGCAACTGCTTTATAGCACGTCGGTTGCCATGCAGAATTGAAGGTGCCAAACGTCCGGGGACGAAGGTCAATCAATTGGGAATACGCAGGATAGAGACATTCAGTTCGAGAAAATGCCAACCAAATCCCAAGGAAATTCCACGATGCAATACAGAAATCAATATACAGCATACAGATAACAAGATCCATATACTTAATCTCATAGCGCTAATCGTTACCGCAAGAAACTCTCATTGCAGTACATATTACTCCCGCCTCATTTTTATCCGTCTAAATATGTGAAGTTCCGAACAGTTTTTCGTTTCAATGCTCTTTAGCTGTAGAAGTGCAATGTGTACTTCGGGTGTCGTATCATGGATTCCATCTTCGTAAGAGGTGATTTCAATGCGTCGAGTCTTGTTATGCGTTATAAGCGGGCTAACGGTTTGCGCGCTGCTTTCGATGGTGGCTGCTGCGACTCCTAATCCAGCGGAATATCCGTTGCGCGTTCACATTTTTGCTCACAATGGTGTTTCGCACTACTACTGGCGCGCTCTCGACGCTGTGGACGGCGAGGGACGCGCGAATCTCTTCGAGAATGGCGAACCGAAGGCTGTGGACTTCCGCTATCACTGCGATCATCGCCTGATGAACTCCCCCGGTTTTGATACTTACCCGGCGAAGTGGAAGAAGCCGGGCGTTGAGTTGCAGATTTTGCAGCCGGCGGGTGGCGGCAAATGCGATCTGCACGTGGACGTGAAGCCGAACGTGGTCTATACCAGGCGCAATGGCAACCTGACTGAAGAGCCGGCGGTCCGGTTCAAGGAGTGGATGGTGAAGCACGAGTATGATCCGGAGCATGGCAAGGATCTGCCGATGATGCCGCCCCCCCAAGCGAAAGCCGGAGCGAGAGACGAGCAATAAAATCGCGACCAGCGGCGGCGCTCACCGCCCCGCTGGTTACTCGGCCAAAAACTCCTGAAAGACATTGTTTGAAAGCAGCCGTCCCTTTGCGGTGAGCCGAACGGTGCCATTTTCTGCGAACAACAGCCCTTCCTCAACTAGCTGCTCGACGACCTGAAGCGCGGGAGTTGTCATCGTCGCGCCAAATTCCTGTTCTATTTCAGCGATCACTACGCCTTTATTCAGCCGCAGGCCGAGGAACCATGCCTCCTCGTGCTGCTCGGCAAGGGTGAGCCATGTCGTCTCGACTGGCTTCGAGTCCAGCATGAATGCCGCTAGATCGTCGCTGGTGGTCGAGCGCAACACTGTCCCCGCCCCGTCAGCAGTATGCAACATGGAAGAGGCGTCAAGTCCCAGCCCGAGATAAGGCCGCCGCTGCCAGTAGCGTAGGTTGTGGCGCGCGGCCATTCCTGGCCGGCAAAAATTGGAAATCTCGTATTGTTCCAGCCCTGCCTGCTTCAGCGCTTCGATGGCCCGCTCGTACATTTGCGCAATGGCGTCGTCCGTGGGAACCAGACCTGCATGGTAGCGCGCGCCGTGAGCAAGCAACTCCCGGCCCAGGCGCGAGTCCTGATCGACCTCAAGCATATAAACACTGGCATGAGGAACGCCGCACTCGGCAAGTACGGCGAGCGATTCATCCCATGAAGCGAGGGTCTGACCGGCGAGTCCGGCAATCAGATCCACACTGAGATTGTGGATGCCTGCCTGACGCAGGCGGTCAATATCCTGAAGCACCACGGCGCGATTGTGCAGCCGTCCGCTCACAGCCGCCTCGCGGTCAATGAATGATTGCACGCCCAAGCTGACGCGATTGACGCCGGAATCTGCGAGTGCCCAGAGCGTTTCATCCGAGATTTGGCCGGGAGCGCATTCGACAGTGATCTCGGCATCCGATTGGAAATCGAAGGCACCTCGAAGGGCATTGAAGAGCCGCGTCACCAGCTCCGGCGCAAGCAGGCTGGGGGTTCCGCCGCCCAAATAGATCGTGTCTACGCGACGAGGCAACTTAACGCCTATCTGCGTTGCCCAGGCAGGGGCTGCGGCGATGTCTGCTACGAGCCGATCGATGTAACGAGCGTGCTCTGAGGCCGGATAAACGCCCGAGGCAAAGTTGCAGTAGGTGCACTTTGAGCGGCAGAAGGGGACCGAGATGTAGATGCCGAGCGCGCCGGGGTCCGAAGCAACCATACAGGGATTGTTTCATGGGCGGAGGCGCGCCTCGATGAATGAGGCCAATCAATAGTCATGGTCTCCCACCCACGCGACAGAAAAAAGTCGCATGGATGCGGCACGAAGTATTGATGACGGGTCTGAGAAAAATTCTGCTTGAAATCTAGCACAACTGTTAATGTTTTTCTTTTCGCCAGAAAAATGGTGAACGATTTGACGACGGAGTCTTGGCGGGCGCGGCAGGTTTGGTGACATCTGCCGGAGTGGGCTGTGGAGCAACTGTTGGTACAGGCGTTGGAGCGACTACAGGTGTAGGCAATGGAGCCACATTTGGCGCGGGCGATGCAACCGTCGCGGCAGCAGGCAAACCGGCATCAATCGCCGCAGGCAGCGTGTGCGTGGTCCACCATTGCTGCATCACCAGGTTCCAATGGTCGGCGCGGCCAATCCACAGTTGCGCCGAACGGTCGAAGCGGGCCTGATTATTTTCAAGCCAATAAGGCCGGTTGTCGCGCAGCCAGGCCTGACGGTAGAGGCCGCCGAGCAGCGTGTAACCGTCGCGAATGTCCTGCAAGCGTCCGTTGTTGGAGCCGATGGATTCGAGCTTTTCTTCGACCTCATTCCAGTGGCTCTTGTCGGTGGCCAGTGCCTGCGCCTCGGCGTAAAGAGCCACGGACTCATCGGCTGCCTGCAGCTTGAGGCCGACGAAATCGATGCGCCGTGCGCCGAGTTCGAGCGCGTCGAGGGCTGCCTGATTCTGCAGCTTTGCCGCGGCTCTGGCCTCGGCCACGAGCGTGATGGCGCGCTCTGCATGGAGGCGCAACTCATGAACAACGGGCCGCAGCTTGGCGGCGATGCGCTCACCTTCAGGCGAGAAGGGATCGGCCCAGAAGTAGCTATCCTGTGCGTCGCCCAGACCGGCCTGTTTGAATGCGCTGTGCGCGGCGATCAGCTCTTGTTGAGCCTGGTTGATCTTGCCCGTCGAGTCGCCATGAAAAGCCTGCCCAAACGAAGCTGTGAATGCATCTTCCGAGCTTTCACCCGGTTGCCAGCCAGCCGCCGCGCCAAAGAGCGCGCCAAACCAATTTTGGTCGAAGATGCCTTCGCCGTCGTCGTTCCAAACCGTGTTCAATACTCCGGTCGCGCCGAGTTGCTGACCGTCGCGAACCATGACGCGAATGTTGTCGAGCGCCGCCTGGTTGTTGGGATAGAGGCGGTTCCAGTTGCTCACGCCCGGAGCGATCCATGTTTCCAGACCGGCTTTGGTAAACGGCTCGATGATGGGCTTGAAGTCACTGCGCGCATCGTATGCCCAGGGCACGGCAATCATATCTTTGGGTAGCGTGGCGACCAGATCCGGCGAGTTGGCGGCAACGTCGCCCCAGAAAAGCAACTGCTTGTGGTTGGGTTCGAGCGTGGTATGGATCTGCTTGAGAAAGTCGATGTAAACCGCGCCGAGGCCCTGTTGCTTGACCTGATCGCGCGTTCGTCCCATGCCAAGTTCAAAGGTTTCGTCTGCGCCGATGTGCGCATAAGGGCCAGGAAAAATCTGGGCCAGCTCGCTGAACCAACTACTGATGAGAGGCAGCGTGGCGGGGTCGCCGGGAGCAAGCACCGAACCATGCGGCGTTTCACTCAGCGCAGAGAATTGCTCGAACTTGAGCAGGTTGTGCAGATGGCCAAAAGACTCCTGCTGCGGGATGACAGTGATGTGGTACTGAGTCGCGTAGGCCACCAGCTCGCGGGCTTCATCGGGTATGACGGAGCCGCCGGGAAAAGCCGCCACTGGAGAAGCGGCGTAGGCGAAGGTGTGCTCAAAGTAGGGCGAGAACGCGTTGATTTTATAGGCGGCGAGGGTGCGGATTTCGCGTTTAAGGAACTCCATGTTGGGCAAGGGGCCACGCGACCAATCGTCGGAGAGACCGCGATGTGCCATTGCCGGCCAGTCGCGCAATATGGGGATGAGCAGCACCTCATCCTTGCCGCTGCCGCGAATCAATTGCTTGACGGTCTGCGCGCCGTAGAAGAGGCCGGTAGCGCTGTCGGCAATCACGGCGAGTCCGCCTTGGCCGTCGGGCACAATGATGTAGCCTTCGTCGTGCATTGGTGGATCGAAAGCGAGATGGTTTTGCGTAAGAAGCGCCTGAGCCTGTTCGGACTGGAGCCGCTCCAGCCGGATGGCGGGAGCATCCTTCCGCACATTTCTCTCCCCCAGGTGAGTCTCAATCAGATCCTGAGCGGTAAATCCATCCTCGGCATTTTGATCGGCATAGACAAAAAAGCCGATGCCGCCGATGGGAATCGCCTGGACTGCGGCGCACTCGCGCGGGGCAGGCACTAGATGAAGGTCAGCGCAGGCAGGCGCGGGAACGGCTTGTGCAGACGCACCTGCTCCGGCCAGAAGGAAAAGAAGAACTAAAAAATGACGATACATGAACGTTCCTTCCATGATCCTCAATAACATATAAGGTTATCGCATTGCGACGCTGTGGACTCCGCATGGTGTGGGACTGCTGTGCGCAGTACAAGTAAATTCGCGAGCAAATCCGGTAAATCAACAAAAAAGGAGCCTGTTTCAACCCTTGCAGGTGAAACAGGCTCATGGAGGCCTCCATGCCCGGTCAAAGACTCATTTCCTATCGCAGTGTCTTTAATGCGGGGTAGAGCTTGCGCCACTTTGCATAGCCGAGTTTGTAAGTGGCAAGATCGGCTGGGTCCGGGGTAATGCGCTGAGCGACTTCGATGGCCTGCGCGCAGGCTTGGTCGAGGTTTGCCCAGTGACCAGCGCCGACGCCTGCCATCAGTGCCGAACCGAATGCGCCGCCTTCTTCGGCGGTGAGGATTTCGACTGCCTGACCGTAGATACCGGCTTGAATCTTGCGCCAGAGCGGGCCGCGCGCGCCACCGCCGCCCAGACGAATCGCTGTGACGGGAATTCCGAGTTCGGCAAAGAGCGTGAACGTGTCAGCGAGCGAGTAGGCCACGCCTTCAAGCACGGCGCGGATAAAGTGCGCTGCTGTGTGGTTGCTGGCGATTCCGGCAAAGGCGGCGCGGACTTCGGGGTCGAGGTGCGGCGTGCGTTCGCCCAGCAGATAGGGCGCCCACTCGAGACCGTCGCTGCCAGCGGGAACTCTGGAGGCTGCGTTGGTGAGCGCGTCGTAATCCTGGCCGACGAAGAATGTCTCCTTGAGCCAGCGGAAGCTGAGTCCCGCCGACTGGGTTACGCCCATTACATGCCACAGGCCGGGAACGGCGTGGCAGAAGGTGTGCAGACGGCCTTTGGGGTCTTTGGTGGGGGCGGCGGTGGCGGCGAAAACAACGCCGGAAGTTCCGATGGTGGCCGAAACCGATCCGGGCTGCAAAATGCCCATGCCAACAGCGCCTGCTCCCTGGTCGCCTGCTCCGGCAACGACCGGTGTGTCAGCGGATAGGCCGGTAAGGCCAGCAGCACCTTCACTGATGCGGGCGCAGACTTCAGGCGACTCATAGACTTTGGGCAGCCAACTCTCAGGAATTCCGGCAGCGTCTGCCACTTCACGCGACCAGCAGCGATGGGTTACATCCAGCAGCAGCGTGCCGGAAGCCTCTTGCACGTCGATGGCGAATTCGCCGGTGAGCCGGTAGCGCACATAGTCCTTGGGACACATAATGTGGCGCGTCTTGGCAAAGATTGCGGGCTCGTGTTCCTTGACCCAAAGCAGCTTGGTGAGGGTGAAGTTAGGGAGGGCTGGATTGCAGGTTAGCTCGATCAGCTTTTCATAGCCGATTTTTTCATGGAGCCAGTCGCACTGCGGCTGGGTGCGCGTATCACACCAGATGAGCGATGGCCGCAGCACCTGTCCGGCTTCGTCTAGTAGGACCGCGCCGTGCATTTGGCCGGTGAGGCCGATGGCCGCAATAGGCTGATGGGGCTGGGGTGCGGCAGCCAACGCGCCGCGAATGGCCTCTTGCGCCGCCCGCCACCAGTCTTCTGGGTCCTGCTCAGCCCAGCCGGGGTGAGGAGTGCGGAAGGGAGCGTGTTCGCTTGATGCGCTGCTGACAATTTTTCCCGCTGCATCCACCAATACGGCTCGCGTACCGCCCGTTCCCACATCCATTCCCAGGAACCACATGTTCGTTTTCTCCCTATGTAAATCGGTTTTCTTAGCTTTTGTAGCATACCACCAGAACGGATGGACTGGCTTCAAGAAACGAAAAAAATTTGGACTATAGCCGGACTAAAAAGTGAGAAAAGTAGGATACAAGGCTGAGTCGTAAGGTGCAAAATAGGTCAATTTGAACGCAATTAGAGCATTTTTGGCGCTGGTTTTACCGTTGAAATGGACAGTTTTGCTATCCCACCACCTGCGGTGGAGCCAATCGCTCGCTATTCGCTCATAAAAACAATCTTGCTTTCCATCGCCGCGCCAGAAAAAAGCGGGGGACGAGGTTCGAGGTTTCCCACCCATTCCACGATGAAGCTGTGGAATGGATGGGAAACCCAGACTGGTTTGTTAAGTATAAATTCGAGGTTTCCCGCCCTAGCCGCGCAGGAAATCCTTGGCTTTTTGCAGAAGAACGTCGCGATTGATGTCGGAAATGGTGTTGGTCAGCGGAATCCCTTTGGGACAGACTTCTACGCAGTTTTGCGCGAAACCGCACTCCTGAATGCCGCCGTCTCCGGCCAGGGCGCGGAGGCGTTCTTCGGCAAGCACTTTGCCGGTGGGGTGGTTATTGAAGAGCTTGACCTGGGCGATGGTGGCCGCGCCCACGAAGCCGGTTTCCTCGGTGAATTGCGGGCAAACCTCCATGCAGCAGGTGCAACTGATGCAGTTGGAGAGTGGGTAACTGGCCTCCTGTTGCTGTGGAAAAACGCGCGGGCCGGGGCCCAGATCGTAGGTGCCGTCGATGGGGACCCAGGCTTTGACGGCCTTGAGGTTCTCGAACAAAACCGAGCGATCAACTTGCAGGTCGCGGACCAGCGGGAATTTGCTGAGCGGCTCAACGCGGATGGGCTGGTCTAAATTGTCGACGAGGGCGGAACAGGCCATACGCGCCTTGCCGTTAATCCTCATGGCGCAAGAGCCGCAGATCTCCTCCAGGCAATTGGAATCGTAGGTAACGGGCGTGGTGGCGCGGCCATCGGCGGTCACCGGATTGGCGGCGATTTCCATCATTGCGGAGATGACATTCATGCCCGGACGCCACTCGATCTCGAAGTTCTCCCAAACCGAGGGAGCATCGGGGCTGGCCTGGCGCTTGATTTCGAAGGATACGGTCTTGTTTGCCATGGTCAGTCTCCCTTAACTGGCGGCGTCGTAACGGCGCGGGCGCGGCTGAATGAATTGCGTGTCTACATCTTCGTACTCGAAGAGGGGGCCAGAATCTGTAAAGCTGGCCTTGGTGGTCTTGAGGAAGCGCTCGTCGTTGCGGCCGGGGAAGTCGGGCTTGTAGTGTGCGCCGCGCGACTCATCGCGCAAACGCGCTCCCTGCGCCACAACGCGAGCGAGTTCAAGCATATTCTTCAATTGGCGGGCAAAGGCAAAGCTGGTGTTGGCCCACTGGCTTTTGTCGCTGAGGTTCACGTTTTTGTAGCGATCGAGCAGCTGGAGAATCTTGTCGTCGGCTTGTTGAAGGCCATTGTTATAGCGAATCACGGTGGCGTGCTTGGTCATGTTTTCGCCCAGCTCGCGCCATAACTTGAAGGGGTTTTCCGTGCCTTTGTTCTTGAGCAGCTTGCCGTTAATTTCCGCCTGTCGCTTGACTTCAGCGGCTTGGCCGCCATCGCCTTCCACTGCGGGCAGGCTCTTGGCATAATTCAGAGCGTTTGGTCCGCCGATAAATCCGGCATAGATGCAACTGAGCAGCGAGTTAGCACCCAGGCGATTTGCGCCGTGATACTGGTAGTCGCACTCGCCGATGGCGAAGATGCCGGGAACGTTGGTCATCTGATTGAAGTCTACCCACAGGCCGCCCATGGTGTAGTGAACGCCGGGGAAGATTTTCATGGGCACATCGTGTGGATCGTCGCCGACAAATTTCTCATAGATGTCGAGAATGCCTCCGAGCTTGCGGTCGAGCGTGGCGCGGTCAATGTGCGACAGATCGAGATAGACCATCGGCTGTCCGTCGATGCCCAGGTTGTGTTCGTAAACCACTTTGTGAATGGCGCGGGTGGCGATGTCGCGGGGAACGAGGTTGCCGTACTTGGGATACCACTCCTCAAGAAAATAAAAGCGCTCGGCTTGAGGGATGGATTTGACGGGGCGCTGATCGCCCGCCGTGCGCGGGACCCATACGCGGCCACCTTCGCCGCGCGCCGACTCTGACATGAGCCGCAGCTTGTCTTCGCCGGGGATGCAGGTGGGATGGACCTGAATGAATTCGCCGTTGGCATAACTGACGCCCTGCTGATAAACGGCCGATTGCGCCGAGCCGGTGCAGACCACGGAGTTGGTGCTTTTGCCGAAGATTGCGCCGATGCCGCCGGTGGCGAGAATCACCGCGTCGGCAGCGAATGAGCGGAGTTCCATGGTGCGCAGGTCGAGCGCGGTGATGCCGCGAGCCACGCCTTTGGAATCGATGACAGCGGAAAGAAATTCCCAACCTTCGTACTTTTTGACTTTGCCTTCGGACTCGTGACGGCGCACCTGCTCGTCGAGCGCATAGAGCAACTGCTGGCCGGTGGTGGCTCCGGCGAATGCCGTGCGGTTGTAGAGCGTGCCGCCAAAGCGGCGGAAGTCGAGCAAGCCTTCTGGCGTGCGGTTGAAGGGCACGCCCATGCGATCTAAAAGATCAATAATCGCGGGCGCGGCCTCGCACATGGCTTTGACCGGCGTCTGATTGGCCAGAAAGTCGCCGCCATAGATGGAGTCGTCAAAGTGCTTCCAGGTGGTGTCGCCCTCACCCTTCAGATTTTTGGCCGCGTTGATGCCGCCCTGCGCGCAGACCGAGTGCGAACGCTTGACCGGGACGATGGAGAAGAGGTCCACATTGCCGCCAGCCTCGGCAATTTTGATGACCGCCGAAAGTCCAGCGAGGCCGCCGCCAATGACGATGATTCTGGGTGATGCCATGGTCTATCGAATCCTTTCTTTTGTGCATTCCCAGGTCTCAAAATCGAGACCTGGGCCACCCATCTAAAAGCTTGCTGCGTGGGGAAACGCGGGGCCGACAAACGCCCAAATGCTCATCAGTCCCATGGTAGCGAGGCCCAAACCCAAAGCGACACAGACATAACCGAAGCGCTTGCGGGCGACCGTGCCGGAGGTGATGCCCCACTTGGCGGCGAAGAGCCATACGCCATATGCGAAGTGCCAGCAGATGGCGATCATCGCGACGATATAGACGGCCAGCATCCAGGGATTGGCCAGCTCCTGTTGCACTTTGGCGAAGGCCGCCATGGGATGCTCGGGCAGCATGACGCCTGTGAAGCGCTGACGAATTACATGCTGCAAAATGTATGCGAAGGCGATGAGGCCGGTGTAGCGCTGGGCTGTGTAGAGCCAGTTGCCTGCCCACGGATAGTAGACGATATTCGACTTGCCGCGCAGCCAAATCCAGATGCCGTAGCAGGCGTGATAGAGGATGGGCAGAAAGATGAAAACCCACTCCAGCACGCGGACCATCGGCAGGCTGTTGAGGAAGCGGACCTGTTCGCCGTAAGCTGCGGGGCCTTTGAGCGCCTCGAAGTTTGAGAGCAGGTGCTCCAGCAAGAATGCGCCCAGAGGGATAATGCCCAGGAGCGAATGGAGCTTGTGCCAGAGAAAGGACGAACCCTGGCCGGCACGCAAGGGTTTGACGCCAGAACGAACAACGGGAGTTTGAGCAGTAGCCATAACGGTTTCAGCTCCTAAATCTTTTGATGCTCGTGTTGGGGAAGACGACGCTTTCGGTTAGGGGGCTGGAAAGCATGGCCTGAATTTGATTCATTATTGGTGTCGGGCGTCACATTCGTCAAGGCGGTTCACTATCTGTATCATGCATTTGATGGCAATGACGCCAAAGTTCTGGAGATGGATCACACCGTTTGCGGGTGTCGGCCTGTTTGTTCCGTCTGTAATTACCGTCGGATGGTTAATTTTCCACCCGAATTTTGGTGATTGGTTAACTCTCTGGCCTAGTTCAGTCATGTTTATGGCCTTGGATAAAGCCCCAACATCGACCGTCGTCTTCATTTACGCCATCGCGTTCGTCGAAAATGTTTTTCTTTACGCTGCGATTGGCGTGGTTACATGGCCGTTTGCGTATCTTGTATTGCGCCTCTACAGTTCTTATCGAAGTATTTCTAAATCAGATTAAGACATTTTCGGTGCTGGTTTTTACCGTTGAAATGGACTGTTGTGCTATCCCACCCATTTCGCAAAGTGCGCGAAATGGATGGGGCACCCAGAATCTTTGTTAACACTCAGTTTGAAAATGCTCTAGGATTCACGCGCCAAGCAAGGGCAGCAGTGCGGCGATAGCTCTTCCGCGATGGCTGAGGGTGTGTTTGGTTTCTAGATCGATTTCGGCCATGGTTTTGTCGAGCGCGGGCAGATAGAAGAGGGGATCGTAGCCGAAGCCGCCGGTGCCGCGGGGCGCGTCCAGAATCTGTCCTTCGACGGTGCCCTCGGCGGTGTGCAGCACCACGCCGTCGCGCGCGGCAACCAGGACGCAGCGGTAGCGGGCGGTGCGCTGCTCCATGTGGACCCAGACCAATCGTTTGAGCAGCAGCAGATTATTCCAGACATCGGTGTTGTCGTTGGCGTCAGGCGAATCCACGATGCCGGCGTCGGCGGCAAAGCGGGCCGAACGCACGCCGGGAGCGCCTTTCAGCGCGTCCACCTCTAGGCCGGAGTCGTCGGCAACCACCACTTCGCCAGGAGCAAAGCGGGAGTAGTAGACGGCTTTGATCGTTGCGTTCTCGGCAAAGGTGAGGCCGTTTTCTTCAGGCGCGGGAATGGTGGCGAGGATGGGCAGAGGCTCGATAATGAGGTCGTGAGCTTCAGCGGCTGTGCGGAAGTCTCGCAGCTTGCCTTGGCTGGTGGTGGCGGCATAAAGGCGAAGGGCCATGGAATGAGTGTAATCGGAGGAGGCAAGATCCGGGCAATGATTGCGAATTTCTTTGGTGCGGGGGCGGGAACTTTACCGGAATTTCGATTACGTACCTGCCGACGGCCGCCGCCGGAATAGATAATGAAAGGCATGAACGGACTTGGTTTGCGCGGCACGGTTTTGGGATTGATGTTGGCTGCGGCGATGGCTGCGGCTGAGAGCGCTCCGACGGCCTGGGTTGGGCCGCAGCAGTTGCGCGTGGACGATTTGAAGACGCCGCTGGGCATCGACGACGCTGCGCCCCGCTTCTCGTGGCAGTTGCAGGATCCTGCGCAGGGCGCAAAGCAGACGGCGTACCAAGTCCAGGTTGCCTTGCGGGCGGAGTTGCTGGATGCGGGCACGGCGGATGTGTGGGAGAGCGGGCGCGTGGAGTCGGGGCAGTCGTTGAATGTGCGTTACGCCGGACCGGCTCTACTGCCCAGCACGCGCTACTACTGGCGCGTGAAGCTGTGGGATGCGGCGGGCAAGCCGTATGCGGCGAGCGTGATCAGTTGGTGGGAGACGGGCCTGCTGAAGCAGGAAAACTGGCGCGGCCAGTGGATTGGTTACGAGACGCCGGAAGAAGATGCGGTGCGGCATGCGGAGGCGGTGTGGATTACCAGCCCCGACGCGAGAGCGCTGACGACCGGTAAAGCTACCGAACAGCGTATTGCCTTTCGGCAAAGCATCACGCTGCCTAATCCTGTGCGCAGCGCAGCTCTCTTTGCCACGGGGCGAGATACGGTGTCGGCCTGGGTGAACGGTGAACAGGTGCTCACGGCGAATGCATTCCCGGCATGGAAGCAGATGCCGTGGAAGAAGTTTGTGCGCGCGGAAGTGACCGGCAAGCTGAGCGCCGGAGTGAATACGATTGCCGTCGAGACGGTGCACTACATTGCCAATCCCAACGGAATGACTACGGCGGATGCGCCGCCGATGATTGCTACTTTGGTGGTGGAATATGCCGATGGAAGTATGGCGTCCTTTGCGAGCGGAGCGGATTGGAAGACGGAAGTTCATCCTGCCGCGGGCTGGCAGCAGAAGAGCTTTGACGACGCGGGTTGGAAGAGTGCGGTGGAATGGACGCCGCGCGAACGCCCGATGAGCCAGCACTCCGGCCATCCCTGGATTCCTGACTCGGTGAAAATCATGCGCCGCGGATTTGAAGCGACGAAGCCGGTAAAGTCGGCGCGAGTCTACGCAACAGCGCTAGGCGCGTACGAAATCTATCTCGACGGCAAACGCGTTGGAGACGACGTGCTCGCACCGGGCTGGACGGACTATCGCGAGCATGTGAAGTATCAGACTTATGATGTAACCTCTCTGCTTGCGAATGGCAAGAATGCGATTGTCGCGCTGCTGGCTCCGGGATGGTATGAGACGCCGCTCGAGTGGTTTCAGCAGCCTAACAATTATGGTGACACGCCGCCTGCGCTGAAAGCGCAACTGCGCATCGAATATGTTGATGGAAGCGTGGAATGGGTGGCGACGGACACAAACTGGGGGGCGAGCACAACGAGTATTCAGCATTCGGAGTTATATGACGGCGAGAGTCAGAATCTGCGGTCAATTTGGCTGGACGATGAGCCTTTACTCAAGTTCGAACACTTGAAGAGCGTGATTGCCATTGAGCCCAAAGCTATAAATATCGAGGCGCAGGAGTATCAGCCGATTCGCTCGGAGCAGACGCTGACGGCAAAGTCCGTGACGGAACCGAAGCCGGGAGTCTATGTCTACGACTTTGGCCAGAATTTTTCTGGCGTGGAGCGGCTGCGGGTTTCTGCGGCGGCGGGAGCGAAAATTCAGGTGCGATTTGCGGAGATTGTCAATGACGACGGAAGCATTTACACCGATAATCTGCGCACCGCCAAGGCCACGGACCAGTTTATTTTGAGTGGCAATGGAATTGAAGAATTGACGCCGCACTTTACGTTTCATGGCTTTCGCTACATGGAAATTACAGGGCTGCCAGCCGCGCTGCCGCTTGAGGCGGTAACGGCGCTCGTCCTTCACACGGATGCGCCGATCACGGCAAAGCTCACAACGGGCAGCGCGATGATCAACCAATTGTGGAAGAACATTCTCTGGGGTCAGCGCTCGAATTTTGTCGGCATTCCCACCGATTGCCCGCAGCGCGATGAGCGGCTGGGCTGGATGGGCGACGCGGAGGTCTTTTGGCGCGCCGCTGCTTACAACATGGACCTGGCGGCTTTCTCACGCAAGTTTGCCGGAGATATGCGCGGAACGCAGACAGGCACGCCGTACTACGGCATCTACTCGCCCGGAACCGTGGCGTCGAATGCGGGTTTTGCCGCTGGCTGGAGCGACGCGGGCGTGATTATTCCGTGGACCTCGTGGCAGCAATCGGGTGACACCAGCATCATCGACGAGAACTGGACGGCGATGGAAAAGTATCTCGACGCGATTGCGGCCACGAATCCGGAAGGCCTGTGGAAGCATGATTCCGGGATTCCATTTGCCGATTGGCTTTCGCCGGAGGGGCGCACGGATTACGTGCTGGTTGCGACTGCGTATTGGGCCTACGATGTGACGCTGATGCGGCAGATGGCGCAGGCCACGGGCCGGACCGCAGATGAAGAAAAGTATGCGCGGCTCTTTGAGAAGATTCGCGCCGCATTTCAGAAGCAGTTTGTGCACGACGATGGTTTTGTGGCCGGAGCGGACAACAGTCCTTCACCCTTTGGACAGATTGACAACCCTAACGCCGTGAGTCATGGCGGCGATACACAGGCCGGATACGTGCTGGCACTGCACATGAATCTTGTGGCGGACGAAATGCGCAAAGCCGTGGCGCAAAAGCTTGTGGACAAGATTGAAGCCAATCACGGACTGCTGGGCACGGGCTTTCTGGGCACGCCTTATCTGTTGGAAGAACTCACGCGGACGGGCCACGCCGACCTGGCATACAAGCTACTGCTGAATACCGAGTATCCTTCATGGGGCTACCTGGTGGAGCACGGCGCAACGACAATGTGGGAGCGCTGGAACGGCGATCAAATGAAGAGCGATCCCAGCATGAATTCGTATAACCACTATGCGTATGGCGCGGTGGCCGACTGGCTCTATCGCTACGCCGCCGGAGTGGATGCGTCGCCGCTCGATGCGGGCTTTCATATCGTGGCGCTGCATCCGGTTTTTGATGCGCGGCTGGGCAGCGTGAGCTTCGACTATGACTCGTCGTATGGAACGATTCACAGCGACTGGAAGGTTACGGGAAGCACCGCCGTCTGGCATCTGACTTTGCCGGCCAATACCTCGGGAAGGCTGGCTTTGACGGCGGCGGAAGCCGCGCGCTACAAGCTGGATGGCCAGCCGTTGAAAGGCGATGAACAGGGTGTTCAACTGGAAGCCGGAAGTTACACTTTCGCGGTTGATCTTTGATAGAGTGTGCCGCGAACAAGGATGCGGAATGGTGCAGTTTCCGGTTAGCCGGTCATTCGCTCGGAACCCCGAGATAGCGGGAAACAACCGAGAACGCGGCTTTTGAGGGCCGATTCCCTGTCAACGTGGGATTCGGCGATTTGGAGCCAAACGAGAGGGTGGATGGTACATATAGTTACGATGGAAGGAGCTTGGACAATCCATCACTCTATGGGACCCATCTTCTTCGTTGTCGGGCCGTTTCGACGATGTCGTCGTACGTTATTATCGTTGCCTCGGTGCCACTCAGCGCTCTCGCCCAAACCTCCTCATTAGCGATCGGGGACCGCCTCCCAATAACAAGGGTTAAGCGTGGTTCATATCCATCAAGACCGTAACGTTTGCGGAATTCTCGACGGTTTTCAGCCGATCGAAACCACTCCCGGTAGTGTTTCAATTGCGCGATCGCATCCAGTGCATCGTTTGAAAGACGAGGACGATCACTTGTGCCGGTTATCACCTTGCAAGTCGGTCTTTTGAGCTCAACAAGGTCAATGAATGTTGACCGATGCCGTCGGATTGCAAAATCCGGTCGCAACGTGGGCCCCTGTTCTTGAAAAAGCATGACCTGGGGACGAATATCGGAATGCAACTCATCAAGGATGAAATCCGGATAAGCTTCGAACAAGAATTGAAAAGCTTGTTCGTCGGCATTTGTTGATAGCAGATGCTCGAGTCGCTCCAGCACTGAGTCGGTCCAGACCGGACTCGGCGTCCAAATCCCAACGTCCGCAAGAATGCGTTTGAGGTCCCGATTCTCCGAATGACATTGACCCTCTAGTCCCATCGGAGCGAGCATGTCGAACGCGCCAACTTCCAAGGAATTCTCACCGACACTTAGGAGGACCTTTTTTGAAAGTGGCCACAGCGATTCAGCTTCGTCAGGACGCCACGTTGCTAGTCGCTCAACAAGTAGACTTACTGGGAGTTCCGCAGCCCACAGTAGCGCTGCCGCGTAGTATTGGTTTGCTCTGAGTTCTTCTGGCGCGTTCTTTTGAATCTCTTCAACCGATAGACTTATGGAGTCACAGACACTTCGGAAATTCTCAATAGAAAATGCTCGCGAAACGTTGATTAAATCAGAGTCGGTGAGGACCTCTACCGGCACATTAGCGGCATCCCGAAGTTGGAAATAGAATTTCCGCCTCCTTCGTGAGAACTCGTTTCCCCTGTATCTGAGGGCTATTTGCAGTTTGCTCGCCGTCTCACCCGGGCGAGCCACAACGCTATGTGACAACGAGTCAAATGGATGAGTATTCGTCAGTAGGGAGAGTACAACAATATCTTCGAGGAGATGTGCCATCCGATTTAGATGACAGTCTTCGAGGTCCACTTCTCTGATGCAATCGGAAACACTTAACGAGAACTCAGCTAGGTCCCGGTGCCTATCGCGGTAATCTTCAACTGCTGTCCGAAGCTCGATTTCCAGCACACGCTCAACCGTGGTCTGCTCGGGTGAAGAGTACGCCTCTGCCAAAAGTTGCTCGCTCAAGGTGGATTGAAATGCGGGGGTCACTATCAGATGTTGTGTAGCTAAGGTTTCTCGGAAGTTCACACGGCTTAATGTTGAGGTTCGGTATCCCGGAAAACGCTCGAACAAAGAGCGCAGCCTTCCATCAGGCATCGTGATTGAATCGACCAATAGGGAGTCCGTCCAAAGAGCTCCATCCCCGGATTCAATGCTTCTCATAAGTGTTCGGGAGCATTCTTCAATAAGGCTCGGGGCGAAACGCAACCTCCTGGCGTAATCCAGGAGATCGTGAGCTGCGCGTGGTTCGGCTGAATAGAGAACTCGTAGGTGCGGTCCAGCTTCTCTCGAGAGAATCATTTTGTGGTGCCTTGCGGAAATAATAGCGCAACTAGGCGGCTTGTTGGGTCCGCAGGTTCCTTTATCGTCGGATATCCAGGTGAGAGGTTGGCAAATGACAGGCAATGGGTAATCCGAATGGCATTTCTCGGATGACGCGAACAGTTCCCAACGCACTAATTTAAAGGGGCTTACGCGACTGCAATAGAATAGATCACGGCAAACGTCTTTGGGTCCAAGATCGCGGTCGTGCCCGGATTGTCGGCAATTCGGAAACTGCGCCACTACTAAAAATGCCGGAGCGATGCTCCGGCATTTTTGGTAGTGTTTGAAACGCTCAGTCGATGGTCTGCTCGACGCGCAGATCGCGGCTTGATGCGCCGACGCTCAGCGTGCGCTTGCCGGTCGCGGTGATCCACTTGCCATCTTTGGTGGACCAGTATTGCAACTGGCGCGGGGCTACATGGAAGGTTGCGGTTTTGCTTTCGCCCGCGGCCAGATGAATGCGGTCAAAAGCAGCCAGCGAGCGAACAGGGAACTGAACTCCGTCAGGAATCTGACTGGGCGCGCCGAGATAGACTTGCGGCACTTCGTCGGAGTCCGCGCTGCCGGTGTTCTTGATTGCAACGCTGACATCGAGTCCGCCGTCTGCGGCCTTTTCGATCTTCAGGCCGGAGTATGCGAATGTGGTGTAGCTGAGGCCGTGGCCGAACGGGAAGAGCGGTGCGATATTTTCCTTATCGAACCAGCGGTAGCCGACGTTGACGCCTTCGCTGTAAGTGGTCTTGCCGTCCACTCCCTTCTTGGAGCGCTCCGGGTGCTTGGGGTCGGTGGCGGCATAATCTTCAAGCCGCTTGCCCCAGGTAACGGGCAGGCGTCCGGCGGGGCTGGTTTTGCCAGCGAGCAGATTGGCTGTCGCCCAGCCGCCTTCGTCTCCCGACCACCACATTTCCAGCACGGCTTTCACTTTGCCGATCCAGGGCAGGGCGACGGGCTGGCTGGTGTTGAGCACGACGATGGTGTTGGGGTTGACGGCGGCGATTTCTTCAACGAGCTTGTTCTGGTCGCCGGGCAGGCCGAAGACCGGCGCGAGGCGGGTCCAGAGAAAGACCACAGCTACCTTGGAGTTCTTGGCGGCGGCAATGGCGGCTTCGTGGTCGGCTATGCGCTGCTCGGGGGTGTACCAGTTGAGGCGCACCTGGACGGGCGAATTGGATGAGTCGGGGCTGGTTTCGATCTTGATTTCGTGTGCTCCAGCGGTCAACTCAACCGAGCGGCGAACATTGTCGAGACCATCGGTGGTGGGAATGGCGTTGTCCTGGTTGGCTTGCAGAATGTCGCCATGCACGCCGCCTTGTTGGACGCCGGTCCGGGCCAGCCCCTTGCCGTCGATGGAGATTTGCGCATTGGTTCCCAGCGCCTGAAGAAAGATTCCGTAGGCTCCGGCATGAGGCACGGTGAGCGAGCCTTTCCAGGTGAGCTTCGAGTTAGGCGGCAGGGCGCTGTCGGCGGTGAAGTTCAACTGTGCGTCAATTTGCTCTGCGTCCGAAGCTGTGCGGGCCAATCCAGGCTTGCCGTCGTGGCTCAATGCGCTGGCAGGAACCAGCGTGCCTTGCATGTCATTTTCAACGGCAAGCTTGATGTTGGCATTGCCGGTGATTTTTTTCAGAGCGTCAAAGGGGCCGACCTGGCGTTGCGGCAATCCGACGGAACGCTCGCCGTTGATGCCAATCGAATCGACCTGACGGGCAGTGGGTCCGATGAGAACTACGGAGTCGAGATCGGCAGCCTTGAGGGGCAGTGCGCCGCCTTCGTTCTTCAAGAGGACCGCGGCTTCTTCGCCGGTTTTTTCAATGATCTTGGCGTTGGCCTCGATGAATTGCTCGGTGATTTCGTGCTTGGAGAGGCCGTCCATGTAACCGAACTGGACAATCTCATAGAGCACGCGACCGGCTGCGCGAGTGATGGCGGACTCGTTGACAGTGCCGTTCTTCAGCGCTTCAGACATTTTCTGCGGATCGAGTTTGAGGCCGAAGTCGCTCATGTTGAAGGGGTCCCCAGCTGGCTCTTCGGGGAGCTGACCGCCGAACATGTCCGCCGCCATTTCTGCGGCTTCGGCGGGACGGGCAGGCGGCGGAGGCGTCGGGGGCAGCAAGTCAAAGTATGAGGGGATGACAAAGCCGCCCAGAGAGACCGTGCCGGGCATCTCCATATCCAGCCCGGCATTGATGAAGTTGACGGCGTGAACCGCGCCCCAGTCGGAGGTGACGAAGCCTTTGAAGCCGAGTTCATCGCGCAGGATTTTGGTGAGTGAGGACTGGTTTCCGCAGGCGAATGTGCCGTTGAGGCGATTGTAAGAGCACATGATGGACGAGACGCCAGCCTTGACGGCAGCATCGAACGGGGCCACATAGATTTCGTGCAGCGTTTGGTCGTCGATGTAAGTGCTGGTGCCGTCGGAGTCGTAGCCGACGTAATGCTTGATTTGTGACATGACGTGCTGCGACTGGATTCCTTTGACTTCAGCAACGCCCATCACTGAGGTCAGGAAGGGGTCTTCGCCGAAGGTGTTGAAGCCGCGTCCGAACTGGAGGTCGCGGTCGATATTGACAAAGGGTTGCAGGGAGACGTCGATGCCCAGCGCGCGGTCTTCGCGGCCGATGACCACGCCGTTGTCTTCAGCGGTCTTGATGCTGAAGGTGGCTGCCACGCCCATCGTCGCCGTTTCGCCTTGCGAGGGATGGCGCGTGAGTACGCCCGGAGGCCCGTCGGCAAAGCGCAGGCCGGGAATGCCCAGCCGCGGAAGGCCTCCCAGGTAACCAGCCTGGCCCTGATAAACTGCCGGATCCTCGGAAACGCCGTGAATCAGCATCAGCTTCTCTTCAAGCGTCATCTGGCTGAGCAACGTGTCAACGCGCGTGTCGCCTGTGACCACTGGCACACTCTGCCCAATCGCCAGACCGGCGCTCAACGCCAAGGCGGTCCCCAGCACAGCCGAAATGGACCTGCGCAATGTCTTTGTGATTTGCAATGAATTCATACTTTTGGCTCCCTGCCGTTTCTATGGGCGGATCAGCCGCATTAGGAGGCGCAGCCGCTCATTTGTTCTGTTGCCGGCGGCGTTGAATAAAACGATTTAGCGCTCAGCCGGCAAGCCACAAGAAGTGTAGAACAAACGGGGGATGATTGTATAACCAGTTCGGCTCCCAGTAGCGGTGTAATTTCCGGATAGGCGACGATCCAGGCACAAATGCGATTCCGGACCCTGGGGCGTTTGTGAAGACTCATTCTCTTAGCGACGTCCTAGTCGAGTTCAATGAATGCATTGACTAGTTTGCAAAATGGCGAGTTTATTTGCTTTCGTATCTCCATGTTGAACCGTTTTGTGCCGCATTGGATTAGACTTTCATCAAGATGCTCGAATTAGGCGCACTTTTCGCGACACCGCAGCCCGGTAGGGTTGTATCTGTTTACAGCGGGGTTGACGACCCGTTTTTGCCGTTCGCGTTCGTCCTAAATGTAACCGGATTAGCCGGGACCTCCACCGTAGATATAGCGCCTGGTCTTACACTGAGGCGTGCAACTGCGCAAGAGATCAAATTCGTGAATGAAACAATCGCCCACATATTCGGAAGCCACTTTGGCAAAGGACTATGGGAGGAGATGAAGCCGAAGTCTGGCAAGGGCAAGTACGTGCAGCTTCCTGCGAATAAGCGGCGGTATTTTGTTATCGAGTTGGGCACTGAGGCTGACAAACTAGATATGCTCGACCAAGCGCTCGCGGTTTTTGGTCTGAAGCCGGATTTGGATTTGAAT
>CAYPYJ010000047.1:0-31604 GCA_964414945.1 uncultured Occallatibacter sp.
CCCTGTTGACGTGACGAGTGCGGCAGGCGCAATACATGTTTCCGCACCGCATACCTCTGAGGCTGGCCAAATCGAAGCGATTCTCGAGGTTTTACGTCGCGGCGAGCGCTTTTTGGTCTGTTCCCACTCCCGGCCAGACGGCGATGCGGTCGGCTCCATGCTGGCCCTCGGAATGCTTCTGGAGCAGATGGGCAAGCATGCCGATCTGGTCAGCGCGGACCGGATTCCCAGCGTCTATAGCGGGCTTCCGGGCGCTCAGGCCATTCGTTCGACTCTCCACGTTCATGACCACTATGACGCCGCCATTTTGCTGGAGTGCGATGGTTTGCAACGCACCCGGCTAAACGGGCTGGAAAAACTGTTTCTAATCAACATCGACCACCACGTTAGCGGCAACGACTTCGGCCAACTCAATTGGATTGATCGCCATGCGGCCAGTGTAGGGGAGTTGGTTTACAAGCTGGTGAAGGCTGCCGGAGCCAGGGTTACGCCCGAGATGGCCACCTGCCTCTACACCACCGTGCTCACAGATACCGGAAGCTTCTGCTTTGGAGCATTGCAGGCCTCTACCTTTGGGTTGGCAGAGAGTCTGGTGCTGGCCGGGGCCGACCCAGTGGGCATCGCCCATAAAGTCTATTTTTCCACCAGCACTGCGAAGCTGCTGCTGTTGGGCTCGGCGCTCGGAAACCTGAAGCGCGAAGGTCGGCTGGCGTGGCTCTGGGTTACTCATCAGGAGATGATGCGCGCCAACGCCGCCGAGGAGGACTGTGAGGGCGCCGTGAATTTTGCACTGGCTATCTCCGGAATCGAAGCTGCACTCTTTTTGCGTGAGTTGCCGGATCGGAGCGTTCGGGTGAGCCTGCGCAGTAAAGGGCAGGTGGATGTCGCTGCAATTGCCGAGCGGCTGGGCGGTGGCGGCCATGTAACCGCCTCTGGCTGCACCATGCCTGGGTCGCTTCCACGCGCCCTCGATGAAATTCTTGATCTCCTGCGTCCTTGCGTGACATCGCTTGCTGACGCCGGCGACCAGGACACCGTCGGGCGGGATGCGGCCCGAGTCTGATAGCCTTTACCCTGGGTAGGCGTCGTACGACCTCCACGTTTTAAAAAGCGAGGAGATTAGCTAAAGCCGGTCAGCTCCCCCCAATCGTTCTGACCGAAGCCGGCATCGTTTGTCTGTGTATGGCGAGCGAAGGCCCCTTTGGAGAAAAGCTGGAAGTGGAAATTTTTCAGGAACCAACTGCTTCAAGCTCGCCGCACGGTTGGCGCATGCGTTTGCCCCGATGGGCTACTGTGTGCGAGGGCGCCGTCTTTCTCGCTTTTACCCTCTTTTTCCTTTTTTATGGGCAAACCCCGCTCACCGGTGGCGACGGCTTAGGCCTGGTCGGTGCTGATGAACCCCGCTATGCCCAAATCGCGCACGAGATGCTCGACCGCTTCGACTCGGCACACACGATTAAAGGCCGGCTAAGCGCCTGCGTAACACCTTACCTTTACGGCCACCCCTGGTTGGAAAAACCTGCTCTCTACTACTGGCGGGCGATGTTCGTCTTTCAGGATTTTGGCGTTCATGATTGGGTCGCGCGCCTGCCCTCAGCCAGCTTTGCCTTCATCATGGTGGCGCTTATCTACCTGCATATGAGGCGATTCCGCCCTGGCGGACACCTTGATGCTGCCCAGATCACCGTAGCCTGCGTCGGCATCATCGGTTTTGCCCGTGGCGCATCCACCGATATGCAAATGGCCGCGCCGTTGGCCATCGGTCTGTTAGGCTGGTACGCTTGGTATGAAACCGACTCCAAATTCTGGCTCTTTGACATCTACTTTTTTACCGGCGTGGCCACTCTGGCCAAAGGGCCTGTTGCGCCTTTTCTGGCGCTCACCATTGTGGCCGCCTTCGCCTTCCTGCGCCGCGAGTGGTCTATTCTGCGTCGCTCCTTCTGGTGGCCGGGAGCGCTACTCTATCTGGCTATCGTGCTCCCCTGGTTCATTGCCGTGCAGCACGCGAACCCCGATTTCTTCCGTGTGTTTTTTCTGCAACACAATCTGGAGCGTTTCGCCACCAATCGCTTCGAGCATCAGCAGCCCTTCTATTACTACCTGGTGGTGGCGATACTGGCCGTCATGCCTTGGACGGTTGTTGCTATACGCGCACTGATCGATGGCATCCAAACCTCGCTCTGCGAGTGGCGGACGCGCAACTCCATGAACTGCCTGCCCTGCGCTGGCCGTCCGGGAGATGCCTTTCCGGAGTTTCTGGTTCTGTGGGCGCTGATTCCCATCGTTTTCTTCTCTTTCTCTGAATCCAAACTGCCGGGATACATCCTTCCTTCCATTCCTCCCATCACCATTCTCACTGGAGATTATCTCTTCCGCCGTCGTCAGCAAGGGCTGAACCGTTGGGTACTGCTGGGGCACGCGGCGCTTTGCGGCGTCATCACCATGGCGGTGCTGCTGGCGCCCTGGTTTGTTGCCCATGGCCGGCAGATGCCGCCGGTGCGCGGAATGGTGGCTGCGCTCGTGGCCTCCGCTGGCGCAACCCTGCTCATTTTGATTGTTGTTCGCGGCTATGGCGTCGTCCGGCTTAGACTGGCAACCACGTCGGTGATGGTCGTACTGCTTGTGTTCCTCTTCGGCGTCGGCCCATTCTTTGGTATTCCGGCAATTGGACCATCCAAGCGCGTCATTCACCTCCTGGACCGCTCCTACTCCGCTCGCCCGCTTGCGGAGAAGCTAATCACGCTAGCCCCTGCCGATGAGACCGTGGCTGTCTTTCGCGTTCGCCGCGATGTTGAATACGGACTTTCCTTCTACCGTAACCGCGAAGTGAAGAACTACGACCAGAGTGGCGTGCCCGATGTGCAGCACCTGCTGGTGGCGCGAGTAACCGGTCGCGGTGGCGTGGACCTGCAAACCACTGCTGCTCTGGAAGAGTACCTGGATGGCCGTCACTATGAGCAGCTCTGCAGTTGGCCTGAGCAGGGACTGGTGGTCTACAAGGTCGGCAGCAGATAAGTGGACAATGAGTCGTGATTCGCAATCGGTGTGATTTCTGAGCGTCCACCCTCGCCGCATTTTTGTTTTTGCGGCTAGGGTGGGATAGCAACACTCCAACCCGATGCAAATTGCTAAAATGCTTTAGCTGTTCAC
The DNA here is from genome assembly GCA_964414945.1 of uncultured Occallatibacter sp. Lineage (GTDB taxonomy): Bacteria > Acidobacteriota > Terriglobia > Terriglobales > Acidobacteriaceae > Telmatobacter. The sequence continues at coordinate 3,151 of CAYPYJ010000047.1, forward strand.
TGTTCTCTGTCGTCAAGTGGAACCATGCCATCAGGCGCTCAACTCGAGATCCTCGACCTCAGGCATTTTGCCGCGCCGGTCTTGCGCCCTGTGCTGGAGGCGGAGAGCGAGTTATGGAAGCAGCGTCTGCATTGGGACTACTTCGTATCCGCCCGGCTTCTGATGCAGTACCTAGACAGCCATTCCCTCCCAGGTTATGCGGCCCTTGAGTCTGGACAGGTCACCGGCTACGTTTTCTGTGTCTACGAGGAAACGAAGGCCATCATCGGCGACGTCTTCGCGCTTACCGGCCCGCGTGACAATGGGAGCCATCTCACCGCTCATCAGGTTGAGGAAACGCTACTCAAGCACCTGCTTGAGTTGATGGTAAACTCGCCCCAGGTTGAGCGCATCGAATCTCAACTGCTCTTGCATCCCTCTGGCACTCACGCCGGCGTCTTCCGTGATGCGGGCTTCAATATTTTTCGCCGGTTGCTCATGGTGCGGTCGCTTGCTGGTTTTTTCGCCGCGCCCCACGCCCATCTGCCCGCAGCTCTGGAACTGCGTCTCTGGCGCGAAGAGGATCTAGGCCCCGCCGCTCGGCTCATCTCCGCCGCTTACCAGAACCATCCTGACTCCCTGGTCAACGATCAGTACCGCTCGGTCCACGGTTCCATGCGCTTTCTCAACAACATCGTCCGTTTTTCCGGCTGCGGCGTCTTTTCCGCGCACGTTTCGCATGTGATTGTCGATCGCGCCAGTCGCGAGATGGTAGCCCTGGTGCTGGGCTCGCGCGTCAGTCCAGAGAGCGGCCACATCACCCAACTCTGCGTTCATCCCGAGTTTCGCCGCCAAGGCCTGGCCCGCATGATGCTCAATCTGGCCGCCGCCTGTTTTCTGCGTCAGGGCGTCAGCGAAATCTCCCTCACCGTTACCGAATCCAACACTGACGCCATCAACCTCTATCTCTCAGACGGCTACGAATGCAAACACACTTTCGACGCCACCGTCTGGCAGCGTAGCTGGTTAGCTTGAGAGGAACTCCTTCACCATCGTCAAATATTCGTCGAAGCGCGTGAACATCGGCGCATGTCCTGCGTTGTGGAAGAGATAAATCTCCGCTTTCAAATAAGTCTGCCGCAGAGCCTGCCTTCGCCGCGGCCCAATCACATCGGTATCGGATTCGGCGATGAGCACTTTCCCTGTCCAACCATCCAGATCCTCCGGCGTAAAGTGAAACTGCAGATGGTAATCAAGCTGGATGCGGAAGTTGGCCAGCATATCGGCCTTGGTGATCCGGCTGGAAAGCAGTTCGTCGATGTATGCCGTCCAGAACTCGCGATCCTCCGCGTTAGCGCACAGTGTCTTCAATAGCGGTTTGCGCAATAGTCCGCCGATGACAGACCATGGCAGCGCCCGTGCCACCCAAATGAAAAGTTGCACCGACGGCACAAGGTAACGCAACGGAACGCCTGTATTCGAGAGAATTAAATGGCTGATCCGCTCCGGATATTTGCGCACGAAAACTTGGGCAACCGCTCCGCCGAACGATGCACCCAAAATTGCCGTTTGCTCAATCTTCTCCGCATCCAGAATCGCGCCGAGCCCGCTTACCAACTCTTCCATCGTATCGACGCGCGGATAAGCCGGATAGACAATGCGGCAGCAACCGCAAATTGCCAGCGCGAACTCGAAGCCCAGATCGTTCACCAACTCGCCGCCGGGAACCGCCAAGAGAATCGGCCCCGCCGTGCCGATCACGCGATACCGCCATTCCGTTTCTCCGCAGCGAATAGCCTTCTCCGGAAAGCGGCTGTGGAACTCTCTCAACGCAGCGGCCTTCGGAGACAAAACTTTCCCGTAAAATCGCGCAAAGCTTTCTTCGCATTCAGGCAAATTCATGACGAAATCTCCCTGAGTCTTTGAAAATCTGTGGGGTTAGGAATGCATTTAGAAGCAGAGTACCACTCGGCACGACCGCCTGACTCTATCCTTATTTCTTGATTTTCACTAACTTCAATAAACTCTTGGGAACTTCCCGACAGGCGCATTGTAATTGATGTTCGCGGTGCCACTGGATGCGCTGCTCTAGCGTTGCCTTGGGTGGCATTGTATTTTCTGTGTGCCAAACCTTGTTCATTAATCGAATCCATCCAGCGAAACTATTCGCCCAAAGTTCGATGAGCGTTCCTCGCGCTTTTTTCTAGCGCGAGGTCGGAAAAAGCAATGCAGCCCCTGCGAGCGATCAGCGAGCGATTGGCCGCACCGTAGGTGGCGCAGGTGGCGGTTAGCGCGCGATGAAAAACATTACCCAACTCAGCAGAATCGCCGCGCCAACAAACAGCACAAAGCAATAAATTCCATAGCGGACCATCTGCCGGGGCGTTTCACGCTGGGTAATGCCGAAGACCGTCGAAGCAAAGAGAGCAAAGAGCAAAACCGCCGCAAAATGCGTCATGACTTCCTCCCGGTGCGCAGGTTGTGCGCGTCCACGGCGGAAATCACGTTCAGCAGCCCGGCTACCACGATGAAGCGCGTGCCCCAGTCGCCGGTGGTCACCTGCACCTGCTCCGCGCCCCAGCCAGCGGCGCGGCTGATGATAAACAGCAACCCGTTACCCAGATCGCCGATCAGTCCAAGAATATCCAGAATGTCGTGCGCGCTGGAGTAGACCTTGCCCTGCATCAGCAGGCCGGTTACAAACATGCCCAGAACCGATGCCGCCAACAGTGACCCGCGTCTCCACTTGCGCAGCAGAAAATGCCCCGCTCCCGGCACTAGCCAGCCAGCGATCAGCGGAAGGAAGACAAAGCCTTCTTGGGTAGCAGGTTGCGCTCCCGGTTTCGCACCGGAACCTGCCCCGGTGTTCTTGTTTTCTTCAGTAGTCATACTTTTCTGACTATACCGCATCAGAGCAGGGAGCCCAGCCGGATGGCAAGTCAGTTCCCCGTAGGAATGATTCCGGCATTCTCGACCATAAGGATTAAAGTCCGCCGAAGAGCGCGTGTACGGTGAACCACTGTCCGAGGAACAACAAAACCCTGCCCCGGCTTCAGTTCCACGGTCCGGCCTTCGAGATCGATCAACAACTCGCCTTCAACAACATAAAAAAACTCGTCATCCTCGTTGTGCTTATGCCAGTGATACTCGCCTTCAATAACGGCCATGCGTACAACGGACTCGTTCACCTTGCAAAGCGTTTGGTTGAACCACTTGTATTCGCAGGCATCAGAAAGCGCCGTAACGTCAATGATCTCTAGTGGCCCGTGCAGGATATTGAGGCGGGTTTCATAGGGAAAGGACGAAGTTTCGGTCATCGCTATACTCCTGAGCGCAGCATAGCGTCGGTGCAAGCTTGGCGCAAGCATTTCCTGAACCGCTTCCGGCTTTTCCTTGTCTTCTAGATTCTCACCAGTTCCCGCTGAATTTTTCCCGTGACCCAGGCCTTCCCGGGAGCGGTCAGCATGTTGATCTCGCTGCGCACGCCAAACTCAGGCAGATAAATACCCGGCTCCACCGAGAAGCAGGTATTGGGCAACAGCAGGCGCTCGTCGTGTGTCTCCAGGTTGTCCAGGTGCGCGCCCGCCCCGTGCAGTTCCTGCGCAATATTGTGCCCTGTGCGATGGGTAAAGAATTCACCAAATCCAGCCGCTTGAATCACACCGCGAGCCGCGTCGTCGGCCTCAAAGCCGCGGATGGGCCGGTTCGCGGCAAAGGCAGCCTCAACGGCTTGAATCGCCGCGTCGCGTGCATTCCGCACCGTCTCGAAGACGTTCTGCTCGTGCCCGGTCGGTTCGCGCCCTACGACGCCGGTCCAGGTAATGTCGTAGAAGATGCTGGCGGGCTTGTCCACTCTGGCCCAAATATCAATGAGCAGAAAATCGCCTTCTTTGATTAGCGAACTCCGCTCGGCCGTCGGCTCATAGTGCGAGTCGGAGCAGTTTGCGTTCACGCTGACGTTAGGTCCGTCTTCCCAAACCAAACCCTCGTTGCGCATAGCTTCGGCTAGCCACTGCATGTGATCGTATTCGGAGTATGCCCGTGCTTTTCCCGAAGAAGGCCGCACGCGCCGCCCAATCTTTCGCCAGCCTTCGGCCAGAATTTCGTCAATCGCCTTTTGCGCAACGCCATGCGTGGCTATCTGCTCTTCGCTGAGTACAGCTTCAAACTGGCTCACAAGATCGGCGGAGCCGACAATGTTCTTCCCCAGCCCGCGCAAAAACTCCACTGTTCCCGCGTCTACCATCGACACATACATAATCGCGTTATTAGGCGAGTACTGCATGGCAAGCGTCCGCGTTCCGGCAAGCATCAACTCCAGCCCCAGGGCAAGCTCCTGCCAACTGGAGTACAGCCCCTTGGCGCCGGGCAGCGCGTCCAGCCGGGCCTGTTCGATGCGGTGCACCAGTTTGCGCGGCTCACCCTCGGCGGGCACAAAGTAATACCAGCGCCGCGTGACGTGCGCCTTTTCGTCCAACCCCAGAATGCGCCCCGCGATTGGATCGCGGTGATGATGGTCATAAAACAGCCACCCGTCGTGGCCTGCCTCGCGCAGTGCTGCTTGTATCGCGTCCAGATTCATTTCCGCCATCATCCTCTCGCTTTCTCGATTGGATATACGAAGCAAGAGGTAAGATACGACCCTTGCGTCAATGAGCATCGCCCTGTATTCCGCCCATGCGGAACACAATCGCCCCCGTAGTGATAGGGGCAGTCTGAACCGGGGCTCGCCTGCACTCGACTTACCGCCGGTGTGAACGTTACCGCCGGCTTGAATGTTTCAGCGGGCCGTACATAAGGATTGGTCTGCTCGCCGCGTCCCTTGGGGTCGGGACCGTATTGGTTGTAGCGTCCCTCGCCGTCCTGGGCGGCAAAAATCAAATTGACAACGGGAACAACACTCCACCATCCGCTGTGGTTGGTGTCATGCATTCGCCGAATGCCCAGGGCAATGGCAGGAATCAGAATGGCAAGATCATAAAGACGCTGGATTGAAGATACCGCGCGAAGTAAAACAAGATTATGAATCGATGCAACCCAGACGCCGGTCAGCACAAACCAGATTGCCATGCTCATCAGAAAGTACATCCAAAACTCTTTCCGACATGCGCGCCCATCAAAATCAGTACATTTTTTCAGCTCCGTGAGATACCAGTTCATCTTCGCTCCTTTCATAAAAACCGATCAGCGAATGAACCTCACACACTACAGCCTTGCCAGCGCCTCCGCCTGCGTGGCATACAGCAAGGCGTACTTGGTAATACCCACCATGGTAAACACTTTGGTAAAGTGCGCTGAAAGCCCGAATGCATTGACCTTTTGCCCGGAGTTCGAGGCTTCAATCAGCATCTGAATCACCAGCGCGATTCCGCTCGAATTAATGTAATCCACCTTGCTGAAGTCCAGCAGAACCAGCTTGGCGGTCTCCTTGGGCAGCGCCTGAAATGTGCCCAGAACCGCCTCCTTCGAGGTGCTGGCTATATCGCCCTCGAAGCGCAAAACGGTCACCGAGTGCCCCGCCGGGGAATTGAGCTGTTCAACGCGCGCTTTGGTTTCGCTTTGCACTGTCCTTCGTCTCCCTAGTCCCTGCTTTACTGTTCTTTATCAAGCCGTATCACCAGCCGGACATAACTGCTCTTTCCGTCCGTGCCAGCCACCCACTCAGCCTCATCCATCAGCGCCTGAATGAGGAACATCCCCATCCCTCGCGGACCTTCTTCGCCATGCATTTTGCGGTCGATGTCCGGCTTTGCCGGTTGCCTGCTCATGCCAGAGCCGTCGTCAATCACCTTCACTTCCAGCGAGTCCGCGCTGACGGAAAGCACCACGCCCACGCTCAGCCGTTCGTTCAGGCGGTTGCCATGCTCGATGGCGTTGATGCACGCTTCGGCCAAAGCCGTTTTCAAATCTTCAATGCGGTCGTCGCGGAAGCCCATCAGCCGCGCTACTGAGGCGGCGGTTGCCATAGCCACTTTCTCAAAGCCCATCCGCGAGGGTAGACGAACCTCTACCGTAGTGGACTTTCCCGGTACGTTGATCGTAAGCACGGGCTTGGTTTTGGACTCGCTCATCCCGGCATCTCCGTCAAACTCGTCTCGCGGCACAGCGCCAGTGCCGTCATGTCGTCTCCCTGCGGCCCGCCTTCAGAGAATTCTCCAATCGCTTGCCACAATGCATCGAGAATACCATCAGCCTTCACTGCAAGACACTGAGAAAATGCACTTAACAATCGATCGGTCCCAAACTCCTCATCCCCCCTGAAGACCTCCGTTAGCCCGTCGGTATAAAACAGCAGCCGCGTTCCCAGCGGAAATCCGCACTGTTCGCTTTTGTAGCGCATCCCAGGCAACATTCCCAGCGGCGTCCCAGCGGCCTCAAACAGTCGCGGAGTTTTACCCGGCTCGAGCAGAAACCCCGGATTGTGCCCTGCGTTCACCACCTCAATTTCGCCCGCTTCCGGATGCAGCCGCACGAAGATGGCCGTCACATAGCGCCGCCGAGCCTCTTCGCCTTCCGCCCAGTGGTGCTGATTCATGCGCGTGGCCAACTCGCCAAGCGGAGGTCCGTCGGCCGCCATCGCCCGGAAAGCCGAGCGAAAGCTGGTGGACATGATCGCAGAAGCCATCCCTTTGCCCGCCACATCGGCCACCGCCATCAGCAAACTGCCATCGGGCTGGGCAACAACGTCCAGATAGTCACCGCCCACCTCATAACAGGTATCCGACCGGAAGCTCAGCGAGTAGCCGGGAATCACCGGCAGCTTGTGAGGCAATAGCGAGCGTTGAATCTCCCGCGCCGCATCCATATCCTGCTGCACTCGGGCAAACTCCACGTTGCGCTTTTGGTTGCGCGCATTCTCCAGCGCCACGGCCGCCTGCAACACCAACCCCTCAATGAAGTCGGTCTCGTAGAGCGTTAGTGCGCGTCCATCGGGAGAGGCAACCACCAGCTCCGCCATCAGTCGCCCATCGCGATCTTCCAGCGGAAACGCCGCCAGCGATGTCGCGACAGCCTCGACTTCGGCGGCCTCGTATTGGCTGCCATCCGGAAGCTCGCCATAACTCAGCTCCGTACCGGCAAACGCAGCCCCCATCATCTCCAGTTCGCGCACCACAATCCGAAGCACCTGCTCCAGGACCTCTTCCTCGCGTACCGTCGAATGCACCTGCCGCGCAGCCTCCAACAGCGCCTGCAACCGCGCTACCTGCTGCTGCAAGTCAATCGTCTCGATTTTGCCGGTAAGTTGAATTTCAGCCGACATACGCGCGCATTCCTCCGTGGAATTTCACTCTAACACGCCTCAGGCTACGTCTATGAATCGCGTTCAGTTCAGAGTCGCAGCCCGAATATCATTCGTCTCCAGAATTCGCTTCTCGTATCCGTGCCGCGCCACCGCCAGCATCGCCAGCCCGATGTCGTGCGTGGACAAAACCAGATTCGGCAGTGCCCATCGCAACAGCGGCAGCAGTGGCCCACCAATTTTATACATAATCCTGTAAGCGGGCGTCTTCGATTGAATCCCATCCAGTGGCTCAATAATCCCGGGGCGGAACATGAATGCCGTGAGCGGCAGCCGCAGAAGCGCGTTCTCCGTCTTTCCCTTGATGCGTGCCCACATCACTCTTCCCCGCTCCGAGCTATCGGTTCCAGCGCCGGAGACATAGATAAACGTCATCCCCGGATTCAGCCGACTGAGCGTCTCCGCTGCTGCCATCGTCAGCCCATACGTAATGCGCTCGTAATCGGCCTCTTTCATCCCGTTCGACGAAACGCCCAGCGAGAAAAAGCAAGCGTCAAATCCATTCAGTTCGCCTTCAATCGTGTGCAGGTCGCTCAAATCCGCACAGACAATCTCCCTCAGCTTTGCGTCGCGCCCGCCGGTCGCGCTCCGACCTACTGTGGCCACCAGGTCCACGTCGGACGTCAGCAAGCACTCTCGTAGAACCCCTTGCCCCACCATTCCCGTCGCACCAAAGATCAGCACTTTCATCGCCGTGCTCCAATCTCTCTTCCGTTGCTCGAAGCCAGTATAGTCCCATCTGGATTTCTGCCCCGAATGGGAAACAGAGGAGAAGAAGCGGTGAAACCGATGGAGCCGTCGCCCCCATCCTCCTGTACAATAAAGTGTTTATGGCTATCGAAAAAAAATACCCCATTGGTATCCTTGGCGCGACCGGAATGGTCGGCCAGCGCTACATCCAACTGCTGGAAAACCATCCATGGTTCGAAATCACATGGGTCGCCGCCAGTGACCGGTCGAGCGGGAAGCCCTACGGCGAGGCCGCCAAGTGGCGCTTGGACGCGCCCCTGCCCGAGCGCATCGCCAAAATGATCGTCTCTCCAGCCGATCCTGAAGGCGCTCCCAAGGTTATTTTCAGCTCTATCGATACGGTGTTCGCCCGTGAGCTTGAGCCCAAGTTTGCCGCCTCAGGCCGCGCCGTAATCTCCAACTCCAGCGCCTTCCGCATGGCTCCCAACGTGCCCCTGGTGCTTCCAGAAGTGAACGCCGAGCACCTCCACCTGATCGAAGAGCAGTCCTGGCGCAAAGACTCCGGCGGCTACATCGTCACAAACTCCAATTGCACCGTGATGGGCCCGGTGCTGGCCCTCAAGCCCATCGCCGACCGCTTCGGCATCGAGCAGATTTTCGCCACCTCCATGCAGGCCGTCAGCGGCGCGGGTTATCCCGGCGTGCCCTCCATGGACATTCTTGATAACGTCATTCCCTTCATCGGCAACGAAGAAGAGAAGATGGAAGAAGAGCTGCTCAAGCTCCTCGGCAAACTCGAAGGCAGTGTGGTCAAGCCGCTCCCCGCCCGCATGAGCGCCAGTTGTAATCGCGTCGCGGTTGTCGATGGCCACACGGTCTGCGTCTCCATCAAGCTGGCCAAGCCGGCCACGCGCGAAGAGATTCTTGCCGCATGGGCAGCCTTCCGTCCTCTGGCCGGGCAGCATCTGCCGACGGCTCCCGATCAGCCCGTGCAGTGGGCGCCGCAGCCCGACCGTCCCCAGCCGCGCCTCGACCGCAATCGCGGCAACGGCATGGCCGTCACCGTCGGCCGTCTGCGTCCCTGCGGCTTGCTCGATTGGAAGTTCGTCGTGCTCTCCCACAACACCGTTCGCGGAGCAGCAGGCGCCACCATCCTGAACGCCGAACTGCTGGCAAGCCTGGGGAAACTCTGATGAGTCTCGTAGTGATGAAGTTTGGCGGCACGTCGGTCGAAGATCCGGCAGCCATCGGTCGTACGGCAGCCATCGTGGCAGGGCGCGTGGCTCTTGGCAAGCAGCCCGTTGTCGTGGTCAGCGCCATGGCCAAAGTCACAGACCAGCTCTTGCGCGCCGCCACTGTAGCTGCGGAGGGCGACCGCACCGGCGCATTGGCCATCACCGCGCGTCTGCGTGTGCGCCATCGCGAAACGGCCACCGCGCTGGTCAAGAATCCAGCCGACATTGCCGCCTTGATCACATTGATCGACGAGCACTTCGATTCTTTGGACGAAATTCTGCGCGGCCTCTCCGTCATTCTCGAACTCACTCCGCGCATCAGCGATCTCATCGTCAGCTTCGGCGAGCGTCTCTCCAGCAACATCGTCGCCGCAGGCTTCCGCGAACTCGGCATCGACGCCCTTCAGGTGGACGCGCGCGAAATCGTCATCACCGATTCGCAATTCCAAAAGGCTGTCCCACAAGACGCGCTCATCGATCAGCGCGCGCAGGCCAAGCTGCTTCCGCTCACCTCGCAGGGCAAGGTTCCGGTCATGGGCGGTTTCATCGCAGCCAACGAAGCTGGCATCACCACCACGCTCGGCCGTGGCGGTTCGGACTTCACCGGCGCGCTCGTCGGCGGAGCTCTTCAGGCCGAGGCCATCGAAATCTGGACCGACGTGGACGGCATCATGACCGCCGATCCGCGCGTCGTTCCCGATGCCCTCCGCGTCAAAGTCATCAGCTTTGAAGAGGCCGCCGAACTGGCTTACTTCGGCGCCAAGGTTCTGCATCCGGCCACCATTCTTCCCGCCGTCAAAAAAAATATCCCCGTCCTCGTGCTTAATAGCCGCAACGCTAGTTGTGAAGGCACGCGCATCACCTCGCTCGCGCCCGGCTGCAAAAGCCCCTTCAAATCCATCGCCGTCAAAAAGAAGCTCAGCATCATCGACGTGGTGGCCAGCCGCATGTTGATGACCCACGGCTACATGAAAGAAATCTTCACCATCTTCGACAAGCACAAGTGTGCCGTGGACATGGTTTCGACCAGCGAAGTCAGTGTTTCGCTCACCGTCGATTCAAACGACAACCTGCCCGCTCTGGCAGCCGACCTCGGCCAGCTTGCCGACGTCAAGTACGAAGGCCGCAAAGCGCTGGTCTGCATGGTCGGCGACGACATCCGAGGCCGCAACGGAATGGCCGCGCAGGTCTTCAATGCCATCCGCCACGTCAACGTGAGGATGATTTCTCAAGGCGCGAGTGAAATTAATATGAGCTTCATGATCGACGAAGACGACGCCGACGAAGCCGTCCGCTCCCTCCACGCCGCCTTCTTCCAGGACCCCGACCCCACTATCTTCGACACCGAAGCACGCAAAGCAAAATAGCCTGTCGTCCTGTACCCCAAAAGGTCAGTCATCCTGAGCGGAGCGTTGCGCAGTCGATGGACCTGCAGTATCCGACATTACTGGCGGATGTGATTGGCATCGGGAAAGCTGTGGTTGATGCACGAAAGATCTTCGGGCGCAGGCTTGGCCGACTGCAGATCGGTGAACCGCAAAATGGTCGGATTTGCCGTATACACCAGCAAACCGAAGCCGGAACAGGCGGTCTGTGTTTCGTCTCTCCCTTCTGGTTTACTATGACGGTGCCTGATCGTGTCGTGGGCGATTCCCACCAGGGAGAGCGGCGCTAAGAAAGTCCACCAGATCCAGCACGGACCCATTTCGCCGCAATCGTCTTCTCCCGGCCTGTTATGACGCAATCTAACAAGAGTTCCATTGCCCAGGGTCAGATTAGTTGGTTCTGCATGAATAGAACCATTCCGTTTTCCCGGTATGCTCCTACGCAAATGTGTAACTTTTCCAGTTACGTGCGCACCTTCCGGAATCACAACCAGCCCGTTGACTTTCTCGTCTTCTCCAACAGTCATTCGAACCATCTGGCCTTTGGTTGCCGTTGCCGACGAGACCGTCTCCAGAAGTACGATTCTCAATACCGTGTATTTGGGGAGTGTGACATACTCCGGCAGCGCATGGGGCGCCGATGCGGACTTAGAGTTCTCCGGTGTGTCGAAGGTCACACTCGCCGCCGGATTCTGCTGCGCTACCAGCAGCGGGCAGAGTATGAAGCAGAGCGCGGTTTGAAGCAGCCTGCGTATCATAGCGATTTCTCCTTCAACTATGTACTCACAACCCCCGATCACCGCCGGCCGATTGCGCTGACAGTCTGGCTGCGGAGAGGATTTTCACGATCTGCTCGGCCATTGGTCCGGATGCAACCACTCCGTCAAAGGCTCTGACCCTGCCTGAGGCGAGCACTATCCCCGTCTTTTTGTCCGTGAGGACGTAGGTATGAATGTGTGTGAATACCACACGGTTGACCTGGATTTCCAAATCAGCGCGTTGCTGATCTCCGTAGCGCGGACCATTGATGATCGATAGTCCCAGTTTCTCCCAGTCCTTCTGACCGAGCAGAGAACGGGAGAGGGTGGCGGAGGTGAGGAATTGGGTATCAGAATTGATGAAAATTGTTCGCGCATTCTTGAGAATCTTATTGTGGTCGAGGTCGGCGGCAGTGAGCGGCGGGAGTTCGACCGGAGGATGCTTGACGTGAGTGAGCTCCAGAGTGCCGGTGATCTGGATGGGTTGCGCGAGCTGCGGGTTGGCCGGTGCGGCCTGCGTGGGTTGCTGCGCCGCCAGCAGCGGGCAAAGGCTGAGGCAAAGAATGGCTTGAATCATCAGATGCTTCATCGGAATCTCCTTGATTGGTCTTACAAGGTCCGATGTTAGGTCTGGAATGGACAGTGCAGGGAAGCGATTGGGACAGTTTCTGAAGTGTCACAATGGCTCGGACTCTGATGGCATGTTTTTTTTAAGTTCTCGCTTTCCCTGGTCCCAAAATCGGGACCAGGGGCACCCAGAGTTGTTACAACAACAAACAGTCAGAGACCTATGCTGAAGCTGAGACGCGTTCTTCCTGTTTGCGAAGCCCTTCGAGTGTAGGCGCATCCAGCAGCGTGAAGCGCAGCGGAAAGACGCCTTTGGGCAGCTCCATAGCGGTTACGGCGTCGCAGACCACGGCGGAGGCTGCTTCAAGGCCGCGCTTCCAGTTGGATTGCGTCGCGTCGCGCACCAGCAAGCTCTCTGGCGGGAGCCCTGCGGCGACAAGCAACGTCTGCGCGATGCGTTGAAACTCTTTCCAGCGCGAAGCGATGCCGACCAGCTCTCCGGCATGATCCGGCATATAGCGCTGCAAGTGCGTCAGCAATTCCAGCGAGACCGGATGCACCTGCAAGATGGTCAGCTCTCTGCCAGTAGGCAGTAAGTCACGCACCAGGGCGGCCTTGCTGGGCACAGTCACCAGCATCGCCCCATCGATCAGTCCGGCCTTGGCGCACTCGTCCGGCTCACAGCCATCGATAGGCAGCGAAAGCGCCTGCTGCATTTCGTGAATCAGTATGCGGCGCAGCTCCGGCTCCGGATCGATCACCAACCAGCGGGACGGCGGCGTGAGCGCAATCCAGCGACGCAAACGCTCACGAACGAGGGTCTCTGGAGCGCCCAGCTTACGCGCTTTGGCCATGAGATCGCCGATCAGCTGATCAAGCGCAAATTCCTTGGCCAACTCCGGCGACTGCGGGGCGGTGGGTTGGCTGGCACGGACGTAAACCCCGCTGCCGTGGCGGAACTCTAGCCAACCCTCCTGCTCCAGTTGCTTGTAGGCGGCGCTGGCGGTGTTGGCGTGGATGCCGAAGCGTCGCGCGAGCTCGCGGGTGCTGGGCAGCCGTTGGCTGGGAGCGAGTTCGTGGCAGAGAATAGCCAGCGTCACCTGCGTTACCAGTTGCTCGCGCAGCGAAACGTCACCCGCGTGGTTGAGCCACAGGCGCATGGGCTAACGTGCCTCTTCCACCGCAAAGGGTGTGGCGGACTTTCTTCTGCCATGAATTGCAATGAGCGCCGCGAGCAGCAGTAGAATCACGCCCAACGCCAAGAGGCTACCTTCGGGGCCGTCCGCGCCGCCGCTCCACAGCGGGTTGCCCACGGGGCTGGCGGTCAGAAAGTGACCGACTGAGGTTACGTTGCCGCTGTCGGCGGTGCCATAGAAAAACGTCTCCGCCCAATCCCATGCAGCGTGGCAGCCGATGGCCCACCACGCCGAGCCGGTCACGCGCACGCTGACGCAGAAGACAAAGCCGATCAGCGCCGCCGCAAAGACGCCGATCCAGCTCTCGCCGTTGTTACTTGTGTGGATATAGCCGAAGAGCGTCGAAGTAACCCAAGCTGCCTGCCAGAACCCACTCCGTGGCGTCTTTCTTAATTGAAGAATCAGGCAGGGAAAGAGCCCCAGCAACGCGGCGGCATAGACTCCCCAAATGCCGTTGCCTCTGGAATGAAAGTGGAGGCGCGCACACACGACGCAGACCGTACCTAGCGCCCACCAGAAGTTGAGGCCGCGGCTGAGCGTGAACTGCAAAAAGCAGCGGAAGTAACCCTCCTCATAACAGCCCACCAACAAAAATGCAACGGCCCAGAGCACGCCGAATTTGAAGACAGCAGCCCCAGTGAGGGCGACCGGGCCGAAGTGCATCCACCCACCCCAAGCCAGCAAGCCCACCAGCGCTGAGAGCGCCACAAAGCCCGACGTAAAGCCGCTGAAGAAGTTGAGTGCCCGTCGCGGGCCGACGAGGTTGTAGGCCAGCAGGCTACGTTGCTCCAGCATCGCCACCATCGCGGCGGCTCCCACGATGGCAAGCAAAGCGCTCAGATCACCGAAGATGACCGTGGAAGCGGTAAATTCTTCTCCCTTGCCGGTAAGATGGAGAAGATAGAACACGGTTCCCACAATGTAGTTGAAAAGCCCGGGGTAGTTGGCGAATCCACCCAGCAGGACAAATATGAGTACCGACCAGCCGGCTCGCAATTCTCCGTCGCCAAAAAAGACGCGGGGTACGAGCCCCTCAGGCGCGAGGGTTGAGTACGCATCACTCTCGGTGGTAAGTGACTCCAGATCATGGGGCGGGCTCTCAGGGTCTACAGGATTCTCTGGGGGAGTCATCGAACTTCCGTCAATAGAAAACAGAATTGTGCACTGAATTGCGCTAATGGAAAGATACTCCACGACACGGATCGGCGGGAAGTTTCGCGGCCGATGTGACCGCATTCTGAAACGAGCCGCAAAGAAAGTTCACTCTCTCCTTGACACAATCGGCCAAGCCGTTGATGCTAAACAGTTCTGGTATTTCGTGTTTTCACTCCCCCGGAGGATTCAGATTTTGCAGGTTCGCGTTTTTTACCACGACAAATGTTTTGACGGGGCCTGCTCGGCCTCCCTTTTCACACGCTTCCATCGCGAGTGCGTCGCCTCGGGCGCTAGTTACGAGTACTGCGGGCTGGTCCATCGCGCCGGCGCGCTCTTTGACGAGAGCGAATTTACCGGTGACGAAAACGCCATAGTGGACTTCAAGTATTCTGCTTCGCCCAAAATTACCTGGTGGTTTGACCATCATCTCTCCGCTTTTCTGACGCCGCAGGATCAGGAGAATTTCCGGGCCTGCCAGCAGGACCCGGCTTGCGGCGGGCGCAAATTTTTCGATCCCAATTACACCTCCTGCACCAGCTTTCTGGCGCACATCGGCGAAACACGCTTCAATTTCAACACAGCTCCGGTGGCCGATCTGATTTATTGGGCCAACATTGTGGATGGAGCAAAGTACGAGAGTGCGCAGTCAGCTGTCGAAATGGCCGCCCCGGCCATGAAGCTGACGCTCATCATCGAATCTTCGCAGGACGACGCTTTCGTTCCCCGACTCATCCCGTTGCTTACCGAGATGCCGCTGGCCGATGTGCTTGCGCAGCCCTTTGTGGCCCCGCTGCTGCCGCCTCTGCTGGAGCGCCATCAACTGGCCATCAAACTGATTGGCGAGCGCGCGGAAGAGCGCAACGGCACCATCTTTTTCGACGTCACCGACCAGCCGCTCGAAGGCTATAACAAGTTCATTCCTTATTATCTGCACCCGCAGGCGACATATTCGATTGGCCTGTCGAAATCGAGCTTCCGCACCAAAGTGTCGGTTGGTTCGAATCCCTGGACCAAGGCTGACCCTGCCAAGATGGTGAATCTGGCGCAGGTTTGCGAGCGCTACGGCGGAGGAGGCCATGCTCGTGTCGGCGCTATCAGCTTTCCCACGGAAAGAGCTGACCAAGCCCGCGAAGCCGCAGCCGAGATTGTGGCCGAGTTAAGAGCCAAGAATCCGTTTGCTTGAATTTCTTCCCTGTTACGCATGAAGGGGGATTCATCTCGATGCTCAAGAGATTCTTGATCGTCTGCTCGGTCTGCCTGGTCTTTTGCCCGATCCCCACAGCGTTTGCGCAGTATGCCTCTTCGGGCGTCGATGGCCAGATTCCCTTGGGCCAGTTGAATGCAATGGAGCAGATGCTGGATCAGGCCAACGCCAACCAGAAGGCTGACCTGCTGGCGCGGCTAGGCGTCGATCCGGCAATTGCAAAATGTGCTGTTGAGGATGTTTTACCAGGGAAAAAGATCGAGCTGAAGCCCCTGTATACAAAGGGTGAAGTCCACTACGGTATTGCGTACCTGCCCGGCTGGAGGGCGTGCGGCTATCTGTATCTTCTCCAGGGATCGGACGAAGAGCCGGTGAAGATGGCTTGGCACGTCATCCATCACCAACAGTTCGACTGTTGGGACATGACATGCTCTTTCGAGATACTGCCGCTGCGCCAGCCCGATGTGGACGACATCGTTGTTCACCATATCACTGAAGGTCACGGATCCAATTATTTGGCTGACCAGACCCAGGTCTTTTCGATCCTGGACGGCAAGTTGCAGCAAACGCTGGTCACTCAGGACCATCTTCAGGAAGGCGGTGTGGCTGGTAGCGACACGTTGGAACAACAGAGTACATTCCTGCGCTTTCCGGGCAACGCATTGGAGGAGACGCGGACGACGACCGTCAACTACAAATTGGAAAAGGTCGAGCGCCGCTACTGGCGCTGGTCAGAGCAGAAGCAGAAGTTCGTTGCGGGCCAATTCAGATTGATTGTCGCGCCGAGCATATAGAAATCTCCATGCACGACTAATCGTACCAACTGTTTATAAGTGCTCCCGGCGCTTTCACACAGCCGTTTGAATCGTGCGCAGCGACTCTATGTAAGGTCCGCGCACCACGCCGCGTTCGGTAATGATGGCTGTGACATATTTGGCCGGAGTGACATCGAAGGCGGGATTGCGGATGCCGACTCCGTTCGGTGTCAGTTGCTTGCCGCCGTGGTGAGTCACTTCGATGGCGGGCCGTTCTTCAATGGGTATGGCGTCGCCAGTTGCGGTGGCCAGGTCGATGGTGGACCAGGGCGCGGCAACATAAAACGGAATTTTGTGTTCTTTGGCGAGAATGGCGACGTTGTAGGTGCCAATCTTGTTGGCGGTGTCACCGTTGGCCGCAATGCGGTCCGCGCCCACTACCACGGCCTGGATGAACCCCTGGCGCATCAGGCTGGCGGCCATGTTGTCGCAGATCACGGTCGTCGGAATGTGGTCGGCCATCAGTTCCCAGGCGGTCAGGCGCGCACCCTGCAAAAAGGGCCGGGTTTCGTCGGCGTAAACGTGAATGCGCTTGCCCTGCTCAATGGCCGAGCGGATGACTCCTAAAGCGGTTCCATAGCCGCAGGTGGCCAAAGCGCCAGCGTTGCAGTGGGTTAGTACTCCGCCTTCATCGGGGAGCAAGGCGCCGCCAAAGGCTCCCATCGTCTTGCAGGCGCGAATGTCTTCCGCATACATCGCGTGGGCTTCGGCCAAGAGCTGTTCCTTGATTTGCACCAGGTTTGCCCCGGCGCCACGCAAGGCAGCAAAGAGCTGATTCATGCGGTCGATGGCCCAGAAGAGGTTGACAGCCGTGGGGCGGGTTCCTGCCAGCCGTGCGCAGATGATGTCGAACTCTGGTGCAAATTCGGCAGCCGTCGCCGCTTTGGTGCGCAGTGCGCCCAGGGCGACGCCGTAAGCGGCTGAGACGCCAATGGCCGGTGCTCCGCGCACAACCATGGTGACAATCACGTCGGCAACCTGCTCATAAGTTATGGCAAGCACATAGCTCTCTACGAGAGGGAGCTTGGTCTGATCGATAAAGCGGACACCTTCCGGAGTCCATGCAAGCGTAGGAATCATGGAATTCCAGTATAAGGTAGGGCAGGGAAGAGGGACCAGGAACCAGTGGGCCGTAGCCAGTGAGAACGGTCTTTACGCTTTTCGCTGGACGAGCCTCTGCCCCGATAGCGTAAAGTTATCTCGGTAGATTTCAGCGCGATTTTCCAGTTCCGCGGGCTGGCCGACAGCCGAAGTACAGGTGCGGCGGTTCCAAACAAGCGGTAATTGGCAGACGGCGAAGAGTATTCGATCTTTTGAAAGAAGCAGGAGAAAAACCTTTCATGGCAACTGAATCAAAACCGCAGGCGACTTCAAACGCGCCCAACTATCTAGTGCCGTTCATCATCGTAACGGCTCTGTTCGGCATCTTCGGGTTTCTCACCAACCTGAACAGCAACCTCTCGCCCAAGCTGGAAGACATTTTCAATCTGAACCATATGTGGTCGAACTTTGTGACGACCTCGTGGTTCCTGGCCTACCTGATCTTCTCTGTTCCCGCCTCCAAACTGATTGAGAAGATTGGCTACAAACGCACCATGGTGACTTCACTCTTTATCATGGTGGCGGGTGCGCTGCTGTTTATTCCGGCGGCGTTAATGGTAAGCTTCCCGGTCTTTTTGACCGCCAGCTTTGTGCTGGCCACCGGCGTTTGCTACTTGCAGACCTCGGCCAATCCTTATGTGTCGATTCTTGGACCGGAATCAAGCGCTCCGGCGCGGCTCACACTGGCGCAGGCCTTCAACTCGCTCGGCTCCGCTTTGGCGCCACTTGTGGTGGGATACTTCATCCTCACCGACAACACCATTACCGAAAAGGCCGCCATTGCGCACACCGTGATGGGTCCGTACATCGCCATTGCAGTGTCACTCTTTGTGCTGGGCTTTGCGGTGATGTTCATGCACTTGCCCGCGGTCGTTTCCAGCCGCACCGCAGCCGCTGGCGATCCGCCATCTGACCAGAGCATCTGGCGCTACAAGCACACCGTGCTGAGCATGGTGGGCATTTTCTTCTATGTGGGCGTGGAGATCGCGCTGGCGGCGAATGCCATCAAGTTTTTCAAAACGCAAGGAATTGACAGCAAAGATACCGCTGCTTTGCTGGCCTCGTTCTATATGTTCGCCATTATGATCGGCCGCTTTGCAGGTACGGTAGCCATGAAGGTGGTCAAGGCGAATCGGCTGCTGGCTGGCCTGGGATTCTTCGGCGTCGCGCTGATGATATTGGCAATGAATACATCAGGCACGGTCGCCGTCTGGAGCCTGGTTCTCTGCGGTCTGGCCAACTCCATCATGTACCCGACGATCTTTGCCTTAGGCATTGCTGAGCTGGGACCGATGACCAGCAAGGGCTCGGGTGTCATCACCATCGGCAACTTCGGCGGTGCGGTGATTCCGCCACTCTTCGGTGCACTGGCCGTCGCCATCGGTTACCAGCACGCCTTTGTTCTGCCGATCGTCTGCTACATCTACATCGCTTACTACGGCCTCTCGGGCTACAGACCAACCCGCGCCGCCGCATAGTTACAACGCGTTTCCAGAAAGACCATGGCCCTCCGATTCGCATCGGAGGGCCATGGTCTTTCAGCAACAAAGTCTTGCCGTCAATCACTCAACGAATCCGCTCATACGGCTGATAAACCGGCTCCCAGACGTAGGCACGGAGACGCTCTCTCAGTGTTGCATCGTCCACGGTCTCCGCAGTTCCGTCGGCCATCGCCTGCTTGGCCACGGCCTCAGCCACCACCAGGCTTACCTTGCGGCAATCGGCAATCGGTGGAAGAAGGGGTGCCGTGGGATCTGTGAGTGTGGGCGAAAGGCTTGCCAACGCCTTGGCTGACGCCATAATCATCGCGTCAGAAACGCGTGTGGTCCGCGAAACCAGAATGCCCAGCGCGAGTCCCGGAAAGATGAACGAGTTGTTCACTTGAGAGATGCGTACCATCTTGCCGTCCACCTCGACCGGATCAAACGGACTTCCCGTTCCCACCAGCGCGCGCCCCTCGGTCCAGCGCAACAGCTCGGCAGGCACGGCCTCGGCTTTTGATGTTGGATTCGAGAGTGGAAAAATGATGGGCCGCTCGGTGTGTTTAGCCATCTCGCGTACGATCTCTTCTGTGAATGCGTTGGGCTGCGCTGACACGCCAACGAGGATCGTTACCTTAGCATTGCGCACGACGTCTAGTAGCGAAATGGTGCAGGTACCGCCTGAGGTGTCGAGCTTCCAGCCTTCAACCTCGGCGCGTTTGTGCAGCAGCGTCTCCTGGCCGGGGCGAATCCCCTCGCAGCCTTCCACCAGCAGCCCGTAGCGGTTGAAGCAGTAGATGCGCTTGCGTGCCTCTTCCTCGGTCAGCCCCTCTTCTTTCATGCGGGCAACCAGCAGGTCGCCGATGCCGATTCCCGCCGATCCAGCGCCGAACATGGCGATGGTCTGTTCTTTCAGTGGCCGTCCGGTGGCGCTGACAGCGGCCAGCAGCGTGCCGGTGGTGACGGCGGCGGTGCCTTGAATGTCATCGTTGAATGTGCAAAGCCGGTCGCGGTAACGCCTGAGCAGGATGGCCGCATTGACCCCGGCAAAGTCTTCCCACTGCAAAAGAATGTTCGGCCAGCGGCGCTGCACGGCGGTAACAAATTCCTCTATGAACGCGTCGTACTCCGGCCCGCGGATGCGTTTGTGCTGCCAGCCAATGTAAATCGGATCGTTGAGCAGAGACTCGCGGTCGGTGCCCACGTCGAGCAGAATCGGCAGGCAGTGCTCCGGCGGAATGCCGCCGAGAGCTGTGTACAGCGCCATTTTGCCGATGGGGATGCCCATGCCGCCCGCTCCCTGGTCGCCCAGGCCCAGAATGCGTTCGCCGTCGCTGACGACGATGCAGCGCACATCGTCAAAGCGCGGGTCGGCGAGAATCTGCTCGATGTGGTCGCGCTGCGTGTAGCTGAGAAAGAGCCCGCGCGGGCGTCGCCAAATCTCGCTGAAGCGCTGGCAGCCCTCGCCCACAGCCGGTGTGTAGACAATGGGCAGCAGCTCTTCGGTGTAGTGCGCAATCAGCGAATAAAAAAGCGTTTCGCAGTTGTCCTGCACATCGCGCATGTTGCTGTACTTGAGGAATGCGGTGTCGCGGCCGTCCAGCACACGCTTGCGGCGTTCGCGCTGATCTTCCAGGCTTCCAATGTGAGGCGGCAGCAGGCCATGCAGGCCGAAGGCGGTGCGCTCTTCTTCGGTAAAGGCTGTGCCCTTGTTGAGCCGGGAGTTCAGCAGCAGTTCGATTCCATGAAGACTCGTACGAACAACACCGTCGTTTGCCTGGTTTGCCTCACTCATTGCAGTCTTCTCCTAAAAAACGATTTATGTGAAATTTTTGCCCTGAATATGGATAACCCTCCATGCTATCCCATCCTATCTCCTTGTGGCTCGGTTTACACACTACAGGTAAATGGTTACTCAAACGTCAGCAGCACCATCTCCGGGCTGGTTCCCACGCGCATCGGCGGACCCCAGCTTCCCGCGCCGCTTGACGTATAGACCTGCAATTTGCCGAAGCGTTGCAGGCCGTATGTATAGTTGCCAAAGGCGTAGCGCGTGAACCATGTGAAAGGGAAGAGTTGTCCGCCGTGGGTATGACCGGAGATTTGCAGGCTGATTCCGGTCTGCTCAACGATGGACAGACGGCTCGGCGTGTGGTTGAGCAGGATGCTGGCCTTGCCTGGTTCGAGATGTAAGTTCTCCAGGTTGGCGCGCAAGCGGCGATAGTGGCCGGAGTCGCGGTAGCTGACGCCGGCAATCTGCAAGCCATCGACGGCAACCATTTCATTGGCCAGCACGCGGATGCCCGTCAAAACTTCGGCGTAGTGGGCAGCCTCGCCAAATTCATCATGGTTACCGGTTGAAAAATAACTGCCAAAGGGCGGGGCAAGTTTTCGGAGTGGCGCTGCCAGGGCGTCAGCATTGATCTTCGCGCCGTCGAAGAGGTCGCCGGGCAAGAAGATAATGTCCGGGTTGAGGCTGGCAGCTTTAGCAACGATGCGGCGGCTGAAACCAGGTCCGTTGATGTGACCCAGGTGGAGGTCGCTGAGTACCAGAGCTGTGCGGCCGTGCCAGTTGTCGGGCAAGCCGGGGAGCTTGACGGGGATGCGGCGGATGCGGATCAAGCGCGCGTTCACCAGACCGTAGAGGCTGACGGCTATGGCCAGACTATAAAAGACTGCCGCGATCATCGGGCGGTTTGCGTGCAATCTCAGCAGCGCCAGCGCTGCGCTGCTCAGCCAGCACAGGCAAGCAGCAACGAAGAAGAAGTTGATAAATCCGAGCCACACGGCTGCAACTCGATAGAGCAGCGTAACGACCCGGTTGGCAAAGTAGAAGCCCAGCAGTGCTGCGGTGACAAAGCTGAAGGCCAGTGCCAGCATCGCGCTATGTAAGGCCTGCATGGCCGACGGCGTGAGCGGCTCCCAGAAGGCAATCCATGTGTGATAGATAAATCCGTGCGCGGCAAGCAGAAGAACCTGCATCAGCGCAATGCCTACAACCGGCCATGC
Organism: uncultured Occallatibacter sp.; assembly: GCA_964414945.1. Lineage (GTDB taxonomy): Bacteria > Acidobacteriota > Terriglobia > Terriglobales > Acidobacteriaceae > Telmatobacter. The sequence continues at coordinate 25,026 of CAYPYJ010000047.1, forward strand.
CTTCAATCCAAGCTCTCCTTGCCTCAATTCTTTCACAAACAACAAATGTGCAAATCAAGCCACGGCTTCGTGTTAGGTGCTCTTTTGACAGAATAAGAGTTGCCTCTATACCATCAGGTCCGAACTTCGAGGACGCGTCATGACAACTTGTACCTATTGTTCGTCGTTGATCGATGAAGGAAACGTGGTTTGCGCGCGTTGCAGAAGCGCTTTGCCAGTTCAGCCCGGAGTTGCCGGAACCGATTCTGTGGATGTGCCTGCTTTCAAGCCCTTTGACGATCTGAAAGGTATCGGTGGTTGGCTAATACTACCGGCCATTGGCTTGGCGGTTTCGCCATTTGTCATGCTCTATAACATCTTTGGCGTGGATTTGCCCGTCTTGGTCGACAGCAAATACAGCGTGTTTCTGAGTAACCATCCAGGATTTTCCGGTCTGCTGACCTTTGAAATCATTGTGAATTCAGCTTTTCTGGCCGGGTTGATAGCTCTTAACTTTTTCTTATATTCGAAGAATAGGTTCTTCCCAAAGTTTATGATCGCTTATCTGGCGGCGCAGTTCTTCCTGCTGTTGATTGACCACCTGGCTACTGTAGCGCTTCTTCCATCCGGGGATAGTTCCAAGGGTACGATTGCGATTTTCAGGGCTTTGGTCGGGGCTGTGGTCTGGATACCTTATTTCTTGAACTCGCAGCGAGTGGAGCAGACTTTCGTGAACTGAAAACAAAACAGGCCGGAGTTAATCTCCGGCCTGTTTTCCGATCCCTGTTCCCTGCATTTACGGCACAAACACCCGCAGCCTCACGTGCCACTTGGTGCTTTCGCCGGGCTTCAGCGTCACCATCTCGGTGTCCATCTTGCCCCACTCTTTGCCGAATGGATCGGCGAAGTTGTACTGGTGCTCGATAGCCACGAAGCTCTTGTTCGGAGGCGCGTACATCTGAATCGTTTTGATCTCCGGCGAAAGGCCTTCAATCTTCAGCCCGTACTTTGCTGCGGGATCGACAATCTGCACGGTCACCGCGCCACCCTTCCAACTCAGGTGGCTCCAGTTGTCGTCGAAATACACATTACCCAACGCCACTCCGCCAGTAGCGCTGAGGTCAAACTTCGTTCCCTTGACGGGCAAAATCTTGCCGGTGGGAAAGACGTTGTCGTAGTTGTCCACCTCAGCTGCGGTCAGCGCGGGAATCATCACCTTGGCCTGCGTGCGGTCGCCCGAGGGCAGATTGAAGTAGGGATGCCACGCCAGTGCAAAGGGCTCAGCTTCGCTGCCTACGTTGTGCGCCACAATGGAGGCATCCACTGCGTCGGCGGTTAGCGTGACGGTGATAACCAGGTCGGTCTTCGAAAGCCAGTGGCCGCCAAAGTTGCCGCCATGAATCACGCCAGTCACCTGCTCGCCGCCAGCCACCTTCTTCAAGCTCACTTCGTCGGTTTTGGCCCTCAGAATTAGTCCGTGCATCGCATGGCGTTCTGCAGTAGGCAGGTGACCAATGTTATTGGCTGGCAGTGTCAGCGTGTTACCTAGCCACTCAGAGGTCAGTGTCTTGCCATCTGATGAGAGCTTGCCGCGAATCCGGTTTGGATACGGCGCCAGGAAGCACGAACCCAGACGGTATGCCAGGTTGCCATACTCGTCGTCGTCCACGTCCAGAATTTGTTTGGCTTCGGCTAGCGTCTTGGGCATCAATACGTCTACGCTACCCTTGCCGGGGAAGTTGGCGGTGATCTGAATGATCTCCATGCTGCGGCCTGGGGCCAGCGTAATGCTGGTGAATTCCGGCTTGGTGGTGCTGACGGCGGCGCGGGTGAGGGTGACGATCTTCTGGCCGCCGATTTCGGTTACGGCCTGGGCGTGGCTGGTGAGGGCAAGCGAGCCCGCCGCCAAAGTGAGCAAGGAAACTGCGCAAATAAATAGCTTCATCTCAATCCATCCCTGGAAATGCAATTGGATTACCCGCAACCGGCTCCTGGAGAAGGCAACTTTCCCGACGCCAGAAAGCGTATTCCGGAGGCAGCACAATTCTACGCCAGACGGCCTGCATCAGCCACTTCCTTGTTCTTTCCGTGATTTGTGGTCTGTATCACATTTCACTATAGGGTCGGCTGGTGTACACTTCCGTTCGAGTTCATACAAAAACCATGCCTGTCGAAGAAAACACTCGCACCGTTAGCTACTCTTGCGGTCCCAGCCGCCCGCTCCTCGATCTGACCCTCGGCGACCTGCTTCATCGCACCGCCGACCGCTATCCTGACCGCCTCGCCGTCGCCTCGTGCCATCAGCAGAAGCGCCTCACATGGGCTGAGCTTTCTGCTATGGCCGACCGCGTGGCCCGCGGACTCTGGTCGCTGGGAATCCGCCGCGGCGACCGCGTTGGCATCTGGTCCACCAACTGCATCGAGTGGACGATGTTGCACATGGGCGCAGCGCGCGCTGGGGCTGCTTTGGTCAACGTCAACCCCGCCTACCGCTCGCACGAGCTGCAATTTACCCTCGAGCGCTCGCGCATGAAGGCCCTCTTCCTCTGGCATAAAGACAAGCACGCCGATTACGAAGAGATTCTGGGCCGCGCACGCCACGGTTTCGACCATGAGCTCCAGCACGTCATTTACTTTGACTCGCCCGAATGGCTCGCCTTGCTCGACGCCGAGGGCCGCCTGCCGGATCACGTTGCCATCGACGACATCGCCAACATCCAATACACCAGCGGTACCACCGGACTGCCCAAGGGTGTCCTGCTCACTCACCACAATATCGCCAACAACGGTCAATTCCTCGCCCAGGGCTTTCACTACACCGAGATCGACAAGATCGTCGTCCCCGTGCCGCTCTTTCACTGCTACGGCTGCGTCATCGGAAGCATGACTTCGTTGAATACTGGCGCGGCGCTGATTCTGCCCAACTGGACCTTCGATCCGCGCGCCACGCTGAAGGCCGTCCACGACGAGCGTGCTACGTCGGTTTACGGCGTTCCGGCGATGTACGTTGCCGAGTTCGCATTGCCCGATTTTGCCACCTACGACCTCACCAGCCTCCGTACCGGCATGATGAGCGGCGCTCCCTGCCCCATCGAGCTGATGAAGCGCGTTCTGAACGAGATGCACATCGGCGAGTTGGTTATCGCGTACGGCCAGACCGAGACTTCGCCTGTTGTCACCATGTCCGACGCTTCTGACACGATTGAAGTCCGCGTCAACACCGTGGGCCGCCCCATGCCCCAGACCGAAATTCAGGTTGTCTCTGCCGTCACCGGCGAGTCGCTGCCACGCGGCGTACAAGGCGAAATCTGCGTACGCGGTTACGCGCTTATGAAGGGTTATGATGGCGATCCGGCAGGCACCGAGCAGGTCATCCATGCCGACGGCTGGCTGCACACGGGCGACCTTGGCGTCATGCGCGAAGACGACTGCTTACGCATCACCGGCCGCTCCCGCGATGTGATTATTCGCGGCGGAGAAAACATCTATCCGCGCGAGGTTGAGGAGTTTCTCTACACGCATCCCAAGGTCAGCGAGGCGCAGGTTGTCGGCATTCCCCACGCCCGCCTCGGCGAAGCCGTCTGCGCCTGGGTGCGCCTGCAGCCGGGAGTTGAAGCTACTGAAGAAGAGATTAAGGCGTTCTGCAAAGACCAGATCGCCTACTACAAAATTCCCGAGCACATCCGCTTCGTCACTGAGTTCCCTGCAACACTAAGCGGCAAAATCCAAAAGTACAAAATCCGCGAATTCGAAATCGAAGCGAGAGGATTGCAGTCAGTGGCGAACGCAGCGACGGCGTAACTTTTCACTTCCAGGGCTTAAACGCGAGACCTGGGGCACTCTGCAAGACACTTTCATTGGAGAGATGAATGAAAATAGTAGGTACGGTTATCGCGTTTTTTCTGGCCTTTCAGGCATCAATATTGGCACAGTCAACAAAGGTCGACACGCATGAGTACGAGCCTCGTCCAGGTCAAGAGATTCTGGACCTGGAAAAGCTTCTCACTCTCTCTAGTGTTGTCCCTTCAAGGAGCTACGGGGGCCAAATCTCTGATATGATCCGAGATACACCGATCATTGCTCATGTACGTCAAGGTCGTTCATTTCTTTATTGTTATCCAGAAAACGAAGATTCCTATTGCGGTTGGCTCGTCTCTTTCATAGTTGACAATTCTGCGAGATCAGATGATGCCCGTATTAATATTTCCCTTCCCGAAAATATAGTATATGTTTTTGATCGTGATGGGCGGATACTCTCATGGTCAGGTGCCTTCCTCGACGATAACGAGTTTGGCCATCCTAACCTTGTGGATAGAGCTTTTTCCTCGACACGATTCATCAATGACAAAACAAAAAAAGTGGTTGAGGTTAGTCTTGGCCTGTCAGACAAATTCAAGGGATGGAGACGAACATTAATTTATGACGCCAACACGTATCAATATGGGTTCTTTTTGCGTCTCGCTTTAGAGCGGGCTGGATTTCACAGGATGGATTACAACGTTGCTCCGGCGAATTATTTCCTTTCTGTAGATATGCAGAACGTCAACGTTGGAGCTTTTGGCTGGTCATTCCCAACAAAGATTACTTCATCCATCGTTATCAAAAGAGGTGCTTCTTCTTTAAGTGAGACCAAAATCGAGGGAAAAGGTGTATCAAAACATAATGCAGCTATGCCAGAAGTGAGGGGCGCCAATGCAATGAGTGCAGCAATGGCTGATTCCGCTGTACAGATCGTTAAGGAACTTGAAAAGCAGATCGGATCTGATACTCCGTAAGGCGGGTGGCGGCGAATGGCCCCGGTCTCGGGTTTTTATCCCAACCACAATAAGGGTGCCCTCGTGTCTGGGGAATGGGGAGAGAAGTGTGTTCCCATCCTTTCGGCGTCTTCTGCGGGAAGGATGGGAACCACCTACTTCAACCGCCCGCCATTACCTGCTTGGAATTTGTAGCAGAACCGCAATGTATTGGCGCACCTTGGCGATCAGGATGGCGGGAGCTTTAGAATGAAATTCCGCCCCGCGGCCTGCCCAATCCATGCTCTTTATTTGATCGACGAGTACGGCCCCTTCGATACTCCCGACAGTGATCGGCAAGGTGAAGGGGTAGGGTTTGATCTTGCTGGTCAAGGGACAAACTACCGCCAAACCGCTGGCCCGGTTGTAGCGAAGATCGGTCAGGACCAAGGCGGGTCTCCGCTTGGCCTGTTCCCGGCCAACCTGGGGATCGAAGTCCAGGAAGACAATATCGCCGGTGTCCGGAACGTACTGGCTTACCATTCGACGGCTTCCCGGCCGATCTCAGGTCCGCTTGAAATCTCAGAGTATTGGTTCTCAGGAGTAATTTGAGCCACAAGCTGGGCCAGGGTCGGGATCTTACCGGTTCGGTGCATCTGTACAACTCCATCCGCTCCGATTGCGATCTCAAGTGGGTCGCCTACTTGCAAGTGCGCGCTCTCTGCCACTGGCTTTGGGATCCTCACAGCCAAGCTGTTCCCCCATTTCAACACCTGTGCCTGCATGGCCCCTCCTGTAGATACATTGTATCATTTATGGATAAACTGCGAGATAAAAGTTAGGAGAGCACGAACCCTCAGTTTCCATTCCCTTGCGGATACTGCCCCACAAGATACTGCACATTGATCCGTGTAGCCACCAGCTTGTCGCCAATCATCGCTGGAGTAAACTCCCACTTGCCCAGCGCGTCGATGGCTTTCTGATTGAGATCTCCGCTCAGGCCTCCGCTCTCCACCTTGATATCGCGCGGCAATCCATCGGTCTCCACCACCACCGACAGCATCACCGACTGCACCGTCTTCGCAACCCCCAGCAAACCGGATTCGAAGAGCAGCGATTTTGCAACGCGCGGCGGCGAAAGCTCCTCGCTGACCGGAACGACCTGCGAGGCAGATGCCGGTGTAGTCAGCTTGATCGGAGCCGGAATCGGATACTCGCCCAGCGTGCAGGCCGCATCATAAATCTCGCCGTCCGCGAACCGAATTTTGGTCAGCATCACCGAAACAGTTTTGGAAGCCTCGGCAATGTCGATCAGCTCGTCGTAATGGAGCGTTTGTCCGGCCTGTCCGCTGATCTTTACCGGCTCGTTCTTCCATTCGCGGTCGGGCGCCTTGCTGCCAGGAAATTTGAAGGCGAACGACATCAACGCAATCTCCCGGTCGCTTTTGTTCTTGAGCTGCAAATCGAGGGTCAGCCTTGAAGACGGCCGCCAGCCCGGCTCCTCGGTCGAATAGATGCGAATGGGAAATACCCTGGGTGTGATCAGCGTCGTCTCCACCGGACATTGCGGATGAATCGTCTTGTCCTGGCTCAGCGCGGAGAATGGCAGCACAATGAACAGGCCAAACAGAACAAGGCAGCTTCTACGCATTCCGCACCTCTTTTCTTAGCTTTATAGAGTTGCACTCCGGCACATGGTTTTCCCCGAAGTACCGCACACTGTGTTCATCGGCATTAACCCGCGCGATGTTTAGATGTATGGCACAGATCTGGTCCTCCTGTGCGTGGTTCACATGGACGGCCAGTCCCTGCAACACAAAGGCCAACCGGGAAGCCGGTTGGCCTTTGTGGTTGAAGCAGAGTTGGA
>CAYPYJ010000048.1:0-30341 GCA_964414945.1 uncultured Occallatibacter sp.
CCGAAATGTGAACGCCCCCTTGATTTGTTGATTGCGTAATGCCGTCCATCCCCCCGCGTAATGCCGGGAACAACGACGTGCTTACAGGCGGCACGGTGCGCTCTGTGAACGAGCCGGAGACGCTGCCTGCATCGGCGCTTTGCTCCGTCGCCTGCCCAGATTGCTGCCCTGATCCCTGTTGCATATTCTGTCCCGCGCTTGTGTCGCTGCTCGGTCCTGACCAGCCTCCGCCTGCCGACGACAGCGTCAAGGTGTCAACCGGGGTGTGGTGCTCGGCAAGATAAGCGTTCAATCCTGCCATGTGGGTGCCAAGCGTCTGAGCTGCGTCGGTTGAGCCTGCCATCACTTCGGCGTGAACACCGCCGCCGCTCGTATCCGCCTTGACGCTGACCCAACCCAGCGTTGGATCCTGATAACCTGCCTCGGCTTGCGTGCTCCCGGCATGAATCCATGCCGGCTTTCCCGACGTCTCCCCTGAGTCTAGGGTCGCAAATGTCTCACGGGTATCCGGTCCGGTCGCCGGAGCTTTTGCCGAATCATTCGCTGTACTCGCATTCGCCCGTGCGCCTGCCAGGTCGCGTGCCATCGCCGATGCATCCACGACTGAAGCGGAGATTTGTCCTGCCATGGCCTTCCCAGAAGCAACCGAATCTGACTTGCCAGCCGAGCGCGTAGTTTTGGAGATTCCAGAGAGTGAGCTCTTTCCACTGCCTGAGGTGCCAGACTTGTCAGCAACAGCTTGCGCGTTCGAGGGTTGGTCAACCTGAACCGCGCCAGAAGATATTGCAGCAGTGGTGGCGGCTATCTGCGATTGGTTTAATCCATCGCTCGCAGCTACAGCCGGGGCTGTGTTCACGGCTGGTTGAATTAGAGGCTCTTCCTGTTTCTGAATAGAGGTCTGTATTGTGCTCTGGCTCGGCACATCCGTCTGAGACGAAGTCAGGCTACTGCTCGAGCCATTCGGCTGAATCGGACTGCGGCTCGGCGAGATTGTGAGAGTTTTCTCCCGGCTCGATGCAACTGTCAGCGTCTTGTCCTGATTCGTTGCTCTATTCGATATTGGATTCAATTCCGAACTCGACACCGCTGGCTGTGACAACGGCTGAGTTAAATTCTGGCTCGGTGCCGACAACTGTGCCGCCTTAATGCTCAAGGCTGGCGCGGTCAATTCATTCGTGTCTACTTCTTCCGTGAGCTTGGACTGGGACGGTACCGCATCCTGATTAGATGATCCTGTTGCGTTGTAACTTTGGCCTGCCTGCCCGCCGGAACCGGAGAGAGTCGAAAGCTGATCTGACTGTGCAGGCAATTCCTCTTCTTCGCTCGCCAATTGCGCTGTGGACTTCTCTGTTCCGGCAACATCTCCGGATTTCTTCGAACTCTGCGCACTCGTAGTGAGAGAACCCGCACCACTCGCCAAATCAACCGGGAAAGCCGTTTGCGAGAGAACCACCTGCGCGGGCTCAACCGTCTCGTCCGTAGTGGAAGCAACCGGGGAGGGAAGTGCAGCCAATGGAGTAAGAGTTGCTATCTCCGCCGGAACCACTGCCGGCAACGTTGCGGTTGCGACGGCTTCCAACTGGACAGCTTGAATGGAATGGGATCGGCGCGAACTATTGGCGGATTCCGCTTCCGGCTCAGTTGTCTGCTTCTTCTCCTCTATCTTTGTTAACTGTGCAACCGTTCGAGTCCCGGCAGCTTTTACCTGAGCCCCAGCCGAGGTAAGTATCGCCGCGCTTGTCTCTGTGTCTGCCGCCCCATTCCGCTGCAAGCCCAAAGCCGCGCTGGCAGGCACTGTCGAACTCCCCCCCGAAACTTTTGCGGATGTCTGCCCGAGCGCTTTTTCAGCAGCGGCGATTCCGCTCTTTGCTTCGCTCTCGCTCGCGATGCTCGTGCCCAGCGAAGCCAGCAGAGATTGCCAGCCGGCGCGAAAACTCCCAGCCCCAGTAGCTATTGACGGCAACGCACCTTGACCGGTCGCCCCAGCCATTGCCGCTCCAGCCATCCCTTTGCTGTGCGCCGTGCCCAACGTCTTACCCAGGCCGGGCGCTATAGCCCCACCTGTTGCAATCTCTATTCCTGTGGCTGCGGTCATGCGAGTAGATAAAGCAGACAGTGTGCCAAAATGCGACAAAGGCTGGTTAGAGCATTGTCAGGATATGGAACTGGAAACCCCGAATTATCCCGATTGTGGAAGCTATTTCATTCATTGTGTGGATTTTTTCTCAAGTTTTAGCGCCCGCACACGACGCATGTTTGTTGTCTAATTAGAAACTTAAGTCGCATGAGAAGCTGCCGCTGGCGGCTCATCCTCGGCCGCTTTACGGTAAAGCCGGGAACTGTACCAATCATCGAGCGATTGCTGGCCGCGCCGTTCGGCATCGACAGTATCTTGCGCCTCGGTCTCTTGGATCAAGGTCTCGGCCTGACGGCGCTCCACTCTTTTTACGAGAAACTCCTCGCGCCGCGTCGTAACCTCTTCTCCCTGGAACTCGATTCTTGGTTTGAGTGCGCGGTTGTGGCTGACGGCTGAACGTGTCTCTTCAAATCCGGCGATCCGGTCCATCACCTGGCCTGTTTGCACACTGGCCTCAACCAGTCTGCGGCCCATGCGTTCCCGCTCGATGGTGGCTGTCAGCGCGTGCTCCAGACGATTCAGCTCGCCCACAGCCGATTCCAGCGCCAGCCGATTTTGTTCTTCTTCGAGTTCCCGGATGCGCAGCAGGCGGCGCAGTGCGCGTGAGACGGCCATCCTCAGACCTCCATGGCCAATGCAGTCAATCGGCGGACACAATCAGTAAAGCGAATCTGTTCACGCGAGTCCTGGGTCATGAAGTTCCGCATCGCACCACGTGCCTTTAATGCGCGGTCAAGATCGGGGTCCGACCCCGGCTTGTAGGCTCCAATGCGCACCAGATCTTCACTGCGTGCGTACACGGCCAGCATTTTGCGCATCAGCGCCGCGTCTTCCCGATGCTTGGGTTCAGTAACGGCTGGCATCAACCGGCTGATCGAGTCCAGAAGTTGGATGGGCGGATACCAACCCTCCGCCGCCAGCATCCGCGAGAGCACCACGTGTCCGTCGAGCAGCGCGCGAACCGCATCCACCAGCGGGTCCTGCTGATCGTCGCCCTCCATCAGCACGGTATAAAAAGCGGTGATTGAGCCAACCCGAAACTGCCCAGTGCGCTCCACAAGCTTGGCCAGACGATTAAAAACCGATGGCGTGTACCCTTTATTAGTAGGCGGCTCTCCGGCAGCCAGCCCAATCTCTCGCGCGGCCATCGCAAAGCGGGTCAAAGAATCCAGCACCAGCAATACATGCTTGCCCTGTGCGGCAAAGTACTCGGCAATGGTTGTGGCTGAGAGCGCCGCTCTCATGCGCATCAACGGCGACTGGTCGGATGTAGAAACCACCACCACCGACCGCGCACGGCCTGCAACGCCCAGCGAATCGTCCAGAAATTCAACTACCTCGCGGCCACGTTCGCCCACCAGGCCCACTACAGTTACATCTGCCTCGGTGTTGCGGGTCATCATGCCGATCAGCGTGCTCTTGCCCACGCCCGATCCGCCGAAGATGCCCACGCGCTGTCCACGGCCTACCGTCAACAGCGCGTCCAGGACGCGAATTCCCGTGCCCAAAGGAGTTTTGATCGGCACCCGGTCCATCGGCCTGCGCACCACTCCCTCCAGCGGCAGCGCCAGCGAGACGTCCATCGGTGGGCCGTCGTCAATCGGCTCGCCCAGCGCATTCAACACCCTGCCCATCAGTGCTGGTCCCACCTGGATCTCCGGACTTACGCCGAGAGCTTGCACGCGATTTCCATAGCGGATGCCCTCTGTGCTCTCCACCGGCATCGACAATACATTGGAGCCGCGAAAGCCGATTACCTCAGCCAAATGCATTCGTCCATATTGATCCTGAATTTCGCAGCATTCGCCGACCGAGGCCAGGGGGCCCGCCGACTCAATGGTCTGGCCTACGGACTCCAGCACCTGTCCCCCCCAGCGCCAGGGTTGGCCGCGCTCCAAACGGTCAAAGTAGCGCTCCAGCATCTCGGCCATCAGCGGCTTTCCTCGTGAGCGCCCGCCGCCACACAAACCGGCTCCGCGGCGATGGAAGATGACTCGGCGGAGTTGGAATTTGCGGTCTTGGAATTGTCCGCTCTGGGGCTGCCGGCGCGGTCAAAAAATCCCCGCTCAATCTCTCCCAGTTGCGAGCGAATCCCCAGGTCCACCGAACCCATCTCGGTTTCGATTTGGCAGTCGCCCAATCGCATCCCCTCGCCTGCAATGACAGTCGGCTTCACCGTCAGGTGAGGCACTAGGGCCATTGCTTGGGTCCAAAGGTCAAGCTCAGCGGCGGGTACTTTCAGCCGCACCTGAGTTGCTCCGGAGAGTTGTCCCAGTGCTACTCGCACAGCCCCAGTTAATAGCAGCGGGTCCATCTGCGCCTCGCGGCGAAGAATGCGTGCCGCCACTGCCAACGCCAGCTTCACCACTTCGCGTTCAACCTTGAGCAGATAGCGATCCCGCTCCTGAGTAAAGCCTGCGATAAGTTCCGCCGCATGTTGCGCACGTTCGCGCCCAATGGCGTTCAGTGATGCGGCCAGAGCCTCGCGCTCGGCTTGGTGGCCTTCCTGACTGCCCTTTTCGCGTCCCGCCTCGAAGGCTCGGCGCGTCTCCTCTGCCAGTAACTGGTCAAATTCGGCGCTGTGCCTGGACTCCGAAGCGCGGCCTTCCGCGGTATCCGACGATGAATTGGAGTCGCTGTCCTCATCCGTCTCCGCCCATGCGCCCCACTCCTGCAGCACAGGCGCATCGGGGCCGGGGGCGTAGTCGAAAGCCTCGACGCGCTCGTGAGCGCCCTTCCGCGTTGCCGATTCCGCCTGCACCAAGTCGTAACTCCCGATCTCTATTCCCTATTCCCTAATCCCAGTACTTACGCCAGCATCTCGTCGCCGGTCTCGAGCTTGAGAACAACCTTGCCCTCAGCCTCCAGCCTTCTGGCCAGGTTGAGAATCTCCTGCTGGGCCTGTGCCACTTCACGTGAGCGCACCGGGCCCAGAACTTCCATGTCTTCTTTCAACATTTCGACTGCGCGGGAACTCATCGACTTGAATATCTGAGCGCGCAGCTCGTCCTTGGCGCCACGCAACGCCAGCGCCAGTTGCCGCTTGTCCACACCGGAGACGATCTCGCGAATGGTGGCTGGCGGTACGGTGACCAGATCTTCAAAGGTGAACATCAGGTTGCGAATGCTCAAGGCCAACTCCGGCTGGGCGTCTTCAATGGTTTCCAAAATCTTCTTTGATTCCTCGGCATTGAGCCGGTTCAGCAAATCGGCCACCGCTTTAAATCCGGAGTAGCTCTTGCGCGCTGTGTCGCCCACGTTTTCCAGGCGACGGTGCAGAATGTGCGCCACTTTCTGCGCCATCTCCGGCGAAAACTGGCGCATCTCGGCCAGCCGCTGAATCGAGAGCACCTTGTGGTCTTCGCTCAAATTGTCGAGCACCAGGGATGCCCGACGTGGGTCAAGATGGGCCAGCACCAGAGCAATCGTCTGCGGATGTTCACTGTCAAGCAGCTTGCCCAACTGTTGGGGATCCGTGCGCTGCAGCTTGGCCAGATTGCCCTGCGCGGCCTCCTGCGAGCGACGCACCAATGCCAGCAGGTCGTCGGCGCGTTCCTTGCCAAATGTCTCTTGCAGAAGACGGCTGGCGTAGTCCAGGCCCCCGTGAGTCATGAAGTTCTGCGTCTCCAGAAGCTCCCAGAACTCTTCCATGATCCCTGCCGACATCTCCGGCGTAATACCGCGCAGATCAGCCAACTCCTCGGTGAGCCGCTGCACGTCCACTTCCGGTAAGGCGCGCAGAATCTCCTTGGCGGATTCTTCGCCCACAGCCACCAGCAATACGGCTGCCTTGCGTATTCCGCTCATGTTCGCCGTTAGTTGGCGCCGTGCCGCCGCGCTTTGCTGTTCTTGTTCGGACAAGATCCCGGTCCTTTCCCTTGATGGGCGGTGCTTTCAAATCCCTTAATCGGAGTGAATCCAACTCTGCAACAGCCGCGAGCTTTGCGAGGGTTCACGCTTGAGGTGGCCGCTGACTTGCTCGAAAATCTCCTGCGCCCTAAGTCGTTCCGGGTCCAGTTCGATCGGCTCTGGCGCTTTTAAAACGCGCGGCTGAGGGGCTTCAACCGGTGCCGGCAACTCCTTGGTCTTTCCCGCAGCCTTCGCCACTGGAGCGCGCTGAGCGTGGCTTAGAGCCGGACGTACCCCGAAGGCCACCACCAGCAGCAAGCCGAGCAGCAAGGCTGCATACTTGATCAATACCGGAGAATTTTCTGCAGTAGACAAAATCTGCGCTGGCAGTGTGATCGGTGCCTGCGCACGGTTCTGCTCGAAGGCCAGATCTTCCACCTGCAACAGATCGCCGCGCGCCGCGTCAAAGCCCACCGAAGCCTGAGCCAGCGCGGTCAGATTGCGCAGCTCTTCAGCCGAGCGCGGTTGCCACTGCGCCGCTTTGCCCTTGGTGGCGGGTTGCAGCAGCCGGTCGTTCACCACAATTGCTGCCGTCATCCGCCGCAATCGCCCCGGCCCTTCCACCATATGCCGTGTCGTCTTCGAAGCGCCATAAGTTCCTGACTCGGATTTTGCCGATTGTGGCGCGGAGGTCTGTTGCGGATAAACCGGCAAAGTCGGCGAGTTGGGTGCATTCGAGGCGGTGCCGGGAACACCGATAGCCACTGGCTGCGAGCCGGTGGCTTGTTCGGTGCGCTGCATCGAAAGCGTCACCGTTTGCTCAGGGTCATAATTCTCTCGCGTCTCTTCAGTGGCCGACGGGTCGTAGTCCATGGTCACCGAAGCGCGCACATTGCCCGCTCCAGTTACCGGCTCTAGCGTGGCGATCAATTTCTCTTCCAGCGCTTGCTCAGCGGTCAACCGCATCGCATCGGCGGTCTTCGGACCCAGTGGCAAATGCCCCGCCGCATCCACCAACACCACCCGGTCCGGACTCAGACCGTCCACAGCTGAGGAAACCAGATTACGAATTGCCTCCGGCTCTCCGTCGCCAAGGGAGCGATGGCGCAGCTTGAGCACCACGGAAGCCTTGGCTGGCCGTTCAGCATCCCTAAAGAGTGAATCGTGGGGCAGCACCAAATGAACCCGCGCCGACTCGACATCAGAGAGCGAGCCCACGGTATGCTCCAGTTCACCTTCCAGCGCCCGCTGATAATTGACTTGTTCGTCAAACTCCGAACCCACCCAATTGGGCTTGTCAAAGATTTCAAAGCCAAGTCGCCCGCTCTTCACGCCCTTGGCCGCGGTCGCAAGGCGCGCCTTATCCAGTTGCGCCGCTGGCACCATAATGCCTAACCCATTCGGAGTTGGCTGAAAAGGGATCTGCGCCTGCAACAGAATCTGGCCGGTCTGACGAACGTCGTCCGTGTCCATATCAGCGTACAGGGTGCGCCAATCGGGACGAAGGCCATACCAGAAAAGCCCGCCAATCAACCCCGCCAATAGCAATACCAAAAACACCGTCCAACCGCGCTGCCCTGCTGGCATCTGTGCCCAGCGAACCCAGAACCGGCCCCATAGACCGGCCATCCGGTCCGTCAACTGGGGCTGTCCAGCTATCATCGGCGCGCTTTTTTCCATCTGTGTTCCGGTGGCCATGTTTTTCCGTGTCTCGCCGCTTGCGCAGCCGGTCTATTTTTTACTGCTTAGGTCTTTCTCTTCGCGTTCAAAGCAATCCGCCCCAGCGAAAAGCCAATCGCGCCGTGCCAAATCCTATCTGTTAAAACTGCATTCCAATTACCTGCTGGTAGGCGGCGACTGCTTTATTGCGCACCGCCAGCGCCAGCTCAAATGCCATGCTTTCTTTCTGTGTGGCAATCATCGCCTGATGCACATCCACGCCCGAGCCGGTCATCAATCCCGTCACAGCTGCGTGAGCCTGCTCCTCCAACTTGTTCACCTGCCCAACTGCGTCTACCAGCAGATCGGAAAACGGGCTGGACGGTGCACTCGTGTTGCTCGGCGAAAGCGCGGAGGTGAGCGAAGAGCCGAGTGCCGACGCATTCGCGCCCGGGCCGGAAAACGTCGATAATGCCTGGGTTGCGACGGTAATGGGATTCAATGCGGGTATCATGATGAAATCTCCCTGAGGATTCTCCCGGCTGCTAAGCCTTGGCAATTTCCAATGCCGCGATGATCATGCCCTTCTCGGCCTGCACAGCGGAGCTATTCAGACCGTATGCACGTGTCGCCCCCATCAGGTCCACCATCTCTGTGACGGGGTTAATGTCCGGATATGAGACATATCCATCCGCTCCAGCGTCTGGGTTTCCCGGATCATATCGTTTGAGCGGGGCAGAGGTATCCTCAACCACCCCAGCGATATGCACCCCCGGCGCTACCCCTGTTCCGGAGCCAGTCAGAAAGCCGCCCGGATTGAGTGGCGTCAGCGGTGTCATTAGTGGCTGAGAGATAGCCGACGAGGTCAGGCTTCCCGGTGCGGCGCTCCCAAATGCCACGCTTCCGGTAGCTGTATTCAAGGTATTGGCAAAGCTTGGATCGCCGGCATTGGCGGCAAAGACGACGTGCTGCCGGTGGTACGCGCTGCCCGATGCCGTCTTCGTGGTCTCAGCGTTGGCCATATTGGCCGCCACCACTTCGGCGCGCAGACGCTCGGCCTGCATCGCGCCCCCTGAGGTCTCCATCATTGCAAAGAGGTTCATTAAAACCGCCTCCTTTCACTGATGTTTACCTGCACGTACATCTCCAACTTACTTGCTGTCAGAATGGATTGCGTCCAAGACGCGCTGATACTCCTGGCGGAGCAGCGCCACGCCGGTCTTGAACTTCAGTTGTGCCTCGGCCAGGTTCAGGCCTTCCCTGTCCATCGAGACGTTATTGCCGTCGGGCCGTGAAATCAGCCCGTCTACGGCCTTCAGACGCACTGCACGCTCCGGTTTTCCCGCTTCCACGCCAGTGATTGCCTCTCGCATTTCCGCCTCGAAGTCCATGCCTACGGCTCGATAGCCCGGAGTGTCGATATTGGCCATATTGGCCGCCGTCAACTTGGCTTCGCTGGTAGCCAGATCCAAGTAACGGGCAATCTGCTCGCTGGTTTGTGTCTCAATCTGCATCTCTCTGCCTCCATTCCGCCATCCGTGCTGCGTAGCAAGCGCCCACGGAATTCATCATCCCGTGAGCGCTCAATCCTTCGTGCCATGTCTTGTTCATCAAGCTAATCCATTCGGCGAATCTCGTTATCCCGAACTCTGATGGTTCATTTTTGCGTTTTTTCTAGCGCGAGGGCGGAAAAGCAAAGTAGCCCATGCGAGCGAATAGCGAGCGATTCGCCCCACCGCAGGTGGCGCAGGTGGCTCAGTTCATTGAATGCCCAAAGTCAATCTCACGCGAAGTCATCACACTCTCATCGCCGGCCAGAATCGCGGCCCGCTCCAGTACATGTTCCAACTCGCGCACGTTGCCCGGCCAGTCGTGCTGAGTCAGCTTGGCCAGCGCGCTCTGATCGACTTTCTTGACCGGCGCATCTTTGCCCATCTGCGCTAAAAAGTGGTTGACCAGAAGCGGCAAGTCTTCGGCGTGCTCGGCCAAAGACGGCGTGCGAATGAGAAAGACAGCCAGCCGATAGTAGAGATCCGCGCGAAAAGCCCCCGTCTGCGTCTGCTGTGCCAGTGCCTGGTGGGTGGCGGCAATGATGCGCACATCCACCTTCACCGTTTCGTTATCGCCCACGCGCTGCAATTCGCCGCACTCCACAAAGCGCAGCAGCTTGGATTGCAACCCCAGCGGCATTTCGCCGATTTCGTCCAGCAGCAGCGTGCCGCCGTCGGCGGCTTCAATCCGTCCCACCCGCCCCTGCACCGCGCCGGTAAACGCCCCGCGCGTGTGGCCAAAGAGTTCGGCTTCCAAGAGTGCCTCGGGAATGGCCGCGCAGTTGATCGCGACAAATGGCTTGCGGCTGCGCGGTGAGAGCCGATGCAGAGCCTCGGCCACCAGCTCTTTGCCCGAGCCGGTCGGGCCTTCAATCAGCACTGGCGTCGAGCGCGGTGCCACCAGACGAATGCGGCGGCTGATCTCCAGCATGCACGGAGCGTACCCGATGAGCTCGGGAAGCCGCTCGCTGTTGATTTGTTCAACGTTGGAGGCGGGCAGGTTTATTTCAGTCTGTATATTGCGAAACAATGAGGATTGGGAATGACAGGTTGCGGCAGCCGGTAAAGCGTTGAGCGGCGGAAGCGCAGGCACGGGCCACGAACCGGCGAGCAGTGGGTCGGCTGTCGCTGCCTTCGGAGTGCTCAGCGGAGTGTCCAGCACGGGCGCCGCATTCCAGATCGCCGTATCGTTGTCCTGAGAACGTCTCAGAGCATACAGCAACTCCTGACGGTAAGGTCCGCGCGGACTCTCCTGTGCCACCGCGCCAGAGGCAGTTACCACATCCACATCCGGGTATTGAATGCGAAAGTCTTTGAGAAATTCGGATAGATCAAGATCGGGCAGCCATGAATCGACAATGACGGCTTCCGGTGCCGCTGCTTCCGCTTCAGCCCAGGACTGGGCGCCGCTTTCGACCTCCCGCACCTGCCAGCGCAGGCCGGAGAGTGTCTCGGTAAGCCGCTGGCGGAAGCTGCGATCAGCGCTTGCCACCAGTGCCGTACGCGGGCGGATACGTGGTGCGAGTGGAAGCGATGTGGAAGAAGAGGGAACTGTTGCCATGAAAAATTTCTCCTGAATAATCGTCCGGTTAAATTGAACCAAGATACATGTATAGCTGCAAAGACTAAGCGACCGCCACCGGAGTTACCGCCGTCGGCAGAATTGCGGGTACAGAAATTACCGGCATGGGGAGCAGGACAATCTCGCTCTCCGGCGGAACCATGTAACCCTGTCCGCGCACCGTGCGAATCAGTTGTCCGGGAGGCGGATCCTTCAGCTTGCGGCGCAGATAGTTGACGTAGACATCAACGATGTTTGTCGTTTGCGCCGGCTCCAGATTCCAGACAGAATCCAGCAGCTCCACACGCGAAACGCACTGGCCGCGATTGAGCATCAGGTGCTCCAGCAGCGCAAATTCCTTATTGGTCAGAACAATCGATTGGCCTCCGCGCCGAGCGGTGTGATCCAGCCGGTCCAGTTCCAGGTCGCCCGCGCGCAATAGCAGCCGCGCCTCCCGCTTGCGGCGCAACAGAGCCCTGCAACGCGCCCGCAGCTCATGCAGGCTGAAGGGCTTGATCATCAGGTCGTCGGCCCCGCGATCCAGGCAGCGGACGCGCGTGTCTACCTCCTGCCGCGCTGTCAATATCAGCACCGGCAAATCCGAGTCCATCGCACGGACCTCCTCCAACACCTGCTCGCCGTCTTTGATCGGCATATTCAAATCGAGAATGGTCAGGTCGGGCAACTCCTGGCGAAATGCCTCTACCGCGGCGGCCCCATCGTAGGCCAGACGGACCCGGTGCCCATCTGCTTCTAATCCGCGACTCAAAAACAATCCCAGCGCCTTGTCATCTTCGGCGATTAATAATCTCATCTCTGTCTTTTCCCTTCGGTATCGTCCACAACCCGCAACATCCGCTGGCCTCAGCGGATTAGATTCCCAACGGGCTTCACAGCCGTTTGGCTTAGCGTGCGCTAACGGACGGTACACTTTTACCTTCCCCCGCGGAAGGACGGAACTCAAGCGCAGATATTAGAAAAGACGAAGAAGGATTCCAGGAACGGCACGGGAACGGGAAAGTTCCCGAAATGGCGAGAATGGATTACCTTCTGTATGCGGTGCAGTTCGGACGCGCCTCAGCTTTTGCGCAGGACTTCCGATCTCCAAAATGGAGGCCTTTTATTGTACTTATTTTCGAAATCGCCGGGTACCCGCCCGTCATTTAGCCAAAATGACTGGTGCCCCATCCATTCGCGTTTTTGGCGAATGGGTGGGAAACCTCGAACCTAGACAAGCCGCTCTTGTTTTTCAGCCGGACAACCCGGCTTTTGTCCTTGAGACCCTAGGCACACTCGCCGCTACGCCACTCGACTGGTTTTGCTCTCTCGCGATGCAGCCTTCTCGCGATACATTCCCGCGTCAGCCCGGTCGATTAATTGCTTCATTGTCTCGCCGGGCAAGTGCTCGGCAAAACCAATCGAAGCCTTGACTTTCAACTTGACGGGCCCAGAGCTTCCCTGGACCGTGTAGTTGACGCAGACCCACTCCCGCAGCCGATCGATCTGTCCCTGCGCTTCCTGGATTCCGCTATGCAGCAGCAGCATGAACTCATCGCCGCCCCAGCGCCCAATGGTGTCCGTCACGCGGCAAATCGATTGCATCTTGGCGGCAAACTTCTTCAGCAACTCATCGCCGACCAAGTGGCCATGTTCGTCATTGACCTGCTTGAACTCATCAATGTCGAGAATGGCGACGCAGAACGGTGCGCGGCCCAGCAGGGATTTCTCTATCTGGCCTTCCGCCCAGAGGCGGCTGTGCAAACCCGTCAGCGCATCCCGCGAGGCAATCTCCTCGGCTTCTTCCAGCCGCGTCTGGTAGCTCGATACCTCTGCTCGGAGTTCATCGAGCGCGGCTTTTCCTTCGGCTGTCATCCGGTCGACGGAACTCTTCAGATCCGATGCGCTCTTCTTAATCGACTCGCGAATCTGCGTCAAATCCTCCAGGTTGGCGATGCCTTTGAGCTGCGCTGTCACTTCGGTGATCTGGTCGGCGCAGCGCTGGTCTCGTACTCCAACTGACTCCGCAGTGCGTGCCATCACCAGTAAAATATCCTTCACTTCGCTGGTCTGTTTCTGGCAATGCACGGCCACGCGTCGGCCCCAGCCCTGCAACTGCTCCCGCACGCCAGACTCGGTATCAGTAACGCGCTCGCAGGAGACCTCCCCGCAGAGCTTCTCTTCCAGCTTGTCCAAACCCTTCTTCAGCTCTCCACCCAGAGTCGGGCAAACACTCTGTCCGCAGTTGCCCATCTCCAACAAGGCAGACCTGTACGCGGCCACGGTGATCGGCAGAACTGCCGCCTGGTCAGGCACGTTGTGCGCACAGACTTTCGCTTGCGAACTCTCAGCAGATGCCGTGTACGTCTTACCACTTTGCGCCTGTCCCAATGGCATTTCAGCCGGTAACTTCTGCTTGGCGTCTGTCTGAACCGTATCCGTCCGTTCCAGGAATTCTTTGATCGAGATCATTTGCCCTCTGGCGCGCGTTCTCAAAAGGAGCAATTGAAGCGCGAGTACACCCCCTCTGCTTATCGGTTCTTTCTCAGCTTTCTTTAATCAAGATTTGCACAGCCCTTCCGAACCATTTGCGAAATCCCGTTGAGATTGCAAGAAGTGTCAGGGCACGACTTCAGTCGTGCCGCAAACGCAACAAAACAAATCCGAGCTTTAGCCCCTGCGTCTTTTTTTTCTCAGTCGTTTGCAAACCCGCGGCGGCTAAAGCCGGAATCTGAATGGCCATTAGTGGCACGACTGAAGTCGTGCCCTGACACATTTCGTAGCCTGAAAGTAATATTGCAAGAGGCTCTTCCGTCTGGATTTCGACCTGCTGCCGCCACGGCGTCCCGCGGTCATCCAGCGATACCCCCGAGCAGGAATCCCGATGGAAAACATGCGCATGGGTAATGGTGCAGTTTCCGGTTAACCGGGTACCCAGGGGTTTGGTTTAAGGCGGTGCCCTCCATGGGGTTCAGAGCGACAAGTTCTCAATTGCTTCCAACCCGGGGTGCCCTTGTGCCAAATGAAGCTTGAACTGATCTGCAAACCACACGAGATTCTCTGCTGATGAAGTGATCCATCTCTGGCGCAGTGCCATCTCTTCTCCGCAGGTTGAGCATTTTGCGGTCGCGGGGTAATCGTCCATATCGAGGACGATCGTCAACTCTGGCTTCTGTGCCATACACAGAGTTTACGCAACCGACGGCCGCTTACTGAGCCATATTGCACCGTAGGCACATCGGCGGAAAGTCCTGGTGGGGTATCCGAAACTGGGTCGTGTACGTGTGGCCGGTCAACCGACCGCAATGCCATTAATACCGGAGTCTCCGTGCATCTTGCCAATGGTGAAGTCGCTGGCGCCGACGACTGGAGATCACGATACGTGGTAGTGTTAGTCTGCACTGAAGGCGACTACCAGCCATCGACCTGCGCGCAGCTTCACGTCGAAGCGATAAGCAGGTGTGTCGCCAAGAGCAACACTTTCCATCCCGTTTCCTGTGCGGGTCACGCGAAGATCACCGGCGAAGACAAAGGGCGGTAGGTCGCGAACCATCCTTCGTGCTACTTCGCCAGAAGCACAGTAACTGAGAACTGCTGGGTAGTCCCGCCGCTGCGCGTATTCGATTGCTTTGGCGATTGGCACAAGGTCCGGTCGATTGTAGGCTCGGGAACGAAACTTGAGGAGGTCGCCGGATGCATCGTACGTGTCGACCGCACAAAGGCTGGGATTGTCCCAAGTGTCTATGGGTGAAAACCAGCAATATGGCAGAGTGATGAGCGCACCCTCAGTTCGGACCTTTCCGATCTGTGCGAATCCGGGAACCTTATCATCAAGGCCAAAGGCACCCTCTTGCTTGATAACCTGTTCAAAACCTCCGAGACCTTGCGGATTCCACTCTCGGGCATCGTACACGACGCCGCTGCTGCCCGCGCAGCCGGTATAGCCGAACTCGGCAAGGAACCTAGCATTTCCTGACGTACCCCGGTGCAGTGGGTAGATTTCGAGCCACGATCTGGGCGACTCATGCTCAAAAGATTCGTCATCCGAACCAACCCGCTGCCAAAGCCGGTTGGGCTGTCCGGAAGTCTCTTCTGGAACACCGAAGACAAAAAACCTTGCATGGGAATGAATCGTAATTTTCAGAACTAGCCAGGCGGAAGGTCGAGTATCTGAAAATGGAAACGGTTCTCGTCGGGCCAACTGGCGTTGATTTCTGCGCTTAGTCGCTCCAGTTTTTTCAGTGCCTCTGTCGTTCGGTCTTGGGGCGACATCGTTTCGGGTCGGACTACGTTCAATTCCTGCGCGACGAAGTTTCCCGCTTGCTCAAAGAGAGGATTCTCAACATCCGCCGAGTGCCAGTCTCGTTCCTGCCCATAAGGGGGACCGCATGGGTCCGGCGAAAAATCCGCAAGCTTTTGTAGCAACGGACGGAAATCTTGAAGCGAGATCGGCGGCACTGGGGAACAGTGACATTGGGGTGTGTGGAGAAGCGCAAGAAGGAAAGAGGCGAGAACTGCGAGTGGAATCGAGCGGAGAGTCATGGGTCTAATGCGCGATCTAGGCACATCTCAATTTAACCATACTCCAGATTAGGCCACCGGTTGCGAGTTCTGAGAGGATCGTCGCCTATCCGGAAACTGCACCACTACTCGCGCAAATAAAAATGTTGTAATTCGCCGTTTATTCGCTATAATGCCTCCATGGCTGTCACCCGTCGTCAAAAAGAGATTCTCGACTTCCTGGAGACCTTTGTTTCGCGCAATGGCTATTCCCCATCGTTTGAGGAGATTGCGCGCGGCATGGAGCTCAAGAGCCTGGCCACCGTGCACAAGCACATCACCAACCTCGAAAAGAAGGGGTTGTTGGACCGCGTCCATAACCGCAGCCGCTCAATCGATGTGCTTGCGCCGGGGGCGCGCACCCGCTCCAGCGACCGGCTACCCTTGGCCGGGCGAATCGCCGCCGGATACCCGGTTGAGGCCATGGAGACCGAGGAAAGTATTTCGCTGCACGATGTTGTGGGCAACCGCGACGTCTTTGCTCTCGAAGTGCGCGGCGACTCAATGCGCGACGAACACATCATCAACGGCGATTATGTGCTGGTGGAGCGCACCCGCACGGCGCGACAGGGAGAGATCGTCGTGGCCCTGGTGCGCGGTTCTGAAACCACGCTCAAGCGCTTTTACACCGAGGGCAATCAGGTACGGCTGCAACCATCCAACGTCGATATGGGTCCCATCTACGTGGCCGCCGCCCAGGTAGCCATTCAAGGCCGGGTGCTAGGCGTCCTGCGCAAGTACCGATAAAGCAAGGGATAGGGAATTGGGAACAGGAAGTGGGTCGTGTTCTCTATTCCCTGTTCCCAGTATTTAAGCTATGCCAGCAACCGCTGGACCTTTTCTTCCACCACGTCCTGAGGGACATAGCCCACAATCTGATCGGCTACCTTGCCACCCTTGAACAGCAACAGCGCGGGAATGCCCCGTATGCCGAAGCGTGAGGGCGTGGCGCCGTTTTCGTCCACATTCATTTTGGCAATCTTCAACTTGCCGTCGTATTTGGCTGCCACAGCGTCGATAATCGGCGCAATAGCCTTGCACGGACCGCACCACACGGCCCAGAAATCCACCAGTACGGGAAGCTCGCTCTTGAGCACCTCCTGGTCAAACGTTGCATCGCTAACTTCCAGTACACCCAAACCTGCCATGATCCTCCTTGCGGCAACTGCTGACTACAAGTGTAACGGTTGCCGGTCAATCATGGGATGCGATAGCGGATGGGAAAGTCGCAAGCCGCTCCCCCAAACCGTTCATCGTTCGTTCACAAAAAGCGAATGTGGCAACAGTTAGAAACAGGCGAACATCCCAAGTAATGTTCTGAAAGATAAGGGGAATTTTTGGTTAACTGCAAATTAAAGCGCCCGGATCCTATAAGGATCACGGGCGCTAGAGCAGCCCTCCCCCAGAACTGCCCACGGTGAGAATTTAGGCTTTTCCATTAGTGAAAAGCAAGGAATCTTGAGTAATAAAATAAGTAATAGGTTCGCCGAGGACTAAAAGACAAAAAAGTAACATTCCAATAGAAAAATCTACAAATTAGATACCATGCGCCGCAAACGATTGACTTGCTCCCACCGTCTCAAACCGGCAGAGCTTCAGTTCCGCTTCCGGCCCTCCAGCCAGCGCTGCACGAATAGCCACCGACGCCTCCGGCACGCTGTCTTCGCCATCCACAACCACCAGCACCGACGGTCCGGCTCCGCTCAAAGCCGCTCCCAAAATGCCGTGCTCTCCAGCCAGAGGCATCAGCGGAGGCAACAGCAAGCAAATCGGCGCGCGGTAAGGTTGATGAATGCGGTCCTGCATCGCAATGCGCAGCAGCTCGCCGCGACCTTGCGCAAAGGCCAGCCCCAACAAAGCAGCGGACTGAATATTGGCCACCACATCGGCGCGGTTGTAGCAGTCGGGCAGCATCGCTCGCGCTTTGCTCGTGGCCAGCGGCTCAGTCGGCAAAACCACAATCGCCCGCCACTCAGCCGGAGGCTCGACGCGAGCCACGTGAACCGTCCTGCCTTCGCTCGCCGCCGCAACGAATCCGCCCAGCCAGCAGGCAGAAGCGTTGTCAGGATGTCCTTCCAGCGCGCTAGCCTCTTCCAGAATCTGCTCGGAGCTCCAGCCCAACTGCCCAAAGTGAACCGCCAGCGCAATCGCCCCCAGCCGTCCCGCAGCCGACGAGCCGCAGCCCATCCCCAGCGGAATCTCGTTCTTCATCCGAATCGCCAGCGGAGTTACTGCCCGCCCTTTCTCCGTCAGCAGCCGCTTATAAATCTCCAAAATCAGATTGTCTTCAAGCCGAGCAATATGTCCGCTGTTGCGCCCGCTTGCCTCAATAGAAAACTCCGCCGCAGGCTCAGCTTCAATCTCCAGATAAGAATCAAATGCCACAGCCGCAGCATCAAAGCCCGGCCCAAGATTGGCGGACGAGGCCGGCAAACGTAACCGGAAAACCCCAGGATTCTCTTGCAATCCCTCGCTCATCCCACTCTGCCCTTCAGCGCGGCCAGCACTGCGGCTGGTGTGGCGTCAACCACTTGTGCGTTGCGCTGCAAAGCCTTGATCTCCGCCTCCCGGCCCGCGCTCTCGTCTTCACTCAGCAGCGTCCCGCGGTGGAAGTCAATCGTGTAGTCGGCGTCCTTCAGCGTGTGCCCGGTCAGCACCAGCACCACTGTCTCGCTCGATGCAATCTTGCCCTCAGCTCTCAGCTTTTTCAGTCCCGCCAGCGTCACGGCAGAGGCAGGCTCGCAGCCCAGCCCCTCCGCGCCAATCTCTGCCTTGGCAATCGAAATCTCGGCTTCCGTCACATCCAGGCACCAGCCGCCCGTCTCCTGAATCGCCCGCGCCGCCTTGCGCCACGACGCCGGATTGCCAATCCGAATCGCCGTCGCTCGCGTGTGCGCCTCCACCGGCTCCAGTGCAGTAGCATTGTTCGCCATAAAGCTGCGCACCAGAGGATTCGCCCCCGCAGCCTGAATCACGCTGATCTTCGGCATCCGCGCCGTCAGCCCCAACTCCAGCATCTCGCGAAAGCCCTTGCCCAGCGCCGACGAGTTGCCCAAATTGCCGCCAGGAACAATCAAATGGTCCGGCACATTCCAGTCAAACGCCTCGGCAATCTCAAATGCCGGAGTCTTTTGCCCCTCCAGCCGATAAGGATTCACCGAGTTCAGCAGATAGATCGGCGCTTCATTCACAATCTGCGTCAACAGCGTCAGACAACCGTCAAAGTCCGCCTTCAACTGGCAAGTCACCGCGCCATAGTCCATCGCCTGCGACAACTTTCCCCATGCAATCTTCCCATCGGGAATCAGCACCAGACTCTTCAGCCCAGCCCGCGCGGCATACGCAGCCATCGCCGCAGACGTGTTGCCCGTCGACGCGCACGCCACCCACTCAAAGCCCCGCTCCTTGGCCACGCTCAACGCGGCGGTCATTCCCGTGTCTTTGAACGAGCCCGTCGGATTCATTCCCTGATGCTTGGCAAAAAGCTGATCAATGCCCAGCCTTTTGGCCGCGCGTGTCAGGTGATACAGCGGAGTATTGCCCTCAAAGAGCGTCACCGCATTGCCAAAGCTCTCCAATATCGGCAGCAACTCGCGAAAGCGCCACACGCCAGAGTGGTCCAGCGACTCGGCACTGCACCGCCGCTCCCGCCACAGCCACTTCAACGCGCCCGCATTGGGACGGTCATTGCCCCCGCGACGATTCCAGCCGGGGTACTCCACTTCAAACAGTTCTCCGCACTCGGCGCAGCGAAAATCCGGCCGGGCCTCCGGCCCATTAAGCCGCGCTCCACACCCAAAACAGCGTAACTGATGCAAATTGTCGTTCATGTCTGTTGATAGGTTACCAGCAGGCGGCGCTTTTTGCCGTCCTAGCCAACCCGCCAACTTGCCACCTCCGCGCAGCGGGGCTAACTCGCCGCGTTGGCAACTTCGCTTTCTATGCAATCGCGCAGCCGGGGTGCCCCATCCATTTCGCATATTTTGCGAAATGGATGGGATCGCATGAACTCATCATTCACGTTTTGTATCATTCGTCCACCAGCTTCGCCGACCCACAAGGCATGAAACTGTAGCGCTGGCCTCCAGGCCGGCTGTAGCGTGGACCTCCCGGTCCGCGCTTGTTTTTTTTAGGGCACAGCTTCTGCCATAGCGTTTCCCCAACTCAACTGTTAACAAGATGCCTGGGTGCCCCATCCATTTCGCGTACTTTGCGAAATGGGTGGGATAGCACAAACTCATCATTCACGTTTTGTAACAGGGGCACGGCTTCAACGGGGTCCCCATCGATAGGTCTTCGTCGATGGGGTGGGAGTTCAGCCGGGCCGCAAAGCCCATAAAAACGACGAGGGCTTCAGCCCCTGCGGAGAGTCTCTCCGGAGGGAGACGGGGGATTTATCCCCCGCGCAAAACAAAAAGAAGCAGCGACGGCTTCAGCCGTGGAGAGAACTCTCTCCAGACGATAGGCCAAGCTTTCAACCCCGACAAAACCCGTCCCACCCATCCCCAAAAATCAACCAGCTCGACGAACTCATCATTCACGTTTTGTAACAAGGGCACGGCTTCAGTCGTGCCGAAAAGCCCACAAAAACAATGAGGGCTTCAGCCCCTGCGGGAACGCTCATGCGGCGCTCACTGAGCTAAATGTGCTGTCGGAAATAGTTGACAATCTGGTCTCGGGGTTTGTGAGTATCCGAAAAATTGTTTTCGTGTATGATTGTTCGCTATAAACTCCAATGAGCAAATCTCCCCTATGTACGGGCCAATGAACTTTGCCGATCAATGCACTGATAGGAAGGAATAATGTCTATTTCAATTTTTGACGACCCGAGTTGGATCAAGAGCGCTGTACAACTCAAGGCTGTTGCGGAGTTGATTGTTGCTTTAATAGGGGCAGTATCCGCCCTCGTTGCAGTTGCGAACCGTGTCTCAAAATCGCTAAGACGACGTTCTGATGTGAAGGCGCTCCGTAACCGAATCGGTTCAGAACTTTACACTAGCGAGGATATATTAAGGGCAACTGATTTCTTTATCGAGCCCGATTGCCAATCGGTAGATCCTAGCGGCGGCGAGGATTTCCGGAAGGTGTTCTCGACCCGAGAGCCATCATTCAACGCACTCGACAAGCTATTCAAATCAATGAGCAGCGAGAAACATACGATTATTCTGGCCGATAGTGGAATGGGCAAGACGACACTTCTCCTAAATTATTATGCACGGCATCTTAGACAGCGTAGACCACTATTCCGTCTCGCTATTGTTCCATTGGGATCCAGAGACGCAGACAATGAAATAGAAAAAATCGATAATCGTTCTCAGACAGTATTATTTTTGGATGCCTTTGATGAAGACACTCTTGCCATTCAAGACCACAAAGCTCGTTTGGTTACCCTTTTGGAGTTGACAAAAGATTTTAAGCATGTGCTCTTTACTTGTCGGACTCAGTTTTTCGAAAAGGATGATGAGATTCCGAAGGAGACGGGCATAATACGGATTGGCACGACAAGAGCTGGTCAGGCAAGAGAATACACATTTCTTAAACTATATCTTTCGCCGTTTAGCGGTGAGCAAGTTGAATCGTATCTGAGAAACAGATTTCCTTTTTGGGAGATTCAGCAGCGATTAAAAGCAAAGGAAATTGCCTCCAAAACCTCCGATCTTACCGTGCGGCCAATGTTACTAGCGCATATCCAGGATATACTCGACTCCAAGGCTCCGTGCATCTATTCTGTCCAGATTTATGAGTCGATGATTGAAGCTTGGCTTCTTCGAGAGAAGCCCTTCGTTAACCCTTCGAATCTGAGGGAGTTCTCTGCTGAACTCGCTGTTGATATTTACTCAAAACGTGAACAGAGGGGATCCGAAAGAATTCCGCCGACTGAGGCATTGAGTCTCGCCAGAAAGCTAGCAATTCCACTTCAGGGGTGGCAACTGCGAGGACGTTCGCTACTTAATAGAGATGCGGACGGATATCTCAAATTTGCTCATCGCACGGTTATGGAATATTTATTTGTTTCCAAATTTATACAGGATGCTAAGTCTTCCATAGCGCCTATATGGACTGATCAGATCAAGAAGTTTTGGTGGGAGACAATAATCTGCAAATATACTGACAAGCCTCAAGATGTGCAGAGGTTAATAGAATATGGCGTCTCTTTTGGAGACCTCAGAGGCATTGAGTCTCTCTCTCTTCGGCCACTTGTTTCTGTGCTCAGTACTCCGCTTGTCCATAAAGACGAATATTCCCTGCTACAGTTTGTTATGCATAATGCGAATACGAATCAGACATTTCATACTCGGACCAAGTTTATTCCTACTCTTCTCCAAGGCACAGATATCTCCGACCCGGGTCAAGGTGGAGCAAAAGTAAGTGTGGTAATTGATTTTGTCACTGGCCTCATGTGGCAATCAGACTGTAGCGAATGTGTTGACTATGAATCCGCACGTGAGCTCGCTCGGAAATTTGAGACTCAGTCCCCACCAAGCAAAAAAGGATGGAGGATACCCACTTTGAGTGAGGCTATCACTCTCCTTCCTACCATGCGCTATTCAAGTCCGGCGGTGTCTTCAGTTAACCCGCCATCCATGATGTTTGAGCACTGGGAAGATGTTATCTGGACAACCGACAGACTCGAAAGATATGGGGCTCTCAAATGCGGATTTAGCAGATCTGATTTTGCAACTCCAGGGGGAAAAGCATCATTGAGATGCGTTAGGACGATCTAGCGTTTGTATTGCTTACAGAAACGCATCGTTCTACTCCTAGTTCTTGAGGAAAAACTGCCCTTGGTATCTGCAAAGTGCCTATCCATAAACAACATCTCACTTCGCCATCCACCCCAGCAGCATGCCCCATCTCCGCATCCTATGGCTGGCGCGAGGCGCGGCTGCCCCACCGCAGGTGCTTGCAGATAATTAAACGCAGATGGCGCACAATTGAAATATGAACAGCGACCAAAGCATCCGGCTTTTTCTGACCCCTGCCCCCTGATCTCTGTTCCGCACTATGATTTCATGGTGTCTTTCAGGAGCGGTGAGTTGTCCAAAGCCAATACGCCCAGGCGCGATTTGACACCATCTGAATCACAAAAATGAGAGTAAAACGCCCGTAACTCCTTTGCTGAGAGGATTCTGCGCGTAACCTATATTAGAATGACGATTTTACAGCGACACCCATACTCTATCTAACTGAAAATAGATACTTTACTCCCAGAATACCGGGGGGTAGGGTAGATGGCCCAGTCGATTTGTTCTTGGCGCAGGACGGAATACCGCGAACTTCCATACCCCCTTAACCCGTAGGCCCACCGCAGGTGTTCAAAATCCCACTAAAACGGGCTCCATTTCCAATTGAATTCCGAAGCGCGATTCGACCGCTGAAGTGATCTGATGCGCAAGCGCGAGGACTTCCTTAGCTGTAGCGTTGCCTCGATTCGTAAGCGCTAAAGTGTGACGCGAAGACAGCGCAGCAGCGCCGAGCGCGTAGCCTTTGCTGAATCCCGCTTGCTCAATCAGCCAAGCTGCAGGAACCTTCACACGACCGAGATTTTCTGGCTCAGAACCTGCAGGAAATCGCGGCGGAGCAATAACGCTCGCCACTGCAATCTGCTGGAATTGCTCGTCGCTGACAACAGGGTTCTTGAAGAAGCTGCCAGCGCTCTTGCAATCAGGATCGCCTTCGACAATCAGCATTCCCTTGGATTGACGCAGCCGTCGAACATGCTCTGCGACCAGCGCGAGGCTCACTGGATTGCCATCTGTCTCCAGCGCGCGTTGCAACTCTGCGTAGCGAACAGTCGGTGCGCCGTTTAGCGCAAGCCGATAATCGACGCGCGTGACAATGTACCGTCCGCGATCAGCAGTGTTGAAGCGGCTGCGGCGATAAGAGAATCCGCACTCAGCGGCGGCGAACTCGACGAAGCTATGAGTCTGAAGGTCGAAGGCGCGCACGCGCTCAATGACCGAGGCAACTTCCTGTCCGTAAGCGCCGACGTTCTGCACTGGAGTTCCGCCAACAGTTCCAGGAATTCCAGCAAGGCACTCTATCCCAGCGAATCCGGCCTCTATCGAGCACGCTACGAAGCAGTCCCAATCTTCGCCGGCTGCAACCTGATAGAGAGCGTCCTCAAGTACGATTCCACGCAAACCCACGCGCAGCACTAATCCGCTGAACCCAGCGTCGGAGACAAGCAGGTTGCTGCCGCCGCCGAGCACAAACAGCGCCACGCCGCGCTCACCAGCCCAAGCCGCAGCTTCGGCAATCTCATCTTCGCTAGTAGCCTGAACAAACCAGCGCGCAGGTCCTCCGATGGCGAAGGTAGTGAAAGGCGCGAGCGGCTTGTGTTCTTCGATGAGCATCAGTCTGCTTTCGCGGAATCAATCGCCTTCTTGCGTCCCAGACAGCTTTTGCACCTTACTGTGCTTGATGGAATAGCCGAAGTAAATGACCAAGCCGATGAGCAGCCAAACAATCATCACCGTCCAAGTGATTACAGCGAGTTGCGTCATCAAGTAAAACGCTGACACGATCCCCAAGATAGGCACAAGAGGCACGAGAGGCGTCTTGAATGGACGCTTCATCTCCGGATGGCGGACGCGCAGAATCCAAACTCCAGCACAGACGATGGTAAAGGCCAACAGTGTGCCGATATTGACCAGCTCGGCCAGCTTATTGATGGGCAGGAATGCCGGCATAATGGCAGCGAAGCAGCCGAAAACGATGGTAGTGAGCCACGGCGTACGAAACTTCGGGTGAACTGCAGACGCCCATTTCGGCAGTAGGCCATCCTTCGACATCGAGTAGAAGACGCGCGATTGTCCGAGAAGCATCACCAGCATCACTGTCGCCAGACCGAAGACTGCGCCGATCTTGACCAGTATCGATCCCCAGCCGACGCCGGTTGCGTCGATGGCCAGCGCCACAGGGGCGGATACATTCAGCGTTTTGTAGCTGACCAGCCCGGTGAGCACCAGCGAGACTGCAATATAGAGGATGGTACAGACCACCAGAGAGCCGAGGATGCCGATGGGCATATCGCGCTGCGGATTCTTGGCCTCCTGCGCCGCAGTGGAAACAGCATCGAAGCCGATATAGGCAAAAAAGATAGAGGCCGCGGCTACCGGAATGCCACCCCAGCCGAAGTTGCCGTGCCCGTCCGAAGGCGGCACGAAGGGGTGCCAATTGGCGCTTGCAACATCCGGATGATGAAAGAGAAAGAGGCCTCCGACGACCAGAAAAACTCCCACAATGCCAAGCTTGATGATCACGATCGCGGAGTTGAAGTTTGCCGACTCCTTGATTCCGATGACGAGAATCGTTGTGATGACCAGGACGATCAGGAAAGCGATCAGGTTCAGGATTCCAGTCACATGAGGCAGCCCAACGTCGCTGATACCGGGCGGCAGCGAACTCCGGTCGATCCACATTCCCTGGAATTTAACCAGCACATTGCCGGTCGTTGTGGTGAGCGCCGGAGGAAAGACAATGCCAATCTGTTGTAGCAGGCTGTTGAAGTATCCCGCCCAGCCCGACGCAACGGTTGAAGCGCCGAACGCATACTCAAGAGTCAGATCCCAACCGATGATCCAGGCCACTAACTCGCCCAGTGTGGCGTAGCCGTATGTGTATGCAGAACCGGCAATCGGGATGATCGAAGCGAACTCCGCATAGCAAAGACCGGCAAAGGCGCAAGTAAGACCGGCGAGCACAAAGCTCAACGCCACGGCAGGTCCGGCATGAAGCGCCGCCGCTTGACCGGTCAGCGTGAAGATACCCGCACCGATTACAGCACCGATGCCAAGCGTGATTAGGTTCAGCGCACTCAGCGAGCGTTTAAGGGTGTGTTCACCCTTTTCATTCGCTTCTTCGGTGAGCATCGACATAGGTTTAATTCTGAGCAGTCTGGACATGAATGAGGAACTCCCTCTACAGAGGTTGAGATCGAATTAACTTTGGTTCGACGGGGCTTGACCTGCGGTGCGTCGCGACCAGAAAAGATAGACCGGAATGCCAAGTAAAACCAAGACCAAGCCCGGCCATGTGTACTGGGGCTTATAACGCAATAATACGATACAGATCCAACTGGCCATCGTAATGTAAAGTGCGGGGAGCACCGGATAGCCGAGCGCTTTGTAAGGCCGGGGCGCGTCTGGACGTTTCACGCGTAGTACGAAGAGGCCAATGATGGTGAGAATGTAAAAGATGAGAACCGCGAAGATAATGTAGTCGAGCAGTTGGCCGTAAGAGCCGGAGATGCAGAGCATAGTGGCCCAAGCGGCCTGTACCAGCAAGCCGGCGGCGGGAGTTTTGTAGCGCGGGTGGAGTTTGCCGACCGATTTGAAGAAGAGGCCGTCCTGGCTCATGGCGTAGTAAACACGCGCGCCAGCCAGAGATATTCCGTTTGCGCAGCCGAAGGTGGAAATGAGGATGGCCGCAGCCATCAGATACGCGCCGCTGGAGTGGAAGATATGCTCGAGTACCGCCGTGGCAACGCGATCTTCTGCTGCATATTGGATGCCGCGGGCGAGAGCGGTTGTGCCGTTCGGGTCGCCGTGCATGGGCAAAACCAGCAGATAGCCGAGCGAGACGACAAAGTAGGCCACGAGAACAAGGCCCGTGCCGAGAACGAGGGAGAGGGGAATGTTGCGCTTGGGATTTTTAACTTCACCTGCGGTGAAAGTGATGTTGTTCCAAGAGTCGGCGGAGAAGAGCGAACCCACCTGAACTACGGCAAGAATCACGAAGAGGTTCACAAGCACCAGCGGGCCGCCGACGCCAACCTGGACGGGATACAGCGAACTCCACCCGGCATTGCGCCAGAACTCGCTCCCGCCTGTGCCGAAGTTGGCGGCAATTGCTGTGGTGTTGCGGCCCACGGTGAAGGCGAGCAGGATGAGCGCGGCCAGCGAGAGAGCTTTGGCGGTGGTAAAAATATTCTGGATGAGAGCGCCGAGCTTGACGCCGAAGATGTTGACGATGGCAAGGAAGATGACAACAACGATGCCGGTAAGGTTGGCCGTGTTGATGCCAATCTCCATGTTGCCGAGGACCATGGGGCCGATAGGGAGCGCAGGAACGTGAGCAATATGCCAGAGCCAATGGGTTGTCGAGATCGACGGGAAAAAGACACCGAGGAATTTGCCGAAGGCTACAGCGACAGCGGCGATGGTGCCGGTTTGAATGACAAGAAAAAGCGTCCAGCCATAGAGAAATCCCCACAACGGGCCGAGCGACTCGCGCAGGTAGACATATTGGCCGCCAGCCCTGGGCATCATCGCCGCCAGTTCGCCGTAGCTGAGTGCGCCGATTATGGTGAGAATGGCCGTGACCACCCACGCGCCGAGCAACAGTGCAGGAGAGTTCGTGCCGCGGGCAATGTCGGCATCTACGATAAAAACGCCGGAGCCGACCATGGAGCCGACGACCAGCGCGGTGGAGCTGAAAAGGCCCAGGCTCTGCACCAGCCGGGGAGCGTTGGTGTCTTGGCTTGGGGTGAGATCTTTAGCCGACATAATATGAAGCATAAATCATGCGCTGAAGCGCTCAATCAGAAGAGATTGCGCGCGCAGGTCAAAGTAGCTCTGTAATTGTCCAAACAGTGCGTCATTCTATCGACATGAAAAAGATTATTTTCGGAACGCTTCTCCTCTTCTGCTTCGCATTCCCTTATGCGATGCAGGCGCAGGTCGTGGTGGAAGTACCTACCCATCACCGCCATCACCGCCATCACCGCGATCACCGCGATGATCGTCGGAATGATCATCACGATGATCACCGTGACGATCACCCTCATTTCAACCAATAACCCAAAGGAATTAACAGACCAAGCGAATCGGCAGGCAAGAGCGCGCAGATTGTGTCAGGGCACGGTATCGGTCGTGCCGTAGACACGCTGGCCAGATCATCGCCTGGATAATTTTTACAGCAGCTTGCCTGCGGCCAGATCGCGAATCAATCCACGGTCGGCGGCCAGAAACTCGTAATTGGAGAGTTCTTCGAGCTTGACCCAGCGTACCTGGTGGTAGATCCGGCTTTCAATTTCGCCGGCGAATTCGTGGACGGCAAAGAATGTGAGATCGACGGCACCGCCATGGCGATAATTGTGGCGAACGTGCGTGATGCGCGGACCGATAATAGCGCGGATGCCGAGTTCTTCGTCCAGTTCGCGGGCCAGCGCTTCTTCGGGGGTTTCGCCAGCTTCGATCTTGCCGCCGGGGAACTCCCAGAGAAGGGCCATGGGCTGATCTGGACGGCGTTGGCCAATCAGTATTTCGCCGCCGCGTATAATCAGCCCCGCCGCCACAAAGCGCAGCGCGGGACCGGCAGGCCGAGGATTAGGTTGCGGCTGAGGTTCTTCCACGCTTCCAGTGTAAACGTTTGAAAAGGTTAGAGCATCCGGGCCGGGAATAACGGGGTGCCAGTTCCTGTTATTCGCCCGCCACAGCTGCTGCTGCTGTGCCTTCTGCAGCCAGCGGCAGGAAGTAGCCCCAGCCGTTCTTTGTGGCAGCCTCGATCAGGGCCGGGGTGGGGTTGACCGGGTAGGCGTTGCGTGCGATCTTGAGCATTGCGAGGTCGTGGAATGAGTTGCCGAAGACCGCATCGGGCCGGGTGAGGCCCACGCGGCGGAGAGATACGGCTTTACCTTCGCCGGTGGGCACATCCACGATCTCGGTGGTGACGAGGCCGTCAACTATGCGCACCTCGGCGGCGAGTACGCGCTCTTCAGGAATGCCGAAGCCGAGCGCGCCCGCAGCAACAACCCACTTATTGGTGGAACTGACGGCCCACAACTCCACGCCAGCCTTGCCGAGCTTGTCGACCAGCTGGTCCATCTCCGCAAAGATGCGCGGCTGAACGAACTGGCGCACATAGCGTGCGGCGGCGGCGCGCATCTCGT
Source organism: uncultured Occallatibacter sp. (assembly GCA_964414945.1). Lineage (GTDB taxonomy): Bacteria > Acidobacteriota > Terriglobia > Terriglobales > Acidobacteriaceae > Telmatobacter. The sequence continues at coordinate 28,209 of CAYPYJ010000048.1, forward strand.
CATCGCGCAATCCAGCATACATCTGCACCATCTCGCCGCAGATCTCCACTTCGCTGACCGCTCCGGTAAGATAAGCGCGATAGCGCGTGTCGATCCAATCGCACGTGGAGCGCGAGATTAGACCCTGCTCGATAGTCCAATTCATAAAGCCCGAGCCGGAGTCGCCGCTCCAGAGCGTTCCATCGCAATCAAAGACCGCAACTTTAGGGTTGGTTTCGAGAACTGCCCGCTCAAACTCCTGAGCGTTCCACCGCTTGATTTCAGTATGTGTAGCTGTCAATCGTTCCTCAATCATCGAAAAAATTCGTCTCACTCTATTCTCATTCAAATTCTATGGTTTTGCACGTGAAGGTTTGATGAAGGCACCTGCGCCACCTGCGGTGAGGCCAATCGCCTTCGGCTGGCGAGTGAAGGTTCGCGGTATTCCACCCTTGCGGCAGAAAAGGCGCAAGGATCTAGTAGTCAACGATTCCAAGCTGTTGGCGAATAAATTACCTGCAAGGTTTTGAAAATAAAAATAGGGGGGGGTGGGGGTACCCTAGGTGGGTACGGACCGGGAGCATCCCTGACAGATTGGACCGGCGGACTGTGGCTTCTTGCTGCTGGAGACAATGCTCACTGTTCCAGTGTGCGCCTTGAGAGAATAATAATCTGCAACCACCTGCGGTGGGGCCGGTGGCCTTCGGCAGGGCATAGAAGTTCACGGTATCCCACCCTTGCGCCAGCCACCTGCGGTGGGACCAACTGCCTTTCAGGCGGCGTGAGGGGTAAGCTTAATGCCGAGCGCCTTCATCACGCCGAGGAAGGTGGAGAGGCGCGGATCGCCGGTGGGCGAGAGGGCTTTGTAGAGAGCCTCGCGGGTGACGCCAGACTGACTGGCGAGTTGTGTCATTCCTATGGCGCGGGCAATATCGCCGAGGGCGGTCGCAATGAGAGCGGGGTCACCATCTTCGAAGGCGGCTTCGAGATATGCGGCAATGCGGCCGGGGGTGTCGAGATACTCTGCTGGATCCCAGAGGGTGGTTTTAAGCGCCATTTTGAACCTCCTTTGCCAGCTTCTTTGCTTTGGCAATATCTGCGTTCTGCGTTTTCTTGTCGCCTCCGATGAGTAGGAGAACCAACAAGCTTCCGATGCGTTGAAAATAGACCCTGTAACCTGGACCGTAGTCGATGCGCAACTCGCTGACTCCCTCGCCGACAGGTTTTATATCGCCGAAGTTGCCCAGCGAAAGGCGACGAATGCGGATTTGAATGCGTGCTTTTGCGTTCTCGTCGCGCAGTTTACGGAGCCAACTTGCGAAGACTTCGGTCTGGCGGACCTCGATCATATGTTAACTATAGTTCACAGTTAAAAATAGCACAAGAGAAAAGATTTGCAGCAAATCGACGCATAGAATCAGAACCAGTGTGCATGCATTCGTTCAAGAAATTCTGGGGTGATTGGGTAGCCTGAAGCGGAACCGATAACCGAGTCAACTGGGCAGTTGGGACAGATGGCTGTTTCGCCATCATCCGTCCATTCGGCAATAATTTCTGGAGGAAAGATCGTCACGCAATAGAAACATCCACAAAGCTCACTTTGTTTCAATTCTGTGCGATTCAACCTGCAATGTTCATGCGCGGCGATGTGGTCAGGTTCGGAGATTGGATGGAAGAGTTTCATTGTGTGTCACATTCGTCTTCTTTGCATTCTATTTGATCTGATCCAGGATGGGGTTAGCATGAAAATGCTGCCAGATGGCTTCGGCGGTTTTGCGGGGGACTACGGCGGCTAAGGACTCGGCGGTGGCTTGCTGCACGTCGCGGAGGCTGCCGAAGTGAGTTAGTAAACGCTGGCGGGTTTGCGCGCCTACGCCGGGGATCGTTAGTAACTCGCTGTCGCGGTCGCGCATGGCTCGGCGCTGGCGATGATAGCCTACGGCGAAGCGGTGGCTCTCGTCGCGGATCAGTTGGACTAAGTGCAGCACAGGCGAATGGCGGTCGAGGATAACGGGTTCGTCTTCGTTGCCGTAGAGATAGATGATTTCTTCTTTTTTTGCAATCGACGCCAGGGGTTGGGTGGTGAGGCCGAGGGATTCGAGAGCTTCGGCTGCGGCATGGAGCTGGCCTAGTCCGCCATCGACGAGGATGAGC
>CAYPYJ010000049.1:0-30046 GCA_964414945.1 uncultured Occallatibacter sp.
CGCCCAAAACCACCATCGGAAGCAACCGTATATCCACCGGCCTGCCCCCTACGAGAACTTTGCCCTCGCCCAGAGTAAACCAAGCCACCGCTGCCAGCACCGCATACAACAGCAGAGCCACCCAAAATTTCCGATCCAAATCGGAACCGGTACTGTGAAGGCCCTTGCGCTCACCCGGCTGCGGCTCGTTGCGCATTCCAACCTCTTCAAATACCGCACTCGCAAATCATGGTGCACAGGGGAGGGTTCGAACCTCCGTAGGTCTAAAGACCGGCAGATTTACAGTCTGCTGCCATTAACCACTCGGCCACCTGTGCTTAACCACCCCTGCGACGAAGACCTGTCGCCGGGAACCCCGTTCAACCTAACTGCCTGCGCATTCAACCCACTTCAGCGCATTAACCCCCGCCCGGATGATCTCCGGCTTACGGAGCTTGCACCTCTGTGGAATTACCGCGGAGGACAGGTCCGGCGCTCAAAAAAGACGCCGGTAAAACATTACGCCGTTCCAGGCTCCAACTTCCTTAAGTGGAGCTGGCGAAGGGATTTGAACCCCCGACCCTCTGATTACAAATCAGATGCTCTACCAGCTGAGCTACGCCAGCCCTTTCCACCCGGAAAAACTACCGGAGGCCCGAAAATCCGTACGGGCACACTAAAGCTCCGCACGCACAACGGCACAGAAATCAAGGTTAGCACACAGCCGCCAGCGGAGCAAACCGGGGCTCTGCGGCTTATGAAAAAGAGTGAAGAGAGATGTCGGATTTGTAGTGGGCTAAGGGTAGTGGGTCAGTTTCAATTATGTTGCGTGAAAACCGACATAGATCAACCCTGCTGCAAGGGCAATTATCGTGAAGGGAACAACAAGCCACCATTTGCTATCTTGATAGGCAGCAAGGAACCCTAGGATGCAGGAAATCACCGTGAACACTAGATTTAATGGGGAGGGGAGGACGCATCCACTGATTAAAACAAGGCTCGCGATTCCAAGCTTCACCGAACGGTCCATTAAGTTAGATTAGCAGCCCTTCCACTCCTCTATCTCAAACGGACACACTACCGGGCTGAACCGCCAATTGCCCTTCGCTCTACTAACCGTTAGACTGGTTGTTCAAGAGGCCAGCCATGCTCGTAGTCATGAAGGCGCAGGCAACACCGGAAGATATCCAGGCGGTTTGCGATCATATTGCGCAAATGGGCTTCCGCGCCCACCCGCTTCCCGGAGCCCAGCGCACCGCCATCGGCATCACCGGCAACCAGGGCGAAGTGGAGCGCGGCAACCTGGAAGCGCTCTCCGGCGTCGCTGAAGTCATCCGCGTCTCCAAGCCTTACAAGCTGGCCAGCCGCGACGTAAAGGAAGAAGACACCGTCATTCGGTTTGCCGGAACAGACGCCACCATCGGCGGCCCGGAACTGGCCATGATCGCCGGGCCGTGCTCGATTGAAAGCCGCGAACAGGCATTTGCCATCGCCGAGCAGGTGGCCGCCAGTGGCGCACAGTTCTTCCGGGGCGGCGCATTCAAGCCGCGCACGTCCCCTTATGCATTTCAAGGCCTAGGCCTGGAAGGCTTGCAGATCATGGCCGAGATCCGCACACGCTTTGGTCTGCGCATCGTTACGGAGGCAATCGACAACGAGTCTCTCGAAATGGCCGCTGAATGGGCTGACGTGATCCAGATCGGCGCGCGTAATATGCAGAACTTCTCGCTACTGAAGAAGGCTGGCCGCCAGCGCAAGCCGGTGCTGCTGAAACGAGGCCTCTCGGCGACGCTGGAAGAGTTTTTGATGTCTGCCGAGTACGTGATGAGCGAGGGCAATTACGACGTGATTTTGTGCGAGCGCGGCGTGCGCACCTTTGCCGATCACTCCCGCAACACACTCGATCTGAGTATTATTCCCGCCGTGAAGCGCCTCAGCCACTTGCCGATCATTGTTGATCCGAGCCACGCCACCGGCAAGCGCAATTCAATTCTGCCGATGGCCCGAGCTGCCATCGCTTCAGGCGCGGACGGTATTATTGTCGAGGTTCACAACCACCCCGATCAGGCTCTCTCTGACGGCCCGCAGTCCATTTATCCCGATCAGTTTGCGCGCATGATGGATGAACTTGAACAGATCGCACCGGTGGTGGAACGCAAACTGCCGCGCGGCATACGCATTGAGGCAGCAGCGAAGTAACAACAGTTGCTGGATTCAGCTTTCGGAGTTGAAATCAGCTTGATCGTTACTGGAAACTGGCACTCAGAGCGGAGCATAGCGTAGTCGAAGGACATACATTTTTGAACGCTGGACAAATCATGAAATCGCCGAACGACAAGATGATCCGCATCCTATCCTTCTCTTTGTTGGCTCTGGCCCTCACTGGCTGCCGCCCTCACGACTTTCCGCAATATGCGCCCAATGACCGCGAGTATGCCTACGTGACCAACGGCGGCAGCGGCACCGTCAGTGTCTTTGACGTGATCAATGTGCGCCTCGACCGGGAGATTGCTGTCGGGCAGAATCCTGTTGCTGTGGCCGTCAGCCCCACTAGCAATGAAGTCTACGTAGTCAACTCCAGCACAGCGAACAATCAGGGATCGGTTACGGTCATCAACGCAGAAAATAACACTGTGGTGGCCACCATCACCGTTCACCGTCATCCGGTTGCCATTGAGATCGACCCCAAAGGCGAGCTGGCTTATGTGGCCAACTCCGGAGCCAATACTATTTCTGTGATCGACCTGAAGGCACGACGCGAGATTGCGGCCATTGGCGCGGGCGAGGAGCCTGTCTCTCTGCGCATCTCTCGCGACGGTAAAACCCTGGCCGTAGCCAATCGCAGAGCAGGCTCGGTCAGCCTGATTGATCCCGCAACCCGCAAAGTGCGCGCCGTATTTGAAGGATGCCCTGGCGCTGGCGATGCCGTCATCCTCCCCGATTCTTCCAAGGCTTTGGTTGCGTGCTCGGCAGGCCACCAGATCATGGCCATCGCGCTGGCTCACGCCGAGGTGCATCCGGCGCAGAGCGGCCCAGCACAAACCATTCCCGCCCAAGCTGACCGGCTGGAGGCGTTGCTCGACGTGGGCCAGGCGCCGTTGCAGTTGGCTCTCAAGCCCGACGGCGGTGAACTGTTTGCGATGAACTCGCTCTCCAACTCAAGTTCTGAGGTCGTCACCGGCACCAACGACGTGCTGGGCGCAACCATCCTCGGAGACGATCCCGTCCGCGGCCTGGTCTCAGCCAATAATTCCCTGCTCTACGTGGCCAACTTCCGCTCACAGTATGTCGCTGTATACTCCATTGACGATGGCAAACGCCTAAACTCAATCCATGTGGGCGATGGCCCCTCGGCACTAGCTTTTTCCGCCACCGGCCATCTGCTCTTCGTCGTCGATTCGCACTCCAATGATGTTGCCGTGGTCCGCACAAGCACACGCTCGCTCTTCCAACTGCTGCCAGCGGGGCGCGACCCCAATGCCATCGCCATCAAGGCCTTCAAACTGCCATAAGGCATTACGGCTCATTCAAGATCAATGCCACCCTTCCGGCGATCAGTTCGCTGGGAGGCTCGCCGGAATTTACCTCCAATAGGTCTACCGGGAAGGCTATATTGTGCGGCCTGAGTACCAGCCGGTTCGCCACAAAATCCACATAGCGCAGCATCAGGTGCGCCCCATTCCGCACGGCATACAAATTGGGCCGGTTCGGCCGGTAGGGCATCAGCGAGTTGTAGTGCCGGTCGATCAGCACCAGTGCCTCCGGCAGCACCAGCGGCTCCATCGGCAGGGCATCGGCGGCGGGAATGCGCACCGCCACAAACCGCTGCCATGCGCGGCGCTGATTTGTCGCCCGTGTGCGGATCGTCTGCAATAGCCCAGCCGGCAACTGCAGCAAGGCCTGCGCGGCAGAGGGCCGGATGAACGGCTCAAACAGCGCCGCCGCATGGGAAACGACCGGCACGGAACTACCTTCTCCCTCTGCGGTGAACGATTCACGCGCTCGTATTGCGGGCAAAAGGTCGTTGGCCTTCATGTGCTGCGCCGCCAGAATCCGATCCAGCGCCTCCAGAGAAAGCTGGCGGCGGCTGTGCAGGAAATTCGACAGATGCGATTGCCCAAAACCGGTCTGACGCGCCAGGAGCGAGACGCTGACCGTGCCTCGCTGTATCCTGCGCAGCAGTTCCAGGCGGAGCCGCTCGTGCATTTGGGTAAAGTTCATCTGTGGAAAATCCGCCACCAGCAATGGGACCGATAGGCACCCATTTTCCTCCTGCAAACCTGGGGGGTCCGAGAGACCTTCATTTTCGGCGCTTGACCGGGAATTGGAAAGCTCCGAAGCAGAATGCCGCTGGGGGAGATTGACGCAAGAGAACCATCTTTCTAGATTAGTTTTACTTAATCACGATGTGGTCTGTGGGAATTTTCTGAGATAGGCTTCATTACCGATAGCCTGAATCGGACGGATTTTTGTCCCCTTTCAGTGGCTAATGAACAATTGCCGGAGGATGAAAAATCTCTCCGGCTTTCTCATCCCTACTCAAAACGCCCTGCAGAGGCGTCTGAGAACAGTCCATCGGGAAAATTCCAGGATCTGCGCGCCATGAGCATGACAACAAACGAAAGAACACGAGCGGCTATCCCCCATCAGGGCACAGGAACCCTGAGCAGCCATGCACGGCTCTTTCTACCCCGAGGAAATAACAAGTCAAAGCGAGGCCCTTGGGAAAGAACGGAAAAACGGAGAATTCGTCATGGAATTGCGCGTGCATTTGAAAATTTGCGAGGGGTGCGGTTGTCTTTGGTACCGTGCCCAGACCCAAGGCAGTGTTTACTGCAGCGGGTGTGAAGAAAAGCTGAAGGACTTTCCAACTCCCGAAAGCCGTAAACGGCCTGGGCGTCCCTCCCGGAAAACCTTGAGGAGTGTTTGGGCGGTGGCAGAAGCAACAGGAGGAACGCTATGAGCGCAGCCCTTCAGTTGCCAATGATTTGGGAAGCAGCGAGCCCGCGACAAACAAGATACGAAGCGCGGGAGATCTGGGCACAAAGCTCGGAGGCTACGCCAAAACCGGACGCAAAAACGTCTGCCACTGAACCGGCGATCAGCCTCGGTTTCTATCGTAAGCATACCGAGAGCATGTTGAGGCGATACCTGTACGCTTCGATGCAGGTGGGCAGGGCGCCGAATATCCTGGGCGATCCCATTGCTCGGGGATGGTGCTCAAGCAGGCCGGTGCGAACATTCGAAGACGCCATTATCTTTGTTCTCGACGTGGAAAGATGCCTGAACCAGCTGGGTGCGCTGGACCGCATGATGCTCAGCCGCATCGTGCTCCAGGAGTACACACAGTCCGAAACAGCCTTAATGCTGGGAATGGCCGTCCGCACCGTCTCTTACAAATTTCCCAAAGCCCTGGACCGACTGACGGAAAAGCTGCTTGAATCCGGCCTGCTGGTTCTGCCTTGCTAGCAAAGCCAAACTGAGAGGGGAGCGCGTGCGCAAGTGCTCCCCTTTGCTGATTGTGGCTACCGCAGACGCTTGTCACTAACTGCTTGACTCGCTCCAATCCCGAAAGCGAACCCACCGGAAAATGGGAAATGTCACACCTGATTCGACAGACTTCTCGCACTTTTCTATTGAGCGATTGCGGCAACCAGCCTAGCTTTCAGAGGAATACCTCTCTATTGACGATTTGTGTTCGAGAGAGCTGGAGCTTTCCCAAAAAACCGTATGGAATTGACTTCAAACGAGACATGTCTCCCCCAAGAGCTGACCGGTCATTTGACCGAGGTCGCGCTCAGCTACCAGCGCATGCTGGTCGATAATCCATGCCACCCGGAGGCGCTGGTGGGCATGACTCTGATTGCCCTTGCCAGCCAACAAACCGAAGCAGCGGTCAAAATGGCCCGTGCAGCGCTGGCAGTAGCGCCCAGGATGGGCACGGCCTGGGTGGCGCTGGGTCAGGCGCTGAAGGCCGCCGAACGAAACGATGAAGCCGAGCGCGCCTATCAGCAGGCCATACGGATCAGCGGCACGGATGCGCTGGCGCATATGGGTCTGGGCGAGCTGATGCTTTCGATGGGTCACCCTCAGGAGGCTATCCGAGAGTTTGAACTGGCGCTCCGAGCGCAACCGGCGCAGCCCGCTGCGTTGATGGGCAAAGGGAATGCGCTGGCTGCCCTGGGGCGCAACGAGGACGCGTTGGAGTGCTATACGCAGACATTGGCGTTCAAAAAGAAGCTGCCCGAGGCCGAGTTTGCCGCTGGATTTGTTTTGGCGCGCATGGGAAAGGTGAAAGAAGCCGAGGCGCGCTACCGCAAAGCGCTTGTTCTGCGCCCGGACTTTGCCGCCGCCTGGATGAATCTAGGCAGTATGCTGCGTGAGCAGGGGCGCGAAGTTTTTGCCGAATCCGCTTTGCTGCGCGCCGTCGAGCTGCGTCCGGATCTGGTTTCCGGGTGGGTCAACCTGGCAATTCTTGAGCGCGAGCGAAACCGTCCGGAAGAGGCCGAAGTGTATCTGCGCAAGGCCTTTGCCCTCAATCCGGAACAGGTGGAAACGCAGGTGGCCTGGTGCCAGTTCCGCGCGGCTGAAGGCGATCAGGCCGGTTCATGGCGTTGGCTGAGCTGGGCATTAGCTCGCCAGCCGGATCACGCGGAGGCCGTGAATATGCACGGCATTTTGCTGCACAAAGAAGGCCGTTACGAGGAAGCGATTCCGGTCTTTGAACGCGCCGAAGCCCTGGGCCACCAAGCCGCTCCTTCCAATCGCGGAAATTCACTGTTGGATTTGGGCCAGATGGATGCGGCTCTACAGGCGCAGAAGCTTGCGGTCGAGCTCGACCCAGAGTGCGCCGGAGCCCTCTATAACCTGGCGCTGACCCGTCTCAGGCTGGGCAATTGGCGGCAGGGCTGGCCGGGCTATGAGGCTCGCTGGAACTTCCGCGAGGTACATCGCACTCCGAGGAATTTTGAGCAACCTCGCTGGCAGGGGGAGGCTCTCCTCGGACGCCGGATTTTTATCCACGCAGAGCAAGGGCTGGGAGACACCATCCAATTCTGCCGCTACGTTTCGCTGGTAGAGGCCCGCGGCGGTGTAGTGATTTTGCAAGTTCAGGAACCGGCTCTTCGTTTGATGCAATCGCTTGCCACCGTACGCACTGGGCTGGCTGAAACTGCACTGCTTGGCTCAAAGCCTTCTGAGTTTGACGTGGAGTGCCCGTTGCTCAGCCTGCCGGCGGTTTTTGGAACTACCGTCGAGACCGTTCCCTGGACTGGCGCTTACCTGGATGCCGACCCGGCGCTTTTTCAGGAAAAACAGAAGCAGTTTCCCGACCTTCGCGCGGACGCCCGACGTGCACTCCGCGTCGGCCTTGCTTGGGCGGGCAATCCCCGCTACAAGGCCGACCACAGACGCTCCATCAAACTGCCCACGCTCCTGCCTCTCTTGCGAGTTCCTGGCATCAACTGGATTTCGCTGCAAAAAGGTGTGGCCGCCGAGCAACTGGCTGACCTGCCCGACGATCTGTTTGTCCGCGATGGGTGCAGCCATGACCGCGATCTGGCCGAAACGGCAGCTCTGATCGCCCAGCTAGACCTGGTCATCACCACCGACACCTGCATCGCGCACCTGGCTGGCGCCATGGGCAAGCCGGTCTGGATTCTTCTGCCCCACCTGGGCGACTGGCGTTGGATGCAACAGATCGACTCCACGCCTTGGTATCCCACAGCATGGCTTCTGCGCCAGAGCAGTCCCGAAGATTGGGCCGGAGTGATAGGGCGTGCGATTACAGAGTTGAGCAAGCTACGCGCCGCACGGTCAAAGCCACGGATGCCCCGGGGCGTAGTGAGTTCCGTGCAACCGTCCCACTCCATCCCGGCATAATTTCCCCGCCACACGAAAAAGTGAAAATAGTTCTTGACTTTCTTTACTCTATTTAATAGAGTACTCTTTATTCCGAGTTAGTTGCCTCGGATAAAGGCAGGACTATCGTATGAATCCTTATCCAATGATCGATGCTCCCTCCCAGCCTGCGGCAAACTCTCTTGAAGCTATTCCGCTTGAAGTTGCCTCGTTGGTCAAGCGCTTCGGCACGGTGACTGCACTCGACGGCGTATCGCTGGAGCTGCATGCCGGTGAATGCCTCGGCCTGCTCGGCCCCAATGGAGCCGGGAAGAGTACACTGATTCGCTGCATCGTCGGTCGTGTGCTGCCTGATGCTGGCAGCGCCTTGGTTTTTGGTTCCTCGGCCAACACTTCAGAGGCCCGCGCGGCTTTGGGATGGGTTCCGCAGGAGTTGGCTCTTTATCCCCGGCTCACGTGCAAGGAAAATCTGTCGGCCTTTGGCCGCTACTACGGCCTTTCCGGCGACAAGCTGGCGGATGCGGTGGCGTGGTGCCTGAAGTGGGCTGCACTGGAAGATCGCGCGGAAGAGCTGGCGATGAATCTCTCCGGCGGCATGAAGCGGCGTCTCAATATGGCAGCAGGCATTCTCCATCGTCCACGAATTGTGTTGATGGATGAGCCGACCGTGGGCGTCGATCCGCAGTCGCGCAACCGCATCTTCGAGATGATCGAAACGCTACGCGACCAGGGAGCCGCAATCATCTACACCACGCATTATATGGAAGAGGCGGAGCGGCTCTGCGACCGCGTCGCCATTATCGATCATGGCCGCATCATTGCGCAGGGCTCGAGCGGCGAACTCGTCAAAAGCTCCTTCGCCCAGCGCAGTCAGGTGCTGGCCCGCTTTGCCGGCGCTCCCGGCACGATCAGTGCCTGGGTCGAGCGCCATGCAGGGCGGCTGACAGACGGCGTCGCCGAATTCTCCATCGAAGATTCCAAGCTGATTACAGGCTTGCTCAACGACGCTGCCAGCGCCGGACTGGAACTGGTAGACGTGACGCTGCGACGGCCCAATCTGGAGTCTGTTTTTCTGCACCTCACCGGAAGGGAGTTACGCGATTGATTATCCCCATTATCCGCACCGCTCTTATGTCTCTGCGCCGCGACCGAGCTGCGCTGGCGTTGAGTTTCATTCTGCCCATCGGCTTCTTCAGCATCTTCGCCGTGATCTTCGGCAGAATGCACGACACCACGCCCAAGGTAAAAATCGTTCTTGTGGACGAGGATAAGAGCACGGCCTCGCTCAATCTGGTGCGCGCCCTGCAGGGTGAAAAGTCGCTGAAGGTGCTCATGCGACCTGCACCCATAGAAAAAAACGCCCAACAATTGCCGGAATACACGGCTGCCACAGCAGAGACCGCGGTCAAGACGGGCGACGCACCGGTAGCGCTGATCATTCCCAAGGGCTACGGCCTGCACCCCATCTCTTTGGGAGGCGATCAAGCTGGCTCGGAGATTCAAATGCTCAACGACTCCAGCGACCAGATTGCGCCGCAGATGGTGGCGGGCCTGCTGCAAAAAGCCGCTATGACCGCCATGCCTACAGTGATGGCGGAAGAGGGTATGAAGCGCTTCGATCAGTATGTCGGCGGATTCACGCCGGAGCAGCGAAAGCGGATGGACGCCAGCATGGATCAGTGGCGTCAGCATGAGAACAAACCTTCTGCCGCCAGTTCCTCCCAGTCCGGCGGCGGCCTCATCGCTGTTCGCTCCCGCGCCGTGGTGGGAGAGAACAAGCGCAGTCCCATGATTTCTTTTTATGCAGCATCCATCGGTGTCATGTTTCTGCTCTTCACCGCCAGCGGATCGGCTGGAGCGCTGTTGGACGAAGCCGAGAGCGGCACGCTGGACCGCGTTCTCAGTTCGCGCATCACCATGACTACGCTGTTGACTGGCAAGCTGGCTTACAACACATTGCTGGCGTTTACGCAGCTCACCGTGATGTTTCTCTGGGCGTGGAGTGTCTTCAAGCTCGATCTTTTCACGCACATTCCCGGCTTTATCGTGATGGGTTTGTGCACAGCCTTTGCCGTGGCCGCCTTCGGAATGCTGCTGGCCAGTATCTGCCGCACGCGGGCGCAGTTGGGTGCACTCTCCACGCTGTTGGTTCTAACTATGTCCGCCATAGGAGGCAGCATGTTTCCCCGCTACATGATGCCTGAAGCCATGCAGAAGGCGGGCCTCTTTACCATTAACGCCTGGGCCATCGATGGCTTTACCAAAGTCTTCTGGCGCGATCTGCCAGTCAAGGATCTTTGGCAGCAAGTCAGTGTGCTTCTGGCCGTCGGCATCGTGCTTTTTGTGATTGCCCGCAGAATTGCGCGGCGCTGGGAGTTCGCGTGAGGCCTTGATCGCTTCCGCAATCACAATTTCTTTACTGAGGATTGAACCAGCTTAAGGAGAATCGGAATGACTACTGCGAGCAATGAAGAGCAGGAACTGAAAGACAGGCTCAGCCTGATTGAAACCATGATTGCCGAAGGCCGACGCACCACCTCTAGTTATGGCTGGACTTTCGTCCTTTGGGGAGCGGCTTATTTCGTCGCCATCCTTTGGGGAAGCATCTTTCATAGCATTTACGCATGGCCTGTCACCATGACGGGCTCTGCGATTCTCATGGCGATCATCATCCTGTGGAGAAAACGCGTCGGCAGGCCAACGACCTCGAAGAACCGCGCCATTGGCGCTGTCTGGTTTGCCGTCGGCACTTCGATGTTTATTCTTTTATTCTCGCTTGGTTACAGCGGACACGCCGACCAGCACACATTCATCGCCATTGTTGGAACCTTGCTCGCGACAGCCAATGCTGCCTCTAGCATGATTCTCCGCTGGAAAACGCAGTTTGCCTGCGCGCTGGTGTGGTGGACGCTGACTGTGTTTGCATGCTTCGGACGTGGGAAGTTGCTGACCATCGCGTTTCTTGCCGCGCTCTTTCTCTGTCAGATCGTCTTCGGAGCCTACTTGATGGTGATCGAGGCCAAGCAGCGCAGCAAGGCGGCGAGCCATGCCTGAGCTGCCGGAGCTGAATCCTGTGATTCACGGGAAGCTGCGCCTGGCTTTGCTCTCGCTGCTCACGGGGGTTGAGGAAGCGGAGTTTACCTGGCTGCGCCAGAAGACCGGATCGACCGACGGCAACCTGGGCGCGCAGCTGTTGAAGCTGGAAGAAGCCGGCTACGTTGCGGTCGAAAAGAAGTTTGTGCAACGCAAGCCACAGAGCATCTACCGCATGACCGAAGCCGGACGTACGGCGCTCACCGACTACGTGCATGCGCTCAAGCAACTGCTCGGCGGAATTTCTTAGGGTTGAACTGGATCGTAGTTTCCCAGGTCCCAAAATCGGGACCTGGGGCACCCATAGTTGGTGGAACATTATGCAGTCAGGGATATGATTCCTACTTAGTTTCTGCTGCGCAGCTTGGAGAGCAGACGCAAAATCTCCAGATAGAGCCAGACCAGAGTAACGATAATGCTGAATGCGCCATACCACTCCATGTATTTGGGAGCGCCGTACTGAGCGCCGCGCTCAATGAAGTCGAAATCCAATACCAGATTCAGCGCCGCAATGGCGACAACGAAAAGACTGAACCCAATCCCGATCAACCCATTGCCGAAAACAGACGAGAATAAGCTGATGTGGAAGAATCCCAGCAGCATTGTCAGCAGATAGAAGACCGCAATGCCACCGGTGGCAGCGACAATTCCCATGCGAAGCTTGTCGGTAACGGGAATCAGGCCCGAGCGATAGGCCAGCAGAAGAACCAAGAGCGTGCCGAAGGTCAGGCCCACAGCCTGCATAGCGATGCCCGGATAACGCAGATTGATAAACGCAGAAATGCCTCCCAGCGCCAATCCCTCCAGCAGCGCATAGATGGGCGCCGTCACCGGAGACCACTCTTTCTTGAAGCAGGTGACCATGGCGACAATGAATCCGCCGATGAGGCCAAGAATCATCAGCGGCGCAACACTCGTGGGATCGAGCGATTCGCTGAATTGATACCAGGTATAGGCCGCAGTCGCCATCACACACAACAGCAGCATGCCGGTCTTGTTCACAGTGCCGGTCAGCGTCATCCGGGTGGATTCGTCGATGATGCCCCCATACTGCGTCCGGGGAAGGTTTTCAAATGTATTGCCGTTCAGCGTCGGATTAGATGTCTTCATCAATGCCATTGCGTGATCTCCTCTACACTGCTCCAGACGATTCACACGCCGGTGCAGTTGCGCAAAAACTTCGACTTCTTCTTCAATTTTAGACCGGCTGCTCAATGTTCACTGTTTTTAGTGCATCGCGGTCTCACTCTTTTCTGCTTCCGGCTTGTTTCTGCTCAGCAGAAAGGCCAGAAAGATCAGTCCCACCGACATCCACGAGAGCTCCATGTAGACGTCCTGGTAACCCTGCGTCTGCGCCTGCTGGTTGAGTTGGTTGTAAATGGAGGCCAGCGCCAATCCATTGCCATTGGGGCCGCCGAAACGACTGCTGAAAAATCCTGTCAGTGCCTGCGTGTGTTGTTGAAAGCCGCTGTTGGCCGAGATCATCGCGTTTTGCAGGTGCTGCTGGTGCCACATGGTTCGACTGGTTACTTGCGCATTGGTCACGGCGATCAGGATGCTGCCGCCGATATTGCGCGCAAAGTTGATGAGTCCGGCCACCTGGTTGCTCTGTTCTTTGGGCATACCCACGTAGGCCGCTGTTGTGATGGAGATAAAGCAGAAGGGCAGAGGCATCATCTGGATCACGCGCAGCCACGACGCGGCGGAAAAGGTCATCCCGAGCGTGGTCACGTTGGCCGCATAGCGAAAGGTAATCACAAACATCGTGAAGCCAGTTATCGCCAGGTAGCGCGCAGCCACTTTGCCGGTAGCATAGCCGGCCAGGGGCATCATAAAGAGCAGCATGATGCCGCCCGCGGTCAGAGCCATGCCAGCAGTGGTAGCGTTCCAACCCAGCAACTGCTGCATGAACTGCGGCTGCAAAACGGTGTTCGCATTCAACACGCCGCCCACGAGCGCCATGAGAAAGCAGCAGATGGCGAAGTTCCTGAAGCGGAAGAGCTTGATGTTGATAAGCGGATTCTTGTGCCGCCACTCCCACCAAATCAGCGCGACCATACCACTAACAAACAGGAGAGCAAAAAGGCAGATAAAGTTGGAAGAGAACCAGTCGTTCTCCTCGCCCTTGTCAAGCATAATTTGCAGTGCCCCCATGGCAATGGTGAGGAAGCCCAGTCCGAGGAAATCCATATTTCTGAGACGCGAGCGGTCACCCTTGATCCACGGCGGATCGTCCACCAGCCGGGTCACCAGGAAGAAAGCCAAAATGCCTACCGGAATATTGATAAAGAAGATCCAGCGCCAGGAAAAATTATCAGTAATCCAGCCTCCAAGAGTAGGGCCGATTGAAGGAGCAAGAACCGCAACGAGGCCGTAGAGCGCGAAGGCCTGTCCACGCTTTTGCGGCTCAAAGCTGTCGGCCATGATGGCCTGAGCCATGGGCTGCATTCCGCCGCCGCCCGCGCCTTGCATCACACGGAAAACCAGCAGCAAAGGGAGAGACGGCGCTGCCCCGCAGAGAAAGCTCGAAACAGTAAAAATGATGATGCAGAGTACGAAGAAATTGCGCCGGCCCAGCACGCTTGAGGCCCATGCGCCGATCGGCAGAACAATCGCGTTGGCCACCAGATAGCTGGTCAGCACCCAAGTACCTTCATCCGTCGAAGCGCCGAGCGACCCAGCGATGTGAGGCAGAGCCACATTGGCAATCGAAGTGTCCAGCACTTCCATGAACGCGGCCAGGGCCACCGTGACGGCAATAATCCAGGGATTGACCCTGGGCTTCCATAACGCGTTGGGGCCTTGCTGCAGAATCTCAGTAGATCTCTGCGTTGTTTCGGTGCTGGCCTTGTCGGGGGAAGCGGGCTCAAAATCGGGCAAAAACTACTCCTTAACTGCTGCATTCTGCTTTTGTGGGCCGGGAGTGCACGGCTCTTGTGTGGGTTGAGGAAAACCGTAGCTTCGCGACGGGAAATCTCCGCGAAGCGTTTCACAATACATCTACCATTCGTTAGATTCGTTTTACCGCCGCCTGGTTTCACCGATCCCAAACTTCAGTGTTCCCGGGCAAGTATTTCGTATACATATGAGTATTTCCTTTACATGTGAGAATGTTATTTACGCCGACGGGGGATGGTTGTGGGGGGGGCGATATCTGGGAGTGGCTGCTGTCATTAGGATAATAGATTTCGCCTTTCCCATCAGAATGGAATTCCGGTCTATTCTGGGTTTGAGAAAGTGCACAGGAGCATTCGCCATGAAAATTGCATTTCTTGGATTGGGCAATATGGGCTCACCGATGGCGCGCCGTCTGCTGGCCGCGGGTCATGAACTCACCGTCTGGAACCGCAGTCCGGCGCGTACCGAGGAGCTGGCCGCTCACGGCGCAACCGTTGCCGCCACACCCACGAAGGCCGTTTGCTCCGCTGAAGCCGTCCTCACCATGCTCTTCGATGATGCGGCCCACGAGGCTGTTTTCTTTGGTCCAGACGGAGTGATCGACGTGCTCTGGCCCGGCGCGCTGCACATCTCGCTCAGCACCATCAGCGTTGCGCTCAGCGAGCGGCTCACTGCCGAGCATCAAAGGCGAGAACAACTCTTTGTCGCCGCGCCAGTCTTTGGGCGGCCGAATATCGCTGAAGAAGGACGTCTCTGGATTGTGGCCGCCGGAGCGGAAGAGGCCATTGAGAAGGCTCGCCCGTTGCTTACGCCGCTCAGCCGAGGTCTCTCTGTGATTGGCACGGAGCCGCGACAGGCACACGCGCTCAAACTGGGCGGTAACTTTCTGATCAGTGCGATGATCCACTCGCTCAGCGAGGCATTTGTCTATGCCGAGGCGCAGGGCATTGCTCCGGCAACTTTTTTGGAAACCGTCAACAGTGCGCTCTTTCAGTCGCCGTTTTACGCGGCCTACGGCAAGGTCATGCTGAACCCGCCCGCACAGGCAGGGGCGTCAGTGCAATTGGGAGCGAAGGACCTGCAACTCCTCCGCGAGGCAGCGGCAAGCCGTCAAATCCGCTTGAGCCTGGCCGATGATCTGGCTGAAATCTTTGCTGAAGCACAGCAAACGGGACTGGGCGGAGAAGATTGGGCGGTCGGCCAATACCGCATGGCGCAACGTCGCGGAATGCACAAAGTTAGTTAGGATAGAAGCATGAGCCTCGAAGGAAAAATCGTCTTCATCACTGGAGCCTCGTCAGGCATCGGCGCTGCCACCGCTCTCGCCTTTGCAGCCGAGGGCGCGCGTTTGCTCTTGGCTGCTCGCCGCGCCGACAAACTGGCCGAAGTAGCCGCAGCCGCACTTGAACGCGGTGCCGAATCGGTTCACACCATCGATCTCGATGTGCGCGACCGCGATGCTGTTCAGCAGGCCATCAACACGCTGCCAGCCAAGTGGACGGCGATTGATGTGCTGGTCAACAACGCCGGCCTCAGCCGCGGCATGGACAAGCTCTACCAGGGCAACATGGATGACTGGGAAGAGATGATCGACACCAACGTCAAGGGACTGCTCTATGTGACCCGCGCCGTCGTGCCCGGGATGGTGGAGCGGGGACGCGGCCACGTGGTGAATCTGGGCTCAACTGCCGGCGAGCTGACCTATCCCGGCGGAGCGGTCTACTGTGCATCCAAAGCCGCCGAACGAGCCATCAACGACGGTCTGCGCCAGGACGTACTCGGCACGCCGATCCGCGTCACCACCGTTGACCCCGGTATGGTGGAGACGGAGTTCAGCATGGTGCGCTTTCACGGCGACACCGAACGCGCTGCGAGTGTCTACAAGGGAATCCAGCCGCTTACACCGGAAGATGTGGCCGAGGTCATTGTGTGGGCTGCGAACCGCCCAGAGCGTGTGAACATTGCGCGTGTGGTGCTGACAACCGTGCGGCAGGCCAACTCCCTGCTCTTCCACCGTGATGCATAAACGCTCGCCCGGAGCTGAAACTAGCTGCAATTCCGGGCGAATGGTGGAACTACTTATGCCTTTTCATGGTCATCAACGAAGCGACCACTGCATTCGACGCAGCCGAATAATCGCTTTTTGCTCCTAGGGCTACCACTTCAGTCATCTTTTGCCCGGAATCGGCTTTTCTGATGATGTCGCCCGCAGCTTTATGAAACTGCGTGTGATCAGCCACAAGTTTTACAAAATCAGGCGTCTTTGCAAGGGTTTGCCCATCGCCGCGGATCCATTTGCCCAGTTCGCAACTGTTATCTGCTCCCACGACGGCGGCATCCAGGCTACGGTCGGGCTTGGTTAAGTACGCCGCCAGCTTCATCTTCCATTGCACATGTGCATTGATTGCTTTGTCAAAATCCATTGATACACTCCTCATCCATAGGACGGCTTTAAAAACACCATCTCTTGGCTTATCGGAATAATCGAAAGGAACTTAAATCAGTTCACGGCATTATCTGCCGCATCCGTAGCAGCGGGCACGCGGCAAGAGGCACAGACCACCTTCACTGCTCTCACGCGGAAAGACTTAGTCAGCCGGGCAGAAAAAAACCCGCTCTGCGCGGGCCGGTCTATTGAATTGCTTGAATCTGTCCCTCAATCTGCGCCAGGGCGGCCTCCAAAGCCGCTCGTCGTACCGGATTAGAGGTTCTTTGCGAAAGAATATTTTCTCGTTGCAAATTGAGAGCCTGTATCTGACGCGCTCGTTTGGTGCGCGCCTGTTCGACCAGGCGCTTGGCATCTTCGCTTACAAAGTCCTCGCCAACCTCTCGTTGCTGCAAGGCGCTTGCCATTTGCTCCTCCAATGAACAACAGTCTCGCATAAATATTTTTATGAAACGCGAGGCTAATCTTCATTCTACGTGCTTTCTCCAAGCAACGTCCCGCTTAGTGAAGAAGCACCTGCAAAATGTGCGGCAGAATCCCGCTCGACCGGCCGCAATTTTCGCCGTTTTCCATTGATTCTTCGTAGGTTGCGGCGGGCCCATTCCCGCTTCCAGCTCTACCCCGTAATTGTCTTGGAACTCTTTTTACTAAAAATCCCTGCAAACCGCATTGACTCTTCACTCCACTGGCGCTACTCTCAAGCCCAGATACCGAATACTGACTCAAGATTTGGTAGCCTACTCCATCCCGCCCGTTCGATTCTCAGCTCAAAGCTGCGGATCGGTTCTGCGCCGCAAATCCTACGTTCCCTCACAATCGGCCGAGCCTGCCTCTCTGGCCCGCAGTCGCCGTTGCACCCTCTCTCTCCCATCCTTCCAGCTCACTTCAACCCCACGCGGAGGCCATCGAACCCTTTGAAGATCGCATTGGAGATCACACCTAATCTGGAGCCCCTTTTCGGGACTCGCGATGAAAACATCCGGCTCATCGAAGACTCGCTCGGTGTGCATATCGATCTTCGCTCTGACGCAGTGCATGTCGAGGGTCCGCAAGCCGCCGTCGACCGAGTACGGCAAATCTTCGTGGACTTTGAGGCTCTGCGCAAGCAGGGTGTCAACCCGCACAATGGCGAACTGAACGGCCTGCTGCGTCTTGTGGTCACAGACCCCGCGATAACCCTGAAGTCATTGGCCGACAGCGGCAAGCAGCGCTCGGCGGGTGTCAAGCGCACCGTCCAGCCCCGCTCCATCAATCAGAGAAAATATGTTGAGGCCATCGAGCAGAACGACATGGTCTTCGGCGTCGGCCCCGCCGGAACCGGCAAAACCTATCTCGCCGTCGCCATGGCCGTGGCCGCCATGAACGCCAAAAAGGTCAGCCGCATTGTCCTCGTTCGCCCTGCGGTCGAAGCCGGTGAGCGCCTCGGCTTCCTTCCCGGCACGCTGCAAGATAAAGTTGATCCCTACCTTCGCCCGCTCTACGACGCCCTCTACGACCTGCTCGACCCCGAAAAAGTCGACAAAATGCTGGAGAAAAATGTCATCGAAGTCGCCCCGCTGGCCTTCATGCGCGGCCGTACGCTCAACGACGCCTTCATCATCATGGACGAGGCGCAGAACACCACCATCGAACAGATGAAAATGTTCCTCACGCGCATGGGCAACAACTCCAAGGCCGTCATCACCGGCGACATCACGCAAATCGATCTTCCCAACCCGCGCAAGTCCGGCCTGCTCGATGCCATCAATATTCTCAACGGCGTCGAAGGCATCCACTTCTGCCACTTCGAAGACGTCGATGTAGTTCGCCATGCGCTCGTGCAGAGGATTGTTCGCGCGTATGAGTCGGTCAAGCCGCAGCAACAGGAGCTACCGTTAGCGTTAGGCGACGCCATTGAAGTAGGTTCGCAGACCCGCGAAGACCGGTCGCAGGCCCAGCCGCTGCATCCGGCCAAACCGCAGTAAGCACGCGCGAATATTGTGTAAGCCATCATGGTCTGAATTTTCAGATTGTGATGGACTTCCTGGAACCCAGTTATAAGAGGTCGAAAGCGGTCAGGATGCCAAGAAGGCTTCCACGGTTTGGACCTCTCACTAATAACACCTTCGCCTCTTCCTTTTCGAGATGATCCAATGCTTCCTTGAGGGTCGTCTTCTCTTCGAATGTCTTAACAGGTTTTTGGACTTTCAGGTCATCCGTGCGAGCATCCGCGAGCGTCTTAACTAGGCGATTTCTACGAGTTTCCCCATTCCTCGCTGGCCCCAAATAGTTGGCAATTGCAACGTCCGAGATGATGGACCACTCGTTCCCTTCGGTTAGTTTCTCGTCAGCTTCAAGCACCGGCATATAGGAGTAGGAATTCGCAAGCATCAGCTGACGAACGAATGCCACTGGCTGCCATAGTTCAGCCCAGACGGGGTTTCGAACCATGAAATCCGATACTTGCGCCTCCATGCAATGACTCAATGCGTCCTCCAAGACGATCGCCAAATTGATAGTGTGATTTGTTAGGTGCCGAGCAAAGGCGCCCTGATGTAATGCATCGTTACGAGCAATCCTGACTGATTCGTACAGCTCGTTAAATGGCGTCAATAGATCCCTAAATCTTTTCGGAATCTCCTCTGCTAATGACGACTTTTCTGAAAGACAAACGAGTGCCTCGCAATATACACCGAGTGATTTTTGTTTTCCAGTGATGTAGCTTCCGAGTCTTTCAACGGCTTGGATGACCTTATCAAACGCCTGTGCATCGGCTAACGCGGCAAGACGCGCATTACGAAGTTCATTCGCGAAGAAGATAGCGGTCTCTCGGTTGAGCGGCTTTTTCAGGTCATTCTTTTCAATTTTGTTAAGCATGGTTTTCCTTTCGGCTCAACACACCCCAGGATTCTTCAAGTATCGATTTTGAGACCTGAGATTTCACCGATCATCATACCGCTGGGTTCCACGCTCGTTGTGCCTCACCCATCGCGTATTGTGCGAAGAATGAGAATCCTGACACTCGATCGGGAAAACACACCTGAACAGTTTCACTTGGCCGCAACGCACTTCACAAACCCTTGCGCCCCGTAATCCAGAATCTGTTGGTCGGCGGTGATCAGCGTCGCATCCAGATGGCGCGCCGTCGCCAGCAGGATACGATCCGCCGGATCGGGGTGAACCTCCCAGGGCAGGCGCGTGCTGGCCACGGCGATGGCGGGCGAAAGCGGTTCCAGCCGGATGCCCGGCAAACTGAGCGCGGCTCCCAGCCATTCCGCTACATCCTGGCCAAGCCGAAGCCTCCCCTTGGCCACCAGCATGGAGATCTCCCACGGAGTGATCGCCGAAACAAAGAGGCAGTCCTCGTCGGCGGCATGCTGGATTTGAGCGTGGACCGGCTCGCCGATGCGCTCAGAGTCTTCTAGCAGCCAAACCAGAACATGTGTGTCGAGCAGAATTCGCATTATTGCGCTGCTTCCCATTCGTTCTCCAGGGGCGAGACGATGTCCCCTTCAAACAGAACGCTGCCCGTCAAGGCGCCGCGCAGTTTGACCGCCGGCGGCATGGGCAGAACTCTGGCCACAGGTTTACCGAATTTGGTAATCACCAGCGGTTCGCGGTTGGCTGCGACGTCATCGAGCAACTGCAAACATTTCACCTTAAACTCACCAGCTCCCATTGACGCCATTGCGGACACCTCGTCTATAGTCATAGACTATGGTCTTATTGTGAAAATTTTTACGGGATTTGTCAAGAGGTGGCGGTACGGCTATAGTGGTTGCAGATTATTTGCTTACTTTGTCGCACAATAATATTTAGGAGTTTTTCCTCAAATCATCCACGTAACTCCTTATCCTGGACGATTCTGCGGGGAACTTCTTTGTTATCACGATTTTACGGCGAAACCCTGTCTGTAAGTTCAAGAAAACAAGGAATTTGCGCCCAGAATAGGGGTGGGGGTACCCTATGAACCAGCTTTGCCGCCTATCAAGACCAACGGACAGTGGAATCCCGCGAACCCGCGTAGAATGAGAGTTACCGGTTCCGCGCACCGCGCCTCCGAGCAAGATGATTCTTCTGGACCCAGACATGGACCCTGACGCCGCCCCGAGTCAAACCCCGGCGAAGAGGACGGCTGTCTCCGGTACTGACAAAGATAAGAAAATCCCCTCCGCCCGTACACTGGCCCGATTTTTGTCTGAGGCGCAAGCTGCCGTCCGGCTCAAGGGCGAGGTCACTGTCCTGCTCACCACTGACGCCGCCATCCGCAAACTCAATCGCAACTTTCGCGGCAAAGACAAAGCCACCGACGTGCTCTCCTTCCTTGCCGAAGGGATCGGAGCCGAGGAAATCGCCGGCGACCTGGCCATATCCGTACCGACGGCTCGCAAGCAAGCCATCGAGCAAAATCATTCGCTCTCGACGGAAATCAAAATTCTCATTCTTCACGGCCTGCTTCATTTGGCTGGTTACGACCACGAAGCGGATGAAGGCAAGATGGCACGCCGAGAACGCCTGCTCCGCGCCAAGCTCAACCTACCGCAAGGCCTCATCGAGCGCGCCACGGCAAAGGTGAAGAAGTCATGACCCCGCTCTTCATCATCCTCATCCTTTCCCTCGCCGCGGTCGAGACGCTGGCCGCGTACATCAACCGCGTCTACGCCGAGTTCGGCAAGATTCTTACGCGCGAGGAGCAGGACAATCTGGACGCATGGGAGGAACTCGTCGAGCCACAGCTGGGCCTGAGCCGCGAACACGCGGGCCTTTGCGCGGCAGTCTTGCAGCAGCTTGCCCTCGGCATTATCGCGCTGGAATTCGGCGCGCTGCTCTTTGATCGCGAGCCACACCTGACATGGCCCACTTACGGCGAAATCTCTCAAGCCGTATTGGCCGTAGTGCTGGTGGTGGTCTTCTGCAACCACCTGTTGCCTTCCATGCTTTTCAACCGCACCGAAGGCCGTTGGGCAGGCACACTCATCTGGCCGATTCGTTTGCTGCTCTGGCTGATGACGCCTATCACCGTCCTCGTCCGCTTCTTCTTCTCCGTGGCCTCGTTGGCCGAGGAACCCGCCACCGCCGAGGAAGAATCGGAAGCTGACGTCGAAGCACTGCTCGAAGCCGGCGAAGAAGAAGGCATATTGGAAGAGAGTGACCGCGAACTGGTGCGGTCTGCCGTCGAATTCGGCGATAAACTGGTCCGCGACGTAATGACCCCGCGCCCCGAAGTCTTTGCTGTGCCCGCAACCATCACTCTGGAAAAGTTTCTCGAACTGCTGCGCGAACACAACTACTCGCGCGTCCCGGTCTATTACGGCTCCATTGACAACGTCACCGGCATTGCCTTTGCTCACGACCTGCTACAAATCTCCGATGAAGAAGCTCGCACGCGCACCGTGGCCAGCATTGAGCGCGAGGCCGCCTTTGTTCCCGAGACCAAGCGCGGCTACGAGCTGCTGCGCGAGATGCAACGCGAAAAACAGCACATGCGTATCGTGATCGACGAGTATGGCGGCGTCAGTGGTCTTGTGACTATTGAAGATTTGCTGGAGCAGATTGTCGGCAACATCAAGGACGAGCACGATGATGATGCCGAGCCGCAGCGCGAGCCAAACGGCGTCTGGGTTGTTCCTGGCAACTTCCCCGTCAACCAGTTGCCCGATCTCTTTGGCGAGCAGGCCGGCCTGGGCGATCTGGACGGCGACCATGATGCCACTACACTCGGCGGCTTGGTCAGCGAGATCGAAGGCCGCATTCCGCTCACCGGTGAAGTCGTTCTGCTGGAATCCATCGGCCTCCGTATCGAAGTAGTTGCCTCCACCGACCGCCGCGTCGAGCGGTTGCGTGTTTTTCCGCCGGTGGGCGAAGCTGTTCCGCCCGGAACAGAAAACTCCTCCCGATGATGCGCGAATCATTTCAACGCTCTATCTGTAAATCCGCGATAATAGAGTTTAGGAGTATAAAAACCCTTTGAAATCTGGATTTGTCGCCATTCTGGGCCGGCCAAACGCCGGCAAAAGCACGCTGCTTAATGCCCTGACCGGCGAAAAAGTAGCAATCGTCTCCGCCAAGCCGCAAACCACCCGCAACCGCATCGCCGGAGTGGTCGAGGTTCCGGCTCGCAAGGGAGTGCATCCGGCGGCGCAGATCGTCTTTGTCGATACTCCCGGCGTCCACAAGCCGGGTTCGCATCTCGACCGCCGCATGTTGCAAGAAGTTTACGAGGCTCTGGAAACTCGTGACCTGGTGCTGGTGCTGATGGATGCCACGCGGCGAGTGCAACTGGAAGAGGCTGCCTCGCCTGTTGCTGATGTGGAATCCCAGATCCAAGAATCGGGAACTGAAGCACCCAATCTTTCGGCGAGCAAAGAGTCTCCGGCTCCAAAGCACGAGCGCACCAATTGGGCCAGCGAAGACGAATTCCTCTTCGGCCTGATCCGCAAGCTGGATTGCCCGGTCTTTCTGCTACTGACAAAAATCGATCTCGTGGCCAAGGACCAACTGCTGCCGCTGATCGACACCCTTACGCGGCAATTCGGCTTTGCACAGGTTATCCCCATCAGTGCACGCAAGCGCGACGGCATGGAGATTTTGCTGCGCAAGATTGTCGAGGTGCTGCCGGTGGGCGAGCGCTACTATCCCAAAGATCAGTACACCGACCAGCCACAACGCTTCATGGTCGCCGAGCTGATTCGCGAGAGCATTCTGGTTGCAACCGGCGAAGAGGTTCCCTACGCTTCGGCTGTCGTGATTGAACGCTACGAAGAGGCCGAGCCACCCGCTCCACCTCGCAAGAAAGGGCAGGCGCCGGCCCGACTGCCGCTCACACGTATTGCCGCTGCAATCTATTGCGAGCGCGACGGACAGAAGGCAATTTTGATCGGAAAAGGCGGGTCCAAGCTGAAAGAGATTGGCACAGCAGCCCGCCGACAGATCGAGTCGCTCATCGGTACTCGCGTCTATTTGGAGTTGCACGTCATCGTCGAACCCGGCTGGCGCGAGTCAAAATCCTTCGTCGAATCGCTTGACTGGCGTAATCAACTGGAGCGGCTGGCGAGTGAACAGGTCACTGAAAAGCCAGAGGACGAATAATGGTGTGGCGTTCGCCGGGGTAACAGCGACTTACGCTCCCCGGACCGTGCCACGACCGCTGGTCTTTACCGCGTACATGCGCGTATCGGCAATGCCGATGACCGTATGCACGGTAGCTCCATCTACTGGCGCAGTCGCCACGCCCACGCTGGCGCTGACGCGCAGTTTCAGCCCGTTCTTCATCTGGAATTCCGTCTTCATCAGCGCATCGAGCAATGCGGTTGCTTTTCCCATTGCGGCTGCGGCGCTGGTCTCCGGCATCAAAATGACAAATTCATCGCCGCCGTAGCGGAAACACCAGTCTAGCTTTCCGCTCAACTCTCTGAGCCGTTCGCCGGTGCGGGCCAGCAGCTCGCTGCCGATCAGATGCCCGTGCTCGTCATTGACCAGCTTGAAGTAATCCAGATCGAGAAACGCAAGACTCACCGGCAACTCCAGCCGACGGCTTCGATCCATCTCCCGGCCCAGGATCTCATAAAGATGGCGCACGTTGTAGAGGCCCGTGCAGTCGTCGGTGATGGTCAACTGCTGAATGCGCGCCACGTCGTGTGCATTTTCAATGGCGATGGCTGCGTGGTCGGCCAGAATATGAAGAAAAGCAATGTTGTAGTCGGTGAGCTGGTCGGCGCGAGGGTTAAAAATCTCAATCGCCCCGTGGGTTCCTTTGCGCCCCTTGAGCGGCAGCGCAATCACCGAGCGCACTGAGCGCGGTTGAACGCCGCTGGCCGCCTTGACTCGTGGGTCGTTGTGGGCCTCCGGAACCAGCAGCGTTTCGCCGTGCTCCACCACCCAGCCGGCCACGCCCTCGCCCACCTTGACGCGCAATTCGCGCAGCGATGCCTCTTCACCGCCTGCGGCAATGGCGTAATACAGATCCTGCTGGACTTCGTCCAGCATCAGCAGAGTCCACAAGTCGGCTTCAATAAAGCGCTCCATGTGCTCAATAATGGTGCGCAGAATCTTGTCCAGATCGAAGCTCGACGTCAGCGAGCGCGCCACCTGGTGGAAGACGAGAAGGTCGTCGAGCGGGATGCGGCTTTCCGTCTTTTTTGTCATGCGGAGCCCAGTTCAGAAAGTGTGTGTGAGGAGTCTCTTCGCCCATTCTTGCATAGATGAGCTCTCAGTGGGCAAGGGCTCCGGCTTGAACTCGGCTTCAGTCAATCCGAGGTGCGCCCCGACGCAGTAGAAGACCGGCGCCACCGCAAACGGCGACGGTAATCAGCGAGATGCCGAATCCGTATGCGATGGGATGCACTCCGCCCGGCGACCAAGCCAAATCCTGACCCACCCACAACAGCAGGATGGCGGCCATAACCGCAAACTGGCCAGCGATGACCAGCAAAGTATGGCCCATTTCGCGTCGCTTATCGAGCGCCTCCACCTGGTCAGGCGTCAATTCGCGCTCTGCGGGTGGAAGCAAGGTATTTGCCATTAGGTGCTCCGGTTAGCCGACCGTTAAATAGGATGCGGCGAGGTGTTTTTCGCGTCGGTAACATTGTCAGGCGTATCCGTGAACGCTTTACCCGCTCCGTAGGCATACTTGTGAAAGTAAGAGCCGACTTTGCGAATCGCATCCTGCGCGCCATCGTCCCAGGTAATGCGCGCCTCGCCGTTCACGTAAACCCATTTGCCGTGCTCGTTGCGCAACGACCTCATGGCATCTCCGCTCTCTTCAAGCGTGATGTAAAAGTTCATTCCATTGCCTTCGCCCACTTCCCATTTTCCCAGAAAGCGGCCGCGAGAGGGCAACTGAGAAGTGGCGGTAGCCGTCTCACCGGCTGCCATTGCGACTCCAGGAAACTCCAGCCGCGCGATATCGGCCAGTTTGAAGCTCTGCCGACGGCCATCCTTGAAGACGATTACGATCACTCCCTCACTGCTTTTGACGGCAGAATGCGCCTTGAAGGCAGCGTGTGATTGGGCAAAACCGCAAGGAACCGCGAGACAAAGCAATGTGGCCATACCGGCAACTCTGGCGATAAAACGCATGGAATTCTCCTTTGCAATCAACGGCGCGACAGCGAGACCAACCGAAGAGCGCTATCTTCATTTACGCGGCCCAGCAGCCAGTTGTTCCCAGGAATCCACACCTCTCACGAAAGAGAGCTTCCCGCCAGGGCCTTAACCGAATCTTGACGGCATTTACTCGTTCAGAAAGGCCACTGACTGCAACGTGCTGATCTCAAATGGTTTGCGGCAGCGAATGTTTGCACACGACAGTTTTTCGTCGCGTCTTACCATGTAAGACTGCGCTTTTGCGAATTTGGCGCGGTCCCGCTCGTCAGCACCGCGCGGCACTTGCGAGCGTTTGCGCCGCACAATCCACGTGACATTGTATTCACCCGCCTGCCCGCATTTGGGGCAGGTTAATGTATGAGTACGTTGTTCCGTCGTTTCGTTGAAATAATCGCGTTCTTCCATGGCCTTCCCGCTCTCCATCCCCCGACAAAAACGCCGGAGGAGATTCCGGGGCTTTCGCTCCAGACAGATTTACTTCATACTCTTCCTTGATATGACTAAACGCAAGCCAGGAATATTTTCAGCCACCAAGGCGGTAAAAGCCAATGCCCGTGAGCGGGTTGGTCAACCCAAACCGGCTCGGGTGATCGACACCGAACCCCGGACCGGTCGCGAAACCAAACATAAACCCAAGCTCGAAGAAATCATTCATCAGGAGGAGTAGCTATGGCCAAAGCGGTTGGAGTCGGCGGAGTCTTTTTGAAGGCACAGGAGCCCAAAACCCTCTCAGCCTGGTATGCGACCCATCTCGGCATTAGTCCGATCGAAGGCGGCTCTCTGATTTTTGAAGGACCGGAATCAGCAGGAACGACGGTTTTTTCCCATTTCCCGCTGGATTCTACCTACTTCGGTGACAGTGGGCAGCAGGCAATGGTCAACTTTCGGGTCGACGATCTGGACCAGTTGCTGGCGAATCTGACGGCAGCCGGAGTGCGCATCGATCCCAAACGCGAAGATTACGGCTACGGCCGCTTTGCCTGGATTTGGGATCCGGAGGGTAACCGGGTAGAGCTCTGGGAGCTGTCGCGCGAGGGTTGAAGTGTCTGTAAGACACAGGGATTGAAGGGGTTAAATCTGGCGTTGGGTTTGTCTTACAGTCTTACGCCTGTTTTACCTATGTCTTACAACTGTCAGGCACGCGTAAGACGGCCGTTTTGCGGACCTTGGCGATGCATACGCCGCTGGCTCTCCAGCCTATAGTTGCGATGCGCCTGACGCGTTGACGCGAACGTATCTCAGACGGCAGAGTCGCTCAAGGCAGCTTTTCGCGATTTCAGCCGCGCGCAGCTCAACACGGTTTCCGCCTCCGGCAAGACCTCGGCCGACAGTTGTTTGCCTTCGACCGCGAGGTCTTGCTCGAAAGGGAGAATTTCCCCGGACATTCGCTGGATCGGTTTTTGGGGATTCACCCGGAGCCGAGGTCGGTAGCTAGAGGCTTCTGGGTCTCGTGACGCTGTCTTACATTTTGTCTTACGGCTAAAATTCTTTGGATGAGAACTGGAAGACCATCATTACAAATTATTTAGGGGTAAAATGCCAGACCCGGCGACAGTTTTGTCGGCGGCCCAGGTCCACTTGCGGCCTTTAATATTTCGGACTTTGCCAAACATCGGAGCGCCCGAAATTCGACCTCAATAGTCGTTGTATTCCCCTCTTTCATTTGTGAGTCTTGCCTCAGTTTTACGGCCGAGGCAAGCTGTAGGGGCCGGGGAGCTTTGGTCCGGCGGTCTTGTCGGCAGGTTCAGGCGGGGCGACCACATTGGTCCGTTTGGAGAAAATGCGGAAGGATACATAAAGGTCCAACATGACGGGCACGGGCTTGCCGTCTTTGATAGCTGGCTGAAAGCTGGCCTTGCGGATGGCCGCAACAGCGTTTTCGTCGAGGCCAAAGCCGATGGGCCGAGCAACGGCGACCTCGCTGACCTTGCCGTCCGCTCCGATAATGGTGTGGTAGAGCGCCGGCCCGGCAATTCCATTGGCCTGTGCGAATTCATTTGAGTCCGGTTCAAAGTTGCTGGTGAGCCGCGCCTTCTCGTCCACCGCGTTTTGGCGAAACACGGAGGGGTCCGTGGGTCGGTAGTCGGCCTTGGCGGCCACGGCCTGGTAATAGAGCTTCCAGAAGTCGGGCATTGCGGCCATCATGCGCGCGTCCAAGCCCTGGGCAAAAATCCGGTCTAGAGCTTCCTTGAGAACTTTGGCTGCGTGGGCGGGCGAGACGGTGGTGGTTACGCTTTTTGCGTCTGCTGGGCGCTCGGCCTCGGGCGAGGCGGCGATTGAGGCTTTGAGCTGCTCCTCAGGGCTCAACTCCTCCGGCTCGGAGGCCAGCGGCGGGGCTTGCGACGCAGTCAGCTTTTCATGCTTGAATTTCTTCTCTTCTTTCTTCTCGGCTTTGGTTTCTTTCCGATCTGCTTTGGCTTCCTTATCGCCCTTGGCGCCTTTTTTCTTTTTCGGACTCACAACCATCTCGCGGTCAATGGTGATTTTGACCACCTTTTTCTTCGGCGTGATCCTTACTCGATCGACGGCGCTGGAGGGGTCTTCGAAAGCCAACTGTCCTAGAAAATGCATCCCGTAGCGCGCGCCTGCCAACTCGACTTTGTGCTTGGTAAGCCGCACTCTGTCGATCTGGATGGCGCTGAGCGTGTAAGAACCCTGCGGAGAGTGGCCGATGATGTGGCCGTGCTCGTTGAAGCTGAGGTTGTCGCCCAAGTAGCCTTCGCGCAAAAAAAGCGGCTTACCGACCAGCAGTTGCTTAAGTTCCGCCTCTGTGATGCCTCCCGCCACCTGCGCCTGCGGCGCTACTGGTGGGGCCTCAACTGCCGAAGCCGGTGCGGCCTCGGGTTGCGGAGTATCCGAAGCAGGGCTGGGAGCTGGAACTGCTGGCTGCTGCGAATCGTTCGACTGCGCCGCTGGAGCCGCAGTCGTATGAGTTGGGTCGGGCTGCGCGGGCGTCTGAGCCTGCGCGGAAGAAGCCAACGCCAGAGACATAATACAGAGCCGAGCCTTAGCCGCTGTACTCGTCAAATAGGTTCGATGAAACGTTATCAGCATGGAAGAAGCCTTTTAGCGAAACTCTAACAGAGCATTGCTCTCCCAGTCGAAAGGAATTGTGATTGCGTCTTCAATCAGCAATATCGTCGCGAGCCGCGATGCGGTGGAGCCGCCAGAGAATGCGGCGGAAGAGGCCGAGGATTCGGCGCGTGTCGTGCGTGGAGAGAGCCAGCCGGCGCAACATTAGGCGCAAGTCGTGGCGATTAGCTGCTTGCATCCCGCGCGGTGAGTAGCCTGCGGCTTGCATCGTCTCTTCCACCACTCCGGCCAGCAGGTCTAGGAGAGCGGAGGGAGGAGCAACCGGCTCCGACGCTGAATTTACAGGCAGATTGGCGCGGCCAACCAGCTCGTAGAGGCAGACAGCGACGGCTTGGCCCAGGTTCATTGATGGCTGGCCAGGGTCGGTGGGGATTTCGACCATCGAATTGCAATAGGAGAGGTCTTCGCGGGTCAGTCCATGCTTCTCCGATCCGAAAACCAGAGCCACTCGGCCTCCACAGCTGAGTTCCCTCGCCACCAGCGGAGCCAGTTCGGGCAGCGAGACTACGGGCTGCTCGGGCTTGCGGTAGGTTTGGGTCCCGGTGCCGACAACCAGCGTGCAACTGGCGACAGCTTCGGCCAGAGTTGCTGATTCAGTGGCATTTACCAGAACCTCTGGCGCGCCGACAGCAGACCGCGCTTCGCGCCACATCGGCGCAAAGGGCGCAACCACGGCTAGCCGCCGAAGGCCGAAGTTGGCCATGGCGCGCGCCGCAGCTCCTATATTAAGGGGATTGCGGGGCGAGACTAGCACCACGTCCAGACGGTCGCGTTGAGATTCTGGCAGCAAGAGATGATTGTAGAGCCGTCGCTGCGTAACAGAAAGTGCCGCGCTCACCGAGAGCTGGGAAACCTCGTTTTCGGCGAGAAATACGGTTGTTTCGCCATCTCTCCCGCGGCAGAAAAAAGGCGCAAACGATGGTGAAATGTGGTTTGTCTGGAGAGGGTTATTCCGTGTGCGAAAGTTTGCTTGAGAGGTGCGGGTTGAGGGGGCGAAAGTTGGTTCAGTTGGTTCTGCGGTGGGGAACCTGCAATTCATTGATTCTGTTTGAGTTGCGGGTTGGTTGGCCGCGTCACTAAATACGGGTTTCTGTGTTTCTGTGGGGCTAGTGTCTATAAGCCATTGATTCCGCTGGAGTTTCGCGGGTTCCACAGTTTCACAGGCGAAAACCGCCGGTTTTTTCTGGAAGAGCGGTTATTTCTATTAAGTATTTATATTTAAACCAGTTGCGCAGAATTTGCTGCGCGAAATGTCGCGATCTATGCTGAATTTTTTGGTCAAATCGCTTCGTTATTCGACCTAATTGGCTCGCCGAAGGGCGAATTTGCCACGGAGAAGGCATGAACGGCACGCGAGACTGTGGGCAGGGTTTCGACGAGGTATTGCACAATCCTGGACAACACGGTGAAGTTGCGCATGGGTTCCTTTCAGGAACAGCGAAGAAGTGAACAAGTGAAGAAGTGTAGAAGTGAATGAGTGAAGAAGTGAACAGGAAAGAACACGTCCTCAGATCACTCATATTTCAATTGTGCACCGGATGGGGATAATTATCTGCAAGCACCTGCGGTGCGGCCAACCACCTGCGGTGCGGC
>CAYPYJ010000050.1:0-29268 GCA_964414945.1 uncultured Occallatibacter sp.
AAGCCCAGGTCAACCAGCAAGTCATCCTCGCCATGAAGGCGCACGACGCAGTCCGCACCACAACGCTGCGCCTTATCAAGAACGCACTCAAAAATAAATTCATTGAAAAGCGCGAGCCGCTCTCTCCAGCCGAGGAACAGCAAGCCTTGGCCACGATGATCAAGCAGCGCCGCGACTCCATCGATCAGTTCACCAAAGGAAACCGTCCGGAATTGGCCGCCGCCGAAGCCGCTGAAATCGTAGTCATCGAAGAGTTTCTGCCCAAGGCACTCGACGACTCCGCACTCGCCGCGCTGATCGCCGAAGCGGTAGCCGAAGTCGCCGCCGCTTCAGGTCATGCGCCCACGCCCAAAGAGATGGGCAATGTTATGAAGGTGGTCCAAGCCAAGCTCCAGGCTGCCAGCCTCCGCGCCGAAGGCCGCACCGTCAGTGAGTTGGTGAAGAAGGCGCTAGTCGTCTAAGCGCCTCTAATCGGGGATGCTAGCTGGTGCGCCCAATCTGTTCCAGGAATCGATCCAGTATTTCCCGGTCCACACCGTTGGCATGGACGTCCTCCGGGCGAGGGTTGCGCGGATCACGCACCACAAATTCCAGGCCAACTCCGTCGTTTCCCCAACGGTTGGCCTTGGCTTGCAGTGAGATTGAAGACTCAATCGTCCTGCTCTCCTTCTTTTTCAGCGTCATCTGGATCAGCGTTCCGGGATACCAGCGTTCGTCAGTTTCCACATACAAGCCTGTCGAACTGATATTCAAAACTGCGTGCGCCCGCGGCGAGGCCCCGGTCCAGAAATAGGCGGACAGCCCCGGCAATGCTCTCCGATGTGCCTTCCTCGGCTCCTCCGGATCGGGAGAAAACCAGCGCTTCAGCCAGTTCTTTTTCTTGCCGGGCGTCTTCCACGATTGTGCCTCGCCCTCGTCTTCCTCCGGCTGCAACCCGATTGCTTTGTTCTCAATGCTTACTTCCGAATTCGATGCGGCGGGGCTTTCCACTGCGTCCTTCCGCGTCGCGCCTGCGATGGCGCTTGAGCCAACGCGCCGTATCGGTTCTTGCTCTTCCGCAATTTCAAAAACCAGTTGATCTCCGGGCTGAGTGTGCGACGAATAAATTGATTGCACCGGCAGCGCAAGCACGCTGGCCGCCAGCGGGCTCGATGGCGATACGCGATAAGTAGGAAATAATTCAACCACTTCGATCACCCGGCAATCTGCATCCAGGTAAAGAAGATCAACCAAAAAGTCCTGATCGGTAGTCGGAATTCCCCTGAACGGAATCATCCATAGCCCATTGCCGGATTGCGGCGTCAGCAAAGGCATTCGGTCAGCAAGACTGGCAAAAGTAAAATCGCCGCAAGCGATCTCCACCCCATAGTTGTATCCCTGGGTCTGGTTATACGCGCTTAGGCTCTTTGCTCCTGAGCCGACGTTCACCTCAAGTGAACAATCGCACGACAAGCGGCGTAATCCGGATTCATAAGATTTGCTCACAGTGGCTTCTTCAACCATCGGCACAGTTGCCGTGCCGTTCACTATTCGATTTCGTTATCGGCAAAATCTTTTCAATGCTTTAGTTACCTGCGGAATCTCTTCCATATTTGCCATTGCATCTCTTTAATTCTTCCAATAATTGGCTTTGCGGCTTTGCAATTCCAGCAAAAAACACCTGAATTTCTTCCCTTACATTTCTTTACAAATGCTCTTTCTTTTTGCAACCCCGCCATCAGCGTTGAATCAACATACAAGGGATTCCCCGCCGCTGCCCTGCCATTCTCCCCTTGGATGCGGGACATGCGGTGCCCCTGAGGTCAAAATCAGATGGCTACTGCTCTCACTCCGCGCTTTGGCGAGGAGGACGCTCGGCGTCTCTCTCTCACCACTCCAGTTGTTTCCGCCAACCAAGACATTGATTCAACCCTGCATGAAGACCGCGTCTTTGCTCCGCCGCCCGAATTCAGTGCCCGGGCCCACATCAGCAGCATGGCAGAGTATGAGGCTCTCTATAAGCAGTCCATTGCCGATCCAGAGGCTTTTTGGGCCGATGCGGCAGAAAACCTGCATTGGTTTAAACGCTGGGACAAAGTGCTGGAATGGGATCTTCCCTGGGCCAAGTGGTTTGTCGGCGGCAAGTTGAACATGAGCTACAACTGCGTCGATCGCCATGCACTGGGAGAGCTGTGCAACAAGACAGCACTCATCTGGGAGGGTGAACCAGCAGGAGAGCGGAAACAATTGACCTACGCCGAGCTGCACGTCGAAGTGCAGCGATTCGCCAATGCACTTAAAGGATTGGGGATTCAAAAAGGCGACCGCGTTGCCATTTACATGGGAATGACGCCCGAGCTGGCCATTGCCCTGCTCGCCTGTGCGCGCATTGGCGCAGTGCATTCGGTCATCTTTGGCGGATTTGCGGCAAACGCCATCTCTGATCGTGTCAACGACTCCGGATGCGTGGCCATCCTCACCCAGGATTCAAGCTATCGCCGAGGCAATGAAATTCAACTGAAGAACACCGTCGATGAAGCTCTCAAGTCCTGCCCCACGGTTCGCCACGTAGTGGTCTTGCGCCGCAGCGGAGCGCCAGTCAAAATGCTTGAGGGCCGCGACCACTGGTGGCACAAACTGACGGCTGAGGCCTCATCCGTTTGCCCGCCCGAGCACATGGATTCCGAGGACCCGCTCTACATCCTCTACACCTCTGGCACCACCGGCAAACCCAAAGGCCTCGTCCACACAACCGGCGGTTACGCCGTGCAGACGTACCTCACCACCAAGTATGTCTTCGACCTGCGCCAGGAGGATATCTACTGGTGCACGGCAGACATCGGCTGGGTCACCGGCCACTCTTACGTGGTCTATGGGCCGCTGCAAAACGGAGCCACGATTGTGATGTACGAAGGCGCGCCCAACTATCCCGATTTCTCCCGCTTCTGGAAGATCGTCGATGACTTGCAGGTGAGCGTCTTCTACACCGCGCCCACGGCAATCCGCGCATTCATGAAGTGGGGCGATGAGTTCGTCGAGAAGCACAAACTCGACTCGCTGCGGCTGCTGGGAACCGTCGGTGAACCCATCAATCCCGAGGCTTGGATGTGGTACCGCGAGAAGGTCGGTCGCAATCGCTGCCCCATCGTCGATACCTGGTGGCAGACCGAGACCGGCGCCATTCTGATCACTCCCTTGCCGGGAGCCACGCCCACCAAGCCAGGATCGGCCACGCGTCCCTTCTTCGGCATAGTGCCCGAGATCGTCAACAAGCAAGGCGAACCGGTGGCCCCCGGACACGGAGGCCTCCTGGTTCTGCGCACTCCTTGGCCGTCAATGGCTCGCACCATTTACGGAGATCCGGCGCGCTTCCACCAAACTTACTGGACCGATGTCAAAGGCAGCTACTTTACCGGCGATGGCGCGCGCGTGGATAAGGATGGATACTTTTGGCTGATGGGCCGCGTCGACGACGTCATCAATGTCAGCGGTCACCGGCTGGGAACCATGGAGGTAGAATCAGCCCTCGTCGCTCACCCCATGGTCGCCGAGGCCGCCGTCGTCGGCCGTCCCGACGAACTCAAAGGCCAATCCATCGCCGCATTTGTTTGCCTGGAACATGGCAACAAACCGAGCCTGGAACTCAAAGAGGAACTACGCCAGTGGGTCGCCAAAGAAATTGGCTCGCTCGCCCGTCCGGATGTCATTCGTTTCACTGAGATTCTGCCCAAAACCCGCTCCGGCAAAATCATGCGCCGCCTGCTCCGCGAACTTGCTTCCAGCGGTGAAGTCAAAGGAGACATCACAACCCTGGAAGATTTTTCCGCCATCGCTCAGTTGCGCGAGGTGGAAGAGGTGTAGCGCGAGTTAATCACAGAAATACAGGTTCACGCTCTCGTCATCGACCGCCGAAGTTGGATGGCCCAGGTTTCGTTTTTGAGAGCTGGCAATTGCAGGCAGACGCGCAGTCCGCTCGCTCCGCCCCCGCTCCGTTCCAGCCCGCGGCACCAGCGCATAAACCAGATCGCAATCCAACGCATCGGCTACCTTGCGCAGGCTCTTCAGTGTAATGCTGTCGTCGGTCTCCGCCTTCTCAAATTGCAGCGGAAGCTGGCGGCTCACCCCCAAAATCCGACCCAACTCCCCTGTCGAAACGCCCCGCGCCTCACGCACAGCCCGAATCCACCCTCTCTCGGGCCGGAAATCAAGCCGAGCCTTGCGAAAGCTCTCTACACCGCGTTGCAGTTGTTGAAGCCTCGGATTGTCAACTCGGCTGTGCATTTATTTTAACCCTTCTAGTGACAATCTAAATATAGTCATAATTTACGATATTAGCAACCATAATCTATAAAAACAAAGCCTTACAGCAATCCGTAGATCGCAATAAGGCTTAAACTGATGACAATTTATAACTTGTCATCCAGTCCCTAGCTCCTGTTCCTTAGTCCCTGCCTTTAATACACTTCCGCCGGCCCATTCGGCGGCGGCAAATGCTTCAGAAGACCCAGTTCGCCGGCCAGCCGTTCAAGCTTCAAACGGATGGTGGGCGGAGGCGGAACCAGCGGCAGGCGCACGTAGTCGTTGCACCGGCCCATCAGCGCCAGCACCGTCTTCACCGGGCAAGGATTGGAGTCCCAGAAGTTGGCGTCGATCAGTCGCGAATAGCGGCGTTCCAGTTCGCGCGCCTCGGTCAAATTGCCATGCAGAGCCGCGCGGATCATGCGCCCCATCTCCGCTGGAATCTCATTGGCGGCCACGCTGATCAGCCCCTGCGCGCCCACGCCGATCGAGGCCAGTCCCAGGTTGTCGTCGCCACTGAAAACCTTGAAACCACGCGGCAGCGTGTGAACCAGTTGGGCAATCTGCGGCAGCTTACCGCTGGATTCCTTGATGGCCTGAATATTTTCCGCGGCCTCGGCAAGGCGAACAACCGTCTCCGGTTCCAGGTTCACGCCCGTGCGTCCGGGAATGTTGTAGATCGCCACCGGCAGCGGCGAAACGGCATGAGCCAGCGCCAGAAAGTGCTGAAACTGCCCTTCCTGCGAAGGCTTATTGTAGTAGGGATTGGCGGAAAGCACCGCACTCACGCCGCGAATTTGCTTCAACCGGCTGGCATAGCGCACCAGCGTTCGCGTCGAGTTATGCGTGCATCCAGCCCACACCGGCACACGTCCGGCAGCCGCATCGGCCACAATGCAGACCGCCATCAGCCATTCTTCTTCGTCCAGAGTGGATGCTTCGCCCGTTGACCCGCAAGCCACCAAAAAGTCGATTCCTGAGTCGATCTGCCAATTCACCAACGCCCTGAGAGACACTTCATCAATCGACCCATCCGCCCGGAAAGGCGTGATTATAGCCGTACCGCAACCAGTCGTTTCCATAATTAAAAAGTGTATACCGAACGGGGCAACCTGCGAAACGAAGCTCTTTGCCGCAATCCATGCACCCCTGTCGAATGCCGAAGCTAAGCGATTCACTGTGGAGCGAATCAGGCCGGAATGCCGGGAAAATCTCCAGCGGATTCATTCCATCAAAGCACGCGGCCTATAACTGATCGAAGATTTCGCGGAACTCCCAAGCACCGGATTTTTGCGCCAGCCACTCAGCTCCACGAACAGCCCCCTCAGCCAGACAACGGCGGCTCTGTATCTCATGTCTGAGTTCAAGCATATCCGCATCGCCCTTGGCCGTGACAATGTGCTCACCCATAGCATCGCCAATACGATGCGAAGCAATCGGAACTTCGCTCCCCGGATGCGCAGCCTGGATAATCTGCTGCAACGTGATCGCCGTGCCGGAGGGTGCATCAAGCTTCGTGATGTGATGAGTCTCCGTGATCGAAAAGGTATAGCCGTCCAGCTTCGCCATGTCGGCGGTAAGTCTGAAGAGCTTTTGCACGCCAATTGAAAAGTTGGTTCCGTAAAGCAATCCGCCGTTGTACTTTTGCGCAAGAGACTTCATCTCTGCCAAATGGCCGTACCAGCCGGTCGTACCGACGACTATCCGTCCGCCCCGCGCCAGCACGGCGCTAATATTTTCTGCGGCAGCTTCCGGAGCGGTGAAGTCTATCACCGCGTCCACGCCAGCCAAATTCGCAGCAGTCAATGCCGTGGCATGCTGGTTCTCGTTGATGTCGAAAGCGCGAACCGTGTGGCCGCGCTCTTGAGCGACTTCGGCGACCAACGTGCCGGTTTTCCCTTTACCTAGAACCAGAAAATTCATCCTACCCTCTAGAGCGTTTTCAACTCAAGTGTTAACAATATGCTGGGGTGCCCCATTCATTTCGCGTACTTTGCGAAACGGGTGGGATTGCACATATGCCCTTGCGAGCGAATAGCGAGCGATTGGCCCCACCGCAGGTGGGTGGGATAGCACAACTGTTCATCTCGACTGTAAACACCAGAACCGAAAACGCTGTAACAATGATTCTTGCGCAGTAAAACCATTTTATCCGGTTCGCGCTGCCGCGGCGTTATCCTGAAGTCAACCCATGCCAGACTCCGAGTTCAATCCTCCACCTCCTGCCGCTCCCCGCACTCGCCGCCGCAAACGCGGCTGGCCGCAAATTCTGCTTTGGTCTGCGGGCGGTTTGCTGGCTCTCATTCTGATAACCGCATGCACGGGCGTGCTCTGGCTACGCTCGGCGGCCAAAACGGCGCTGCCCACACTCGATGGCGACCTGCATCTAGCCGGACTCTCAGCCCCAGTCATCGTCCGCCGCGACGCTCACGGCGTGCCTCACATCGAAGCCACAACCCAGGACGATCTATTCCTCGCGCAAGGTTACGTCACCGCGCAGGATCGCCTCTGGCAGATGGACGCCTCCCGCCGCAACGCCAATGGAGAGCTTGCGGAGATTCTCGGCTCATCCGTGCTGAAGCACGACAAAATGCAGCGTGTACTGCAAATCCGCGTCACGGCCCAGCGCATCTACGCAAAGATGCCCGCAGCCGACCGCGCCCGCCTCGACGATTATGCGCGCGGCGTGAACCTCTACATTGCGCAACACGCATACTCGCTGCCGCCGGAGTTTCGGCTTCTCGGTTATCGTCCGCAGCCCTGGAGCGGCGTGGACTCGGTGAGCATTGGCCTGATGATGGCGCAGATGCTGGACACGCATTGGGACGTAAAGCTCTCGCGCGATCACATCGCCGCCAAGCTGAACAACCCCAAGCTGGAGGCTGATCTGTATCCCGTCGGTTCCTGGCGCGACCATCCGCCCACCGGCATCAAGCTGAACCTCAACCAGCCGCGTCCCGCGCCGCCTCCGTCTGCCGATAGCGACGAAGAGGATGATCGCACCCAGACAAACTTAGCCCCGTTCGCCGCGCCAAATTCTCTGGATGCCCCATCCTTTTCGCGTTCTTTGCGAAAAGGGTGGGATACCTCGCACCCCAATTTAGACTCCCACGAAGACCCGCAAGCCTTGCGCGAATTGCTCGGCTTACCCGCCTGCGCCAACTGCACTCCCGGCTCCAACAACTGGGTTATCGACGGCCATCACACAGCCAGTGGAAAGCCGCTGCTCGCGAACGACATGCACCTACCCCTCAGCGCGCCCGACGTCTGGTACATAGCCGACCTGAAGGCTCCGGGCTATCATTCTGCCGGAGTCACCGCGCCGGGAATCCCTTGCATCATCGCCGGCCACAACGAGCACGTCGCCTGGGGATTCACCGCGCTCTACGCCGACGTGCAGGACCTCTACATCGAAGAGCTTGACCACAAAGGGAACTATCAGGCCAACGACACAACATGGAAGCCGCTCGCCGTTGACCACGAGATCATCAAGGTCCGCTTCGGCAAGGATGTGCTGGTCGATGTACGATCGACCGATCACGGCCCGCTGCTGAATCCTATCTTCACCGCAGAGACGCGGCCCATCGCGCTGAAGTGGACACTCTACGATCCGTCGCTGAACGCACTTCCGTTTTATGCATTGAACACGGCGTCGAACTGGACGGAGTTTTCCGCGGCGCTGGGCGATTGGGCTTGGCTGACGCTGAATACTGTCTACTCCGACGATCAGGGACACATTGCGTATCACGCCGTCGGTAAGGTGCCGATACGCTGGGATGGGCATTGGAACTTCGATAAACCGCTCCAGTATGACCCTTTAAACCTCAGAAATGAGTGGCATATTCTCACTCCTACGGACAGGAAAACACCACAAGGCGGTACGGTTCTCAACTTAGAATTGGATCATCCGTATATTCCTTTTGACCAAATGCCCAACGGCTTTGATCCGCCCTCGGGCTTTCTGGCTACCGCCAATTCTCGTGTAAGTAGTTATAAATTTCCGATTTCACTCACCCACGAATGGGTCGAGCCTTATCGCATCGAGCGCATCTATAAATCTCTCGAAGGCCGCGAGCATCTCACTCCCGCCGATATGCTCGCCATGCAGACCGATGTCTACAGCGAAGTCGATCAGGAGCTGGGCCACCGCTTTGCCTACGCCATCGACCACACTTCAGGCGCCGACGCGCGGCTCAGGAATGCTGCCGACCTGATGCGCTCCTGGGACGGCAAGCTGACCACCGATTCCGCTGCCGCCTCGATTGTTACCCACACCCGCTACGCGCTCTGGCCGCTGATTCTCGAGCCCAAGCTGGGCAAGGAGGCCAAAGAGTATCGTTGGGGCGAATCCAACTTTGCCGAAGAAGAGATCATCATGCACGCCAACGCCGATTGGCTTCCACTCGGCTATAAGAACTGGGACGAACTACTGACCGATGCAGTCCG
Source organism: uncultured Occallatibacter sp. (assembly GCA_964414945.1). Lineage (GTDB taxonomy): Bacteria > Acidobacteriota > Terriglobia > Terriglobales > Acidobacteriaceae > Telmatobacter. Next base: position 8,725 of record CAYPYJ010000050.1, read on the forward strand.
CAAGGGCATGGACTCAGGCAAAGCTCCCAGCGACATTGCGCGTTGGAGTTACGGAAGCTGGCACAAAGTCGATATCGAGCATCCGCTGGCGCAGTTTCTGCCTCTCATCGGCCACATCGCAGGAACCGGCCCGCAGCCGCAGAGCGGCGACACAACCACCGTCAAGCAGGTGGGCCACGCCTTCGGCCCCTCGCAGCGATTCACGATGGATTGGTCCAACATCGACAGCTCCACGGAGAACATCGTCCTCGGCGAGAGCGGCAACCCTTACTCGCTCTACTTCCGCGACCAGTGGAATGCCTGGTACGGCGGCACAACCTGCACACTGCCCTTCACCGATGCAGCCGTGACCGCTCAGACTCAACACACCTTGCGGTTGCTGCCGTGAAAAGACAGCGAAAGTCACACCAGTCTCATTTATCATGAGAGCGATGAACGTTGATGTGAAATCACTTTTGCGTGACGGCGCTGCCTTGGCCGATCAGACGCTGGAAGAGCTTCTCCCCAGTGTCACCACAGTGCCCGCCTCCATTCATGGAGCCATGCGCCACTCCGTCTTCGCCGGGGGCAAGCGCCTCCGTCCGGTGCTGGCCCAGCAGGCAGCCGTCACCATCGCTGGCTCTTTGCCTCCGGGAGTTGAGCGGCTTGGGGCGGCGCTTGAAATGCTGCACACCTACTCGTTGATCCACGACGACCTCCCTGCCCTGGATAACGACGATCTGCGCCGTGGCAAGCCCACCTGCCACGTAGTCTTCGGCGAAGCCATTGCCATTCTGGCAGGCGACGCCTTGCAAACTCGCGCCTTTGAAGTGCTGGCAGGTCTTGACTCGCCGTCTGCGGCAACCGTCCAGATCATCGCCCTCATTTCAAATGCCGTCGGCACCGTCGAAGGCATGATCGGCGGTCAGGTACTAGACATTGAGAGCGAACACGCCAAGCCCACACCGGAGCTAGTGCAGGCCATTCATCGCGCCAAAACCGGCGCGCTCATCCGGGTCAGCATCGTCACCGGCGGCGTCTACGCGGGAGCCACGACGGACGACGTAGAGCGGCTGACGATCTTCGGCGCCAAGGCCGGTCTGGCCTTTCAGATTGCAGATGATGTACTGGATTTGACCGTGGATTCCGCGCATCTGGGCAAGACCGCGGGGAAGGATCTTGCCGCTGAAAAAGCCACATGGCCGGCAGTCTACGGAATCGACCAGAGCCAACGCGACGCCGCCCGGCTGATCGAAGAGGCTTTTGCCGCACTCGCGCCCTACGGCAGTCGCGCCGATGGCCTGAAGGCCGTGGCCCGCTACCTGGTCGAACGGAAGAACTAGAGTATTTTCAACTTCGGGGTTAACAAGATTCCGCCGTGCCCCATCCATTTCGCGTACTTTGCGAAATGGGTGGGATAGCACAACTGTTCATTTCGACCGTAGACTCCAGAACCTACAACGTTCTAGTGGGCCAAAACCCGCCGCAAAGCCTCGCGCTTCACAGAAATGTCCGTGACCGTATCCTGCACCTGATTCAGAAGCTTCTCCGTCTGCTCAATGTAGCCGGGCAGAGCATTCCACCAGGAATACAGCGTCTCCTGCTGGTCGAGCAGGGCCAGCGCCGTGCCTGTGGCCGCCGTCACCATTCCTGCGCGACGTTCGCCTGCAAGCAGAAGCAAACCGGCTGCCACCAGGCTTCCTCCCGCCGCAAAACCTATCCAGTTCATGGATTCGGACTTTACTGTTTCCGGCTGTGCTCCTGCATCTTCCGGACTTGCTACAGATTCATTGGCTGATTTGGAAAGCGGGACAACCACCATCTTCTCTCCTTCTGCCCCAAACCGCGTTCACCGCAGTCAAGAGGACGGTGCTTCAAGTATCACTCTAAATTGCCGGCCGTGCGAGGAGAAGCAAAAATCGCTCCCATAAAGCAACTCCACCAGCAATCTTCAGTCTAGGTCAAAATCGCGCAACGGCTTCCCATCGGGTGCGTCCTTGGCCTTGCGCAGGGCCTCGGCAAATTTCTTCTCAAAAAGGTCTTCCTTGTTTCTCTCCGCTTCCACTGACTGGCGGAAGATCGATTCCTTGCGCTCATCCTGTTCGCGCATCGCCTGGGCCGCCGTCTCCAGATCCTCAAACATCCGTTTGCGCGGCGCTGGAGTGTGGCTCACCATCAGCCCCGTGGCGGCATCTATCTGGAGCATTGCCCCGCAATCCGGGCAGGCAACCTCGAATATCTTTTCCTTCTTCGCTTTGGCCATTTTGGTTCCTGGAGAATTGTAAGCGCTGGCCGCAAAGATTGCATAGAGATTTCAAATCCCGGCAAAGAGTACCGCAGAGATTCGTCGAGACTGCTCCCCAACCGCAGTCTGCGGAGTCTATTGGAGAAAAGGAAAGAAAAGGACGCTCTGGAGAGCTTTGTGCCGGTTGCCACCCCGTCCTGATACACTTTTCCTTGGAGTTTGTGAGCGCGTTTCGTCAACCGGCTACGGGGTTAAGTGGGTTGCTGGGAGCCGTCTGTTTGAGCGGCTTTCCGGTAGTCTGAGCATGTTGATGAGGCACCCCAGAGAGCGGGCTCCTATTACCTTGGCCTGGTTGGGGCTTAGTACATGAGGGTTCTTTCGCAGAGAAAGAGCTGCTCGGGAACGGCATCCAAAGGCGGAGGCAATGGGAAGTTCGTTCGTCAACCATTTTTTAGACGGATTCGAGAGAGACCGTTTCGCAGTTTGACAAAGCGGGGCGGGGAGGATTCATGCGGCGGTTTTTGACGCTTATCTGCTTGTTGTGCCTGGCCATTCCGGCCGGGATTTCGATCTCTGGCTGCACCCGTAATCCGGGCGCGAACTACTGCAATGGCTTGGGTTACGGAACGAAGGTCGGCGATGTGGCTGTAATCACGCTCGCTCCCGTAACCGGGGGCATATCGATTGCCTATGGGCAGACCAGGCAGATCAGTACGCCTTCTGCCGTCACCTGCAAGGGCGCGGCAGCCAGCACGGGAACGTTCACCTACGGCACCTCGAACAATCAGTTGGTTGACATTTCGCCCTCCGGCAATATGTGCGCCGGCACCTGGAACCGTAACTCCGGCGGCGGCATTCCCAACTACACCATTTGCACGCCACCTAATCCGCTACCCACAACGGGCGGTCTGCCGTACTCCACGGCCTACGTGACGGCTTCCGCTGAGTCGGTGGTCTCTAATCCGGTCGAAATCTACGTGCATACCCAGGTAACCGCCGTCAGCCTGGTTACTCAATCCACCTCCGGAAATACGCAGCAGTGCTTTTCCCAAGGACAGCAGGCTGTTCTCGACGGGGAAGCGTGCTACGGCACAGCGCAGAATGAACTCTGCGCCCCGGCAGCGGTCGTCGCGAGCAGCAATTATGCATGTCCCGGCGGAAAGGCCGCCGGCGTGACTTCGATTCCCAACTGCACCACGGCCCTCGGCGAGCTGAGTTATTCGGTAGGCGTCTCCACCGTTGCCTCAATTACCACCAATACCAATACCAACCAGGTGACCATCACCGCCGCGCAGCCCGGAACAACACCAATCACCGCATCGGTGGCCGGATCGGGTTCGTCGGCCGGATTCTTCTCTACCTGCCCCCCGGCATCCATCTCGGTGGCTCTCGCCAACGGCAGCACTTCCGGCACCATCGCTAAGGGCACCACGCAGAATTTGACCACTACCGTCACCGACACCCAGGGACATACCATTTCCGGCCTCAACCTGGACTATCAATCCACTGACCCAGTCGACATTTCAGCCAGTGGCGGAGGGGCCATCACCACCTCATTCCCCGGCGTGGCATCAATCTACGCTGTCTGCCAGCCAGGTTCCTGTAATGCGGCCCCCACCCAGCAAATCGGCTCATACGGGACGGGCTTGCCCATCACCTCTAATAAAGTCACCGTCACCACTCCCGGAACGGCCAGCGACTACCTCTGGTTTGTGGCTCCCGGCCAGTCGCGATACGTCGTACCAGTCGAGCTGCTCACCGGCGTGGTCGGATCCACGACGCGTCTGCCATACGTGCCCAATTCGGCGGTCGTAGACAGGCAGGGAGCCAACATTTACATGGGATCCGACCGCGAGTTGATGGTTTTCAGCACCGCCTCCGGCTCGGTCACCACGCAAAATGTCAACGTACCCGGTATAGTGCTGGCCACCGCACCAGACGGCTCGCAGGTACTCATTAACAATCAGCAGCTCCACTACTTCTATCTCTACAACTCCGGCAACAACACCTATACGACCATTAGCGGCATGGGTAGCGCAGCCTCTTGGACCCCCGACGCCAGGACGCTCTACATCACCGACAGCGCAACCCTGAACAGTGGAGGTATCACCGGCCACACTGATAAGTTGTACGTCTACAACCAAAGCACAGGATGGACCACCCACAATCTGCCCTGCTCCGTCTATGACGCGGTCGCATGCCCATCGCCCTCGACAGGTGCTACTAATCTGGCGATTACCATCCCCAGCGTAGGCGCTTATCTGAGCGGCACGGATACCATCTCTCATACCTGGTGCCCCACGGGCACCGTAAATAACTACGGCAGCTTGAGCTTCTATCCGCAGGCGGATTCGATTAATGCGCAGACCGATATTCTGGCCGCCACCACTGATGGAGAGCATATTCTGGGCGCTTCTCTTGCCGGGGGCACAATCACGCTCACCGACCTTGGAATCTCGATTCCCACCACCGTATCGCCGTCAGGTATCGCTACTCCAATCGCCTGCCCGATCACCACCACCGGCACGTCTCCCAATCAGGTGCAAACGCTCAACGTGCTCCACACCAACCCCGCTCAGATTGGGTCGATCTCCATCCCCCCTGCCAGCGCTAGCGCAACCACCATCAATCAGTTGGTAACTGCTCCAGCCTCCAACCTGGCATTTATCACCTACAAAGGAACAACCGCCTTATCTCCACTGCCCTATTACGTCCCGAACGCAAACGGCACGCAAGGAACGCTGGGCTATGTGCAGTTGACCGCACAGTTGACCGGGAGCGTATTCACTGCTCCTCTGGCTGGCGCCTTCAGCCCAGACGGCAAGTACTTCTTCGTCTCAACAGCAGGCGACAACATGATCCACTACATCAGTATCCCGTCCAGCGTCAGCCCTGCTACGCCACCCACTGACACTCAGCAGATTGCTCCTGGCCTACCGGCCTGTTCGCCCAACAGCGGCCTCGAACCAGGTTGTAATTTCTCCGGCACAGGAACCGTCGTTCCGGCCACATTCATCGCTGTCAAACCCCGGTCTACGACATAGTTCGCGGCACACCAAGCAGCAATCAAGGCCGGCCCCGTGCCGGCCTTGATTTTTTGACGGCTGCGGTTTTCTATCGTTCTGAATGAATCCGCAATGCGGAATGAGGACCAGCCGTTCTCCACGTTGGAGGAACGGCCTCCCACCCCCGCACGATAGAATTAAACAATGATCAAAGGGATTTCCTTTCTTCGTCCAGCGGGCAGCAGAGCAGCCTATGACAGGCTGGCGAGCTTCTTTTCCGCACTGGGATTTGCTTCCGGCAAGGGGTGGAACGAAGACCACAGCCACGGCGCATCCTTCCTCGCGCCGCTGGGCAACCTGGAGTTTGTCGACGGGCAATTTCCTTCCACCGCTGATGTCCTAGTCGAAGTGACGGCACTGGACGCAGTGCATCAGGCCGCTGCCGCGTGGCTGCGCGCGCAAGAGGGCGAGCAGGCCGAGTCGCGCCTCTCCGCCATCACCGAAACTCATTGGAAGTCGAGCATCTTTACCGTCGAACCCGTTCCAGGTTTTGCGTTTTCTTTCTGGGCATGGGTTGATCCTGTCAAAGGCAAACCGGTTGCCGTCGAAGGTGATCTCTCTGCCACGGGTATGAAGTTTGCCGTCGTCGTCGCCCGCTGGAATGCGGTGATTACCGAGCGGCTACTGGAAGGTGCGCTAGACGCATTGCTGCGCAGCGGAGCCAATCGCAGCGACATTGAAGTTGTCCGCGTCCCCGGCGCATGGGAGATTCCCGCCGCCGCACGCACGCTCGCCAATGCAGGCCGTGTAGACGCCATCGTTACTCTGGGTTGCCTATTGCGCGGCGAGACCGCTCACTACGAGGCCATCTACAACGAAGTGGCTCGCGGTATCGGCCAGTCGCAGCAGGAGACCGGCATCCCCCACAGCTTTGGCGTACTGACCTGCGAGACGCTGGAGCAAGCCCTGAACCGCGCTGGCATCAAGGCTGGCAACAAAGGCTTTGAAGCCGCCACGGCCGCCATCGAGATGGTCAGCCTGAGCCGCAAAATCAAGTCAGGCGGCGCATCTTGACCGCCGGGCAGCATCACGGTTCTGGCCGCCGCAAATCGCGCGAGCTGGCCATGCAGATGCTTTATCAGGCGGACATCGGCAAGCAGACGCCGGAGCAGGTAGGCGCTACATTCTGGAAGGCTGGGGACGAAGTCGAGCCTGAGGTTCGCGGCTTTGCCGAGGACCTCTTCCGCGTGGCCATCGCGCATCAAGAAAAAATCGACGAACTGCTGGTCGCCAACTCCAAGCACTGGCGGCTCGAGCGTATGCCCGCCGTGGACCGCAATCTGCTGCGCATGGCCGTCGGCGAGATGCTGGGCTTCAAAAGCACGCCCTTCCCCATCGTCATCAACGAGGCGCTTGAAATCGGTCGCCGCTACTCCGCCCCGGAGTCCATCAACTTCCTCAATGGAATGCTCGACACTATCGCGAAAAGCCTCATCGGAAAATAGGGGCATGGATTAGGGGGCAGAGATCAGCAAAATTTTGGGTGCCCCACCTTCGCGGCGTCTTTGTTTTTGCCGCTAAGGTGGGATAGCTTCACCTTTCTGAGCCACATATAAAATTCCTTCAAAGCTGCAAGAAGTGTCAGGGTACGACTTCAGTCGTGCCGCAAAGGCAGCAAAATGAACGCGGGCTCTAGCCCCTGAGGGAATGTTGAGTCGCAATGAAGACTTGTCAAGAGACTCCCCTCAAGCCGTCTCTGTTAGCGCGTCGGTGCGCTTGCTCATCTTGGCAGTGCGTTCGAGCTTATCCCAGTTGAAGGGCTTGCCGTCGATGGCACGCTTCACAGTCTTCAGCAGCACAATAGAGAAGACCTGTCGATAAGCGAAGCGTTGCAGCCAAATATGGAAGAGCAGCCAACCATCACCCTTATTGGCGGGGTGGCGGCGCTCCAGACTGAAGGCAATCGAAGAGGTCACAAAATCGATGACCAGGAAGCCGACAAAGAAAAGCAGCAACTTGTGGAAGTCCGCAGTCGAAGCCGACTCGGGGTGAAAGTGCCGATCGATGAAGTGATTGATGATGCCGGCCACGAACATGATGTCGATGAACGGCGACACCAGCGGCAGCAGCATTTGGAAGATGAGAATGTTGGGCAGCGCGAACAGGCCCATCGCCTTATTGCGAATGAATGCCAGACGATGCTTCCAGACGGCTTGCAGAATACCGAAAGACCAGCGGAAGCGCTGACGCATCAACCCATTGACGTCTACGGGAGCTTCAGTAAAGGCCAGCGCGCGATCTTCGTAGACGACCTTGAGTTTTTGTTCCAGCAGAGCCATGGTGAGGTCGGCGTCTTCTGCCACAGTGTTAATCGGATAACCGCCGACAGCCTTCACGGGGCCGGTCCGCCATGCGCCGATAGCTCCAGGAACGACGACCACGACATTAAACAGATCCAAAGCACGGCGCTCGAAATTCTGGCTCGTGATGTATTCCAAAGCCTGCCAGCGAGTCCACAGGTTGACGCGGTTGCCGACCTTGGCGTTTCCGGCAACAGCGCCTACCAGCGGGTCCTCGAAGTGAGGAATGAGCTTGCTGATGGCGTCCGCGGCAATAACAGTGTCAGCGTCGATGCCAACATAGAATTCTTCGGTCAGCTGATCGAGGGCGAAGTTCAGAGCGGCGGCTTTGCCTCCATTAGGCTTGATGAGAACCTGGATATGCCCGGAGGTGATCTGCTGCGCGTAGGCGGTGCGCGCCACCTCGGCCGTGCGGTCGCTGGAGCCGTCGTCGATCACGATGACACGCAGGTTGGCGTAGTCGGAGTTGAGCACCGAGCGTATGGTGCGCACGATGACCTTTTCCTCGTTGTATGCGGGAATAAGCACCGCGACGCGAGGATTGAAGCCGTGAGAAGCCTGAGCATGTGGCCTGCGCAGGCGGTCGATAACAGCGAGAATGCCAATCAGCAGCAGGCGGGCGCTCATCAGCACGTCGCCAACAAAAAAGACCATCGCGATGAAACTGACAACCATGGCCATGCTTGAGAAAGCGATGGAATCCGGCAGGGCGCGCATATATTGGCGAAATGTAATTTTGGGCATCACCTCGGCAGTGGTCTTGCCCATCAGCGAACTCACAGGAACGATCGTGTAGCCGTGGGCGCGCAGGGTGTCAATCAGCATTGGCAGCCCGGCAACTGTGGCCGAGCGGTCGCCGCCGCCATCATGAAGCAGAATGATCGAGCCGCGAAACTGCGGCTTGGCCTTCATGGCCTGTAACTGATCGAGAATGGTTTGAGACATCTCAGCCGGCGTCCTGCGTGGATTCTCATTCCAGTCGAAGGTGTCCATCTTGCTGCCGATGATGGTGTATCCGGCCTGCTGAATGCGCTCGATCGGCGCGGCCTGGTCGTCGGTGTCCGGCTCTTCGTCAATGTCGTAAGGCGGGCGGAAGTAGAGCGGCTGAACGCCCAGCTTGCTGGCAAAAAGGCGCTCGGTCAGCTTGAGTTCAATGTCGAGTTGGCGGCTGGAAATTTCGCTGATGTCGGGATGAGTCCAGGTATGGTTGCCAATCTCATGCCCCTCGCGCACAATCCGCTTCATCACGCCGACACTCTGCGCGGCCTCGGCGCCGATCAGCAAAAAAGTCGCCTTGACGTTCTTTTCGCGCAGAACATCGAGAATCTTCGGCGTCCACTTGGGGTCGGGCCCGTCGTCAAATGAAAGCGCAACTTCGTTGGGATGGTAGCCATATTGCTGAATGGTGTAAGTGCGCGGATAAACGTCCATGTGCTCATCGACGATGAGCTTTCTGCGCGGGTCGGTTTCGTCTGTGTCCACCTTGATGGTTCGCTGGCCAGGCTTTGGCAATCCGGTCACGCGGATAATGTCGCCGTCGCCCTCGGTGTCTAAATCGTGGCCGGGTTGCACTTTGCCCAAAGCCTGTAGCGAGTCCGAGCTGCTGGGCTTGTCCCAGATGCTCCACAACGAGCTGTCCTCTTGGCCCAATCGCCAAAGAGCAAAGGTCTGCAGGCCCAGACTGCGAGCGGCGCGCAACTCGTTCAGCATTGTAACGCCATCCAGAAACCACACCACATGGCGCTGATTCGCGTCTTCGTCAATGTATTCGAAGTGCGGATTGAGCGAGGCGTCATCAAGGTTGAGGTCAGCCTCGGCGTCGGAGGCCCGCTGCCAGACCTCGGAAACGTGCAAGTCTTCCGTAGTCACAACGCGGGGCTTGGGATGCCTGCGGTCCTTGGGATTGGGAATCGAGAGCGTCCAGTCGTAGCCATAGTTGCCCACGGCGCAGATCAGCTTATCCTTGGGAACAAGCGTAAGAACGTGACGAAGATTATTGACGAACCACTCCTGGCTGGCGATGGGACCGGGCTGACTCTCAATCTCATGCTGGTCGTAGTTCATCAGAATCAGGCCGTCGGAGTTTGCGGCGATCCCTTTGAAATCATCGTCGGTGGTCAATACCTGGGTGTTGACGTAAAGCCGCAGCTTGCGCCCGTGCAGATCGGCATAGAGTTCGTGGACAAAGCTGATGTAGCCGGCACTTGCCTCATCGGGCAGGTTCTCAATGTCCAGCGACAGGCCGCGATAGGCCGGATTAGCCCTCAGAAAGCGAACGATTTGCAGGCACAGAGCGGTACGCTTGCCGGGGTCGTCCAGAATGCCTTGCACCGCTGGGTCCCAAATATGGGTGTTGGGGTTGAAGTTGTTCAGGTGAGGAAAGATTTCGGTATCTTCCTTGGCCTGCACAATGGTCCGCTTCACCTTGTTCAGGTCATCGGGATCATGCACTGTATTGCCGTCAATCACCGGATACTCGTGATGGCTGTCTCCGTTAATCGCCAGTAGAGTAGGCTCTGGAGCGTCGATGTGCAGCCATTGAGGAAAGAGAATATCGATCTGGTGAATGTGCTCTTTGAACGAGGAATAGCTGGCCGGATCGTCCGCAACATAATACGCAGCGCGCAACCCTTCGCCGGAGTTAAGAGGAATATCAGAAGGCCTGCGGTTTGTCTTGCGGCGCGCGGAACGCGGAGATTTCGCACCGTTCAAAACTTCGTTGCGATACGGCAAGGCCCTGTAATTGTGCCGGGGAGTGGCCAGCAACAGCTCCGGCAACTGCTGATAGCGCAATACATTGAAGATGAAAACAGCCAGAACCAGCGTGAAAATCACAGCCGTCACATCAAAGACGAGGCGCAGCCGCTTCCAGCGCTTGCGTTGCGGATCGAAAAATATCTGCTTATCGGGCATGAAAGGTCTGGCTTATCCTTGAGCTTCAACCGGGACTGCAAAAAAACAGGACCGCGAAAACGAGTAGGCAACAACCGCCGAAACGGCCTGCTCTATAGTACGAGCCAAACAAAAACTGCCCTCGCAATTTAATTGTAAGTCGGACGCCCGCTTTCAGGCTTGGTCGGCCTCGCACTCTCTTAAGAAAATCGACACTACTGGCAAAGTCTTGCAAAGGCACTGCTCTAGCCATCCTGTCAGAATGGACCAGGACAACCTATGCTTTTTTGATCGTGCATGAGGAACGTCTGTAGGCGCGCCGGAGGCGCAGTGTTGATTAGCCCCGCGCTTCAGCGTGGGGAAAAGTGTATCCACAAGTTCGTCGCGGAGTCCTGTAAGGACGGCGCAAGGAAGTTATTGATGCTGAAACCAATAGCCCCGGAGGGACTGTCAATACGTCCTAATGGGTCACGTATTGCGTCTTGCTGTCCGTCTTGAAGCTGAAGGCATCACTCGGCAACGGCTGATCGACCTTGATGTTGAAGTAAACGCTAACGCGGGTCTGGCCCTGCCCTTCGTCGAAGACCTGCTTCAAACTCACGCCGCGCGCCAAATCCACCCAGATCGTTATCTTGGGAAACATCTTGCGAACCTCTGGATCTTTGGCAATCAGTTCCAACATCTCTGTCTTGACTTTGGTTTGGCCGTCGATCAGGGTGTCCGTGCCCAGGTACTTGATCTCCCACTTCTGTTCCAGATCCTTGCCGCTGGCGCCAAAGCCGAGCATCAGGTAGCTCTCATATTTGGCGGCCTTGGCGATGGTAGTCACCTGGTGGATCATCGGCTCAACCAGCCGGAGCTTGCCGTCGGAGTAGATGTACATCTTGGGCGTGGGTTTGCGGTTGGTTTCTTTGATGTGGGCGGCCATCTGAAAGGAGCCAGCCTTGCGCTCGTAGTAGACGGTCCCTTTCTGCGTCTCTTGGTCGGGGATGGGATCGGTCAGGTACGAATCGAACTGAAAGTCAGCCGAAGTGGAGTGGAAGTTAGCCGCAACAGCGTCGAGCCGGCGCAGCACTCTGTCCTTCTCATCTCCCGGTGCAGCGCTGGCCGCGCGCACCATTAGCAAAAGCAGCGCAATCGATGCGCCAACAACTAGCCTTCTAAATTTGTGCATAATATTCCTTATCTGGTTGGACACGCCTCACGGGAAAAAGTCGCGGCCGGTTGCAAATCTGCTGGGTGCCCCACCCTCGCGGCGTCTTTGTTTTGCCGCTAGAGCGTTTTCAACTCAAGTGTTAACAAAATGCTCGGGTGCCCCATCCATTTCGCGTCCTTTGCGAAATGGGTGGGATAGCACAACTTTTCATCTCGACCATAAACACCAGAACCGAAACTCTGTAAGGTGGGATAGCACAATCTCCACCTTGCGGATACACCGAAAACGTTCTACCGCCGCGCCCAAACCTTCCAGGCCCAATCGCCCTGGGCGTCTTGCACCGTCTCCCACCGCTTCACGGAAACGGCGTCGCCGATCACCGGCTCAATCGCCTTGCGCAGAGCCAGCTTCACCGCCAGATCCGAGTCCTTGGTCTTCAGATCAAGATTCACATCGGAGGCTTTCACAGTGATAATCAGCCCACGACCGCCATCGCCAATCACCTCGATCGGATGCGGCGGCCCGGCGGCATTCGATGGCCGGTCACCGTAATTCCACAGATGCGGCGTAATGAAGATGAACGCCAGAATCAGCGTCACCAGCACGTCATAATGAAACGAGCCGCGCGGATAAGTCCAGTAAAAATAACTCTTCAGTAGCTTCTTCATCTCGCCCTTAGCGAACCTCTGAATCGTTCGAAGTCTTGAAAGGGCACGACTTCAGTCGTGCCGATAAAATTTGCAAAAACATCGGGCTTTAGCCCCTGATGGAATCTTCGCCTGGGTGCCCCATCCATTCGCGCCCTTTGCGAATGGGTGGGAAACCACGAACCCCAACCGGCGTCGCAGGAAACCTCAAACCAACCACGCCACATCAAAGCCGTGTAATCCGTTCCAACCCGCCCATGTAGGGCTTGAGAGCCTCGGGAATCAGAACCGAGCCATCGGCCTGCTGATAGTTTTCGATGATCGCCAGCCATGTGCGTCCCACGGCCAGTCCGCTGCCATTCAACGTATGCACAAACTCCGGCTTGCCCTTGGCGCCGCTCGGTCCGGAAGTTGCCCGATAGCGAATATTGGCCCGCCGCGCCTGAAAGCCTTCAAAGTTCGAGCAGGAGGAAATTTCCCGGTAAAGCTGCTGGCCGGGAAGCCATACTTCCAAATCAAATGTCTTCGCCGAAGAGAAGCCGGTGTCGCCCGTGCACAGCAAAACGCGCCGATACGGCAACCCCAGCGCCTCTAAAATTTCTTCCGCATCGCGCGTCAACTTCTCGTGCTCGGCGTCGGAGTCTTCAGGCCGCGCGAACTTCACCATCTCGACTTTTTGAAACTGATGCTGGCGAATAATGCCGCGCGTGTCCTTGCCCGCCGCCCCAGCTTCGGCGCGGAAGCATGGCGTGTAAGCCGTCAGGCAAATCGGCAGCCGCGCTTCATCCAGAATCTCGTCGCGATACAAATTCGTAACCGGAACTTCTGCCGTAGGAATCAGCCAGTGGTCGTTCTCCTTGAACTCGCCACGCGCAACAGCCTCGGCATCGGCATCCGAACAACGAAACAAGTCCTCGGCAAACTTGGGCAACTGCCCGGTGCCGAACAAGCTCTTACTGTTCACCATGAACGGCGGCAGCACTTCCGTGTAGCCGTGTTTCGTCGTATGCAGGTCGAGCATGAAGCTGATCAGAGCCCGCTCCAGCCTTGCACCCGCGCCCATGTACACCGCAAAACGCGCGCCACTCAACTTGGCCGCGCGTTCCAGGTCCAGAATCCCCAGCGACTCGCCCAGCTCCCAGTGCGGCTTCGGCATAAAGTCAAAAGAGGGGATATTGCCCCATAGTTTTACGGTGACGTTGTCAGATTCGGATTTGCCGGTAGGGACTTCGTCACGGGTGAGATTAGGAATGCGCGCCAGCGATAGACGCATCTGCTCGTCGCATACAGCAGCGTCCTGGTCCAGTTCATTTTTCTTCTGCTTATTTTCGCGTATTATTCGCGTCAGTTCAACAACATTGATCCAATGTTCGACACTGATTTCGATTTTTTCCAAAGGAGGAAGTTGAGCGAACTCCCTAGGGTTAGTCGCCTTTTTGTGCGCTTGATTAAGTTCGCCGATCCGTTTTGAAACGATATTGATCTCAGCCGTTAGTTGTTCCGACTTTGTGATAGCTGAGCGGCGTTTATTGTCCAGAACACGAAAATCCCCCAACAGCGCAGCCGGGTCAGCCCCGCGCGCGCGCAGTTTCGCTTCAACAACTTCCAGGTTGGCACGGACAAAATTCAAATCAAGCATGCTCTACCATTTTAACCGATGTAAAAGACGGCAGAATTTTCCCTAATTCGAGGCATCCCACAAAGCCCCCGTGCCCCATCCATGCGCCTTCTTTCTGGCGCATGGGTGGGAAACCTCGAATCTAAATTCGTGTAGTCCATTGTGAAGAACGCGGCGAGGCCGGGTGCCCCCGGTCCCGTTTTTGGGACCTGGGATACCTCGAATCTCAATCCATGTTGTCCAATGTGAAGATCACCGTCGTTACTTCGTCGGCCACTCCACAACAACCACGCCAAGATCATTAAGTTGCTGCAACGCAGCTTCCACGTTGCGCCGAACTTTCGCGCGATCCTTCGCGTCGGCCATAGGTGCTTCCGCAACAGCAACCACGCGGCCATAGCGCCACGCTCCGGGAGGCAGCGCGATCAGTGCCTTCATCAACTCGCCGGGGCGCACTTGAATCTCCTGACGGCGTGCAGCTTCAGGCCGCAGCATGGTTCCCTTGCTCACAGTACTAGTGTTGGCGTCGGTCTGCGTGATGCGCACGTTGACAGTCTCCGCGCCAACCGAGAGAAATGGATTCGCCCACGCGCTCTGCTCATGCACATTCACATACAAACTTTTAGTGGGCAGCGGAATCAAATCCAATGCGGCGCGCTGCGTATCGCGCTCAGAGGCGGCGGCCTGCGCGGCAGCCTGAGCCTTTTTCTCCGCGTTGACCGCGTTCTCAGCCACGCCTACAACCGCCTGCTCTTCTTTGTGGCAAGCGACCAGGGCCACTGCCAGCAGCAGGCCCATCGCGGCAAATCCCTTGACTCTGGAGCGCAAAATCACCTCTCAAGAATAGCAGGGCAAGTTCGAAGACGGGAAAGCCTGCGCAGAAAGCCGTACCCTTTCGGATACTTGCTTCGTGCCAAAAGAGTACCGCCTGAAGTAGAATGCAATCCAGCAAATCGGAGTCGTCGATGAACAAGAAAGTCGTGGCGATTGTCGGTAGTTACCGCAAGGGTGGAACCATTGATCGCGTTGTGGAAGCCGTTCTGGATGGCGCAAAAGAAAAAGGCGCGCAGACCCACACCATCTATCTGACCGACCAGCACATCGAGTTCTGCATCAATTGCCGTCAGTGCTCTCAGACACCGGGACCAGAACGCGGCAAGTGCCCGCAGCATGACGATCTGGAACCGATGCTGCAAGAGATCGAAGCGGCGGATGCAGTGGTGCTGGCTTCGCCAGTCAATTATTTCGATGTGACGGCTATCTATCGCCGCTTTCTTGAGCGGCTGCTCGGCTTTACTTATTGGCCGCCAAACTGGATGCCCAGCCCGCGCGTCAAGCAGAAGCCGCGCAAAGCCGTGCTGGTGGCTTCAGCCGCCATGCCCGGTTTTCTCATTCCTTTGTTTACAGGAGCAGCCAAGGCCCTGCGCGTTACGGCAAATATGATCGGCGCCAAACCCGTCGCATCCCTGTGGATCGGCATGGCCACACCGGACCCACATCATGCACTCACACCGCGAACCCTGGATCGAGCACGGCGGATGGGAATGAAGCTGGCATAAACTGATTGCTCTATCCGGAAAAAGGACTGCCGCCTTAGCCGCTTTCGTACAATGAAAGCCTATGAATCCCCCGCGCGTCCTATTCCTCGGCCGTACCACCCTGGACCTTCTCTACCGCCTCGATCATCTACCCGCCGAAGACTCCAAAGTCTACGCCCGCGACTTCCAGGCCGCTCCCGGTGGCCCCGCTCTCAACGCCGCCATCACACACTCCCTGCTCGGCGGTGAAAGCATGCTCATCAGCGCCGTCGGCGGCGGTCCCTGGTCCATACCCGTCCGCTCTGAACTCGAACGCCACCGCATCGCCCTGTTCGATCTTGCCGCCGACACCGCCTACGAGACCCCGCTCTGCGCCGTCCTGATCAACGCCGCCTCCAGCACCCGCACCATCGTCAATCCACCCATCTCCACTGTCCAACTCCAGCCCCTGCCCAGCACAGCGATAGGGCCACCGGTGCCCCTCGGCCAGCATGAAGGCTCCGTGCCCCATCCATTCCGCGTTCTTTGCGAAATGGGTGGGATACCTCAGCCCTCAACCAACCCCGACCCACAGCCATCCCACCCCGCCGCTCCCGTCCTCCTCACCGATGGCTTCCACCTCGCGGAAACCCTGCCCTTCCTAGCTGCTTGCCGCACCGCGGGTGCCGCCCTCTGCCTCGACGGCGGCAGTTGGAAACCCGGTACCGCCGAACTAGCCCCTTTGCTCACCGTTGCCATCTGTAGTGAACGCTTCGCCATCCCCGGAGTCGCCAACGATCCCGACTCCTTCTTCGCATGGTTCACCGCCCAGGGTGTGCCCCACATCGCCCTCACCCGCGGCCCTCGCCCCATCCTCTGCTCAGATCGTGGCCGCCGCTTCCAAATCGACATTGCTCAGATCGACGCCACTGACACGCTCGGCGCTGGCGACGTCCTCCACGGAGCCTTCGTCCACTACTTCGCCGCAGGCCACTGCTTCGAATCCGCCCTCCGCAAAGCCTCTGAAGCCGCCACCCGCTCCTGCCAATCTCTCGGCGCCCAGGCCTGGACCGCGACCAATGCCGGTGCCTGATCTGAGACCTGAAAAGCACTCCCTCCGGCTCGAATCCGCCCCTCGCGCTGTAGGTTTATCGCTATGCTCAGATAAAATGGTTTACGTCATGAATAAAGAGATAGTTTGCGCGGATTGGGTTGGTCAGACCATCGACGGGAGATTTCCCCTCACTCAATGGTTAGGCGGCGTTGAAGGCAGCGGAGTCTTCCTTACCGAGTTGCCGGAAGATCGTTCGCACCAGGCAGCCATCAAGCTCATCCCGGCGGATGACAGAGACACGGAAGCTCAAATCAATGAGTGGATAGCCAAAATGCCGCTCTCCCATCCGCATCTCATGCGCCTCTTTTATACCGGACAGTGCGAAGTCAACGGTGTCCATCTGCTTTATGCCGTCACGGAATACGCTGAAGAAAACCTCGCGGAAGTCCTGCCCGTTCGCCCCTTGACGCCCGCTGAAGTCCGTGAGATGCTTTCCCCGCTCCTCGACGCCCTAGCCTATCTTCACAGCAAAGGCTTCGCGCATGGCAGCCTCAAGCCATCCAACTTGATGGTCGTCAACGACCAGTTAAAACTCTCCTGGGACAACCTCCACGTCGCCGGTGACCCTGGCAATAATCTCCCCGCACCAGAAACTCAAACCGCCCCGCCTACGCCATCTGCTGATCTCTGGTCACTCGGAGTCCTGCTCGTCCAGGCCCTCGCCCAGCAACCACCTCTTTGGGACCGTTCAACACAAAAAGAGCCTGTCGTCCCCGACTCCATGCCGCAACCCTTCGCCGGCATTGCGCGCGAGTGCCTCCGTACTGACCCCGCTCTCCGATGCACCCTGAGCGGTGTCAAAACCCGTCTCGAAGCTCCACGAACTCTCCCCATCCCGGCCAGTAAACCCGCGGACGCATCTGCCAGCCGCCGCGTTAGGATGGTTGTCTTTGCAGCAGTCGTTGTCGTTGTGGTCGCCGCAATTCTGCTCACACGCTCTCATCAAACTCCGCCGTCGCAGCCAGCCCCGGACCAGCAATCCGCAACCGCCTCCCAGCCGGCTCAAGCTCCCGAAACACAAGCCCCGATCAATGAGGCTCCAGCCCCCACCCCGGCAACTCAAGCTCCAGCACCCGAGGCTCAAACCGCCCCTCCGGCTGCTCAAGCTATCCCTCCGGCAACTCCGATTGCCAAACCATCTGCGGGGAAGAGTGAACTCGTCGCCAAACCAGCTTCGGGAAAAAATGACGTCACCGCAAAGGGTGATGTCGTTGAACAACTCATGCCCGACATTCCTCAAAAAGCGATGGCCACCATTCACGGCACCGTCAAGGTGAGCATCCGGCTTTCGGTCGATGCCAACGGCAATGTCGCCAGTGCAACCATCGACTCGCAGAGCAGCCAATATTTCGCCACCCGCGCACAGCAAGCTGCCCAGCAGTGGAAGTTCAAGCCCGCGCAAGTCAACGGCCAGCCCGCCTCCAGCCAGTGGCTTCTGCGCTTTGAATTCACAACCGCCAATGCCCGTGTCACCCCCGTCCGGGTTTCCCCATAGCCGTCCGCCGATAAAAATGCTCCCCGGAGAAGCTTTTCATCGCCAGCGGTAACTTGGGGTGCCCCATCCTTGACGCAGTTTCATCGCGGCAAGGGTGGGATACCTCGAGTCCTTCATTCACGCTTTGTGTCAGGGCACGACTTTAGCCGTGCCGAATAAGCAACAAGAGAACGTCGGGCTTCAGCCCCTGCGAGCTTCACTTTCAAACAGCCCAATTACTCAAGAGGCGGCGGGTGGCCCAAATCTCAATCATCCCTCAAAGATAGGGTGCCCCCGGTCCCTCGCTTTTGGGGACCGGGGATGAACACGAAGACACATCCATTGGATTACTCCTGGTAAACGCCCTAGGGTCCAGGATTGGTGTTGCTCCTGGTTGGTCGGCAAACCGGAAGTTACTGTAGAGCACCCTCCTGCAGAGGCGCCCGAGATCGAAGGCACCAAAAGTCAGGACCTTGCCGGGTGCCCAAAATCCGGAGTCCCCACGGGTAGGTCTTCGCCCGTGGGGTGGAGGTGTGGTTTCTTGGACCCGATATACTGCCGAATTCCACCCTAGTCCCTGTTCCCTGGTTCCCTGCTTTTCTCACTCCCCCAGACGCACAAGCCGTTTCTCCCAAACCCGCTTCTCCAGATGTTCCTCGACCATCTCGACCAGCGACCGCTCCCATGGTACAACCGCATACACCAAATCGCAGTTCATTGCACGCGCCATCTTCTCCAGCCGCCCCAGCGTAATCTTCTTCATTTGTTCAGACCGCTCCAATTGAAAGACCATCTTGGTACTCAGATTTATATACCGTGCAATATCTTCAGCCGGTATCGCCAGCGCTTGTCGCACCGCCCTGAGCCACCCCACTCGTGGCCGCCGGTTCTTCAACGCCCTCCGATAAGGCCGCAGTTGCCGTTCCAGTTCCCGCACCGCCATCGCCCTCTCCAACTCACTCATCGATCCCCTCTCTCCTCACTCCATGCAACTCTCTGCGTGCCCCACCCTCGCCGCGTCTTTGTTTTTTGCGGCTAGGGTGGGATAGCAATGATTTCTATACTCCAACGCCGAAGGCCGCCAGCCCCACCGCAGGTGGCCAGGGATACCTCAACTCCCAACCTTTCCCCGTTTCAGCCTCTACCCCTGAATTCAACGAAAAATCACGTAACGACCCTCAATTAACCCTCAATAAGGCGATTCTGCAACAAATTCGGCAATTTATCTGCAAACTTTCACCAGTTTTTTCGGCCTTGTACCGGAGAAATCCTTCATCCAGGTTCGCTTCAAAACAGCACCCATCAATGTTTCCGAACCCCGTGAACCGACCCTCGCCCCAAAATCCGAACCACTCAAGCAACCTGTTCCCCTCGCCAACGCACCCTTCGGGCAAACCTTTTCCAAACTGAAACTTTCTGCTTCGCGCTGGTTTACAATCAAGGCGTTATGACTACTCAAATCCTTGCCCCGCAGATCAAGCCGCGCTCGCCCCATGGCAGCTTTGCCAATCAGCCCTTTGTTGATTTCTCAGTGCCAGAAAACGCTTTCAAGATGAAGCAAGCGTTAGAGTTAGTCTCCAGCCAACTGGGCCGCGAATACGACCTCATCCTCAGCGGCCACCGGCTCAAAACCAAGAGTAAAATCCACTCCATCAACCCTATGCGTCCCGCTCAGATCGTCGGCATCCATCAAAAAGCTGGTGTCGAGCACGCTGAACTCGCCATGGTAGCGGCTCTTCAGGCATTCGAGACGTGGAGTATAACCACTGTAGAATCAAGAGTTTCTCTGCTTCTCAACGCGGCAGAAATCATCCGCGAGCGCGCCTTCGAGTTCCGCGCATGGCTCACCTTCGAAGTCGGCAAAAACTGGGCCGAGGCCGACGCCGATGTAGGCGAAACCATTGATTTCCTTGAGTTTTACGCCCGCGAAGCTCTTCGCCTAGCCTCCGCCACCACGCCCATCCAGTACCCCGGCGAGCGTAACGAATTGCACTATATTCCCCTCGGTGTCGGAGTGGTTATCTCTCCCTGGAACTTCCCGTTCGCCATCATGGCGGGCATGACCGCAGCCTCCATCGTCACCGGCAACACCGTGATTCTAAAGCCTTCCAGCGACGCTCCCACCATTGCCGCCAAGTTTATGGAAGTCTTGGAAGAGGCGGGCCTGCCCCCCGGCGTGGTCAACTTCTGTCCTGGCTCTGGCGCAACATTCGGCAACGCCATCGTCGATCATCCCAAGACCCGCTTCGTCGCCTTCACCGGATCGAAAGCTGTCGGCTTGGAGATTCACGAGCGCGCCGCCAAACCTAAACCCAATCAAATCTGGATTAAACGGACGATTCTTGAAATGGGCGGCAAGGATTCTATTCTGGTCTCAGCTGACGCGGATCTCGACTCTGCCGTCACTGGAGTGGTAGCTTCAGCCTTCGGATTCAGCGGACAAAAATGCTCGGCCTGTTCAAGGGCTATTGTCGAAGCGCCTATTTATGAAGCATTTACAGAGCGCCTCCGCGAGCGTGTGGCCAAGTTGACCGTTG
>CAYPYJ010000051.1:0-28043 GCA_964414945.1 uncultured Occallatibacter sp.
CCACGACACCCAGGCCAACGACCATCCGCTTGCCACAGCCATCGGCCAAAAGTGGCCCGCGGACTCCGCTCTGGACAAGCGCTTCGTCGTCTGCACCGGCGGCGAGCCTCTGCTGCAACTCGACGCGAAGCTTATCCACGCATTGCACGATCTAGGTTTTGAAATCGCCGTTGAAACCAATGGAACCATTGCCGCGCCAGATGGAGTCAACTGGCTCTGCGTCAGCCCAAAAGCCGGAACCGAACTGATCCAGCGCAGCGGCGACGAGCTGAAGCTGGTCTATCCGCAGCCGGGGGCCGATCCCGCCAGCCTGGAGTTGCTCGCATTTCGGCATTTTTTCCTGCAACCGATGGATGGTCATGATCGCGAGGCCAACACTCAGCTTGCCCTGCGCTACTGTCTGGCACATCCACAATGGCGGCTCAGTCTGCAAACCCACAAGATTCTGGGCATTCCATAGAATGGAAACCATGGAAATCTTCAAAGAGTTCACCATCGAGGCGGCGCACTGGCTGCCGAATGTGCCCGAGGGACACAAGTGCCGTAGACTGCATGGGCACAGCTTTCACATCGCAATTCACGTCAGCGGCCCGCTTGATCCCATGCTCGGCTGGGTGCTTGATTTTGCTGACATTAAAGCCGCCTGCAAGGTCATCGAAGAGCAGATCGATCACCGCTGTCTGAATGAAGTCAAGGGTTTGGAGAACCCCACCAGCGAAAACCTGGCCCGCTGGCTGTGGACGGCGCTTCGTCCGACGCTCCCCTTGTTGAGCAAGGTCGTCGTGAAAGAAACTTGCACCAGCGGTTGCATTTATTCAGGCGACTGTGTTCCCGAACAATGAGCTTCGAGCCCCGGTGAGCTTCTTTTTTGGGCCAACAACTGGAAAATGCTGCAAACTGCAACGACGCTAAAGCCCAATGGAGATTAGAATCGTCTGTACAGTAGGCAGAGTTGCTCTAGATGGCTGCCTGCGTTGCATAACAGCTCTCTGGCGTAGAGTTTTCGCCCGACGGCCTGGAAGAAGAGGCACAGAATCCCCAGGATGATGAGAAGAAAAGTAAATTTGCTGTCTATCGGTTTCTCTTTTGCCGCCGCAATTGCCTTTCTGCTGTCGGCCATGCACACGTACGCTCAAAAAGGGCCATCGAGCATCGTTCCACCCAAGGGCATTCCTGAAACGAGTGCCCCGGTCAAAGCGCCGGTCGCCGACCCTATCCTGATTGTTCCGGCAAAAGCTGCCGAACCACCAGCGCCCCCACCCGACCGCGCTCTGGCCTACTATCATTTTTCGCTGGCTGGCGCGTATGAAGAGGAGGCCGTTACTCAAGGCCATCCTGAATTCGTGACCCGGGCCATTGAAGAGTACAAGCTGGCGTTAAACGCCGACCCCGCTTCGCCGCAGTTGAATCTTGCGCTGGCCGACCTGTACTTCCGCACTGGCCGTGCTCGCGAGGCTGAAAGTACGGCGCGGGAACTGCTGAAGACCTCGCCCGACAACATCGACGCACACAAGCTGCTGGGACACGTCTATCTGCGCACACTGAGCGAAGGACAAAGCGCCTCTGCCGCCTCGCCTACCGGCAACATGTTGGACCAGGCAATTGCCGAATTCGGCAAGATTGTCGCCCTCGACCCGAAGGACGTTGAGGACCGCATGATTCTGGGCCAGCTTTACAACGTCAAGCATGATCCTAAAAAGGCCGAAGAGCAGTTCAAGACAGCCCAATCAATGGAACCCGATTCCGAGGCAGTCGTGCTCAACCTGGCCCGCCTCTACGCTGAAAGCGGCGATGTTGAGCATGAGGTCAAGGTGATTGAGGACGTTGCCGTGGCTGAACGAACGGCCAAGATGGAGGATGTTCTAGGCGCGGCATACGAGCAGTTGAAGCGCGGCAAAGATGCCATCGCCGCATTTCAACGCGCCACCGACATGGAGCCAGAAGATCTGCGCTCGCTGGATGCGCTGGCCGATGCCCTGCTCAGCGATAACCAGCTCGACGAGGCGATCAAGCAATACCAGCGGTTGGCCAAAGCGGACCCAGAAAATATCAGCGCTCTGGTCCACATCGGAGAAATTCAACGCCGCCAGGGGAAATATGAAGATGCGCTGACCACCGTTCGCAAAGCGCGCAAAAAATCCCCTGAATCATTGGAAGCTGGCTACAATGAGTGCCTACTGCTCGACGTGCTGAACCGCTTCGACGAAGCCACCAAAGTTTGCGAACTTATGGTCGACCTGACCTCACACGCCAACGGCGCCTACACCACCGATGAGAAAAATAATCGAGGCATCTTCCTTGAGCGGCTGGGCTCGGTCTATCACGAACAGAACAAGACTGCGGAGGCAATAGCCACCTACCAGAAGATGATCGACATGGGTGGCGATTCAGCAGTTCGCGGCTACCAGTTCCAGGTGGACACATGGCGCGATGCCAAGCAGTATGTAAAGGCTGTCGAGATCGCGCGCAAAGCCGTCGAGGTCAATCCCAAAGATCGCGGCCTGAAGCTGATGCTGGCCAGTGAACTGGACGACTTGGGCAAAACCGACGAAGGCCTCGCCATGGCCAAAAGCCTTTTGTCCAACACGGGCGAAGACCGGACAACCTGGCTGTCGATTGGCCAGATGTGCGTGCGGGCGCATCGCTGGAAGGAGGCCGAAGAGGCCTTCAGCAAAGCCGAGGCTCTGACTACGAAAAAAGAGGATCACACCTATATCTTCTTTCTGCGCGGCGAATTGGCAGAGCGCCAAAGGCACTTTGAACCTGCCGAGCAATTTTTCCGTCAGGCGCTTGAGCAGGACCCCACCAACGCCCTGACCCTCAATTACCTGGGCTACATGCTGGCTGACAAAGGAAATCGCTTGCAAGAGGCCCTCAAGCTGATTCAGAAGGCCGTTGAGTTGGAGCCAATGAACGGCGCTTATCTTGATTCGCTGGGCTGGGCTTACTTCAAACTGGGTGACTACGAACGGGCCGAGGAGTATATGCGTCAGGCCGTTCAGCGCGACCAGTCCGACCCAACCGTCCATGACCACCTCGGCGATCTCTACGAGAAGACTGGGCGCATGCGTCTGGCTGCGGCGCAGTGGGAATTATCACTTGCCCAATTCGCCAAGTCGGCCCCGGCCGACGTTGAGCCAGCCGAAGTCGCCAAGGTACAGAAAAAGCTGGACACAGCTCGCGTCAAGCTCGCCAAACAGGAGAGCACCGCCGGCCAGCCCAAGACGGAGTAAGTCAAATATCAGTAGAACCAACCGGTTCCGATTCAACGGCCAAACAGTAACGGCGGCTCTTCCATCGCGGAAGGACCGCCGTCTTTTTTGCGCCGTACTGGTCAACAATGCAACTTGTGCTACTTGGTTTCTACCGCCGCCGCGTCAATGTAGAGATTGACGTTGCTTTTATCCACCAGCGATGTGCCAGTATCGATAAACACGGGATAGAGAGAGAATGGCGCGGCGCTGTAGTCCTTGATGAGCTGCTTGGGCAGATAGTGGTGGACCTCGTCGAGCGCCTTCAAACCGAAGTAGCCCATGGTGAAGGGTTTCTGCGCAATCGTGGAATCGATCACTCCATCCTTGATGTCGTTTAGCGTGTCGGAATCAATGTCCCAGGCCACCAGCAGCTTGTCGGCGGCTTTCGACCGCTTGAGTGCGTCGGCAACCGCTTTGCCCGACGATGAATCCAGACAGACGTAGGCGTCAACTTTGTTCGCTCCAGCCAAGGCCAGCGATTCCTGTGTCCAATCGAAGGCGTAGCGTGCATCCCCCTTCATGTCCACTACGTTCACAATATGAATCTCTGGTCGGGTGGCAAAAATCTCTTTAAATCCCTTCAACCGTTCTTCCAGGTTGGGCTGGCTGGGCATGGTGAAAAACACCACGTTGCCCTTTCCGCCCAGTTTCTCAATGACGCGTTTTCCACCCAGCCGTCCGGCATCCAAATTGTTGGTACCGATAAAGTAGAGCCTGCGGCTGCCAACGGCGTCCGAGTCGATTGTAATCACTGGAATTCCGGCATTCACGGCTGCGTCAATTTCTGATTGCAGCAGAGATACATCAGCCACAGAAATCAGAATCCCCGACGGCTTGGCCGCAATCGCTTGGTGCAATGCCACCAGTTCAGCCTGTGCATCATAGGTTTCTGGCCCCACCACCTTGGACTTCACATTGTATTGAGCCGCAGCCTTGTTGAATCCGGCAGCAGCAGACTGCCAGTAGGGCAGCGTCGAGTGCGTCACGATCATGTAATAGACTTCGCTGGACGAGTGCCGGCCGCAGCCTGAAGTGGAGAGAATCACCAACGCCAGCATAGCCAGCGTAACATTCTTGATCGCTTTCTTCATGATCGCCTCCTTGTCGAGCCATAAACTTCTCTAGTGCAATTGCGGAATTTCATTTGTCTCTACCTTAAAAAGTGAACGGCTGAATCGTTCGCCTAAATTGTCTAAGAGACGTTATAGCCCCGTGCGAGGTACTTTGTTCTCTGCAAACCCTCATCTTTCGACGTGCAATTCCCAATTACGGTATAACCGTGAAGAAGTGCAAAATGCGGAGCGCGGGTTGTGCATTTATGGCAACGCATCGTAAAGTTTGGACGTGTGGCGTAAACCTCAAAATATGAATCTATGACGATCCCTGACCCCAAATCGCCCCTCGCCTTACCTGCCGGACTAGCGGTTCCCCTGGAGGGTGAACTCACCCGCCGTGCACACCCTGAGCCTCCGCATCCTTATCGCACGCCCTACGCCCGCGACGCTGCTCGCGTCCTGCATGCGCGCGCCTTTCGACGCCTGGCCGGCAAAACTCAGGTCTTCGCCCGTCTGGCTGCCGACTCCCCCTCCGACCACTTCCGCAGCCGCCTGACGCATACCCTTGAAGTGACCCAGATCGCCCGCACCATAACCCAGGCGCTGGGGTTGAACACGGAGTTGGCCGAGGCACTGGCACTGGCCCACGACATCGGCCATCCCCCATTTGGCCACGCCGGTGAAAAGGCACTCGACCAGTGCCTCCGCAACCACGGCCTTCGCTTCGACCACAACCTGCACGCTCTGCGCATTGTCACCTGGTTCGAGGAGCGCTACGCTAACTTTCGCGGCCTCAACCTGACTCTCGGCGTGCGTGAAGGCATCGTCAAGCATTCTCACGACTACTCCGCAGCAACCCACCCGGAGTTGGCCGACTACTTCCTCGACCGTTTCCCTCCCCTCGAAGCTCAACTGATTGATCTGGCCGACGAAATCGCCTACACCTCAGCCGATCTTGACGACGGTCTTGACTCAGGAATTCTCACGCTCGATCAAGTGCGCGAAAGTGTGCCGCTCTTTCGCGGCTTCCACGACGCTGTGCTGGCGGATTATCCCTCCGCGCCGCCCAAGCTGGCTGCCTACGAGACCCTGAAGCGTCTTCTCAACGCTCTAGTCACTGACCTGTTAGACGAGACCAGCCGCCAAGTGGCTCAGCTGGGTGCGACAACCGTGGAAGAGATTCGCCACGCACCGCAGCGGCTTGCAGCGCTTAGCCCTGAGATGGAAGGGTCCCGTGCTGCTGCCAAAAAGTTTCTTTACGCCAACCTCTACAACTCCCCCGTCATGGAAGAGGTACACGCGCACGCCACTGAAGTCGTCGAGGAATTATTCGCCGCTCTCCTTGCCGACCCCGGCCTGCTGCCCGGGGACCACCAGACGCAGATTCCCACCGAGGGCCTGGCTCGAACCGTGGCCGACTACATCGCGGGCATGACCGACAGTTACATCGAGCAGGCGTGGAGTAATGCAAAGGAACGAGTGGCTGAGCGATGAGTGAGAACCGATCCGTCGATCTACACGCCCATACGGTGCCAGAGGCAATTCGGGAGTTTGTGCGCTTCTACAACTCCTGCGTCAAAAGCGGCTATCGCGGGCGCCTTGAGGTAATCCATGGCTACGGATCGTCTGGAAGTGGCGGCTCGATTCGGGAAGAATTGCGCAAATATTTGAAGGCCCACACGGAAATCTTCGGCACCTTCCTCGCCGGAGAGAGTCTGCGCAACCCCGGAGTTACGATCCTCTACCCGGGGGATACCCAAGCTGCGATGCCACTGGGTTCGGGAACCGATCTCTACTCCTTGCGGAGTACCATGCGGAACAAGAAACGAGGCTGAACCGCGCCATTCCCAGTGTGCGCATTTTGCAAACCCTCGTAACCGGCTGCAATTGCACAGGCATATCAGAATCATCCATCCGGTTGTACTCTTATAGATGTGGAAACTCCCCTGACGAAAACCAGTCTTCGGCTGGCTGCGCTGGCGTTCTGTTCGGCGCTGGCCCTGCTGCTTGCACCCGCTTTCATTTCTGCACAAACCGCGCCAGAGAAGCCTGCTACCGGACCTCCCGCGGGCGGCGGCTTCTTCCCGCTCAACGAGGTTCATCAAGGGCTTACAGGCACCGCCTGGACGGTCTTCACAGGCAGCACGCCGGAGCCGATGCAGGTGGAAATTCTGGGCGTACTGCGCGGTGCGCGCGGACCCGGACACGATATGATTCTGGCCCAATTGCACGGCGCCAAGCCGGAGTACACGGGTGTAGTGGCCGGGATGAGCGGCAGCCCGGTCTACATTGGCGACCGCCTGCTGGGCGCGCTCGCCTATCGCATTGGCCAATTCAGTAAAGACCCCATCGCAGGCATCACGCCAATTGAGCAAATGCTGGAAGTGCGCGACCTGCCCATTCAGGGATCAGGGGTCAGGGATCAGGGATCAGAAAACAGGGAACAGATTCCGCAAGCGTCGAGCCAGGGAAATATGCAGGCGATGGAAACGCCGCTGGTGATGGGCGGGTTCCACCCTGAAGCGATTAGGCTTTGGCAGCAGAAGATGGCTGGAACCGGTTTGGAGATGGTTGCGGCTGGAGGAATGAGCGGAGCGTCTGACTCCACTGGAGATGCCGACGCCGCTCGCTCATCCGCCGCAATTGCCAGCATCCTTCCCGGCTCGGCTGTTAGCGCGGAGTTGGTGCGTGGAGACCTGGAGATTGCCGGTACCTGCACAGTGACCTATGTAGACCCCAAGCAACTGCTGGCATGCGGCCATCCTCTCTTGCAGGCCGGACCGGTTTCCCTGCCCATGACCACCACTGAAGTGGTGGCTACGCTAGCCTCACCCCTGAATGCATTCAAAATTGTGAATACCGGAGCGACCATCGGCGCATTCACCGAAGATCGCGACGCGGCTATTCGCGGCGTCTTCGGGGTGCGTGCGCGAATGATTCCAGTGCAGATCCGGGTGCGGGAGGCAGGCAAAGAGCGCAACCTCAACGTCGAGGTCCTGGACCAGCCCGCTCTGACGCCCCAGGCCGTATTGGTGAGCTTGTATGAATCGCTGCTACAAACCAATAACAGCACGGCGGGAACCAGCTACCACCTCACCGGCAGCATCGACCTGAACGGCTACCCGGCATCCCCCTTGGACCTGTGGGCGCCAGCCATGGACTCCGGCGCCTCGCCAATGGCTTTGGCACTGCAAACCGGGGATCAGTTTGCGCGGCTTTACACAAATGGAAGCCGGATGGGCACGGTACGCTCTGTCCATCTGGATGTGGAGGCAATTCCGCGCCGTGTGGATTTGGAGTTGGTTTCGGCGCGGCTGGTTTCTGGCAATATTGTTCATGCAGGCGACACCGTCATCGTGGAAGCTACACTCAAGCCGTGGCGGCAACCGGCACGCAATCTGCGCATCCCAGTGAAGCTGCCCGCGCGTTTGGGAGCAGGCAATCTGCGACTACTTGTCTCGGATTCTGGTACGCTGGACCGAGCCCTCAACCAACCTCGGCAGCCAAATCACGCTCCAGATATGGAGACAGCGTTGGCCCAGGCGAGACTCCTGCACCCGGCAGATCACATCTACGTGAGTCTGCTGGTACCGGAAACGCAAGCAGGCCTCGCCGGACAAACCCTCTCAAGTCTTCCGCTTTCAATGGCTAACACAATGGAACCGATGCGCGCCACACAGGATGCTAGTCTGAATGGTGAATCGGCGGAGTTGGAGGCCGATGCGCCCGCCAGCGGGGTCTTGAGCGGATTTCAACTGTTGAACCTGCGCATAGAATCGGGAGGCGGTTTAGACTAGGAAAGACGGAGCAGTTTTCCGCAAACGTTCAGGGCGGCGCTCGCGGTTGAGCCGTCTTGTTTCTATCCCCCCAATGAGGATTCAGGACTGATCATGAACGAATTTCACGGACTTGCAGCTCACGCGGCAGGAGCCGAATTGTTGCCGTTTAAATATGACCCTGGAAAGCTGGGTCTGCATGAGGCGGAGATCGCGATCTCCCACTGTGGAATCTGCCACAGCGACCTCCACTTGATCGCCAACGACTGGGGTATGAGCCAATATCCGTTTATTCCCGGCCACGAAGTCGTGGGTAAAGTCACAGCGGTAGGCTCCGAGGTGCGTTCGCTTGCGGTAGGTCAGCGTGTTGGCCTTGGTTGGCAGTCGAACTCCTGCGGAGTCTGCGAATGGTGCACGCGTGGAATGGAGAACCTCTGCCCTGAGGCTGAGGGAACCTGCGTTCACCGGCATGGTGGCTATGCGGACAGGGTGCGCGCCAATTCGCGCTTCGTGATTCCAATTCCCGACGCCCTTGACAGCCAGCATACTGCTCCCCTGCTCTGCGGCGGCATTACGGTTTATAACCCTATGCGGACTCATGGCATTAACCCGACCTCGCGCGTGGGCATTGTGGGTATAGGCGGGCTGGGGCACTTGGCCATCCAGTTCGCGCGTGTCTTCGGTGCGGAAGTCACGGCGTTTTCTACCTCGGCCGCCAAAGAGGAAGAGGCGCGCGCGCTGGGAGCACACAACTTCGTCAACAGCCGCGAGTCCAAGGCTCTGAAAGAAGCGGCTGGGACGCAGGATTTTATTCTCGTCACCGCCAACGCCGACCAGGATTGGGGAGCCTATATCCAGGCGCTCCGCCCTACTGGAACACTGTGTTTTGTGGGAGTTCCGCCGTCGGCCGTGAGCGTTCAGGCCTTCCCGCTAATCAGCGGGATGCGCTCAATCAGCGGCAATCCAACCGGAAGCCCATATCGGCTCAAGGAGATGCTCGATGTTGCGGCACGACACGGGGTCAAAGCTACCGTCGAGTTATTCCCCATGGCCCAAGCCAACGCTGCGATCGAAAAAGTGAAGAAAAATAAGGTGCTTTACCGCGCTGTTCTGGCCAATTAAAAGCGTTTTTCTCTGCTTCAAAATGGAGTGATTTTTCACCATGCGCATTCCGCGCAAGGGATCGATCACTCCATTTTTTGCGTCTCCCTTTAACCTGCACTGAATGGGTTTCCTTCCTGTGGCTTGAGTGCGGTAGGGTCATGTGCCGGCGCGGCCTCGGTGGTTGAGCGCACATGCTCACTCGCCTGCGTATCGTTGAAGGCATGGAAGACCCGGTTAGGGTCGCCAGGCAGCAGAGATTGCTGTTCCAGCGCCAGCCTTACCCGGCGTCTGAACTCCCGCACAGGAGCGAACTGCTTTGTTGCCAGTGTCTTGAAGACCACCGGGAAAATCAGTTCCGAGCCTTTGATCGCATCCACACCAAGAATCTGCGGATCGGCAACAAATACCTCGCGGAACTCATCGCTCGTGCGAATTTCCATCGCAATTCCCTCCAGCAACTCCAGCACCTTGTCGGGATTGGCCGAGAAATCCACGCTAACATTCACGGTGGCTACTGAGTAGCCTACGTTAAGATTCGCCACAGTGGTGATCTGCGAGTTGGGTATAACGTAGAGCGTCCCGTCCGCATCTCGAACCGTAGTTTTGCGCAGCGTCATTGCCTCCACCGTCCCCGCCAGACCGGCCAGCCGCACAGTGTCTCCCACGTTGAACTGGTCCTCAACCAGAATCAGCATTCCGTTGAGCACGTCGCGCACAATGTTCTGTGCAGCCAGTCCAATGGCCACTCCGGCAATTCCCGCCGAGGCCAGCAGAGGAGCCAAATTAATCCCGACGGCATCCAAAATCTGCATTCCAACGATGACGCCGATAATCGCCAGTCCGGTTGTGCGAATCACCCCGGCTAGCGTCTTCACCTGCGAAATCCGAACCGGCTCAGGCGCATGCTGCTCCGCCATATGGATCATCCGGGCGGTAATCAGCCGCAGCAAGCGATTCAGAACAAAGCCGATAACCACCACAACCAGCAGGTGCGGCAGCCGGGTGTGCACAAACTCCTGGGCATCGACGGACCATGCGTCCACCACCTTGCCCAAGAACCGTTCCTCGGCAAACAAGCCCGTTCTAGCCCCTAGAAAAAGAACCCAACAATGCATTCCAGAACTCCTATAAATAGACTAGACCGGCTCGACAGTTCCGGTTGCTGCAATCGGCGGAGAAAGTTTGACTTCCCCGCAATACTCAGTCCAAAGTCGTCTAGGAGTACAAAGAATGGAAGTGGCACTTCCCAGCGCCCGCGAGTCTATTTCATCCGACTCCGGCAGCCTCAGCCCTCGGCAATTAATTGAAATCTATCGGTTGATGGTGCTCTCCCGCCGCGTAGACGACCGCGAAATTCTACTCAAACGCCAGCAGAAAATCTTCTTTCAAATCTCCGGCGCGGGCCATGAGGCTCTGGTTGTGGGAGCGGCCCTGGCCATGCGTCCCGGCTACGACTGGTTCTTTCCCTACTATCGCGACCGCGCGCTCTGTCTTACACTCGGCGTCTCTCCCGACGACATGATGCTGCAAGCCGTGGGTGCGGCCACCGACCCAGCCAGCGGCGGCCGCCAAATGCCCACCCACTGGAGCAGCCGCGAATTCAACATCGTCAGCACCTCATCGGCCACCGCCTCACAACTGCTCCACGCAGTGGGCTGTGCCGAGGCCGGACGCTATTTCAGCCGCCATCCTGAAGCCGCCGAGAAAGTGGAAGGTGACTACCGCGCCTTCCGCGACGTAAAATTTCATGGCGACGAAGTCACGCTCACCACGCTCGGCGAAGGTTCCACCTCACAAGGCGAGTTTTGGGAAGCTATGAACACCGCCGCCAACCGCAAGCTACCCATTATCATCTGCGTGGAAGACAACGGCTACGCCATCAGCACACCGGTCGAGGTCAGTACTCCCGGCGGCAATATCTCCCGTCTGGTGGCCAACTTCCCCAACTTCTACTTTGCTGAAGTGGACGGCACCGACCCGGAGGCCAGCTTCCACGCCTTCCAATCTGCCGTAGCTTACTGTCGCGCCGGCCTCGGCCCCGCCTTCATTCATGGCCACTGCATGAGGGCCTACTCCCATTCGCTCTCCGACGACGACAAGCTCTATCGCCCCCAGGCCGAGCGCGAAGCCGACGCCCTGCGCGATCCGCTCGTCAAAATGCGCGCCCGTCTGCTCCGTGATGAAATCCTCACCGACGCCGAACTCACCGCTCTGGAACACTCTCTCGACCTTGAAGTTTCAGCCGCAGCCGAGCGCGCCCTTCTGGCTCCGCTTCCGCTGGTTTCTGAGATCACCAAGCACGTTTACTCCGAAGACCTCGACCCCACTAGCTCCGCCTTCGCAACTGAGCCTGCAAAGGATACGCAGGCTGCAAAGTCCAGAACCATGGCCGACCTCATCAACGCCTGCCTCCACGACGAAATGCGCCGTGACCCGCGCATCGTCGTCTTCGGAGAAGATGTGGCCGACGCCAGCCGCGAAGAAGTTCTAGCCGAGGTCAAAGGCAAAGGCGGCGTCTTCAAACTCACCGCAGGCCTGCAAACCGAGTTCGGGTCGGAGCGCGTCTTCAACTCTCCGCTCGCTGAAGCCAACATCGTAGGCCGCGCCTTGGGCTACGCCGCCCGCGGCATGAAGCCGGTTGTAGAAATTCAATTCTTTGATTACATTTGGCCTGCCATGCACCAGATTCACAATGAGTTATCTGTTCTGCGCTGGCGCTCCAACGGCCAATGGTCCTGCCCCGCCGTCATTCGCGTTCCCATCGGCGGCTATCTCACCGGCGGCTCCATCTACCACTCGCAATCGGGCGAGAGCATCTTCACGCACATCCCCGGGCTGCGCGTCGTCTTCCCGTCCAACGCCCTTGACGCCAACGGCCTACTCCGCACCGCCATCCGCTGCGACGACCCGGTCCTCTTTCTCGAACACAAGCGCCTTTACCGCGAAACCCACGACCGCGCGCCCTATCCCGGCCCCGATTTCGCCATCCCCTTCGGCAAGGCCCGCACCGTCCGCACTGGCTCTGACCTAACCATCGTCACCTACGGCGCTCTGGTCCCGCGCGCCCTGCAAGCCGCCGAGCGCGCCAAGCGCGAGCACAACATCGACGTCGAAATTCTCGACCTGCGGACTCTCAATCCGTATGACTGGGAAGCCATAGCCGCCTCGGTCCGAAAGACCAGCCGCATCATCGTCGCCCACGAGGACATGCTCAGTTGGGGCTACGGCGCGGAGATTGCCGCACGCACCGGCGACGAACTCTTCGACTCGCTCGACGCCCCCGTCCGCCGCATCGGCTCAATGGACACCTTCGTTGCCTACCAGCCCATTCTTGAAGACGCCATCCTCCCCCAACCCGAGACGATTCTCAAAGCGATTGTTGATTTGAAAGCATATTAGCTTGGAAATAGGAGTTTCACGCAAATAATGTGATTCTGTGGAGCGTTTGTTTGGATATTATTGATTCTATTTTATTTATCTATGTCTCCACAGTTTCACAGCCCCGTAAATCGTCGAAAAATCAAGTTGCAGTTAAATCGGCGTAAGTTGCATGTAATGAGGTGATTGTCCAATTTTTTCTCCGATAGTATGCCGAATTTTTTGTGAAAATAGGCGCCTTTGGGGCCGTTGATGAGTGAAGAACAAGTGAAAAAGTGAAGAATTAGTGAAAAAAGTGAAGAAGTTAAGAAGTGAACAAGTGACTGTGGACAGGGATCAGGAAAGACTCGGTCCAGGGATGAGTGCATATTTCAATTGTGCGCCGGAAACAGATAATAATCTGCAAGCACCTGCGTTGCCACCCCGGCGACGATAGACCTATCGCCGGGGGCCCGGCGTGTGGCCAAACGCTCGAAATCACTCGCATTGAGTTCGTTGATACCACCTTTCGCAAGGAATACGTACTACTAGGTGGGCTGATACTCGGTCATGAGATATGCGATGGCGGTCAAATGTTCGCGTGTTAGCTTCGCGCGGAGAAGATTAGCGTCCATCGGATATTCTGTCCCGTAGGCCAATTGCTTGTCCTGAGCAGGATAAACCGCCTCGATGTATGCATCCCTGTAATGCATCCATGCCCTCTCCGCTTCCCTGAGCTTCACGATGGCGAGCGAGTCTCCAGCTATCTTAGCGAGCAGTTCCTTATATGAGGCGTTGAGGTCCGAATCAGCTCGCGCTGCCTCGTCGCTGGCACATTTGTTCAGCTCGGATTGCGCCTTCGACTTATCAACACATCCGTCGAATGCCGCCGAATTCTGTCCATAGCAGCGGCATCCGATGACGACTAATATGATTACGATTGCGAAGCTTCTCATATATCTTCTCCGAACCAGGCTTCACTGCTGGGAACCCACGAACCTAAAGCGAGCGGATAGCGAGCAGTTGGCCCCACCGCTGGTGGTTAGTGTTCTCCCGGCGGCAGCTTGCAGCAATCGCCTGCCTCGGGCGGCTCATTGGCCCCCGCGTCCAGAACCACCTTCCACTGGCCTTTGGCCTCTTTGCGCCAGATGGTCATATACCGTCCCTTGGTAATCACCGGATTGCCGTTCACGTCTTTGCTGTGGCCCTCGAAGTGGCCCCAGGTATAGCCCATGTCGCCGGAGGGGCTCATCACGGCATCGGTCGGCGTCCAAATCAGTTGATAGACTTTGGGGTCCCATTGGGCGGATTTCGCAATTGCTACTTTGCCCACCGAAGGAGCTGCCCCATTGCCCAGCGCCACGCCGTCCTCGGCAAACCAATCGGCAAATGCCGCGCCGCCGCGCTCCAGCACGTCCTTGGCAAAGCGTGCCTCCAGGTCGTAGAGCAGCATCTTGCCCGGCTTCACGGTTGTGTCCGTCAGCGGATTCGGCGCGGTCTGCGCGTTCGCATCCGGAAACGCCAACTGGGCATTGCCCACTAGCGGGGCGATCACCGCCCCCGCCAACACCGCTGCACAAAGATAAACTTTCCAGCTCGTAGCCACGTTCAAACCCTCCTGATACCGACAAAATCTATAAGCCAATCGTACAACGAACGGGTCAGACTCGGGCGGTATATTGAACTAGTCAGGAGAGCAGAAATGGCGCGAATAGCAATCGTCGGAGTCGGTGCAATCGGAGGCGTGCTTGCGGCACTGCTGGAGGTCGCCGGGCGACACGAGATTACGCTTTGCACACGCCGTCCGTTAGAGCGCTTGCTGGTAAAAACCCCGGCAGGGATCGTGCATGTAAAGGCAACCAACATCACCAATCCAGCGCTGGCTGAGCCTGTGGATTGGGTTCTAGTCGCCACCAAAACCTACGACGCTGAGTCCGCCGCCTCCTGGTTCCCTGTGCTTTGCAAGAACGGTGCGCCTGTTGCGGTCATCCAGAACGGCGTTGAGCACCGCGAGCGCTTTGCACCGTACGTGAAGCCGGAGCTGATTCTGCCCGTCATTATCGATTGCCCGGTGGAGCGGCAGCCAGACGGTAGCGTCAACCAGCGCGGCGTGGCGCAGATGAAACTCCCGGCAAACACGCTTGGAAGCGAGTTCACTGAGTTGCTTACGGGGAGCGGCGCACAGGTCGAACTGACAGAGGACTTCGTCACAGCGGCATGGCGCAAATTGTGCGTCAACGCAGCAGGTGTCGTCTCCGCGCTGACCATGAAACCAGCGGGCGTACTGCGCAATTCGGCGTTGGGAAATCTAGCTCTCGATATCGTTGCCGAATGCGCTGCTGTGGGCCGCGCCGAAGGCGCACAGCTAGACGACAGCATCGGCCAGCAGGTGCTCGATGGCTATCGCGCACAGCCGCCGGATTCCGTCAATTCTTTGCTCGCCGACAGGTTAGCCGGACGGCAGACCGAGATCGACGCGCGCAACGGAGTCATCGTGCGCAGGGGAGAAAAGCACGGAATCCGTACACCGCTGAATCGGATGGCCGTGGCGATTCTGCAATCGTTCGGCAATACTCAAGTTTATTGATCAGGCAATGTAATAGTGTTGAGGTCTCCCACCCATGCGCCTGACCACCCCAGCGGCGAAGACTTGAGCATCCCGGTAAGGCGCATGGATGGGGCACGGGGCAACCGGTCGGGAATACTCAGGAGTCGTAACGCCAGACGCGCCGTCTAATCCTGCAGCGGGCAAATTGGCCGGTTGATATACTAAGGGCTGGTGCACTGGTTGAGCGGTCCCCGGCGAGACGGGGGTTTTTGCCTTGGATTCCCGGCACTTTTCCGGGGGAAGGAAAATCATGGGAGCACTGCTGGAATCAATTCACTCGCCCGCCGATTTGAAGCTGCTGAACTTTACGCAGATGGCGGAGCTGGCCGAAGAGATTCGCGAATTCCTTATCCAGACGCTCTCTAAAACCGGCGGCCATCTCGGCCCGAATCTCGGCGTCGTCGAACTGACCCTGGCTCTGCACACCGTCTTCAACACTCCGGATGACAAGCTGCTGTTTGACGTCAGCCATCAGGCCTACATCCATAAAATTCTTACCGGCCGCCTAGACCGCATGGATACGATTCGCCAGCCGCACGGCCTCAACGGCTTTATGCTGCGCACCGAAAGCGAGCACGATTGCTTTGGCGCGGGCCATGCCGGTACGGCTCTCTCCGCCGCTTTGGGAATGGCTGTGGCGCGCGACCTGGCCGGCGGAACGGAGCACGTCATCGCCGTCGCCGGTGACGGAGCCTTCACTAACGGAATCACATTCGAGGCTCTCAACAACATCGCTCAGCAGACCAAGCGCCTCATCGTCGTGCTCAACGACAACGAGTGGTCCATTGACCGTAATGTGGGCGCCATCGCGAAATATTTCCACAAAATCGTCACCAATGAGCACTATAAAAGCATCCACGACTCGGCCCACCGCATTATTGAACGCCTGGGCGGCAAGACTGCCATCGAAGTTGCGCGCCGCGCTGAAGAGGCTGCCAAGAGCATGCTCTGGCCCTCGATTCTTTTCGAGGAGTTTGGCCTGGAATACTATGGCCCCGTCGACGGCCATAACCTTCCCTTGCTGGTTGAGACTTTCAAATTCCTCAAGGCGGAAAACCACCCTGTCCTGCTCCATGTGCTCACGCAGAAAGGCCGCGGCTTTCAACCTGCGCTCGACCTGCAAAAGAAGTTTCACGGCCTCGGACCCTTTGACCCTGAAACCGGCGAGACAAAGCCCGTAGGCCAACCTACCTATGCCGAGGTCTTCGCGACAACGCTGGTTCAGCTCGCCAATCAGGACGAGCGCGTTGTCGCCATCACCGCCGCTATGCCCAGCGGCACCGGGCTTGATCTTTTTCGTCCTCACCATCCGAAACGTTATTTTGATGTGGGCATCGCCGAGGGTCACGCGGTCATCTTTGCCGCCGGAATGGCCGCTCGCGGCTATCGCCCCGTCTGCGCCATCTACTCGACATTTCTGCAACGCGGCTTCGATCCCATCGTTCACGACGTGGCTCTACAAAAGCTGCCCGTGCTCTTCTGCATGGACCGCGCCGGTCTCTCCGGTGACGACGGCCCCACCCATCACGGCCTCTTCGACATCGCCTATCTCCGCGCCGTGCCCGACCTTGTCCTCATGGCCCCCAAAGACGAAGATGAACTGGCCGACATGATGGCCACAGCCCTCCAGCTTCCCGGACCAAGCGCCATCCGCTACCCGCGCGGCGTTGGCACTGGCGCAGTGCGCAAACCTGAGCCGCAGGTGATCGCGCTTGGCAAGGCTGAAATCCTTCAGGAAGGCACCGACGTAGCCATTCTCGGCCTCGGACCCATGACTGTGCTGGCAACCGGGCTGGCCGCACGGCTTGAGCGCGACGGCATCTCCGCTGCGGTCATCAATCCGCGCTTCGTCAAGCCGCTCGACCGCGAGATGCTGGCCGAGTATGCAAGCCGTGTCGCTGCCTTTGTGACGTTCGAAGACCACGTCAAAATGGGCGGCTTCGGCTCTGCTGTGATGGAAGCGCTGGCCGAGTTGGGTAGCGCGGTTCCAGTCGTTCGCATCGGCTGGCCCGACCACTTCATCGAGCACGGCAAAGTCGATGAGCTCCGCGCCAAGTATGGCCTCTCTGTGGATGCGGCCTACGCCCAGATACTGCCACTGCTGGTGCACCGGCAGCATTCCACGCTAGTAAATAGCTAAAAATGCGGTAATGGTGTAGTTTCCGTTAGCTGATCGTTCGGGCACAACACGGTTATGGGGGCGCCCGCCATTCAACCAAATTCAGATCTCAGTACAAAAGATATTCATTTTTGCGCTCTGCATTTAGATATAATTTCGGGATGATTAAGGTATATATCGAATCACACAGATTGCGCGTCACCTCGTGCATTGCCGTCGGCCTGCTGATGATATCGGATGCAATCTTCTGCACGTCAGTTATTGCGGACGAAAAGGACAATCAGCACCAGTCAGTGGCAACCGCACCGTCTCGTTTGAAACCTGTTTTCATTCCGGAAGTCGCAGCCTCTGCTATGATGCTCTACAAAGTCGAGCCCGAATATCCTCGCCTTGCAAAAGCTGCACGCGTATCCGGTATCGTAATGCTACATGCGACGATCTCCAAAGCCGGAGATATTGTAAATCTGCGCGCCATTTGTGGCCCGCAGATGCTTCAGGATGCGTCAATCAAGGCTGTACAGCAGTGGAAATATCACCCGTATATCTTTCATGGTGAGCGCATTGAGGTTGAGACTACAATTCGAGTGACATTTGAATTGGGAGGTAAGAAAAAGCTGAAGTATAGCAAGGATTCATGTACTGACCAATAAGACTCGGGTGGCCCCTGTCCCTCGCAGATACAAATGCTTAATCAGAAAAGAATTACTCCTGGTAAACACCGCAGGGATCAGTTTTCTGGTCGCGCCTGAATTGTCGGCTACCCGGAAACTGCACCACTACTAAGAATTCTGTCGTCTATCCAATAATGTCGATGTAAACTTCCGGTATATGAACCGGCTAATCACCATCACGCTTGCCTTCGCGTTGTACTCTTCGCTTGCACCTGCACAGCAAAAGGAGACGCCGATGACTCTTCATGCACACGGTAGCTTTACAGTGGATGTCAAGCCACTCACACCTCCGCCAGCCGAAGGGCTTGGCCGCTTCTCAATCAATAAGCAAATCCACGGCGATTTGGAAGCCACAACCCAAGGCGAGATGTTTTCTGGCGGCGATCCAAAGCAGGGAGTTGCCGGATATGTGGCCATTGAAGTCGTCACCGGAACGCTCGCCGGAAAGCATGGAACTTTCGCACTACAGCACTCCGCAACGATGGATCAGAATGGGCCGCATATGACAGTAATTGTCGTGCCGGGCTCTGGAACCGGAGAGTTGAAAGGCATTACCGGCACCTTCACAATTCACATCGAGAAGGGCCAGCACTCCTACGACTTCGAGTACACGCTTCCGGAGTGAGCGGAGATTGTGGTGTGTTGAAAGAGGAATTACCCCGGATATCAGCACGACCAACCGCACGAATGTTAACCTAAAGCTTCGAACCCAATGTTTGCCACCTCACAACACGCGCACTTCATCGGTATCGGCGGAATCGGCATGAGCGGCATTGCCGAGATTCTGCTCAACCTCGGGATGAAGGTTTCTGGCTCCGATCTACGCCGCGGCCCGGTTACTGACCGCCTTGCTAAAATGGGCGCCACCGTCTTTGAAGGCCATGACGCAGCCAACATTGCCGGGGCCACGGTCGTCGTCACCAGCTCCGCCGTATCTGCAACGAATCCCGAAGTTGTGGCAGCCCGCGCCCGAAAAATTCCCGTCATTCAGCGCGCCGAAATGCTCGCCGAGCTGATGCGCCTCAAGTACGGCATCGCCATCGCCGGAATGCACGGCAAAACCACCACCACTTCGATGGTCGCCTCTGTCCTGGCCGCCGGTGGTCTCGACCCGACGGTTGTTGTCGGCGGTCGCGTTGACGCCCTCGGCTCCAACGCAAAAATGGGCAGCTCACAATACCTCGTGGCCGAAGCCGACGAGAGCGACCGCTCTTTCCTCAAGCTCTCGCCCATCCTCGCCGTTGTCACCAATCTCGACCGCGAGCACATGGACTGCTACCACGACATGGCCGACGTAGAACAGGCCTTCCTCACCTTCATCGACAAGTTGCCATTCTACGGCGCGGTTACCGCCTGCATCGACAATCCTCTGCTGGCCGCGATTCTGCCTCGCGCGCACCGCCGCGTTTTCACTTACGGAGTCGCACCCGATGCCGACTACCGGCTCGAGTTTCTATCCTCCGTGGTCGGCAGCTTCGCGCGTTTCCAGGTGGTCACAGCCCTCGGGCCGCTCGGTCCTTTTGAATTGAATGTTCCCGGACGCCACAATGTACTCAACGCCACCGCAGCCATAGCCATTGCACACCAGCTTGGCGTGGATGCCGAGAAAATTGCCCTCGGCCTCAGTCACTTTCGCGGTGTGGACCGGCGCTTTCAACTGCGCGGCACAGCGCAGGGCGTCACCGTTGTGGACGACTACGGCCATCACCCAACGGAGATTCGCGCCACCCTGGCCGCTGCCCGCGAGTGCGGCTACAAGCGCATCCACGTTGTTTTCCAACCCCATCGCTTCTCCCGGACCCTCGATCTGATGGAGCAATTTCGCGGCGCATTTGCGGATGCCGACACGGTGATCGTGCTGCCCATTTATGCTGCCAGCGAGGAACCCATCCCCGGCGTGACTGCCGAGCGTCTGGCTGCGAGCATTGAAGGTCCGCAAGTCCAGTTCGCCGAGGACTTCCCTACCGCAGTTACCGCCGTCGCCGCACAAGCCAAAGCAGGCGACCTAATCCTGACCCTCGGCGCGGGCAACGTCAGCCAGCTCGCTCCGCAAATCCTGGCGGCTTTGTGACCCTCAGCATACAAGAGCAATTCGGGCAGATCGATATCTACATCTTCGATCAGATCCAGCGCGGCAACATCGAGCCGGGAATGCGTATTCTTGATGCCGGATGCGGCTATGGGCGCAACCTTGTGCACCTTCTCCGAGTGGGCTGCGAAGTCTTTGCGCTCGACGAAGATGCCGAGGCTATCGAGCACGTCCGCAAGCTCTCCGCATCTCTTCAAACCGGATTGCCCGACGAGAACTTCCAAGCTGGATCGATTGAGAAGATGCCATTTCCAAGTGACTTTGCGGATGTGGTGCTCTGCAGTGCTGTGCTCCACTTTGCCCGCGACGAGCAGCACTTTCGATCCATGCTGGCGGAACTCTGGCGAGTAGTCAAGCCGGGCGGAATGCTCTTCTGCCGGTTGGGCTCCAGAATTGGAATGGACTTCGAGCGTCTACACGACAACGTCTTCTTGATTCCCGACGGTTCTGAGTGGTTTTTGGTGGACCAACAGATGCTTCTCGGCTTGACCAAAGAACTGAACGCCGTGCTGGTTGACCCGTTGAAGACGACCATTGTGCAGGATTATCGCTGCATGACGACGTGGGTGTTAAGAAAGCGCAGAGGCTAGCGCATTGATTCCGTGAGAGAACGGGATTGTGCGCAATTTCTTTGGAAATACCGCAACTTTATCCTTAAAATACCGTTTGAGAGTACAGAAGCCGGATGGGGAGACAATCCCAGAGCCGGCAGTGCTGAGGACGGAGCTGATCTCCGCTTCCCCGATCCAGAACGAAAAGGACGGGCAGCACATGGAGGAATTTATGCGGAAACTACGCTCGGTTCTGATCGCAATGGCGCTTGCCCTGCCCTTAGCGGCAACGGCAATCGCACAGGATATTGAAGAAGATGTTGGAGTTGGCCCCGCAGTCGCCCCCGTTCCCATGGTTTATGGTGCACCGGTCTGTGAGTGGGGCTATTACGCATACTACCCTTACGCCTGCGCTCCGTACGGATTCTACGGGCCTGACTGGTTCTTAGGCGGCGTCTTTATCGGCGCAGGGCCTTGGTTCCATCACGGCTGGGGCGGGCGCGGTTGGTATGGTCGTGGCGGCTATGGCTACGGTCGAGGTGGTTACGGCAATCGTGGCGGGTATGCGGGCCGCGGAGGTTATGGCGGCGCGAATCGTGGCGTAGCTGCTGGAGCAGGTCACGGTTATGCTGCACCCAGAAGCGGCGCTGCACGCGGCGGGTTTAGCGGTGGTGGCAGTCGCGGATTCAGCAGTGGCGGTCATGCTGGTGGATTCAGTGGCGGTCATGCTGGTGGATTCAGTGGCGGTCACTCCGGCGGATTTAGTGGCGGTGGCCATGCAGGTGGATTTAGCGGTGGCGGCGGCCACATGAGTGGTGGCGGCGGCGGACACGGCGGCGGCGGTCACCGGTAAGTATTTGCAACTTCCTCCAAAAGGCTCGTCTGCTTCGGCAGGCGGGCCTTTTGTTGTTGCATTGCGAATCTATGAGATTGCCAGCCCCACCAGACGGTTCGCGATGTGCTCGGCGGCATCTGGATGAGCTTGTGTGCGAGCGGCTGCGGCCATTGCAGCCAGACGCTCCGGGTTGGTGAGCAAGCCGGTAAGAGCAGCTAGTAGTTTGCTGGGGACGTCCAGATCAGATTCATCCAGCAACTGCGCCGCGCCTGCCTTCACCATCTCCTCTGCGTTGCGGCGCTGGTGATCGTCGGCGGCAGCGGCAAAGGGCACTAGCAGCGCGGGCTTTCCCGCAGCAGCCAACTCGGCCACTGTCGATGCGCCGCTGCGCGCCATCACTAGCGTGGCGCACGCAAACTGAGCAGACATATTGTCGATGAATGGCTCCACTCGCCAACGACTAGGTTCGGCGCCTGAGGCCGAATAAGCTACCTGAGTCTCATCATATTGGCGTACACCGCTTTGATGTAGAACAGTGAGTCCCGGGATTGCGTGCAGTAGACGCCCAATCACTTTCGGCAGTTGGTCGTTAAAGATACGCGCTCCCTGCGAGCCGCCAAAAATCAGCAGATGAGGCGCGTCGGCTGAAGGCGGTTGAAGCGCAAAGAAATCCGCACGGACGGGAATGCCAGTGACCTCGGCATTTGCAAACCACTTAGCTGCTGAAGCGAAGTTAACGGCGGCTGCCTGAACGCGTTTGCCGACCAGGCGGTTAGCGAGCCCCGGCATCGCGTTCGGCTCAAAGGCCATCGCTGGAATCTTCATTTGCACGGCAGCAGCCATCGCCGGACCGGAGGCGTATCCACCCACGCCGAAGACAACACCTGGTTTGAAATCGCGAATCAGTCGCCGGCAGGCAAAGATCGCTCGCGGCAAATCCATCAGCGTGCGCAACCGCGTGACCAGCGAGACGTTCTTGAGCTGGCCAACTTCGACGAGTTTCAGATTGAAGCCCGCCGCGGGCACCATGCGGCTTTCCATGCCGCGCGCCGTGCCGACGAAGAGGATTTCGGCGTCGTGATGGGCGACAAGTTCGCGAGCCACGGCCAGCGCCGGAATGATGTGTCCGCCAGTGCCACCGCCAGCTATGAGTACACGCAACTTCGACAAGCTAATTCCTTTCACAAAAAGAAGCGGTGGAACACGGGCCCATGAGATTCACGAAAGGCCAACAAACGACGAAGGACCGGAGCCATGCCCGAGTCCTTCGTCGTCACCAGCTATCAGCTATTGTATTGTCTTTAGCCCAGTACAACCTCAATCTTCACCACCGAAGCAGGCGGGAAGGTGAAGCTCAGCGCATCGGAATGCAGAGCGACCTCAGCAGCGCGAGTCTTCACGCGATCCGGCTGCACCAGCGTGTTGTGCGCGTGGATGTCGCTCTCTGCCAGTACCCACGCCTTGGCACTCATAGCTTTGGCGCCCCGCAGGACAATCTCCGTCTCGCGCGGCTGGCTTACATCGGGATTGACAGCCGTCAGGGTCAGCGTTTTCCCCTTCAGCGACGCCGATCCTTTCAGGCCCCAAAAGCTAGTAGCCTTGCCGTCGCGGTCATAACGGGCCGTGGGGGCAGAGAATTCGGCGCGCAATGCGGTTCCACCCTGGTGCGCCGCATACATCTCGAAGACGTTGAAGTTCGGCGTCGTAGTGAACTTGTCTTCGTGAGCCAAAAACAACGCATTGATGCCATTGATCAGTTGCGCGCAAGCCGCACCGCCTATCTTTTCCGCGTTGCGGTTGAATGTGTCCAGCGTGAGCGCGGTGGCCAGAGCGTCGCGCATTGTCACTTGCTGCCCAACGGCGGCTACCTCCGATATCTCCGTACCGGGCTTATACCACGGGCCATATTCATCCACCACCAGCTTGATGCGATGAGGAAGATCGTACTTTCCCACCGCAGTCCAGTGGTCGTTAACAATTTTTTCCATCGTGTCGGACTGAATCAAGACCTCATACCAATCAACCTCATCAAATTTCAGCGCGTCGCCTTTGGCTTTCATCCAGTC
The DNA here is from genome assembly GCA_964414945.1 of uncultured Occallatibacter sp. Classification (GTDB taxonomy): domain Bacteria; phylum Acidobacteriota; class Terriglobia; order Terriglobales; family Acidobacteriaceae; genus Telmatobacter. The sequence goes on from CAYPYJ010000051.1 coordinate 23,486, forward strand.
CTCGGTTTTGCCGCGGCTCAAATTCCACGCGTAACTATGAACGCTCCAACCCCAGATGCCGTGGCTGTCGGCTCCCGGCTGACCCTTATAAATCTTATTGAAGAAGCGGTTGGTCCAGTCGATGTTGTCTTCATTGGGGCCGGAGGCGATGAATCTCAGATCCACCCCATAGCTTGGAACCCAAGAGGTAAAGCGCTTGTATTCCGAAGCGTACTCCTCTGGTTCAAAGTTGCCACCACATCCCCAGCTTTCGTTGCCTACGCCCCAGTAGCGAACATTGTAGGGTTGGGAATGACCAGCCGCAGCGCGGGTTTCCGCGAGTGTTGTGGTACCGGCGGGTGAGTTTACATACTCCACCCACCGAGCAAGCTCCAGTGCTGGAAGGCTACGCACGTTTGCCGCAAGATACGCCTCCGCGCCGCTGAGTTCGCAGAAGCGAAGAAAATCGTCTGTGCCAAAGGAGTTAGGATCATAGATCTGCGGCAGCTTTTTCTGTTGCTGCTCCTTGGTAAACCATTCATGCCAGAAGTTAGTCTCGCGAGGACGCTTTTCCTTGGGGCCAATGCCGTCGCGCCAGTTATAGCTGTCGGCAAAGCAGCCGCCCGGCCAGCGAATAACCGGGGCCTTAATGGCACGCATTTTTTCAATCAACGCGCTGCGGATGCCGTGCTGATTGGGCACCTTCGAGTCCTCACCCACCCAAACGCCGTCATAGATCACCGCGCCCATGTGCTCGGTAAAGTGTCCGTAGATTTCGGGTGCAATGGCAGAGATTGGTTCGTCCACCAGAATCTCGATGCGGCTGCCCGCCTGCTGGGCCAATGCGATTCGCCTGCCAAAAACTAGAGCAGCGGCTGTGGATGCCGCCGCTGTTTTCAAGAAATTTCGCCGTTCCATAAATCACTCCTTGCAGATGGATGAATTTTAGTCGCAACCGCCAAAAAAATGTAGAACGCGCGGGACCATGGGAAACGCTTACCTCCATTCCACCTCGACTATTTAGCAATGTCTGAATCCACAGAGACTCCTCAGTCCACTTTGCGACTGATATTCAACAGAATTCCAATGCTGGCCAAAGTAAAGAACAACGAAGTTCCCCCGGACGAAATCAGCGGCAGTGGAATGCCTTTGGCCGGTACGAGCGAGAGCACCACGCTCATGTTGAAGAAGGCTTGCAGCAGAATCGTCATTGTGATGCCGAAGGCGGCCAGCCGTGCAAAAGGGTCTTGGGAGAGAAACGCTGTGCGTAGGCCACGATAGCCGAAGAAAGCAAAGAGCAGTAAAAGAATCACTGCGCCAATCAGCCCCATCTCCTCGGAGATATTGGCGTAGATGAAGTCAGTGTGCGGCTCTGGCAAAAAGAAGAGCTTCTGCACGCCCTCCATATAACCGCGGCCGGTAACGCCGCCAGTGCTGACGGCAATCAAAGACTGATTGATGTGGAAGCCCGCTCCCTGCGGATCGGAATCGGGATTGAGAAAGACCAGCATCCGCTTCAACCGGAAGGGAACCATGATGAGCAGATACGCCAGCGGAGGCAGCAGAGCGCCTGCACCAATGAAGAGATACTTCCACTCCATGCCTGCCAAAAATAGCGTAAGAAATGTAACGCCGGTCAGCACCAGAGCAGTGCCCAGATCGGGCTGAAGAACGATCAGAACGATAAACAATAGCGGAATCAGAACGGCGCGCAGCAGAGTGTTTTTTCCCTCTTGCATTTTGTCGAGCCGCGTGGAAAGAAACCAGGCCAGGAAGAGAACCATCACCGGTTTCGCAATCTCTGAAGGCTGGAAGGTAAAAAAATCGCCAAAGCGAATCCAGCGATGCGTGTGGTGCGAACCGGGCATGAAGAAGACCAGCGCCAGCAGAACCGTAGTGACCGAAAGCGCCGAATAGACGAAGTATGGAGATTTATAGACGTTATAGTCGATGCGCGAGAGCAGCCACAGAACCACCAAACCTGCCAGCGCCCAGATTGCCTGCTTGCCGACAAAGGTGAACTCGGAATGATAGCGTTCCTGAGCCAGAACGGCTGAAGCGGAAAAGACCATCGCGAGACCCAAGCCAACCAGCAGCAGGGTGGTAAAAAACAGCCATTTATCTCCACCAACATATTTCGGCATAGAGCTTAATCCTGCAATTGTTTGACGAGGTCTTTGAAGACGCGCCCTCGCTGTTCATAGTTTTCAAATTGATCAAAGCTTGAGCAGGCAGGGGCGAGCAAAACCACTTCTCCGGGACGCGCAGCAGCAGCAGCCGAACTGACGGCCTTCTCCAGCGTTTCGCAAGATTGTATGGTGACCACGCCGCGAAGGTGCGACTCAATTTTGGCCGCCGCCGCGCCTATTGTGTAAACGGCGCTGACTCGCGCACGCAGCAGATCGGCAAGCTCTCGGTAGTCAGAATTTTTATCCTTGCCACCGAGAATCAGATGAATGCCGCCGCTGAAGGCGGCAATGGCCTTGGATGTGGCGTCCACATTGGTGGCTTTGGAGTCGTTGTAGTATTCCACGCCGTTGCAGGTAGCCACGTACTCCAGGCGATGCTCCACGGCCTGAAAGCTTTCAACAGCGCCGCAAATAATATCTGCTGGAACTCCGGCCAGACGCGCGGCAACCACAGCGGCCAGCACATTCTCTACGTTGTGCGCGCCCTTCAGTGGAATTCCGCTGAGCGGCATCACTTGCTCCGTGGCGGCATCCGCCGCAGAACGATAGACGACAGTTCCCTGCTCCAGCCAAGCACCCTGCTGAACTGGATGCTCAATCGAGAACCAATAGACGTTGCCTATCGAACGCTTGGCAGCCTCTTCGCACGGAGTATTGTCAGCATTCAACACCAGAAAATCCTCGGCTGTTTGCCGTGCAAAGATGCGCTCCTTGGCAAGGCAATAATTTTCCATGCTGCCGTGACGGTCGAGGTGGTCGGGGGTGATGTTGAGAATGACGGCAATCGCGGGATGAAACTCGACGGTGGTTTCAAGCTGGAAGCTGGAGACCTCAAGCACCGACCAGCTTTCGTCTGTGCTGTCGTCGATCAGTGAAATGACCGGGACGCCGATGTTGCCACCCACCAGCGTGGGCAGGCCACCAGCCATCAGAATTTCGCCCAGCAGCGTTGTGGTTGTTGTCTTGCCGTTGGAACCGGTGACGGCCAGCATTTTTCCCTTGAGGAAGCGCGCGGCCAGTTCCAGTTCGCCGATCACCGGCAGGCTGAAGTGCTTCACCTGCACCAACTCGGGAGTATCCAGCGGCACGCCGGGGCTGACGACAATCAGGTCCTGGCGGCGGAAGGTGAGCAGGCCGTGTCCGCCGGCCTCTACCATAATGCCGGCTTCGATCAGAGCAGGAATCTCCTTGGCCAGCGCCTCGGCCGAACGCACGTCAGAGACCGTGACCAGTGCGCCGCGCCGACGCAGAAACAACGCCGCCGCCAAGCCGGATTTTCCCAGTCCTACTACCAATACTTTTTTGCCTTTAATGTCCAACATCGAGTCTTCCCTCTGGCTTCCGCTGCCTTCTTATTGTGCGCCGCGCGGAGCTTGTTTAACGCAATTTCAGTGTGGTGAGTGCAAACAATGCAAACACTAGAGCGCCGATCCAGAAGCGGGCGATGACCTTGGATTCCTGCCAGCCCAACTGTTCAAAGTGATGATGCAGCGGAGCCATCTTGAAGATGCGCTTGCCGCCGCGCAGCTTATAGCTGCCCACCTGCAAGATGACAGAGACCGCCTCAAGGATGAAAATGCCGCCGATGAAAGGCAGCAGCAGTTCTTGCCGGATGATGATGGCGACCGTGCCGATGGCTCCGCCCAACGCCAACGAACCCACATCGCCCATGAATATTTCCGCGGGGTGGGCGTTGTACCAGAGAAAGCCGATCGATGCGCCCACCATGGACCCGCAAAAAACCGTCAGTTCGCCCACTCCGGGCATATGCTGTAACTCCAGGTAGTCGGCAAAGACCACATGGCCGCTGACGTACGTGAGCACAGCCAACGCACCGGCAGCGATGATAGTGCATCCGATGGCAAGCCCATCCAGTCCGTCGGTCAGGTTCACGGCGTTGGTCGAACCCATCAGCACGAAGATGACAAAAGCAATAAACGGCAGAAAAGCCAGCAACCCCAGATGAGGGATCGTGCTGGGCCACCAATGCCAAAGCAGGTCAGGATGCCAACTCTTGACAAACGGCACCGTCAACTGTGTCGAGAAAAGCTTGAACTGTTGTAGAACCACCAGCGCAACGGCCACGGAAGCTCCGGCCATGCTTTGCCAGAGGAGTTTAGACCGTGCCGTGAGGCCGAGGCTGCGTCTTTGTACAACTTTGATGTAGTCGTCGGCAAAGCCAATCGCGCCAAAAGCCAGTGTCGAGAAAACTACGATCCACACAAAAGGATTTGCGGGGTCGGACCAAAGCACCGTGGGCAACAGAATGGCAATGCCAATCAGCACCCCGCCCATCGTCGGAGTACCGGTCTTTTTCAAATGCGACTGCGGCCCGTCGTCGCGTACGTACTGGCCAATTTGAAACTCGCGCAGCTTCTCAATCACCCACG
>CAYPYJ010000052.1:0-27525 GCA_964414945.1 uncultured Occallatibacter sp.
CAACTGTCTGGCTGCGGAGAGCGGCGACGTCTATTGGGCTTACGTCGATTACCTCCACTCTCACGGGCAGGAAATCAACGGCGAAGATCGGAATCTCGCCAATAGCAATGCCGCCCTGGACCGCATCGCCCGCCAACAGGCCACGCTAGGAAAACTCGACGCCGCCCGGCTGGACGCATGTATCGCCAAGCAGGACGAGAGCCAGGTGCGGATCTCGATGAAGGAAGCTGAAGCACTCCGGGTAGATGGAGCACCTGCGGTCTTCGTCGACGGCGAATTCATCAAGGGCGGCGCCGTCCCCATCGACGAAATTTGGACCGTGATTGACCGAGCCCTACGCGCCGCTGGAGTTGAGCCTCCCGCCCGGTCGCTGTCGCCCACCCCAGGCCAGCCCGCCCCGTCGGGCAATTAGTCGGCTGTCTCTCGCAACTACGGCTCGGTTCCCCATCCATGAATCGCTTTTTGATTCATGGATGGGGAACCGAGTACCATTTCTAAGAAAATCGCCAAAAAGCTAAAAATGTGATTTTTCATATCACCACACCAGCTTTGGGATTTATCCTTGATTGCCAGGGGCCTTCGCGCCCGCCAGGAGATATCAGTTTGCAAAATAAAAGTCTTTGCCGCACGCTGTTTCGTTTGAACGTCCTTGCGTTGTGTGGGATTACCGTCTTGGTTGCCGTAAACGGATGTCACCGCTCGCCTTCCCCAGACGTCATGGCGACGGTGAACGGCAAGGATATTCAGCGCTCCGAGTTGGAGAAGTATTACACGGCTGCCAGTTTGAGCAACAATGCCCAGAAGCCTTCCCCCGAGCAGGCCGATATCGTCCGCCTCAATATTCTGAAGCAGATGATCGACGACGAGATCCTATGGCAGCGTGCCGCCAAACTCAACCTCGCCGCCAGCGACGAAGACGTCAACGCCAAGTTGACCGAAATGAAGGCGCCCTACACCCAGGAAGAGTTCGACAAGCAGCTCCAGGCGCGCAATATTACCATGGAAGACCTCAAACGCGACCTGCGCCGCTCCTTGACCAAGACCAAGCTGCTCAATAAAGAGATCGAGTCAAAGATCAATATCACCGACTTGGAGATCAACAGCTACTATACGGCCCACAAGTCGGAGTTCAACCTCATCGAGCCGCAGTACCATCTGGCGCAGATCGCCGTCACCAGCGGACCTTCGCGGCAAGCCGGTAACCTGCAAAACAACAAGGCCAACGGCGACGCCGACGCTAAAAAGAAAATCCTCGACCTGCACGCTCGCCTCAAAGGCGGCGAAGACTTCGGCGCCGTTGCCATAAATTTCTCCGAAAATCCCAACACCGCCCCCAATGGAGGCGACATGGGCTTCATTCCTGAAACGCAACTGCGCAGCGATCCTGACGTATACAGCGCCGTTGGCAAGCTCAAGCAGGGAGAGATCACCGAGGTGCTTCCCATTGCCGGCCCCGACCGGCGTGTCGTGGGATACGCGATCTACAAGCTGATTGCGCGGGAGCCTGCCGGGCAGCGCGAGTTGAACGACCCCCGCGTGCAGCAGGTCATCCGCCAAGGCCTACGCGAAGGCCACGCCCAACTACTCCAAAACGCATACTTTGAAGTGCTGCACGACGAGGCCAAGATTCATAACTACCTGGCCGATCAGATCCTCAAAAAAGGTGCGCAATAAAGAGTTCTTACCATCAAAGCGCCCCACCCTTTCCGCTTTCGTAGCGAATAGAGTGGGGCTTTTTATTGTGTAGTGGGCTGCTTCAGCGCTGGCTTTACGGTGCCTTTGGGTTTTGCTGGAGCGGCCACTATAGGCAGTGCCTGCCTCACCAGAGCTTTGGCGGGCTTGACTGCAGGCGGCATGGGATTGGCAGCAGTCTGAATCGGTGATTTTGCAGCCGTAACTGACGCCGGCTGCGCTGCGGGCCGCTTTGCCAATGCGATAGACTTCGGAGTATTGGAAGGCAAGGCAGTCGCCGCTTTCAAGTTCGTATCCTCGGCCTCTTCGCCAAGAAACTTTTCGTCATCTTTGCCTGCAATTGCCGCGCGCATCCACGTCATCCAGATGGGCAGCGCGGCCTTGGCGCCGGTCTCTTTTTCTCCCAGCGTCTGGCGATTATCAAAGCCTACCCACACGCCGCAGGTCACCGAAGGCGAAAAGCCCAGGAACCATGCGTCGGTGTAATCGCTTGTCGTGCCCGTCTTACCGCCCAAAGGGTGATTCAGTTGCGCCGCCGCCTGGCCGGTGCCGTGCTGCATTACGGCCTCCAGCAGTGTCATCATGGTGCGCGCCGTCTGCTTGTCAATCACCTCGGTCACCGCTGGCGGCTCTTCCCACAGCGTGATGCCGTCAGCATTTTCGACCTTGCGAATCAGCCTCGGCGTCACCCTCAAACCATCATTGGGAAAAACAGAGTAACTGGCTACCTGCTCCTTCAGCGTGATTTCGGCCGCGCCCAGAGCCACTGGCAGGTATGCCGGAATATTTGACGTAACTCCGAAGCGATGAACCAGATCGATGACCTTGTGAATGCCCACGTGATCAGCCAGCTTCAGCGCGGGAATGTTCCTCGACTCGGCAAAGGCGTTGACGATCGTCATACGGCCCTTGTAGTCGTTTTCATAATTGTGCGGCGTATAGCCGCCAAAACTGACCGGTCCGTCCACAATGTAGTCCGTGGGCTTGACGCCGTCTTCGATGGCCGCCGTGTAAACGTACGGCTTGAAGCTGGAACCGGTCTGCCGCTCGGCCTGTGTGGCACGGTTAAAGACGGAGAGTGCGTAATCGCGTCCGCCCACCATGGCCAGCACATCGCCGGTCGTGTTGTCGATGGCCAGCAGAGCTCCTTCAGCACCCGAGTCCTGTTCCAGCTCGGCCCTCATTGGCGCTTTCCCATCCTGCGCCGCCGCCAAATGCACATAAATCACGTCGCCCGGTTTGACCAGCGCATCACCATAGCGCTGCCCCGTCCACTTCCAGTCCTCAGGCAACAGGAGTATCTCGTTCTTGCCCACACGCGCATGAATCTCCAGCGGCAGCACGCGCGTTACCACGGCATGAACATAATCTCCCGGCCCAATTTTGAGAGCCCAGTCGGGATGCTTGTACTCCGTGATCGTGCTTCCCGCGGTGAGTACGTTTTCCAGCTTCCCCGGCCCGCTGTCGCCAATCCAACCACGCCGCCGCTCATAGGTGGCCAGTCCATCGGCAACCGCTAAATTGGCCGTCCGCTGCAAGTCCAGATTGAGCGTAGTTTCCACCTTCAATCCGGCCTCATGCACCTGCTCGACGCCGAAGCGCTTTTCCAACTCCCGGCGAACTTCCTCTTGAAACCATGGGGCGACAGACATCTCCGGCTGAGCGATGTGCAACCCCAGCGTGGCGTTGCGCGCCTGCTCAGCCTGCTGGTGACTGATGACCTTGTCCTGCTCCATCTCAGAAATCACCAGGTTGCGCCGCTTCAACGCCTTCTCTGGATTGATGACCGGCGAGTACGCCACCGGCCCCTTCGGCAACCCAGCCAAAAGTGCCGCTTCCGGCAAGTTCAGATCCTTTGCGTGTTTGGAAAAGTAATACTGCGAGGCGGCCTCAAAGCCATACATTCCGCTGCCCAGATAAATCTGGTTTCCATAGAGCGCGAAGATCTGCTCTTTGGTGAATGCGCGCTCAATCTGTATGGCAAGATAAGCCTCTTGCACCTTGCGGCCAACCGTGCGCTCGGAGGAGAGAAACAGGTTGCGCGCCAACTGCATCGTCAGGGTGGATGCACCTTGAGCCCGTCCGTGGCTGCGCAGATCGTGCCACAAAGCCCCGGCAATGCGCAGCATGTTGATGCCCCAGTGCGATTCAAAGCTTTTGTCTTCAATCGAAATCACCGCCGAACGCAGCACCGGCGCAAAATCCTCGTAGTTGACCACTTCGCGCCGCTCTAGTGCAAAAGAGCCAATCACGCGGCCCTTCTGGTCATAAAGCACTGTCATCGATGAGGGCCGGAAGCGCTCAAGATCGTGAATCTGCGGCAGATCCACCGAATAGACCAGAGTCAATCCGGCCAGCGAACCGGTAATTAAAGCCAGCCCCAGCAGCGAAATCAGTGCATACTTGCCGGTTAGCTTGCGCCGCCTGTGCATGGGCACGGGCTCGGCGCGCAGCAGATGGCTCCGGCCAAGGCCGCGGGGCTCAAAAGGCTCATTAGAAGGGGCAGCCAAACGATTCAGACCTCATGGCATCTATAAAACAATTCGACCCATAATCGCATGATTTCCGTTCCCCGTCCTTGCGCATTCTTCCTTGAGCAAGGGGGAAAACCCCAAAATTATGAGGGGTCGGATCAATCGTGCAATAAAGAGATGCTTCAGCTCAAGGCTAGCACGGTAGCAGTTCAAAAGCAGCCCCGGATAGCCAGCCGCGAACCACACCGTGCAAGAGCCGGAAGGTAAGTGAGTGTTCAGCCCGATCAGAACCCGCTGGCCACAAGCCACGCCTCTGTAAGCTCTAATTCGGGCTTATTTCCGGCGAGCAGTTGCGCATGAGCCAGCTTCACCAGCACATCCGCCTCCACATTCACCGGAGCGCCCACCGCCAGCGTGTGCAGGTTCGTCCTCCAATACGTCAAAGGAAGAATGGCAATGGAAATTGCCTCGCCGTCAAAGTCGGCAATCGTCAGACTGATTCCCTCCACGGCTACAGAACCTTTATGCACCATCCAAGGCCGTGCTTTTTCAGGCACTTTGACCTTGAGCGTCCAGTCGGTAGTCTCGCGATCAAAGTTCGGGCTCGATTCCGGAATCACCGGCTCCAGCGAGACCATTTCTCCGCAACCATCCACATGCCCCTGCACAATATGCCCACCCAGCGGAGATCCCGCCGCCGTCGGCAACTCCAAATTCACCTTTGCGCCAGCCACCAGCGCACCCAACGAGGTGCAATCGAGCGTCTCCTGCGCCAGATCGGCGTGGAAGAGTGTAGGACAGACGTCTAACGCCGTAAGACAAACGCCGGAGACCCCCAGCGAGTCCCCCTCGCGCAGACGTCCCGCGATGCCCGGAGCCTCGACGGTAATGCGCCGCACCCCGCCTCGGCTTATGAGGTCAACCAGCGTTCCCGTCATTTCGATAATGCCTGTAAACATGGTTCTATTTTAAGGGAACAGGGATCAGTACTGCGCATCCCGGTGTCTATATCAGTATGGGTAAGAATTTCAGATTTATGCTTCCGATGTACCTCGGCATTCTGAGTGCCGCATTAATGGTATGGGACCTCCATAACCAGCGCATCATTGTGACAGCGGGAATGGCGTGGGATACGGGAGCGCCAATCTGGCCATATCAGACACCGAACATATTGTTTTTTGCCCTGAACACACCTGCATTCGTCGTTGCCGTTCCTGTTTCACATTTGCTCGGTTTATCTATTCCTTACTACTATCTCGTGCTTTTTCCATGCGTTCTTGTATGGTGGTGGTTCGTCGGCCTCGTTCTTGATCGAAAGCTACTAAAGCCCGAAGTTCGCAAAGGCTGGCCCCGGATTGCATTGTCGGCTGGCGCTGCTGTGATTTTCATCATTCTGGGAGCATTTGGCACACTTGATGCATTCCATTGGTGGCATACCTACGGCGACGGATTCCTTAATTGGAGCAATCTGGTCCTCCTCAGGGCTTTGGCCCCTGCGATTTGGTGTTTTGCGTTTGGTTCTGTCAGTACTCTATATGCAAAACAATTCGTAAGAATCAAGCTTGAGACTGACCTCTGATCAATGCTTCTGTATCCACGGATCGCGCAGCAGTGAGCAGAGGCTGAGGTCGTTGCCGTAACACTCGACTTCAAGCTCCGCCATGCGAAGCGGGCTGGCGATGCCGTTGAAAGCGGGAATGGCGTCTGCATCCAAAATCTGCGGAGAGACATAAAGTTGAATGCAATCCACCCGCCCAACTGACAAACCAAGACGCTATATTTACCCATAGCCTATGATTTCAGGTGTTGCGGGACAACAGCTGTGAGCAAGTTGCGACTGAATGGATCATCTGGGGAAACAATAAACGAATGAAAACGGGGGATGAAATGCAAATGGATGAGAGGATGAGTAACAGCCAGAGCCGGTGGATCAGTCTGCTTGTGTTCCTGCTTTTGGCAGTAGTTGCGGCGGCGCAGCCTGCCCTGCCGCCAGCCGCAGACATGTTCACCGGTCATCCGCGCGTGGCCATCCTCAGCGACATCGGCAACGAGCCCGATGATCAGATGTCCTTTGTCCGCCTGCTGCTCTATTCCAACCAACTAGATCTTGAGGTCATGATTGCCTCCACCTCGACTTGGCAAAAGAAGGCCATTCATCCTGAAACCATGCACGCCATCGTCCAGGCATACAACCAGGTGCGCCCCAACCTGCTGTTGCACGCCAAAGGCTGGCCGGCATCGGGAGAACTTGACCAACGCATTTTCGCTGGCCAGCCTGCCTATGGCATGGCCGCAACCGGGAAAGGTAAAGCATCTGCAGGTTCGCAGGCACTAGTGAAGGCAATCGAGCGCGACGATCCCCGCCCGCTGTGGATCTGCGCGTGGGGCGGTGTCAACACGCTGGCCCAGGCGCTCATCGATTTGCGCGCCGCGCACACGCCAACCGAAATGGATCGTATGATCTCCCACTTGCGCGTCTCGTCCATCTCTGATCAGGATGACGGCGGCCCATGGATTCGCCGCGAATTTCCCGCTCTCTTCTACGTTGTTAAACCCAGCCCGCCGAATGGAGAAGAGTACTATTACGCGACGTGGACCGGCATCAGCGGCGACCTCTACTATCGCAATAGCGCCGGCGCTGACACCAGCCTGATCATCAATGAATGGCTTGAGACCAACATCCGCGTCAAGGGTCCGATGGGCAAAATGTATCCGCGCTTTATGTTCATCATGGAAGGCGACACGCCATCGTATCTCGGACTCATCGACAACGGGCTGAATGCCTATCGACGGCCTGACTGGGGCGGCTGGGGCGGGCGCTATATCTATCGTCAGCCCTATGGCGAGCCCCACGCCATCTGGACCCAGGGCGGCGACCTGTTTACCCGCGCAACTTCGCAAGACCGCGTCCTCGGCATCGACGGGATAGAACACATTTCGGATCAGGCAACCATCTGGCGGTGGCGCGAGGCCTATCAAAATGATTTTGCCGCGCGAATGGATTGGACGGTAAAGGATTTTTCCCACGCCAACCACAATCCGGAACTGGTCGTAAACGGGCAGGCGGGAACCGCGCCTGTTGAATTGACGGCGGACACTAATCAAACGATCGCGCTTGACGCAGCGGGTAGCAGAGACCCCAATGGGCAGGCATTGCACTACCGTTGGTGGGTCTACGAAGAAGCCGGACTCTCAGGCACCCATGGTGCCGACGTCGCCATTCGCGGCGCAAACCGTCCGCAGGCGGAAGTGATCGTTCATTCTCCCTGCCGCGCTGCGTGGATTCCGGGACTCGTGCCGTGTCGCGGGGAGGGCGTGGCGCACATCATCCTTGAAGTGAGCAACGAAGGCACGCCGCGGCTTACTTCTTACCGGCGTATCATTGTCCACGTCCGGGCGCAAACGGATCGTTGAGCAGCGAGGACAACCCTAGATCATTGTCGTACCGCTCGATCTCAATCTCTGCCATGCGAATGGTGCTCGCGATACCGTTAAAAGCCGGCACGCCATCGGACCCCATGATCTGCGGAGAAACAAAAAGTTGAATGCGATCCACCAGCCCGGCAGTGAGCAACGCCGTATTGAGCCGCGTGCCGGTCTCGGTCAGCAGCGTGAGGATTCCCTCTTCGCCAAGTTTGTCCAGTACTTGACCGAGCGGCACACGGCCAGCCTCCGCCGTCAGCACCTCGACGCGAACCCCACGCTGCCTAAACGCATTCGTACGAGCTTCGTCGATGGAAACGGTGAAGACCACAAGATCGTCGTTCGCCGTGGCCACCATCTTCGCATTCAGCGGCATCCGCAGCGTTGAATCGAGGACGACGCGCAAGAGCGGTCGGCGGCGGCGCAGGCCACTTCGGCCGGTGAGTAGCGGATCGTCGGCCAAAACAGTGTCCACGCCTGTCAGCAACGCGTCAGCCTGATGGCGCAGCGTCTGCACGGCGGCGCGCGCAGCCTCGCCGGTAATCCAATAAGGCTCGCGCCGCGTCTGCACTCCGGGCGGCGGAGCGATGCGCCCGTCAAGCGTCATCGCCACTTTCATCAAGACCAGCGGACGCCGGTGCTGGCTCCAACAGGCAAAGCCTTCGTTGAGCCGCCGCGCTTCGGCTTCGCAGACTCCCACAACCGTCTCAATTCCCGCCGCACGCAGCGCTACCATTCCGTGACCAGCAACAGCAGGATTGGGATCAATCGTCGCCGCCACCACGCGCTTTACGCCCGCGGCAATCAGCGCTTCCGTACAAGGCCCCGTCCGTCCAGTGTGATTGCAAGGCTCCAGCGTCACGTAGGCTGTGCCGCCCTGCGCATGTGATCCAGCAGCTTTCAGCGCGGCAACTTCCGCGTGATCGCGCAGATCGTACTCGTGCCAGCCCTCGCCGGCCAACTGCCCCGCCGCGTCCAGAATCACGCAGCCAACAGCCGGGTTCGGCGAAGTCACGCCGATGCCCCGCCGCGCCAACTCCAGCGCGCGCTGCATCCAGATTTTATCTCGATCTTCCAATAGTCCCTCAGTGGGCTAATGCCCATATTCTTGTTCTGACTTAATGTACGAGCTGAATCCTTTACCCTTCAACGATACGTATTCCCTCCATAAAATTCGGGGCGCTACATATCCATTTGCGAATCGACAATGCTACAATTTTCACCAACACTAGCGCATAACAACGCGGAGGTTGTGACTAAACCAAGCGCGGGATTCAGGAGAAGGCCATGAAGATTCTTCGTTCCTTGAATCGCAGGGGTTCCACTATAGAATCTGCCGGATATTTTACAGTTCTAGAGCCGAACACATGGTTTCCCGCCTCACGTCTGACTCTGCCCGATGACTTTCACTATCTCGCAGACCAATCCAAGAGAACTGAGATTCCGCAGGCACTTGAGAATTGTACGGAAAACCTGAGAGCAGCGCCCCCATCTGAGTCCTCATCCGTATTTTCGCAGTACCTGGATCTGAGCGCTCATGATCACCGGCTTGTGCGAATAGGATTGATCGTTTTGTCTACAACCGCGATCACATTCATTATTCTGTGGTGGCTTTTGAGTTATGGCAATTTCCCGGGAATTGTTCCCGGAAAATGCTAACCCCTAAAAGATGTTCTCTTCAAAGTCACTGCTCTTTTGGAATTTCACGATTTCCCGAGCCACTGATCGTGCGTGGTTGCGCAATCTCATCCCAGCAGCGAATCCACAAACTCCGTCGCCGAAAACTCTAGCAAATCCGTCATCTGCTCGCCGACGCCGGCGAAGCGTACCGGCAACTTCATCTCCTGCGCAATAGCCACGGCGATGCCGCCTTTGGCAGTGCCGTCGAGTTTGGTCAGAATGATGCCGGTAGCTCCGGCAGCCTGCGTAAACTGACGCGCCTGGTTGAGGCCGTTCTGACCGGTCGTCGCGTCCATCACCAGCAGAACCTCGTGGGGCGCACCGGGAATCAGCTTGGCCGCCGTGCGGCGCATTTTGTCCAACTCGTCCATGAGGCCGGTCTTGGTGTGCAGCCGCCCGGCGGTGTCCACAATCAGGTAGTCGATTTGGCGCGACTTAGCGGCGGCAACAGCGTCGTAGAGCACAGCCGCCGGATCGCCGCCGGGCCGGGTCTTGATCATCTCCACGCCGCTGCGAGTGGCCCACACCTCAAGCTGTTCAATGGCCGCCGCGCGAAATGTGTCCGCCGCGCAGAGCAGCACAGAGTGATTCTGCGCACGGTACCATGCAGCCAGCTTGCCCGCGGAGGTTGTTTTTCCGGTGCCGTTGACGCCAACCAAAAATATCACCGCAGGCGGCTCGTCGGGCGCAACCACCGGCTGCCGTGGCGCATCCAGAATTGCGCGCAACTGAGCCTTCAGCAGATCGCGCAACTCCTCACCGCCCTCAATGGCCTGATGACGAGCGCGGTCGCGTAGAGCCTCCAGAACCGTGTTCGTGGTCTGCACGCCCAGGTCGCTGGTCAAGAGCGCCGATTCCAGCTCTCCCAGCGTGGATTCGTCCACCTCACGCGTGAGCGCGACAATGTTTTCGATCTTGGTCGAGAGCGACTCGCGAGTGCGCGAGACGGCCTGCTTCATGCGATTGAAAAAGCCTGCTTTGGGAGCCTCAACCGCATCGGATTCAGATGCGGAATCACCGGTTGCCGAGCTCTCTTTTTTGCCGCCAAAAAACTTCATCATAGGTTCCAACTATAAGTTTAAGGTATTGGGCGAAGAGTGCGGCAGATAGCCAACGCCGCACTCTTCGCCCGAAACTTCTTCGCAAAAACTACTGCGCGTAACTGCGCACCCACTCAAGAATCGACCGCACCGCAATGCCGCTCGGACCTTTGGCGATGTAGGGCTTGGAGTCTTCTACCCAGGCCGTGCCGGCAATGTCGAGATGAATCCACGGCGTTTCATCGGCAAAGACATTGAGGAACTCGGCTGCCGTGCTGGCGCCGCCCCAGCGGCCGCCGGTGTTCTTGATGTCGCCAATGTCGCTTTTGATCATCTCTGCGTACTCTTCGCCCAAGGGCAACCGCCAGAACTTTTCGCCAGAGACGGAGAGGGCCGCCTCGAACTTTGCCCAGGCTTCATCGTTGTTTGAAAAGCCGCCGGCATTCGCATACCCCAGAGCCACTACGCAAGCGCCGGTCAGCGTGGCGGCATCGATCAGGTGTGTTGCACCCAACTGCCGCGCATAGGTCAGCCCATCGGCCAGCACCAGCCGTCCTTCGGCGTCGGTGTTAATAATTTCGATGGTCTTTCCCGGTTTGTCGGCAGAAATCGGCATCGCGGTCTGCACATCTCCCGGCTTCTGCGCCGTGCCGGAAGGCATATTTTCCGCAGCGCAAACCACAGCAAACACTCGCACCTTGGGCTTGAGCAGCGCAATCGCGCGCATCGCGCCGATCATCGCCGCGCCGCCTGCCATGTCGTACTTCATCTTTTCCATGTTCTCGCTGGGCTTGATCGATATGCCGCCGGAATCGAAGGTGATTCCCTTCCCTACCAAGCCCAGCACCGGGCCATCCGTTACGCCCTCCGGCTCATAGCGCAAAACGATCAGAGCGGGAGGCTCCGCAGAGCCTTGCGAGACGCTCCAGAATGCGCCCATCTTCAAATCGTGTAGTTTGTCGGTGGAGTAGTTGTTCCACTTGAGACCGACCTCCTCCGCCATCTGTCCAGCGCGCCGGCCGAGAATTGTGGGGGTTAGCTTGTTGCCGGGTTCGTTCACCAGCGAACGGGTAAAGTTTTGGCTCTCGCCAATGATGATGGCTTCGGCAAATGCAGCTTCCAGCGCAGCCTTGTCGGCGTCAGAGGAGCCTGAGCCAGCCGGGGCGGCCAGAACGAATGACTCCACGCTTTGGTCCTTGCGGTCGCTGCGATAGGTGTCGGGATCGAAGTCGCCCACGAATGCACCCTCGACGGCGGCGCGAGTGCAACCCACGACGGGGAGCGCTTCCAGTTCCGGCAATGCGAAAACCAGCTCGCGAATGCCGCGTGGCTTGACGAAGCGGACGGCGGTTCCGGCAGCGTTACGCACGAAATTCACCGTGATTTTGGCTGGCTTACCGAGACCGATAATCAGCAGCCGCTTGGCGGCAACTCCAGCCGGGCCATGCCACAGCAGAGTCTCGTTTGCGCCAGCCTTGAATTCACCACTGGCCAGCACTGCCTCAGCCGCAGCCAGCACGGCAGCGTCGGTGGTCAGCAGTACCGGTAGAGGCTTGGCGTCCGCAGCCTTCGAGGTTTGCGTATCGGCGGCCAGAACGGCCAGCACTTCAGTTTCAATTCCAGCGAGGGGGGCGAAAGATAGTTGAGTCCGCATGGTGACCATTATTTCACTGATGCCGGCGGGTTGTAGTGAAACGTATCATTTTAGAACTTCCATTTCGCGATGAGAAACATATGACATATTTTTATAAAATGACAAATTTTAAACATTATGACATAATTTCCAAGGAGGGCATTTTGGCATCAGCTGTCACAAAACCGCAATTTGTTTACGGCAAAATCAACGAGAATGGCCGTATTGTGATCCCTGCCGCACTTCGCCAGCAAATGGGGATAAAGCCGGGTGAGTCTGTCTTGATGGAGGTGGAAGACGGTGTGCTGCGCATGGAGTCGCACCGCGCCCGCATCCGCCGTGTTTCGGAAAGTCTGCGGCAACTAATTCCTCCGGAGCGCTGCCTCTCCGACGAGTTGATCGCCGATCGGCGTGAAGAGGCGCGTCGCGAGATGGAGGAAGGGCTTGGATAAGATCGCTGTACTGGACTCCTCCGCATTAATGGCGGTGATGCGTTGGGAGACAGGCGCCGAGAAAGTTGCCGCCTGTCTTGATTGGGCCATCGTCAGCACTGTCAATCTGGCGGAGGTTGAAACCAAGCTGGTCTCCGCAGGACTCGATGAGCAACTGGCTTGGTCACACATCGCTCAAATGAAGTGCAAGTCTGTGGCCTTCGATGAAGAACAGGCAAGGATTGCTGGTGGACTGGTCAAGGTTACGCGGCCCTTCGGGCTGTCGTTGGGCTACCGCGCCTGCCTGGCTCTAGCCATGCAGCGCAAAGCCATGGTCTATACGGCCGACAAGGTTTGGAAAAATCTTGACTTGGGGATTGCGATTGAAGTGATTCGTTGATTCACTTCCAAAAATGCAGGAGATATTAAGAGATGGATGACGAGGCTCCGGAGGTTCTTGATGACGTTCTTCAAACTGGGCTGCAAGTCGTCTTCTGCGGAACCGCTGCCGGTGAGAAGTCAGCGCTATTACGGCACCCTTACGCTTGTCCGGGTAACAAATTCTGGGCTACAATTCACCAAATTGGTTTGACTACCGCGCAGCTTTCGCCTTCTGATTATAGGAAGTTCCTGGATTGCGGCCTCGGGTTGACTGATATTGCAAAGAGGGCATCTGGAGCGGACTCCGCACTCTCCAGTGGCGATTTTGACGTTCCGACATTGAGAGACAAGCTGACGGAGTTTTCTCCGCGAATCCTCGCGTTCAATGGAAAAAAGGCAGCATCAGTCTTCTACGATGTTCCTACGCGGAAACTGCTGTACGGTCGCCAATTGTATGCAATCGGAGAAACGTGCGTGTGGGTGCTTCCTTCAACGTCAGGCTTCGCGTGTCGTTATTGGGATATCGAGCAGTGGAAGGCCTTAGCCGATTCCATACTAGCGAACGATTGAGCGAGCCAGAACACTTTTAATTGTGCTCCTGAGGCTACTGTTCGTCCTACCGCCCCATCCGATGCTTATTGGCGTTGATCGCCGAACGGGCTTCGCGGTCGGCCTCGCGACTGCGTTCGGTTTCGCGCTTATCCCAGTCCTGCTTGCCTTTGGCCACCGCCAGTTCGCATTTCACCCGTCCGTTGCGGAAGTAAAGCCGGACGGGGATGAGCGTATGGCCCTTGATCTGCGTCTTGGAGAGTAGCTTGCGAACCTCTGCCTTGTGCATCAGAAGCTTGCGGGTGCGCGTCTCGTCGTGGTTGGAGATATTGCCGTGGGAGTAGGGACCGATATGAACGTTGAGCAGAAAGGCCTCGCCGTCTTTGATCAGGCCGTAGGCGTCTCGAAGGTTGGCCTTGCCCTCGCGGATGGATTTGACCTCGGTTCCGCGCAGAGCCACTCCAGCTTCAAACTTCTCCAGCAGAAAGTAGTTGTGGCTGGCCATGCGATTGTGCGCGGCGTCGCGCTCGCCGCTGGCCACCGGGTCGCGCGGCTTGGCGGCCTTTTGCGGGCCGGTAACCGTCGGCTGAACAATCACGTGGCTGGTTTGGCGTGCCATCTGCAAGCATCCTCGATTCTTAATCCTAGCATTGGCGCGGCTTCCTGCGGCTTCGGCGCGGAGCTTTGCTAAAATGAGGCATTATAGTGTGGAGTGTTTTCACAAGAGCAGTTGCATCAAAATTCGCGTCTGGGGTGGCCAAGGCTACCCGCAAGCGTCCGATGAGAAGAGCGGACCGGCAACGACGCCTGGGAGTTCGATGAAAAGCCGCGCTCATGCACAGGCTGCCTCCGCATTTTCGGGGGCTGCTTTTTGGATCGCTCTTCTGGCCGTCCTGACCGTCTTTGGTTTGTCGAGCGTTATGCTCCGCGCCGAATCTGCCAGCACGTTTTTCAAGCGCGGGCAAAGCGCCGAAGCCAAGGAAGACTATGACACGGCCTGCGATAACTACCAGAAGGCCAACGCCAAAGCCCCCAAAGACCTGCAATATCGCGCCTCCTACTACCGCGTCCGAATCACCGCCTCCGCCGTGCATGTAACCAAGGGCCGCAAGCTGATGGAAGCCGGAAACGATCAGGCCGCGCTGTCTGAGTTTCTTCACGCCGCTGCCATCGACCCCAGCAACGAGTCCGCCATGCAGGCAATCGCCAGCATGCGCAAAAAGAACGGCGAAGCCACGCCAACGGGCGATACCAGCCTCTCCCAAAACGAGGGAACTCAGGAAGATCTCGACTCGATGGGCTCCCCAGCTGCGCTCAAGCCTGTCTCCAACGAGCCGCTCACCCTGCACATGCAGGAAGACGCCAGAGTGGTCTATCAAGCTGTGGGCAAAGCATCCGGTATCAATGTCCTCTTCGACCCGGATTTTCAGTCCAAGCGCATGCAGGTGGACCTGAACAGCGTTTCGCTGGTGGACGCATTACGTATTGTGGGTACCATTTCCAATACATTTTGGAAACCGGTCACCGAAAACACAATCTTTGTGGCCGCCAACACCCGCGCCAAGCGCACCGAACTGGATGAGCAGGCGGTACAGACCTTTTATCTGTCCAACGCATGGCAGCAAACCGATCTGACCGATGTGCAAACCGCAATCCGAAATGTACTGACCAACGTTAAGGCCTACGGAGTGGCCAGTCAGAACGCCATCGTGGTGCGCGGCACGCCGGATGAACTGCTGCTGGTACAGAAGCTGATCAACGATTTGGACAAGGCCCGTGCCGAGGTGGTGGTAGACATCGCGGTGATGGAGGTCAGCAAAAACTGGCAAAGAACTCTGGGTCTGGCATGGCCCAGCAGTGTGGGGGTTGCGCTTCAGCCGCCAAGCAGCACCTCAACTACGTCCACAACCACCAGTACCTCCACGACTGCCCCAACTCTCTATCAGCTGGCGCATCTCAAGGCCTCGAATTTTGCGGTGACGGTAGGCTCGGCTACTGCCAACCTGCTGCTGTCTGACTCGAATACCAAGATTCTGCAGAATCCCCGCATTCGCGCCACTGACCAACAAAAAGCCACCTTCAAGGTCGGCTCCAAAATCCCCGTCGCCACCGGCTCCTATCAAAGTGGCGCGGCAACCTCTTTGGTCAGTTCCCTGGTCAACACACAATTTCAGTATCAGGACGTGGGCGTGAATATCGAAATGACCCCAACCGTCCACTTCGACCATGATGTGACGCTGAAGATCAAAATTGAGGTAACTTCGCACACGAGCGATGTGACCATCAGCGGCGTCACCGAGCCGATTTTGAGCCAGCGCGTCCTCGACCAGGTGATCCGCCTGCGTGAGGGTGAGGCCACTGTTCTGGGCGGCATTCAGGACAAGCAGGACCAGATCAGTTGGAGCGGCATTCCCGGACTCAGTTCGATTCCCGGCTTGAAGTATCTCTTCGGCTCCAAGGACCACAATATTACCGACGATGAGTTGGTCATTCTGGTGGTGCCGCACGTGGTTCGTACACAAGTCCTGGATCAGACGAATCTGCGTACCGTAGACACTGGCTCAGGCACGTCGATTGAACTGCGTCACGTTTCTGCAGAAAGCCCTGCTTTGAATCCATCTCCGAAGCTAGATACGAACCCGGGGTTGGATTCAGCCCCCGCCCCTCAACAACGCATGAAAGGGCACAGCCGGAACAACGTGGGCACGGTCCCCGGCCAAACCGCTGTGGCGGCTGCACCTGCCGCTCTGGCCCAGATGCATCAAGCTGCGGAGTCAATCGGCAGCACTGCGGCAGCCAGTTTGCCGTCGGGTTCTTCCGCGCCCGACGCGAATGCGGCCAAGGCAAGTTTCAACTTTGTGCCGCTGCCGGGCCCTGTGGCCGCCGGCGCAACATTCAAGCTGCCCGTCTTGCTCAGCGGAGCAGCCGATGTCGCTTCTATTCCTTTGCAGATTCAATATGACCCGGCAAAAATTTCATTGATCAATGTCGATAACGGAGAGTTTCTCGGCAAAGATGGACAGGCCGTGGCGCTGGTTCATCGCGACGACGGACCGGGCGCAATCAATATCAATGCCTCGCGCCCACCCGGTGCTGCCGGTGTGAGCGGTGCAGGCGTGGTTTGCATCCTCACCTTCCAGGCCAAGGCCGCCGGAGAAAGCGCAGTCGTCATCACCCGTCCGGGAGTGATAAGCAGCGCGCAAAAGCTGTTGCCCGCCCAAGGCGCTCGTCTTAGCATTCAGGTGAAATAGTGGAATGAGAGAGCTTCGTCCAATCCGCGGCATTCCTCCCGGTGAGCGCGGCCTTACCTTGGTCGAGCTGATTGTGACGGTGACGATTCTCTCCATCCTTGCCGGAGCTGCCGTTCCCATCGCGCGTTTTCAGACGAAACGGCAAAACGAGCGCATCCTTCGCTATGACCTGTGGATGATGCGCGATGCCATCGACAAGTACAAGGACGCAGCTGATAAAAACGCTTTCCAGGTCAAGATCGATACGCAGGGCTATCCACCTGATCTGGAAACGCTGGTCACCGGTGTGGAGATTCAGACCAAGAAAGTGAAGTTTCTGCGCCACATTCCGGTGGATCCCATGACCGGAAAAGCTGAGTGGGGATTGCGTTCCATGAAGGACGATCCAAAATCAGATTCCTTCAGCGGAGACAGCGTTTTCGACGTGTACTCCAAGTCCACCGGAACAGCCCTGGACGGAACCAAGTATTCTGATTGGTAACAAGAGGTTTCATTGAATAGGATTCGCAAACACGACGCGGGCTTTACGCTGATGGAACTGATGATCGTCATGTCGATTATCGGGATTCTCATGCTGTTGGCTGTCCCGCGCTTTTCCGGCGCAATCAAAATGGCGAAAGAGGCGGTGCTCAAAGAAGACCTGCATGTGATGCGTGAGGCCATCGACTCTTACACCATGGACAAGCAGAAGGCTCCGCAGTCGCTCGAAGACCTGGTCACGGATGGCTATCTGAAAAAGGTTCCACAAGATCCCTTCACTTATTCCAAGGATAGTTGGACGACCGAGACCGGCAATGCACTGCACTCGCTCGACCAGACCGAACCTGGCATCGACGACGTTCACTCCGGCTCGCAGGATCTCGGCTCCGACGGACAGCCCTACTCAACCTGGTAATTCTTTGAGGCAAAAATGCTTTCAGTGACTCATCGCGGAATCACCATCCTGTTCTGCATGGCTATCCTTTGCGGCTCACTTTGCGCGCAAACTCAAAAGACCATCACACTGCGCATGCTCAATGCCAAAACCGGAAAGCTCATTGCAACCACGCATTTTCTGGTTCGTGTCAATCACGAAAAAGAGATTCACGGCAACTGGGTGGAGCTGAATGAGGACGGCACCGGCAAGCTCACCCTGCCCGACAACGCGACTGAACTCACGGTTCAAGCCACCTATGCCGCCGCCACGGAAACTTACGTCAACTGCGACTCCGCGGCCACGAAAGGCTATGTCATGGACCGCTGGTACAAGGTCTCCGCGATTCTCGACACTGGTATCGTTGCCCCCAACGACTGCCTGAAGCCCAGCGACGCCGCCAAACTCAAGCTCGTTGCCAAACCCGGAGAGTTTGTCTTCTTTGTCCGCCCTCTGACTAAAAAAGAAGCGGCGCAGGAGTTCTCGCAGTAAAGGCAACTGGATCGCGGAGACTATCTTCCCTTGTCGCTTGATCCCATTCCATCGGCTGCATCCGGCTTTGCTCTTCAAGTCGAGCGCTTCTATGCGAGCTTGATCACCGCTGCGGACCCCAACGTCAATCCGAAGCCCAGCCTCGGAGGCCAACTCCTCTACGCCGGGCCACTCAATGACGAAGCGCGCGCCATCGTCGTCGCCGCCAACATCGCCGGAGCCGCAACACTGGCCACCTCTGCCGATGTGGAACTTGGCAAGCAAGCAATCCGTGATGGCGTCGTGGACTTCCTGGTCACCTCGCTCAGCGAAGCTCTGCGCATTCTGAAAAACGAAATCCGCAAGCGTGAGACGGTTGCCGTCTGTGTGGCTCTGGCTCCGGAAATTGTGGAGCAAGAAATGCGCGAGCGTGGCGTCCTGCCCAATCTGGCGCGGCCTGTTGAGATTACTTCCCTAGAGTTGAACCAGACTCTGCTCACATGGCGCGTCAGCTCCTCGCCCGCCCAGTGGTTGCCTAAACTGGACGCCATCGCACTTGCTTGTCTGGAATACGATCCGGGTGCCCCAGGTCTCACTTCTGAGACCTGGGATTCCGCCATTCGCTGGCTTCGACTGGCCCCGCGTTACCTGGGCCGGCTGGCACAAAATTTTCGCCTGCTGCGTTGCAGCAACGAAACCGTCGCACAACTTCGCAAGCAGATTCAGAAACAAGTGGAACGTGGAGAGATTGGCGTTCCGGTCGAACTTTGGCTAAGCAGCGAGCAACACACCGAGTCGTACCGTTTCGCTCCGCCTGCATGATGACTAGGTCTTTGGCTGCTGGAATTTGCACTATCTCTGGGTGCCCCATCCATTTCGCGCACTTTGCGAAATGGATGGGATAGCACAACCGTCCATTTCGAAGGCGAACACCAGAATCGAAAATTTATTAACTAACTTCAGCCGCTTCAATCAGGCTCCAAAGTTCTTTCACTCCGTAGCCGGTTTTGGCGCTGATAGGCAGCACTTCGTCTAAGCCCAGCCCTTTCTTCAGTGCCAGCAAATTGCGCGTGCGTTCGTTTCCGCTCAGCCGGTCAATCTTGGTGGCCACCACGGCAAACTCGCGGCCTTCGACCCTGAGCCAGTCAATCAATTTCCGGTCGCTCTCCTGCACCGGCACGTTCGAATCCACCAGGCAGACGCACAGCTTGAGTGTCGAGCGAATCGCCAGATAAGGCTCGATGAACTCCGGCCAGCCTTCCGAAATCGACTTGGAAATCTTGGCGTAGCCATAGCCCGGAAGATCGGCAAAAACGAACTTCCGCCGTTGGTTCGGGTCAAGCAAAGCAAAGAAGTTGATCGCTCGCGTGCGTCCCGGCGTTGAAGAAACCTTGGCCGCCTTTTCGCCGGTAAGTGTGTTCAGCAGGCTCGATTTGCCCACATTCGAGCGGCCCAAAAAAGCAATCTCCGGCACATCCGGCGCGGGGAATTGTTCCGCGGCCATCGCCGATAGCAAAAATTGTGTTGTATAGCGCATCAATCTTGAGGATACAGGACGCTGCTGAAAACCTGATCTCCAAGGCTCAAAGCGCGAGTTCAAATTGCTACCTGGGCATTAAGAATCAACGGCCAAGCGGTTTAGAGATGCGGTAGGTTAAGCGTATCCATCCATAGATGGAGGCAACCTCCAACCAATGTGTCGATGACCCGCCGACCTCACTCCTCTATGGTTCTTGTACCACGCAAGAAACTTTGAGGAGGTCAATGTGAAATTTCACAAAAAAATTATGCAAGTTGCATTCCCCGCAACTTTGTGTCTGCTTGCAGCCATAGGCAGCGAACAGAAATCCGCTGCGCAGGGATGCGTTGTCGCGCACTCTGTCGGTGAAGTAGGCGGCCCGGATTCTGATGGCGGCTATTTGGCGGCCAAACACTGGCAATTGGAGTTCGATTACCGCCATCTGTATTCCTTCCGCCACTTTGTCGGCACCGTCGCACAGGAGTATCGTCAGCAGGGCAACTCCGAGGTCCGTAACCGCATCAACCTAATCGATACGGGCCTCACCTATCAAGTGACGCCGCGCTTCAGCGTGGCGGGAGTTGTGCCGTTGGAGTTCGCCAGTCGACGCTACTACATCAAGGCTGGCAGCATCAATGGCGCGCCCGCTACTGATCTGATCGGGAACTGGGGCGTCTCGGGAATGGGAGACATCAGCCTGATGGGGCAGGGTTGGGTTTGGGACCCCACCAAAAATCCGAAGCATAATATCCAGATCGGTTTCGGAATGCAGATGCCCACCGGACACGACAATATCCAGAACGATCTGGTGGAAATACCGGGGCAGCCCGCGGTCAACGCGACGGCGGATTATTCGATTCAACCGGGAATCGGCGTGTGGGCAATTCCTGTCAGCGTCGAATCGTTTCAAGCGATCAACAAAGCGATCCAGGTCTACTTCAACGGCAGCTATCTGGTTACGCCGGAAGAAGGCAACGGAGTGGCAAACAGCTCGCCGCCGGGGTTTCCCGCCCCCAATCCGCGGAATGCATTTGTCTCCGCGGCCGACGAATATCTGCTGCAAGCCGGCGTTGGTTATATGGTCGCCAGGATTCACGGACTCACGATCACTGGCGGACTGCGCAAAGAGGGCGTGCCCGCGCATGATCTGATCGGTGGCAACCTGGGGTTCCGCCGACCGGGCTATGCAGTTTCTCTGGAGCCTGGAGTGATCTACTCGATGCACGGCGGCCACGATCTGATCGCCGCCAATATCGACCGCGCAGTCTTTCGCAACAGAATCGCCAGTGAACCGGATTTGGAACTGGGTCAGCATGGCGATGCAGCCTTCGCTGATTGGCTGTGGCTAGCCAGCTTTCACCACCGCTTCTGATTCTAAGAGATGACAGCATAAAGGTCAGGCTTGCGCGATTCCCATGCAAGCCTGACCTTTTTCAAGGAGAGATAATGTTCCGAAGGCTTTTGTGTTTCTGCTGTGTTGCATTGTTCATTTTGTTTGGCACGGCGATGGAACACGCCGCAGGCCTGGGCGAAGCGGAGAAGCCCGTTACGCTTACGCTCAAGGATATGCAGGGGTCGAAGGCCAGGCTTAGCGACCTGCGCGGAAAGATCGTCGTGCTCAACTTCTGGGCGACATGGTGCGGCCCATGCAACGCCGAGATGCCCTTGCTGGTGAGTGCTGCAAATTCTTACGCCACACAACACGTTGCGTTTGTGGGAGCGTCCGTTGATGCGCATGATACGCAAAACAAAGTGGCGAACTACGTGCACAAGCTGCGAATCACATATCCAATCTGGATGGACGCAACCGACAATGAGATGAAACGATTGCAATTGGGCAATTCCGTGCCCTGCACAGCATTCATCGATGCGGAGGGAATTGTGCGCGCACGTATCCTCGGCCAGATGAGGCCGGAAGAGCTTGAAGAGCGTATCGATTGGCTCCTACGTGATCGTCGAAGCAGCGCGCCACCCACGCTGGTCACGCACCTCGACGAAAAGTAAGAATCTCACTGCGGTGGGGGCAGATTCGCCGTCAGATCCCCCGGCTGCACAGCTGTCAGCACTTCGGCCACGGCTGGCAGCGCCGTTGGAAGCGGACCTTCCAACGCCAACTTGAGCACCTCATCCATCTCTTCCACAAAGTGCAGCTTCATCGAGTTCTTGATGTTGTCCGGTAGCTCGGCGATATCCTTTTCATTGGCGCGCGGCAGAATCACTTCGAAGATACCGGCGCGCAGCGCGGCCAGCAGCTTTTCTTTTAGTCCGCCAATCGCCAACACCTTGCCGCGCAGCGTGATTTCTCCTGTCATTGCAATGTCGCGCCGCACGGGAATTTTAGCCAGTGCGCTGGCCAGAGCAGTAGCCATGGTGATGCCCGCCGAAGGGCCGTCCTTGGGAATCGCGCCTTCCGGCACATGCAGATGCAGGTCCACGTTGCGATAAAACTCGCGGCTCAGGCCCAGCGCCTGCGCCCTGCCGCGAATGTAACTCAGCGCGGCCTGCGCCGACTCCTGCATCACGTCACCTAACTGGCCGGTGATCGTGAGCTTGCCCTTGCCGTCCAGAACCTGCACTTCCGTGGTGAGAATGCTGCCACCCACTTCGGTCCATGCAAGGCCCGTCACCAATCCGATTTCGCTCTTCTCATGCACCTCGGAGTCGCGGTACTTGGCCACGCCGAGAAACTCATGGATGTTTGCGGCAGTCAGTTCTTCCTTGTGTTTTTTGCCGCCCTTCACCACGCGCCGAGCCACCTTACGGCAGATGTTGCCAATCTCGCGCTCCAGATTTCTTACACCGGCCTCGCGCGTGTAATTGCGAATAATCTCAGTAATCGCATCGTCGCGAAATACAAGATTTTTTTCGCTCAGTCCCGTCTGCGTGCGCTGCTTTTTCACCAGGTACTGGCGCGCAATCTCCAGCTTTTCCTGCTCAGTGTAACCTTGCAGACGCAGAACCTCCATGCGGTCTTGCAGCGCCGCTGGCACGGTGTGCAACACATTGGCCGTAGCCACAAACAGCACTTGGGACAAGTCATAATCCACGTCCAGATAATGATCCTGGAATGCGGTGTTCTGCTCCGGATCCAGCACTTCAAGCAGCGCAGAGGCCGGATCGCCGCGAAAGTCTGAGGCCATCTTGTCCACTTCATCCAGCAGAAAAACAGGATTCTTTGTGCCCGCCCGCTTCATGTGCTGAATAATCTGTCCGGGCATCGCGCCGATATAAGTTCTCCGATGCCCGCGAATCTCCGCCTCGTCGCGCACGCCGCCCAGCGAAAGCCGCACAAACTTGCGCCCTGTCGCCTTCGCAATCGACATTCCCAACGAAGTTTTACCCACGCCCGGAGGCCCCGCAAAACACAAAATTGATCCCTTGGGATTTTTCACCAACTGGCGCACGGCAAGAAACTCAAGAATGCGTTCCTTGATTTTTTCCAATCCATAATGGTCCGAGTTCAACACCTTTTCGGCGTAATCAATCGAGCGCGTCTCCTTCGACTTCTTCTTCCACGGGACGGCCAGCAACCAATCAATATAGTTGCGGCTCACGGTCGATTCAGCCGACATAGGCGGCATGGCTTCGAGTTTTTTCAGCTCCTGTATCGCCTTATCCAGCACATCCTTGGGCATTCCGGCAGCTTCAATCTTTTTGCGCAGCTCATCAAACTCGCTCTTCTCGCCGCGTCCCAACTCCTTTTGAATAGCCTTGATTTTTTCGTTTAGGTAATACTCTTTTTGCGCGCGCTCCATCTGCCGTTTTACGCGAGATTGGATATTGCGATCCAGATCAAGCTTCTCAATTTCGATGTCCAGCACGTCAGCAATGCGCGCCAGTCGCACCGCGGGATCGAAGATCGCCAGCAGATCCTGCTTTTCTTCAATACCTAATTGCAAATTCGCGGCGATAGTGTCCGAGAGCTTGGCCGGCTCGTCCATGCGCACCGTGGCGATAATCGTCTCGTAGTTGAGCGACTGCTGCAGCTTCACATATTGCTCGAAGAGGCCGGTCACCCGCGTCATCAACTGCTCAACGGCCGGAGTCATTTCAAACTCGCTCTTGCCCACCCGCACCGTGGCTACAAAGAAACCGTCGGTATCGTTCACCTCGGTAGACTTGGCACGCTCCACACCCTCGACCAGAACTTTGATGTTGCCGTCAGGCATCTTGACGCTTTGCACAATATTGCAAATCGAGCCGACCAGAAAAATATCCTTGGCCTTGGGCTCGTCCACAGTCGCATCGTGCTGCGTGGCAAGAAAAATCTTGCGGTCGCCGGTGAGTGCTTCTTCCAGCGCTCTCACACTGGACTCGCGGCCCACCACGAACGGTGTCATCATATAGGGAAATATCACCATGTCCCGGATGGGCATCATGGGCAGCTTGCGCGTTTCTGTCTTTTCGCGGGATGCGGTCATAAAATCACCATACAAGTAGGATGCACAAAGACAGTAGCGGCTGCGGAAATAAATGCAAAGCTCATTCTGGAATTGTACAGCGGAACCGTGTTTGAAGTGAGTTGTGGAGAATTTCTTCTTCGATTTTCAAAACGGGAGAAACTAGCTCGCCGCTTGAATCGATAAAACCAGGCTTCAAAGGGTAGTCTCCGCTTTTTCGGATGAAGATTAAATAGTCTGAACCTCAGTGACACATACAACAACAGTTCAAGCTCGCGGTCCCATGGCACGCCCATGGTATTATGGCTTTCGACTTGGTTAAAAGGAAATAAATGACTTCAAACGCAATGCTGGCAGCCACTGAAGGCACGCAAGAAGCACTCAAGCCTATCCCGCGCTGCGCGGACTGGCTCATCTATTTCGGCATGGTTGTTTGCAGTCTTGCGAATGCACTGTTCGGAACTTACGAGTCGAATGCGGATACTGCGGCGTATCTGGATTTGTCGGATGCAATCAGGAATCATCTGTGGCATACCGTCGTGAACGCCTACTGGTTTCCGCTGTACCCGGCGCTGCTCACCCTGGGAAGGGCTTGTTTCGGCTTCCGTATTCAGTATGAGTTTCTGGCGGCACGACTGATTGACTCGGTTCTGGGGTTGTTCTTTGTTCTGGCCTCAGTTGTGCTTGCCGCATCCATGCGGCGCCTCATGATCGCTCGCGGAGTTACAAAAGGCGCATTGCTTCCCCCTCGAATCCTGTACATGTGGGTTGCTGTCTTTGCGTATATTTTCGTATCCGTGGATATGGTTCGCATCACATCAGACGCCCTGGTTTCCTCGTTAATGGTTCTTAGTGTGGCTGCGCTTTTATGGGCTGTCGCGGAAGACAGCCTTTCGGCTTATATTGCCGTCGGCATCTGCGGGGGATTGGCCTATCTGGCAAAGACCTTCGCATTCCCTTTCTTCATTCTCTGGATGATGCTTGCTGTCGCGGCGAATTTACGCAAGATGCGCGTTTTGCGTCGTCTTGCTCTCTCTGTTCTTGTCTTCGGGTTAATCGCCAGCCCTTATATCTGGCTGATTTCCGCCGCCAAAGGTCGTTTCACTTATGGCGATACGGGGCAGTTAGCCATGGCTTGGTACATCAATGGCGCGGACCAGCTTAACCCCGTCGCGGATTCCACTTTATATCATCATGGAACGGCCAAAGGCGAATTGAAACACCCCGGAGAACTGCTATCGAAAAGCCCGGAAATTATTTATTACAGCGAAGATCATTCCTTTGGATCCGCGCCGCTCTGGAATAACATCGCCTACTGGTCGGATGGCATCTCTCCCCATTTTGTGCTGCGCGAAAATATAGCCGCGATCAAAAAATGCCTCACGATTTTTGTCACCATGCAATGGATGCGCTTTCAGGTTTATCTTCTTATCGCAGCCTTGTGGTGGTGGGGCTTTGCGGTCCGCAAGCCGTTGTCGATAGATCCTATGCTGAAGATAGCCTTTCTCGTGGCGCTTGCCAGTATCGGCGCATATGCGCTGGTCTTGCTGGAAGGACGATATATCGATTTTGCCATCGTTATCATTGGAACTCTTTTCGCGGCGTGCGCGGTGACCAGTCAGCTTGGCGGAGAGCATCGCTCTCTTCATTCCGCAGTTCTCCTGATGACGGCTCTGGTTCTGATCTCTACAATTCAGACCAGTAATCGAGAGTGGAGATCGTTCAAGAAAGAAGGAGCCCGTCCCCTGCAAGGCATTTACAGCCTCGCGGTGATTTCCGCCGGAGCCGATCTGGCCTCGCGCTACGCGCCTGGAACCGAAGTGGCATGCATGGGAGATTTGGCCTGCCGGGATGATCCCTACTGGGCCAGATATGCCGGCGTCAAGATCACTGGCATCATTGAGACTGGAGCCGCCGTACGGGAAATGAGCAAGAAGAGCGCGGAGGAAGGTTGCCAAAAGCTGGAAGACAATCCATCGGGCCTCGAACTTCTGCGTAAAAAAAATATCCGGGCGATCGTCGCTAAATTTGACGGCACGCGGCCCTGTTCGGCCCAGTGGAAGCAGTTAGGAGAATCACCCAATTTCTACTACCGCCCGCTCTAGGACCTTCTCTGGGCGTAGAGAATCAAGTTACAAGTCCATCCCCCCAGAGCGACGCCACTAACTGCCGGATCATCAAACCCGGCCAGTAATGCAATACTTTTCAACTCGCTCCGGGAAAGTAGATTCAGATTCTCTTCCAGCGAGAAGAAACGCAACTTAGTCTTACTCAGAAATTTTCTGTACCATCGCACAGGCAACCAATGCAGCAACGGAAGAGCCGTGTGCAACTCAATAGGAAAATAACGATATGGGGTAGTTAAGAACACGCCCTTTCGCGCAACTCGCCACGCCTCCTGAAGAAAGCGCTTCTGGTTGTCCCTGCTGCCTACGTGCTCCAGCACAGCGCTGGAGTGCACAAAATCGAATGCGCCATCAGCAAAGGGCAGCGAGCTCCCATCCGTGCGAACAAATTGAAGCCCTGGATACGCCTCTTCAAGAAACGATGCATCGTCAATGCCCGATGCCGTAATTCTCTTCTTGTGCGGATACCACGCTTCAAGATAATTTGAATGACTGAGCGTTTGGTCGCTGGTCGCTCCAACATCCAGTATCGTATCTTTCTCTTGCACTCCAGTCATCGTCAGGAAGACATCAAACATCTTACACCGCTGGTAACAAGCCAGCCGCGCCGTAAGTGAATCAGGCGTAGTCATCGTGTATTGAGCGTCGTTCACAATACCCAAGACAAAACTCCTTTTAGGGGAAGCTATATTGTTCAGCCTGACATGAAGGGAGCTGTTTTATAACCCATCGTACAAATCCCTCATGCCAGCTCTCCAGCATGAGGGATTTGTCGAGCGCAATGCTCCGGACAGTGAGTTATCCGGCTTTTTCAAGCAGGCAAAGCGACAAATCGCGCCGCTCGACCATCTCTTTGGTAATTTCGATGTCGCGCACCCGTTTGTTGTTGGGCAGGTGATACATCAAGTCAAGCATCAGCTCTTCCAAAATCATGCGCAGTCCGCGCGCGCCCACCTTGCGGGCCAGAGCTTCGCGTGCGACGGCGGCACTGGCTTCCTGTGTGAAGTGCAGGCGGACATTTTCGAACTCAAAGAGTCTCTGATACTGCTTGAGAATGGCGTTACGCGGCTTGGTGAGAATCTCTATCAGCGCCGCTTCGTCCAGTTCGTCCAGCACGCCCATCACCGGCAGACGGCCAACAAACTCAGGGATCAGGCCGTACTTGATCAGATCTTGCGGCTCGGTCCGGCGCAACAGTTCCGTGTCGCGATGCGAACGTGAAGTCGCGGCATCGCCCTCAGCCGCGTCGATGGTCTTGAAGCCCAGCGCTTTTTTGCCCACGCGCCGACCCACCACGCGCTCCAGGCCCACAAAGGCCCCGCCGCAGATGAAGAGAATATTCGTGGTATCGACAGCGGTAAATTCCTGATGCGGATGCTTACGTCCACCTTGCGGCGGCACGTTGGCCACTGTGCCTTCCAATATCTTGAGCAGCGCCTGCTGCACGCCCTCGCCGCTTACATCGCGGGTAATGGAGGTGTTCTCATCCTTGCGGCCAATCTTGTCGATCTCGTCAATGTAAATGATGCCCTGCTGCGCACG
>CAYPYJ010000053.1:0-26184 GCA_964414945.1 uncultured Occallatibacter sp.
CGAGTTGATCTCAGGTCAGAACCCGTTCTCGGACGAAGCGCTTCTGAAACTTCTTGTACCGGCACTCGACGCGAAGAAGAAGACGGTTTCAATGGCATAAGAATCGGGAACGCCCATCGTTTAAACGATCGTGTTGCCATTCTAGGCGCCAATCGAAATGCAAGGAAAGGAATTGCCGATGAATCGCGTGGCATTTCGCACCATTCAGATCGATGGCCTATCAATTTTTTACCGAGAAGCTGGTGCGAAGAATTCGCAAACATTGCTGCTGCTGCACGGACTTCCTTCGTCTTCGCGTATGTTCGAACCGCTTTTCGCGCGGCTATCGGGCCGCTACCATCTGATCGCGCCGGATTATCCCGGCTTCGGACACAGTGACTGGCCGGACCCGAAGAAGTTCGCATATACGTTCGATCACTTTGCCCAGATCATGGATCATTTTACCGAGGCGCTGAAAATCTCCCGTTACACACTCTATATGCAGGACTACGGGGGGCCCGTAGGCTTTCGCATGACTCTTGCGCATCCGGAGCGGGTCGAGGCTCTGATCGCGCAGGACGCAGTCGCCCACGACAAAGGCCTCGGAGCAAACTGGAAAACGCGCCGGGCATTCTGGGCTGATCGCGCCGCCAATGAGAGTGCATTACGCACCAATCTCTTATCGTTCGAGACCACGCGCGCGCGACATGTCGGAAACGATCCCGACGTGGAGCGCCACAATCCCGACCTCTGGACCGACGAGTTTTATTTTCTGAATCGGCCCGGCCAAGAGGAGATCCAAAGCGATCTTTTCTACGACTACCGAACCAATGTGGAGTCCTATTCGAAGTGGCAGGCCTGGATGCGCGAAAAGCAGCCGCGACTGCTCGTGATCTGGGGCAAGTACGAATCATCGTTTGACCCGAGCGAGCCAGAGAGCTACCGCAAGGATGTACCGAACGCCGAAGTCCACATTGTCGACGGCGGCCACTTCGCATTGGACACGGCTGCCGATGAGATTGCTGATTTTGTGAAAGGCTTTATGACGCCTTCCCACAGGTGAAGCTTGATGAGCCGAGTTCACCACGGAACCGATGGAAAAGTACTGCGGGATTCGCAGCTACATCCGCGATCCTGACGGCAACATTATCGAGGTCGGCCAAGCTACATAATTGGCTATCGATTGGTTCAACAACCACATCTAATTTGGCTAGCGTTCGAACTGCAAGTTGATCGGGTTTAGAAAACTCTTTTTGTGAAGGAGAACTCGTCATGTCTGAATTTCAAAAGAAACCTGGGGTGCAAGATCAACAAGAACAGAAGCTAGAAAAGCGCACCGCCGCGGAACGTATCGTTGGCTTTACCGTCGTTGCGACCGCCATGGCGGCGCTCGCCGTCCTCGGTGCCGTGGCCCTTTACGCGCAGGACAAGTATTCGCTTAAATCGCCGAGCGGAATCGCGTTCTCCGACTTCAGGGGATACGAGAACTGGTCTGTCGTCTCTTCCGCCCGGCAAGACGAAATCCTCAAAGTGATCGTCGCCAATCCGAAGATGATCAATGCGTTCAAGGCCGGCGTTCCCGGCAACGGGCGGCCTTTCCCGGAGGGCTCCATGATCGTTAAGCTCCAGTGGAAGCAGAAGAAGAGCACGGAGGCCCAATTCGCCGTGGACGTTCCAGATATCTTTAAGCAGGCTTTCGTCATGGAAAAAGACAGCAAGAGATTTCCGAAAACCGGCGGATGGGGATATGCGGTGTTCAACTACGATGCCGCATTGGACAAGTTCACGCCCGATCCTAAAAGCCTCTCCGACTGCGGAAACTCCTGCCATACGGCCGTGAAGGCGAAGGACTACATCTTTCACCCGTACCAGAAGCGTTGAACTGCGACGGACCCGATACTGAGTACCGGTCGCGGCGCCAATCAATTAAGAACTGCACACACTAAGGAAACTTTGTCGCAGCGGAAGAGGCAATAATGTGCGGGACAATTCAGAAATGTGATGCTTCCGATGGATGAAAATCTTTGTGGATAGAGATTGACGTAATGGACGCACCCAAGGAGCTAAACGAGACCGTTCATCCACAGAATGTGGTCGCCCCACTCACACGCGCGGCGATCTTTCTGGTTGTCTGCATTCGCCAGGACCCAGACAGCTATGCGGTACTGCGGTCGTTCTGCGTAGGCCTTTCCAGCCTCATCCGCACTGTTGAGTCTCGGGACATTGAGGCGGGTCTTACCTGCGTCGTTGGATTTGGGGCCGATGCCTGGGACAAGCTTTTTGGATCGCCACGGCCCGCGGATCTTCACTCGTTTCGAGAGACTCGGTCAGGCAGTCGCCACACCGTCTCCACACCCGGCGACGTCCTGTTCCATATTCGAGCTAAACGTATGGACCTTTGTTTTGAGTTGGCGACCCAGATCATGGACAGCATCGGGGATGCAGTTTCGATTGCCGACGAGGTTCACGGCTTCCGGTATTTCGATGATCGCAGTATCATCGGTTTCGTCGATGGCACGGAAAATCCGCGGGGAGAGGCAGCTCGTAAGGCTGCGATTATTGGCAAAGAAGACCAGGCCTTTGCGGGGGGCAGCTATGTCATCGTGCAAAAGTACCTTCACGACATGAAGGCATGGAACGGCCTTTCAATTGAGACACAGGAGCGCATCATTGGCCGCAAGAAACTCTCAGACATCGAGCTGAACGATGCCGAGAAACCGACGTCGGCGCATAACGCGCTGACCGTCATCGAGGAAGATGGAAAAGAACTCAAGATTCTCCGGGACAACATGCCTTTCGGAAGGCCAGGCCACGGCGAGTTCGGGACATACTTCATCGGGTACAGCCGCACTCCGCGCATCACATAGACGATGCTTGAGAATATGTTCGTCGGCCGTCCGCCCGGGAACTATGACCGGCTGCTCGATTTTAGCCGCGCCGTAACCGGCAGCTTATTCTTCGTGCCATCTGCAACATTTCTGGATAACATCAGCGGGGATGGGCCGGACTCAACCGATAGGGCCGCACCGCAGGCATTTGACCCGCCATCGGCCTCGTCCGCGAACGATGCATCACTCAAGATCGGATCACTAAAAGGAGAGAAGGATGAATAACCTCCATCGGGAATTGGCGCCAGTCTCTGACGCTGCGTGGTCGCAGATTGAGGAAGAGACTACAAGGACGCTGAAGCGCTTTCTAGCCGGACGACGCGTTGTTGACGTTCCCTCGCCGGGAGGAGTTGCCCTGCCCGGAGTGGCAACCGGCCACCTGCGTTCGATTGCGCCTCCCGCTGACGACATCATCGCAGGTCAGCGCGAGGTCAAGCCGCTCGTCGAACTGCGAGTGCCTTTTGAGTTATCCCGTCAGGCAGTCGATGACGTGGAGCGCGGGTCGGATGACTCCGACTGGCAGACCGCGAAAGACGCAGCCAAGAAACTTGCTTTTGCCGAAGACCGGGCCATCTTCAACGGGTACACCGAAGCGGATATTCAGGGCATTAGGGAAGGCACCAGCAACCCTATCGTTCCACTTCCTTCGGACGTGCGGGATTATCCCGATGCGGTGGCACATGCATTGAGCCAATTACGCCTTGTCGGTGTAAACGGGCCCTACTCGGTTTTGCTCGGAGCCGATGAGTATACGGCACTCGCCGAGACCCGCGATCACGGTTATCCCGTCCTCGAGCACATCAAGCGCATCGTAGACGGCAAGCTTGTCTGGGCGCCAGCGATCGAAGGTGCGTTCGTTCTAACCACGCGAGGTGGCGACTTCGAACTCAACATCGGGCAAGATGTTTCGATCGGCTACCTCAGTCATACAGATTCTCATGAGCGACTGTATCTTCAGGAGACATTCGCTTTCCGTGTCCTCACCAGTGAAGCCGCCGTTGCGTTGTCCCCGTCGCAGAGGTCTTCGTAACGAGTACTCGTGGCTGGTCAAAACCCACCAACAGTGCCGAAGAACGTGATCCTGGGGAATGCAAGGAGAACTATTTTAACGGCCAATCCGGGTGAGGTCTCTCGATTCGGCTTTGCGCTTTACACTGAAGAAGAGAGCGTAAAAGAGACATGGGCGCAGCCATCGAATTCCGCGACCTCTGCTTTGCCACTCCGCAAGGCCGGCTGTTGCTCGACTCGATCTCGCTCACGGTTGAAGAAGGAACCACAGCCGCCATTCTTGGTCGGAGTGGCTCGGGAAAAACCACTCTGCTCCGGACGGTCAACCGTATGGTTCTGACGACGAGCGGCGAAATTCTGCTTCACGGCAAGAGCGTTAACGCCTTTGACCTTATCAAGCTGCGCCGTAACATGGGTTACGTGATTCAGGAGACAGGCCTCTTCCCGCACTTCAATGTCGAACGTAATGTTGGACTCGTGTTAGAAGCGGAGGGCCGTTCGCGACGGGATTGCGTGCGCCGCAGTCATGAACTGCTTGAAGCCGTCGGGTTAGATCCAGCTAGCTTTGCAAAGCGCTTTCCGCACCAGCTTTCAGGAGGCCAGCGCCAGCGTGTCGGCCTGGCCCGTGCTTTGGCCGCCGAGCCAGAATTCCTCCTCATGGACGAGCCGCTCGGGGCGCTTGACCCGCTGACTCGTGCAGAGATGCAGGATATGCTGCGGGACCTTCTGAGCGGTCTGAAGAAGACCGTTCTACTAGTGACGCATGATCTGGATGAAGCACTTTATCTTGCACAGCGCATCATACTCTTGAGCGAAGGCAAGCTAATTGCCTGTCTCGAACCGAAAGAATTCATCGCATCCCGCGAGCCGGTAATTGAAGCTTATGCGCATGCCTTTTATCGCGGCTGGCGAAATGCGGCGCCGGAGAGAAGCGTATGAGCGGTGGCTTTCTCGCGCAACACGGTAGCGAAATTGCAACACTAACCATCGAACACCTCTGGCTCGCCGGAGCGGCCATGTTGTTTGCCACCGCAATCGCCGTACCCACAGGCGTCTGGCTAGCTCACTGGCCAAAATGGGCCAAGCCGGTGATCGGGCTGGCCAATATTCTGCAGACCATTCCCTCGCTTGCGATGTTCGGCTTCCTATTGCCTTTGCCCTGGCTGGGAGAACGCGCCGCACGCATTGCAATTGTTGCACTTTCCGCCTATGCGCTACTGCCAATCCTACGCAATACCTACGAGGGAATCCGAGGTATCGACCGCTCCATCATTGAGGTTGCGTGTGCCATGGGACTCACCGACGCACAGCGCCTTTTCAAGGTTGAACTGCCTCTCTCTGCACCCTTCATTCTTGCAGGCCTCAGAACCGCGACCGTTACCTCCATCGGGATAGCGACGATTGCGGCGGCAGTGGGTGCGGGCGGGCTTGGCGAGCTCATCTTCCGTGGCGTTGCATCGGTTGATAACCGCCTCGTTCTTGCCGGAGCAATCCCCGCAGCCCTGTTGGCGCTAGCGGCTGACGGTGCGCTCGGCTTACTCGAACGCTGGTTTAAGGTACCTGCCTCATGATGCGCACCACCAAGTTTATCGTTGCGCTCACGGTGTGCGCACTGCTCACATCGTGCTCTCCTCCGCGCTCCGACCATCCCGTCATTGGCGCGAAGAATTTTACCGAGCAAGTGATCCTTGGCGAACTTCTGGCGCAGGAGATTGAAGCCAAAGCCGGTCTCAAAGTCGAACGACGTTTCTATCTGGCAGGCAGCTACATTTGCCAGCAGGCGTTGGTTGCGGGACGCATCGACGCGTATGTTGAATACACTGGCACGGCGCTCACCGCTATCCTCAAGCAGCCTCTCGACCGCGATCCCGACTCCGTTCTACGTACAGTCCGCCGACTCTATGCTTCGCGATACGGCATCACTGTTGCCGAGCCGCTCGGTTTCGAAAACACCTTCGCCATGGTGATTCGCGGCGATGATGCGCGGCTATGGAATCTCACGATGCTGAGCCAAGCCGCGAAGTACACGCCCAAATGGCGTCTTGGCGTTGGTTATGAATTTGAACAACGCCCTGATGGCCTGCCTGGGCTGAGCAAAGCTTACGGACTCGGTTTCGCAAGTGCGCCGCGCACGATGGAATTAGGGTTGCTCTATCGTGCGCTCATCAATCGCCAGGTCGACATAATCGCTGCGAACTCGACGGACGGGCAAATCCAGGCGTTGGGTCTTGCGATGCTGCAAGACGACAAGCACTATTTTCCGCCCTACCAGGCCGTTCCGCTGGTGCGAACCGATGCACTGAAGCGCTGGCCCCAGATTCAAAGCGCGCTTACCGTCCTTGCCGGGAAAGTCACGGCACAAGACATGCGCATCATGAACCAGGCCATTGACGGCCACCATCGCGATCCAGCCGAAGTGGTTCGCGAGTTCCGAATCCAGAAAGAGCTCTGAAAAGTTCAATGCGTGTTGCGTATTACGTCTCGGCGGACGGTATACGTGAGAATGGCAGCCCGCAATTTCCGTGTCCCACTCTTTCAGGATGGAAGCTGGTACATCAGGATTTCGCCGCGCTCACGAAAACACACCACAAACCGAATTTAATGGATTTATCTTGCGTCAAGACAGCCACTTAGCTCTGCCTACGCGAGAGTGCCGATCTGATCTGGGCGTGACGGTTCCTCCTTCTTTAGCCACGACTTTAGGTTAAAAGCGTAGATGCAAATGCAAAACAAGTTCGCCGGGATGAAGCCGTACTGGGAGGTATGAACCCCGATCACGCAAAAGATCAAACTGTTTACCCCTGAGACAACCAGGCCGGTCCACTTTTTTCGGCCGATAAGAATCGTCGCTACAACAGTGAGAAGACAAGAAATATAATCCAACCGGAACATCCCCACAGCGTGCCTCCATTTCAAATGGCTAACGCAGTGAAGAAATTTCTATATCTCTTGTGTCCTGCCGCCGCACTCTGTTAAGCAGATGGTGTGCCAATTTACGCTGGTCCGATGCGAAAAATTTTCAATAATTTGAATCAATCAATTAGCGCCTACAAGCCTGATTTGCGGGAATTAATGAATCCGAAGTGAGGACATTCTGATTACGATATCACATTGTTCCAGCGCATCCGAGTCAAGCGATGCTATTCGCAGGCGGTCGGATGACAGCTACAGCCCGCAACGACACTGGTGCTCGTCAGGAAGCCCGTCCGAAAAGCGTGGGTCTGGAGTTGCGTGCAGACATGAGATGACGTAAGCCGGTTTCCGGCGACGATCTCGATTGGGAGTTTGCTCTGTGTCCGCGCCCCGGGCATTCGACCGGCAGATCGGAGGAGCGAATGGCCATGAAGAGCAAACGAAGATGCGACACACTTCCGGTCCTGCATCCGGATGCTGTCGGCATGCGATCCCGATTGTGCTTCTTAGCTGGCTGCTCTTGCGGCGAGGATTTGCAGTGAATCCTGTGGCCGCCGTAGCCGGTACGCTGGCAGGTCTCGCCAGTATAACAATGTTAGAGCTTCATTGCCCCAACTTCCAGGTGCTGCATGTGTTGATCTGGCATACCGCTGTAATTCGAATTAGCGCGGCAGTCGGAGCAATAATAGCGTGGGCGCTCCAATTGAAAACGGGGTTTCGAGTACGCTAACCAGGCTGTCCTCAATGAGTAGAAGGCTCTGGGTGTTATTTCTTACATAAGCCGTTCGATCTAATCGATCACGTGGTTGAAGGCGATGAACGACACAGTCACAATCCTGTGACTACATAAGACGCCGAGTATATATGCGCGCTACCCAGTTACCGCAGCAGAGGCACTGCAACCTGGATAATTGCCAGCGATAGCAGGCATTATCGTAGCTAATCTCTCATCTAGTGCTACCCTTCCCTTCCCGACTCACCAAACGAACTCCTTGCCCAGCGCCTTCTACCGCGCAAGCCATCGTGCGCTTCCGCACCAACAACCTGTCGAAAGGAACCACCACGCTCCAGGTCTTTACCCTGTTCGTCATCAACCCTGACGCCGAGGACACCTTCGCCTACTCGCTCCGCATAAGTGACGACTGGCACGCGCTAGACCGCCGCATCTAGACCGACCTGCTCCGTCATCAGTTTTTGCCGTTGTTTGTCTGCATTGATTACTGGGCCACGCCCTCCGCGTGTCACCGAGATCGGAACTGAAATCAAAATCTTCCCAGAGTAACACTCAATTCCAGCCTCAAACACAAAAAGAAGGAAACTTGCACTCATGCCTATGAGGGGAAAACCTGGGCACAGTTTTGGGCATAAAGAACTTCGATATTTTATAAAGGCATAAATATACTTGACACACCATTCCTATTAGTGCATCATAGAGTTGCTATGAAAAACTACTTTCCAAAAAGCCTCTTGCAAGCTACTCGATACTTCGCCGATCCAGATGTGTGCGTGGACTTTCTTGCATCAATGCGCTGGCCTAATGGTGCGATTTGCGTCCATTGCGGCGGGACCAAAGTATCCTACCTCAGCACTCGGCGCATCTGGAAGTGCATGAACCGCGATTGCCATAAGCAGTTCTCTGTCAAGACCGGCAGCGTATTTGAGGATTCTCCGATTCCCCTCGACAAGTGGCTTACTGCCGTTTGGCTCGTGGTCAACTGCAAGAACGGAATCAGCAGCTACGAGATCATGCGCCACTTGAAGGTGACTCAGAAGTCAGCCTGGTTCATGCTTCACCGCATCCGCCTGGCGCTCCGCGAGGGCCACTGGGACAAGCTAGGAGGCAGCGATGGTGGTCCTGTTGAAGTCGATGAAACCTTTGTCGGGCCTGATCCGCGCAAGATGCACAGCGCGCGCCGGCTGCGTTCTATTGAACTGAATGGAAAACAGGGCAAGGCAATTGTGATGGGGATGTTGGATCGAGACAGCCGCAAGGTGCGCGCCCAAGTGATTCCCAACGTGAAGCGGGAAACTCTTCAAGATGCAATTTTGAATGGAATCGAGAAAGGTTCCACCGTATACACCGATGGTTGGGTGGGATATGAGAAGCTGGACGCCCAAGAATACGTTCACGAAGTCGTGAACCATATCGACGAGTACGTCCGTGGTCAAGTCCACACCCAAGGCATAGAGAACTTCTGGAGTCTGCTCAAGCGCGGCCTGAAAGGCACCTACGTCGCCGTCGAACCCTTCCATCTTCACCGCTATGCAGACGAACAGGCATTTCGCTACAATAACCGCGCAACCAAAGACAATCCGCTTAATGACGCGGACCGCTTCGTGCTGGCAGTATCGCAGATTTCAGGAAAGAGACTGACCTATGCAGAACTGACCGGCAAGATGGGAGAAACGAAACCCGAAGCGTTCTAAGAAGAAAGCGAAGTGGATGCGGCGGCAAGGACGCGGGAAGCGGCGAAAGATATGAGGCAAGGACTATTTGCGATTCAACAATGTTTCGAGAAGTTTATCGGCGGCTTCGGTCGGCGTGAATTTCTCCTGGGCGAAAATCAATGATGTGTGATCTACATCCAAGGCAAAGCTCATCTTCTTTTTCCATTCAGTATGAGGGGGATTTCCCGCAACAGGCGTCGTGCTCCATTGTTCAATCTGGCAGTCTATGGCGAATTTTCCCTGGGTGACCATTTCGGCTTGGATTCTGATAACGAGGGCACTAAATGGATATTTCGGTAAGTTACCAGAAGGGCAGACGATGACTAGGCTCATCTCGTTTGGTTCTTCGATTGTTGCTCCGTAACGCTGACCGGCTGGCGAATTTATCGATTGAAACACTACCGTCTTGAACGATCCCCAAGCCGACAATATCCCGCGAAATTTAAGCGATTCGTCGCGCTCCATAGTCTCGCGCTCAAAGATATTCATGCCCACCCCCGCAATAGAGTAGCATGGCAGCAGACAGAGGCTACTTGGAAGGCTGCTTTTTCTCCCGCTGGAGTGCCGTCTTTGGAACCTTCATTATCGTCTGCATGGCAGCCGTGAACTTAGCGAATTCTGGATTGTCGGGCGGTTTCTTCATGGCTTCAGTGTACCTCATTCTTCTTTCCGAGCGGTCCTTCTGTCGCCAGTAAGAACATGAATCCATGGGCGGCGGTGATAATCTTGTTTGCTACCTCTGGCTTAAAGTCCGAAGTCAGCAACTTCATATTGTTTGCCGCGTGGCTGACTTTATTCCGCCAAGCGATCTTCATGCTCTGCATATCCTTGTTGATCTGTTCGAGAAAAGCAAAATGCGCGAGGATGTGAGGGGCTGCGACTGTCCTTCCCTCCTTCAAAATCTTCTCGACGGCGTTGCAGGTCGCATCCCATCCTGGCTTTAGGTCGTTCACCCCGACGAACCTTCCCAAGCCGACCAAGCCGAATTCCACCACTAACAAGACATGAAAAACGGATGCCGAATCGCATCCAAAGGCCCGACATCTACTCATCTGCTCAACGTCGTCTTGCGCTTCAGGGAACACCTCTAAAATAGGCTCCCAGCCTTTCAAGGGTTCGGTATACCAGTCTTGCGAAGAAGGGGGAAGGATAAAGCACACTTTGCCTTTCAGCTCTTCTTCGAGAGCCAATGGCACATACCCGCACAACTGAGAAAATGCTGTGAAGTCGGCTCCGCTTGGTGCCCTAGACAAAGCCAGCTTGATCGCATCTCGGGTGGCAGTGAGGCCCAGTCGCTCACTTTCTTCTTTCATCTCATATAAACGCTTGAGGAACGGCCCTATCATCTCCTGCACCAAAGCCTCGTTTGGAAAGCCATTGTCGAAGAGATCGAGATTTGAGCACAGGAGCACTGCGTTCCCCGACAAGCGACAGTATCGCTCCGCATAGAGCCGCAAGATTTCCATAAGGCTCACAAACTTCCATTCCGCCTGAAACCACTGGCAGGAATCCAAGGTTACCGCATCGAGAACGCTGTTGTTCATCATAGCGGGAATAGTATCGCATGGGTTTTGAAAAATGAGCGTTTTTGAGGCTTAAAACGATCTTTTTGGATGTGTAGAGAAAACGCCTGATATTTGTCATCCATATTTCACAGTATGCAGTTTTATGGTGTGTCAAGTATATTTATGCCTTTATAAAGTGTTGATTTTATAATATCTTAAGTGTGGTTCCGGGAGGGGGGCGAACCTTACCCGGGTATTAAAACTACGTAAGTTACTGATTCGAGAATCGGCAAAATCGCTCAAATCGCCAGAAGCGACATCCTTAAGCACAAACTGGGCACAAAGACTTGGGGTGAACCCCTCGGGCGCGGCGGAGGCGAGCAAGCCGCCACACATTTCAGAAGACTGGCCGACTTGAACGGGAGGGATATTGAGGCACTCTTCTATACCAATCAGGCCGCGAGCGCTTTTACGCCGCGCAGGTCGATTTTGCCTGTCGGCGGATTCAACAACGAAGCGCAACGGATTGGTTAGAATGTAACTGTTTCGAGAAAACCTAATGGGGGGTTTTGTATCCGAGGCATTTTCTCGGTCTGTGGTTGAGCCGGTGTTGTGTCAACGCGATTTCTTCGTCAGTGACCTCTTCGAGCTTGCGGTGTTTGGGAAAGAACTGGCGCAGCAGCCCATTGAGGTTTTCGTTGGCGCCGCGCTCCCACGCAGCGTGCGGATACGCAAAGTAGTACCCCAGCTTCAGCTCCGCCGCGACCCGTTCATGCTGCGCAAACTCCTTGCCATTGTCGGTGGTCAGGGTGTGCGCCATGTGCACAAAAGGCTTCAGTTGCTCGATGCGGGTTGTGCTCACGCCCACCGCATGTTTACTGGCGACGCGCGTGATTAGCGCGTAGCGACTCTTGCGTTCGTTGATGGTGACCAGCGCCTGCGAGTGGCGCGCGCTGATGACCAGATCGGCCTCCCAATCGCCGTAGCGTGCTCTGTCTCAACGATGGCGGGGCGCTGACCGATCAAGACCTGATTGGGGATAGTTCCGCGTCGCTCGCGCACCCCGTGCCGTTTGCGCCATTGCTTGTGAATGCGCAGCGCCAAGTGCAGATGGCCGCCGGCGCGCATTGGCGGCGCTCTGCGGCTGCGAGCCGTGGCTAGAAGGCCCGCCACCTGCGTCCGATAAGGGCCTACAGCGCGGTTGCGGTTCAACTTGCGGCTGATGCTGGGCGGATACCGCTCCAGCCTGGCTGCAATGGCCGCTTGCGACCAACCGGCCTCGCGAAGGGCGGAGATTTGGTATCGTTCTTCTTGGATGAGATGGCGGTAGCGCATGCTTGGCAAACCTTGCCTGGCGGTAAGGCTTCCAGGATGCTACCCCATCCCATTCATCCACCGCTCGGATTGCCGTTGCACTTCGTTGTTGAATCTGCCGTTCTTTACCCTTGCAGCCTTTGTCGTTCTTGGTTTGGCACTGCTCGGGTATGTTATGCACGTTCGGAGAATCCGTTATGGATTCCGGTTGATTCTGGAAGAAAGAAACCGACTAGGACGAGAGATGTATGACACCTTGGTTCAGGGTTGCAATGGTGTTGCTATGTTGATTGAGGCGGAAGCTGGTAGTCGACAGAATGACAACGAAGACGGCTTGTTAGGTGTCGCTAGCGCTCAGCTTCGATTCACTGTCTCTGAAGCCCGAAACGCTCTGTGGAACCTTCGGCAGTCTGAAGCAGATTCGAACTATTTGAACAACACCCTCACGAACATCGCAACGTACGCAAACACATACTTTGGAATACCTGTTGACCTAAATTTACCGCAAAAGCGACAAGTACTGTCGTCCAGTTCCGCTCATAAGTTGATGATGATCATCCGCGAAGCAGTCACGAACGCCGGAACCCGCGGTTCGCCACGCAGTATTGTAATTTCGGCAAAGGTAACTTCCAGAAATGTCGCAATTGAGATAGTGGATGACGGCAGCGGCTTCAATATTTCTGATGCGTCATTGCCAACAAGCGACC
Organism: uncultured Occallatibacter sp.; assembly: GCA_964414945.1. Classification (GTDB taxonomy): domain Bacteria; phylum Acidobacteriota; class Terriglobia; order Terriglobales; family Acidobacteriaceae; genus Telmatobacter. The sequence goes on from CAYPYJ010000053.1 coordinate 12,763, forward strand.
ATTATGGAATCCGAGGAATGCGAGAGCGAGCCAAAATGATTGGCGCTTCATTTCAGATCACAAGCAAGCCAGGTTCAGGAACGGTGGTTTCTGTTTCACTTCCAATGCGTTGATGCCTTCTCAATACAAATTCATTGTTGAAGCCACCTGTGTGGTAAGTTCCTGGACGCAACACCCTACATCTAACAGTGATCTTGCGTTTTTCCGTATCGTTCGGCTGAATGGCGGCGAGTCCTACATACCGTACGTGGATTTGCCCTCCCATACTCACTGCCGACGGAGTCTTATCTGGGTCTCCTTGCCCTCGTATACGATTTTCCTGTCTGCATCGCTTGTTACCTCTCCGCCAATCCCGTGCCCGCTTCGTACCACTACAATCCGAAATGTGCGTTTTTCAACCATTCCGGGGAAGGAGCCTTCTCGTCCGCCAATCGTCAGTAGACCGGAGCTTTCGTTCCAACGAATAGGGGTTACGGAATGCCGACCTTTCTCGTAGTCGTAGCTGTCGCCTGCGTCTTCGTAGAGATCGAACTGACCGTCGGCTCCGCGATAGATGCGAAGCTCGATGGCTCCGCCAGGATTCTGCGCAGTATATTCGATTTCTGGTCCCATCGGAAGAATGGAACCGGCGCGCACATAAAGCGGCATACGATCGAGCGGAGCTTCGGCTTCGATCTCCTTGCCGCCTGAGGTCGGCTCGCCAGTCCAGAAGTCATACCACTTAGGCGATGAAGGAAGATAGACGCTGCGACGTGTGGCGCTGGCTTTCAACACCGGACTGACGAGGATGGCGGGACCAAACATGAACTGGTCGCCGATATTCCAGGTCTTCTCGTCGGTACGCCAATCCATGACCAGCGGACGCTGGATGGTGTAATCCTTACTCGTGACCTTCCAAGCGAGCGAGTAGATATACGGAATGAGGCGATAACGGAGCTTGTCGTAGCGGATGAGCGTGGGCTCGACCTTGTCGTAGCTCCATAACTCGTTAGCAGGCCGGTGGCCGTGCGTGCGGAAGATGGGGCAGAAGACGCCGAACTCGAACCAGCGCGCATAGAGTTCCTGAAATGCTGGATCGGCGATCGGGTCGTCGTGGGGCGGCCAGTAGCCGCCAATGTCCGTCGTCCAATATGGATAACCCGACAAGGCGAAGTTGAGGCCGGCGGCTACCTGATGGGAGAGTCCCCAATAGCTGCTGTAGACATCGCCCGACCAGACGGTGGCGCCGACGCGCTGCTGGCCGAAAAAGGCGGAGCGGGTAAGTAGAAAGACGCGCTTGGCGCTGTTTTCGGCCTTCCAATGATCTTGCACGCCGAGCGTATGCAGCAGAGGGAAGACGTTGGTGTACTCGGCTCCGTTGCCGATGGCGAGCTGCTTGTTGCGCAGAATCGCATCGCCCATGTGCGGCCAGAACTCCTCCGGCTCTGCGCTATCGAGCCAGAAGGAATCCCATCCCTGAGCAAGCAGCTTTCCGGGAAGGCGGTTCCAATAGATGTCGCGCCCCTCGGCGTTGCTCGGATCGTAGACGTGCGCGCCGGGAATGAGCAACTTCTTCGCATCCAGTGTCTTGTATGTCTCGGACTTGGGATCGAGCATGCCCCAAACGGAGATCATCGTATGCACATTCTCTTTGTGTAGGCCCGCGAGATCTTTCGCAACGTCGTGATAGTTTTCGTTGAAGTCTGGGTCGCCTTCGTTCTTCCACCAGAACCAGTCCTGCACCATTGCGTCGAGCGGAATGTGCTCTGCGCGATAACGCTTCGCGATGCCGGCGATCTCGTCGAGCGATACATAGCGGTCCTTGGATTGGAAGAAGCCGTACGCCCACTTCGGCAGCATCGGCGCATGGCCGGTGAGGCCGCGGTACTGGTGGATGATCGTGTCCATCTCAGGACCGTAAAGAAAGTAGTAATCGACTGACTTGCCGGCAATGGAGCTGAACGTCGCCTCGAGCGGAAAGCGATTGTCGACATAAGTGAGGGCGGCCGAATTCCACATCAGCGCATAGCCTTTGCTTGAAATCAGCAGAGGAATCGCGACGTCGGTATTGTCTTGACCCAGCTCGACGGTTGCACCGCGATAGTTGAACAGTCCGCTCTGGTGCTGCCCCAGCCCATAGAAGGCCTCGGCCAGTACTGGAGAAAAGCGATCGGTGACCCGATAAGTGCTTTCGCCATTCAATTGCACCGGCTCGTAAGTTCGCGGCAAGCTGTTTCCTTCTCGTAGCAGTGCATCCCCATTCATCGCACGAAAAAAGAGATTGCCGCGCTCAAGTCCCAAGGTTACTTCGAGTTTGTCCGTCTTGAGCATTGCCGACTTCTCATCTTGCGTGAATTGAAACGGCGAACCCGCACAGGATTGGCTTTGATCGAGCATCCAGGGTTTCTGCCCGGTCTGCGTCGCCGCATCCGGCTTTGCCAGCACGTGGATCACTGAACTGCCGCAAACCGTTACGTCGAGCACCTCGGAACCCACCGTCGCATGAAACCCATGCTCAGACTGTTGCACTGCAACAGGTGCCAAGCCAGGCCTTTCCTGGCCCGGCATCTGACTCATGGCGACCTGAGCGGCTGAAAACAGGATCAACAGAACCGGGATTGAAACGGTTTGAGAGACTTCAGGCCGCACAAATGGTATCAGGCCCTTCACTGAAAGCTGAAAGATCATTGAATTTTCACCTTTCTGTTCTGTGCGCGGGTCATACGCGCGGAATTCAGTTTCGGGACGATCGAGGAACAAAACTCAACGCACGGCCAGAACATGCACCACATGAAGCTTAGAATGTTTCATCGGAACGCGATCGAGTAGGAGCTTCCACTCGTCACGCGGATTGCGCCGTCTTTTCCCGCGCTTACTGATTGTCCTGCTGAGGAGCGGATGCCGGTAACGGCTTGCCCTTGCGGCGGAATCAGCCGGAACGCTCCGTTGCTCTTCGCGTGCAGTTCCATGGAGACGATCTTTCCCGCCTTCCAGCGCATATCGAGCACGGCGCCTCCTCTCACGTGAATTCCCTCGATGGAACCCTCTGACCACTGCTCGGGTAAAGCTGGAAGAAGTTCAACCTCGGAGAATTCGGGCATCCAGCGCGACTGCACTAGGGTCTCTAGCATTCCGTTTGCCGCTCCCAGGTTGCCGTCGATCTGGAATACGCCCGGCGGATGCGTATCCATGAGGTTTGGAAATGTGGACTGCCGAATCATGACCTGCAAACTGTCGTAGGCCTGCTTGCCATCGTGCAGGTGATCCCAGTAGTTCACAACCCAGGCTCGCGACCATCCAGTTTGTCCTCCTCCGAATGAGAGCCGCCGTTCAAGTGAGACTTTCGCGGCCTTGGCCAGGTCGGGCGTGTGTTCAAGAGAGATTTGCGTGCCGGGAAAGAGCGCCCAGAGATGCGAGATGTGCCGGTGTCCAGGCTCAGCCTCGTCATAGTCGCGCTGCCACTCTTGCAGTTGACCGAGCTTGCCGATGGCAAAGGTCGGCAACTTGCTGCGCGCGTCCTCAACCTGCTTCAGGAAAGCGGCGTCTTCGTCCAGAATTTTCCCCGCGTCGAGCGTGCGGGTGAAGAGTTCGCGCAGGATTTCGATATCCATCGTGGGAGCCATCGTCACAGAATGTACGCTCCCATCCGGCACGCGGTAGCTGTTCTCCGGTGAGAGCGATGGTCCAGTGACCACATGCCCCGAACCATCGTCGACTAGATAATCCAAAAAGAACTGGGATGCATCGTGCATGATCGGCCAAGCACGATCATGCAGGAACTTCTTATCCTGCGTGAATGCGTAGTGATCCCACGCATGCAGCGACAGCCACGCGCCACCCATAGGCCAGATACCCCAGTGGTATCCGTCGATCGGTTCGGCATCGCCCCACAGGTCGGTGTTGTGATGAATCACAAAACCCCGCGCGCCATAGTAGTCGTGCGCAACACGCATGCCTGTGCCGCTTGCGGGCGTGCGAACCATGTCTATGAGGTTGATCAGTGGCAATGTAGTTTCCCCTAGTCCGCCGGGTTCCGCAAGCCAGTAGTTCATCTCAGTATTGATGTTGATCGTCCACTTCGATCCCCACGGATTGTCGATGCCCGCTGCCCAGATCCCTTGTAGATTCGCAGGTAGTCCATCGGGACGCGAGGAGCTAATAAGCAGGTAGCGCGCAAACTCAAAGTAGAGTTCCTGCAAGCTGAGGTCATCGGCCCCGGCACTGACTCGTTTCACTCTCTCATCGGTCGGTAGATCTCCGTTTGCACCGGACGCCGCTCCAAGATGGAGAGCCATGTTCCGGTACTTCGGCTGGTAGACAGCCTCTTGCCGGGCAAGAATCTCATCCGCGTTATGTCTCCGCGCCTGAGCAAGTGCTCGCTCGCATTGGGCCTCTGGATCGCCACCCGCGAACGGTCCACCTTTGAAGTCGGTGGCTGCTGCTATCAGAACTGTGACAGTGTCGGCATCGACAACGACAAGCTCAGAGCCCTCGGCGTGAACGCTGCCGCCAGTCGGCAAGACAAGCGCTTCCCCGGCAAACCGTATTGCGTCCTTATGCTCTGGCCCCTCACGCAAGATGAGGGCATTCTCTGCGCGGGTGTGGACGCTGAAGTCCGCAGGCCGGTCCATGCTGAGCCGGTAGTTGATGGTGCCTTTTTTGTCGGCGCTGAGGCGCACGACAATCACTTCGTCCGGAACAGACGCGAATACCTCACGAGTGTAATGCACCCCGCTCATGCTATAGGTCACTCGCACGACCCCTGTTTCAAGGTCGAGTTCACGACGGTAATCGCTGATGGTTGCTTTGTTTGAAGAGCGCAGATAAAGGTCGCCTAATGTGCTGTAGCTGGGCATTCCCGACGGTATACCGATCATGTCGTCCTGAACGAGCTTTTCAGCAGCGGAGATCTTTGCGCCGTCCAACCCTTGCGACTCGAACATGAGTTTGCGAATCTCAGGCACTGCCTCGCGCGCCCGCGGATTGAGCCGATTGGCGCGGCTGCCTTGCCACAGCGAGGATTCGTTCAACTGCAAGTGCTCGCCCGCGCCGGATGTCTCTGCCCCGTCCATCAGCGAAGCATTCTGATGAGAGTCCTGCAGGTCTCCGTTGTTCTTACCAAAGTTTGCTCCGCCGAAGACCATCGCTCCCAGACGGCCGTTGCCAACCGGCAGGGCAAGATCCCATATAGGAGCGGGGCTCCGGTACCAGAGCATCCCGTGCGGGTTTTGTGAGGTCGCCTGCCCCCACACACCGGAGTGCCCAAAGAGAATCGTGATGCCTGCAAGTGCGCTCAGTCTTATGGTTCGATTCATTTCTAGCTTCCCTCGCACTCAGTATGGTCTCTGGTTTTCTGTGATACCGGGCCAGGTATCGGTCCGGAAAGGACCAGCTGGCAGTCCGGCTCCGTTAAACAAGGTCGCTACCGGATTCGACTGCCAGGCATAACGGACCTCTTTAGGATTTGGTACTGACGGAGATGAAACAACGACGGTATCGCCCTCGATGTGTGCGTCGGCCCACACCCATTTTCGGTCTTCTCCGGCAATGGCAAACTCTTCCAGCTTTGGTCCTTTCATTACCAGACCGCCGTCCACATTGGCGAAGTGCAAGCGAATCGAAGTTGGGAGCCGGTCGGCTGAATTCAGAGTCGGGCCGGAATACACCACGTTCTTGCCGTAGTATTTTGCCAATGCACAAAGGGCAAGGCGCTCGCCCACGGGCTGTTTATCCTTCGCATGAATGTTTTCCGCGTCGCCTGTGTCGATGGTGACGGCGAGGCAGGAATTGGGTACGCTGCTGGCCGCAATCGCTTGCGACTCACGCGTTTCGGTCCACTGATCTCCCTCGACCGGCATTGCACTACGAGGCTTGAATGCCGGCAAACTGATGATGTAGAAGGGGAAATCACCCTGTGCAAAGAGCCGTCGCCAGTCCGCAATCATCACCGGGAGAATTTTACGGTATTGGTATCCGCGCTCTGAGTTCTGTTCGCCCTGGTACCAGAGTGCGCCGGTGATCGAGAGCGGCGCGATGGGCGCCAGCATCCCTTCGTACAAAACGGTCGGCAAGACAGGCCAGTTCTCGTACCCTATAGGCAGGGGTTGCGGCGGGCGGGCATCAACGCTGAGCCGGCCTTTCCATTTACCGGCCAGTGGAATGCTCGTCTTGTCTCCTAGCACCAAATGCAATTCCTCAGGCTTTCCAAGGAATCCGCCGTCCGGCTTGGTCTTCAAAACGCGAATCGCGATGACGTTCTTCCCGGGCTTGAGCACCGCGCCAAAAAGAGGATAGACGCGCGGATTCTCCACCCACGCACTAGCACCGACCGACTTACCGTTGATGTACGCAGTATCCATTCGCTCGATCGAGCCGAGGTAGAGCAGGGGCATCCCTGCGGGCAGCGGATTTGGCACGACAATCTCTTTCCGGAACCATGCCAATGCGGGCGTTTCTGGCACGCCAAGTTCTTTGAAGCCGCCCGGAATATCAACAGGCTTCCAGCTGGAATCATCCAGTTCCGGTGTGGCCCAGTTCCCCTTGAGTCCCACGTCATACTGGTCGTACCAATGCATGACGTAGTTGCCGTACTCGGGCGCGCCCTCAAAAGCCAGCCTCTGCAACTCCGCCAATGGAATATCGAAATCGTGAAGTGGGCGAAGAGCGGCAGCGCTCGTCCACGCCTCCGCGGGCGTTCCGCCCATCGCATCCACGATCAGGCCGATGGGAAGATGTATCTCGTTCTGGACCTTGCGAGCGAAGTAATAACCAACCGCTGAGACCTTGCCTGCGGTCTCTGGAGAGACAGCCTTCCAGTTTCCTTCGATCGTGTCGCTTCGCCGATAGGCAGGGTGTCCATCCACAGAGAAAAACCGAATCTCCGGGTAGTTGGCCGCCTTCACTTCTTCTGCCCCGTTGCGCGCAAACTGGAGCGGCAGTCCCATGTTCGACTGGCCGCCGCACAGCCAGACGTCGCCGACCAGGACGTTATGCAGTTCAACATTCTCGTGGCCGGTGATCTTTATGGTGTACGAGCCGCCCACCGGGGGCGGCTGAATCTTTACTTGCCAGTGACGGTCGGGACCAGCGACGGCAGATGACGTCTGCTCTCCAATCTTGACTTGAACATGGTCGCCCGGTTCTGACCAGCCCCAGATGGTATTCGCTTTGCCGCGTTGCAAAACCATATTATCGCCGAAGATCGGACTAACAAAAGGGAGCCCCTTAGCGGCCACTCCTAGATCGTTTTGCGCAAAAGCGTCGCAATGGGGCACAAGCAGAAATCCGATGGCAACGATCAGCGACACACCAATTTTACGAGTCATACATTCGAACCTCTTTTGTTCAAAGAATAGATGACGGCAAAGCACCGACTGCGTCGGCTTCTTTCAAAATCGAACTGCAGAACACACTCCCAGCCCCTCTAACAGGGTATCTCTAATCCTTGCGATCCATGGCTTTTGGATCGTCGCTCAACCACACAGATCGAATTGTTTCAAAATGACGGCCCGAATGCCCATGACAGCACCTACTACGAGCCGTGCTTTAGGAGGCAGTGCCGCATTCGCAAAATCGCGCTTTATCTTCCTACTCAGGCAGCGTCTTCGTGCCCACGATCTGGAAATTTCCTGCGACGATCATTGCTCCCATATTCGGCTGGCCTCCGCCGATTGACACCGAATAGGAGCCTTCTGCAATGATCGGCTCGCCCGCTTCGCTCACCATGCTCAGATCGCGATCCTTAAGCTCGAAGCGCACTCTCTGCGATTCGCCTGGATTGAGGTGCATACGCTTGAAACCGCGCAATGCCCGCAACGGTGCGCCGGGCATATTCGGAAAGCCAAGGTAAAGCTGCGCCACCTCATCGCCTGCTCGTTTACCAGTATTCGTAATTGTCACTTCCGCCGCAAGAGCATCACCTGCTTTGATTGTGGCTTTAGGGAGCGACAGATCAGAGTACGAGAAAGTTGTGAAGCTCAGGCCATAGCCAAACGGGTAGAGAGGCTTGCCCTTGAAGTAGCGATAAGTGCGATTCTGCATCGCGTAGTCTTCGAAGGGCGGCAACTGATCTACGCCCGTGTAGAAGGTTATCGGCAGACGGCCCGCGGGATCATTCTTCCCGGAGAGAGTTTCGGCGATCGCTGTGCCGCCCTCCTCTCCCGCATACCAGGAATCGAGAATCGCATTCACATGCACATTTGCCCAATTCGCAGCGAGCGCACTTCTGTTTGCCAGCACAAGTATCACAGGCTTACCCGTCGCCGTCACGGCTTCCAGTAAATCCTCTTCCGGTTTCGGAAGATTGATGCTGATGCGGTCGCCGCCTTTAAATCCCTCTTCGCTGACGGGCATATTCTCCCCTTCAAGATCGCTGGTGATACCGAGGACAGCTATGACAACGTCTGCGTTTCTGGCTGCGGCAATCGCCTCCGAACTCGGCTTGGGATCGTATTTCGCCCAGAACAACTGCGCCTCGACAGGTCCCTTCTCATTCAACTCATACCTGACTTTGATGGCTGTTTTTTTTACCTTGTTCCAGGTAACTGTGCCCGACCTTTGCTTGCGAGTGTTCGCTATCGAGATACTCCATCACAAGCGGCTTGCCATCGATCATGATCATCGCGGAGTTGCCCTTCGCGCGTACTCCGACGCTGTACTCGTTGGTTTCGGGGGCGGTGAGAAAGCCCTCCCAGGTGGCAGTAAGAGGATATTTATCCGCGGCCTCCTGGGGAACGCCCTCTGTTTTCAAATCGACGGTGCTCACCTGCTTCGTCGCCAGCACGGTGCCCTTGTCCGTGAACCCGCCTCCCGTGGAGAACGTAACTGTAAGTCCCGGCTTCCCTTCTGGCGTGGTCAGCGCGGACTCTGAAACGATGTCTCCGTCGGTGCGCAAAAACTGAGTTCCAGGCACAAATGTGATCTGCGCTTGGGGGAACTCCGCCTTGAGTCCTTCGAGTACTGAAACCGTGAGCGAGGGTGAGCCATTATAGTTTCCGAGCAGATACTTGGTCTGATCCGCCAGGGGACCAACCACAGCGATCTTGATTGCGCCCTGCTTGAGAGGAAGAGTGCCGTCATTCTTGAGCAGCACCATGGACTCATTGGCCAGGGTCAGCGCCAGGGCGCGATGCTCCGCACTATCAAGCTCTATTTCATTGATCTTCGAGTACGGACCCGTCTCGGGCGGATCGAACATGCCCAGCTTCATCCGCGCAGTGAAGAGGCGGATCAAAGCCGTATCGATCTCGCTCTCCTTCAAAATGCCAAGTTTGTAGGCATCGTAGTATGGTTTGTAATCGTGATCGTCACTGACCTTTGCAAAATCGATGCACTCGTTGTCCAGACCTCGCTGAATGGCCAACGCGGAGGCTTCAGGTTGCGTCTTGGTGAAGTGGTGATCGCGGTAGATGTTGACGACCGCATCGCAATCGGAGACAACATAGCCCTGGAAATTCCACTTGCCCCGTAACTGATCTTGCAGCTGAAACTCGTTTACGCAGGCAGGCTGCCCATTAATGCTGTTGTAGGCGCACATCACAGAGCCGACTTTACCCTCGGTTACTGCTGCGCGGAATGCAGGCAGATAGGTATCCAGTTCGTCATGCTTGCTTACCTTTACGTCTGCCGTATGGCGTGTCGGCTCGGGTCCGCTGTGCACTGCGTAGTGTTTTGGCGTTGAGATGACACGATAGTAATTCTGATCGTCTCCCTGCATTCCGGAGACGAATGCGACGCCCATGCGAGCCGACAGAAAGGGATCTTCGCCATAGGTCTCCTGACCGCGTCCCCAGCGGGGATCGCGAAAGATGTTGAGGTTCGGCGCCCAGAAGTCGAGGCCTTCAAAGACATTGCTATGTCCGTCGCGCATTGCCTGGGCATGCTTGATTCTTCCCTCAGTCCCGATCGCCGCGCCCATGCGTTGAATGGAATCCGGATCGAAGGTTGCGGCCAGACCGATCGGTTCGGGAAACTCTGTAACTCCGGGCCGCTGCACACCATGCAGCGCCTCGCTCCACCAGTCATAGGCTGGAACGTTTAGCCGCGGCACTGCGCGCGACTGATTCACAAGTTGCGAAACTTTCTCTTTGATAGTCATGCGGTGAACAAGATCGGCAGCGCGTTGTTCTGAGGACAGCGCGTGGTCCAAATATGCAGGCTGTCCGGCGCTCTGGGACCATATCCGGCCGACGCTCAAGAAAGCAATAACCGCAATAACAACCCGCAAATTGACTGTTCTCACGTTTCTCCTATTCAAACCAGCGTAGTTCTTGATAAATCAATATTATTTCCGCCGCGCAAGCCCGTAGTTCCATCTCAGGCTTGGAGAAACCTTACGGGAAGAGCCGCGGCGCAAAGTCCTTCAGATCGCGACGCCATGTCTGCCACTCGTGCGAGGTGCCCGGCGACTCGTAGAAGACATGCTTGATCTTCGCCTCATCCAGCGAATTATGCAGCTTTACTATCCCGGAATGCATCATCGCGGGTTCATCGGTGCCAACGCCCAACCAGAGCAGATGGACGCGTTTGGCAAAGGCGACAGGATCGGCTATCGCTCCGTTGAAGTCCGTCTTCGGGTCGAGCGACCGATTGCCCAGCACCAGTTGCCCGGCCGCGCCACTGAATCCGCCAATGTAGGAGAAAAGATCGAGGTGATCGAAGGTGACCTGGAAGGTTTGCATGCCTCCCATCGAGAGGCCTGCCATGGCACGATGATCGCGGTCGGAGATGGTTCTCAAGTTTGAATCGACGAATGGCATCAGCGCTTGTGTCAGATCGTCTTCAAAGGCCTGTGCCATCTCCTGCATTGCCTTCATCATCTCGGGCGAGCCGAAGGGTTTTCCGGTAATGTCAGGATCGGGACGGTCAACGCGCCGCGCATAGCCGTAGGCCATCACGATGATCATCGGCTTTGAACTTCCACTCGCAATCAGGTTGTCGAGGATGAAGTTTGCATGGCCCTGCTTGATCCAGCCCGTCTCATCTTCGCCGCCACCGTGCTGCAGATAGAGCACCGGATAGCGCACCTTCGTCTGGGTGTCATAGTCGGGCGGCATATACACCAATGCGTGCCGCCAGCTTCCGGTGACCATGGAGTAATACCAGATCTCGCGAACTGCGCCGTGGGGTACATCCTGCGGCAAATAGTAGGTCGAACTGTGTTCAGGGATTTCGATTCCGCTCGTGTCCTTGCCCCCGCCGAAGAAAGTATGACTCCCGGGATCGCTGACTTCCGCGCCATCGACGATGAGCGTGTAGTAATGGAAGCCCGGCACGAGCGGCGCGGAGGTCGCGGTCCAGAATCCATCGGTTTGCTTCACCATCTCCAGCTTCGGGTTGCCCCAAAAGTTCACCTGGACCTTCGTGGCATCTGGGGCTTTCACCCGGAATTCAGTTTTGCCATTGGCATCAACGCGGGGATACGCCGCGCCCCACACGTTGGTGGAAGCGGGCTCGAACCCGCCGGGATTTTGTGCATGGAAGAAACTCGACAGCAAAAGTACCGCGATTCCAATTCTTATCATCAAACCATCTCCACACAGAGTTCCATCCCCGGCAGCCCCACAGCCGGGAGATGCCCCGAAGACCAAGTCCGGTCAGGACCGAATGCATCTCCGGAAATCGTTTAACGAATCAGACTGTTCATGCCGCAGTGGCCGCGTTTTTTCGATCATCGCAATGGTACTCGAAAGGGATTCTCGATTAATAGTCGCAATTTTCAATTAAGTACATCGATTTATTAGATATATTCTTGAATTATGGATACGACCCTTGATGCCTGGGAGATTCTTCAAACAGTAGTGCAGTTGGGTGGATTTGCGCCTGCCGCCGAAAAGCTCAATCGTTCGCAATCGACGATCAGCTATGCCGTTGCACGTATGCAGGATCAGTTGGGCGTCCAGCTCTTTGAGATTCATGGAAGGAAGGCTCATCTGACTGAGGTGGGGAGGGTGCTTCTAGCTGATGCGGAACCCCATTTGGAAGGCTTTCGTCAGCTTGAGCAACGCGCCCGTTTGATGGCGTCAGGCGGCGCTTCGGAGGTCAGGCTCTCGGTGGACAGCATCTTCCCCGACGACCGCCTCTTTGCCGTTCTAGCGAGTTTCTCGCAAAGTTTTCCCCATGTAAGGGTGAAGCTCCGGCAGGGCTCGTTTCTCTCGGCAGACACTGAGTTCTCGCTTTACAACGCTCAACTCTGTGTGACCGGCTTAATGTCGCGCGAAATGTTTGTCAAGCCCATCCTCGTGATAGGAATGATTGCAGTGGCGCGGTGTGATCATGCTCTTCTCACGATCCAGCGCAGGCTTTCGCGCTCCGATCTGTTGCAGCATACGCTGGTGACGATTGAAGGCGCGGCATCCGGGAGCCTGGTGCACCAGCCTCGGCTTCCAGCGCAGCGTATGCTTCCGGTTGGATCGATCGAATCGGCGATAGCTGCCGTTCGGAGTGGGCTCTGTTTCGGCTGGCTGCCAAAGTATCGCATTCAGTCCGAAATCGACAGAGCTGATTTCGTTGAACTTCCTCTGTCTGCCGGCCAGACCCGCGAAGTCAGGCTAAATCTCGTTTGCAGAGAATTGAGCAATAGTAACACCGAGGCTAATGCCTTGGCGGAGTTGCTGGGGATGAACCGCGAACCGGATACGATTTGATGAGCGCGCTATCGGAAACAGTTTTCATACGATTCCGGTGTGGGCGAGAAGTTATCGATAAAATCGATAACGATAAAGCAATTTATTCATCTTGTCGCATCTAATGTCCGACATCTATCGTCAAGAGTTCCAGGAACGCACCGGAAATTTGGCGGTTGAACCGCGCGGTCGGAGTCTGACGCGTCTTCTTATGGCCACTCGATCAGTCACTACAAATGTTTCAAGGAGAAACTCGCAATGCGTAAGATTCTGCTCGGTTTGGGGCTAATAGCTGCAACTCTGCCAGCGCCATTCGCGGTCGCTCAGGCAACCCATCTTTCCATCGACGCATCCAAGACAGGAGCAAAGATCGATCGGAACCTCTTCGGTCAGTTCGCTGAGAATCTTGGGCACGGCCTTTACGAGGGCATCTGGGTTGGCCCGGATTCTTCAATTCCAAACACGCGCGGCATCCGCAACGACGTGGTTTCCGCTCTTCGAGCGATCAAGGTGCCCAACGTCCGCTGGCCGGGCGGCTGCTTTGCTGACCAGTACCATTGGCGCAAAGGAATCGGACCGGCAGATAAGCGGCCTGCCACTCTCAACTCCGCATGGGGCGGAGTGGTTGACCCGAACAGCTTCGGCACCGACGAATTCATGGATTTCATGCAGCAGATCGGCAGCGACCCCTACGTCTCGGTCAACGTCGGATCGGGAACTCCGCAGGAGGCCTCAGAATGGCTGGAGTACATGACCGCAGCCGCGCCGACGGCGCTCGAGAAAGAACGGGCCGCCAACGGGCATCCCGACCCTTACAAGG
>CAYPYJ010000054.1:0-26077 GCA_964414945.1 uncultured Occallatibacter sp.
AGGCTTACACAATCCACCGCGTCTATCGCTTTCTTGCTTCGCGCCTGCACCCGGACAACCCTGAGACCGGCGATCCGGACAAGTTCTTCCAGTTAAAGCAAGCTTATGACGTTTTATCCAATCCAAAGCTGCGTGCGGAATACGATGCTATCTGCGCAAAAGAGACCTCCGAGCACGAGCCAATCTCCGAATCGCTGGATTTCATGGATAACCTTGAGGGCGAACTGAACCGGCGTCTGGCGGTGCTTGCAGTGCTTTACATTCGCCGCCGAGTACACCCCCAAGCTCCCGAGGTTTCTCTCTTTGAAGTTGAAAAACGCATGGGATTTCCCCGCGATTACCTGGAGTTCACCATTTGGTATCTGCAAAAAAAAGGATATATCACCCGCTCCGACAACTCCGCCTTCACCCTCACAGCCGAGGGTGTCGACTTTGTGGAAACCCAGCGCGTCAACACTCCGACTCTGAATAAGCTGCTCACCAGTGAAGCGGAATCCTCAAGCACGGGGAAGAACGGCACGGAGCCAACCATCAATCAGCCTCGCGCGCCCGTCGTTGTGCAAGCAGACAGGCGCAAACAAGGCGATAGGCGCAAGCGGGCTTGAGAAAAGCTAATTGCCAGATATGGGCATAGGCTTCACGCTGCCGCAATCCGTGCTTTTGAAGACAGACGTGGATTCGACCGTCCATTCAATCGGCATTGGGCTTGAACCAGCTTGCATCGATCCTGCAAAATGCACCTTGCCATTGGTATGGCTGCCGTCGGTCCATGTAGCTGTGATGTTTCCCTTACCATTCATCATTCCGGTGCAGACCATGTCGGCTGTCATGCCGGAGGCTTTCATGATGACGTTGGTGATCTTGCAGTCCTTGTCCTGGGTCATGGGAGCGCCATATTTATCGAGCATAGCCTGCGTCAGGCAAACCTGCGTGGTATGCGGGCCACCGCCGGGCATTGTCATGCCCTGAGGCATAGGCGAATGCTGCCAAGTCATATTGGTGGTCACCGTCCACAGGCCGGGCTTTCGGTTGGCTTGCGCCCAGGCAAAAATGGTAACAGCGAGCAGGCAGCAGCCCATCGTGATCCAAACTCGAATATTGCGCATGATTCCTCCAGATGTATATTGGCAAGGTTTTACCTTGCGGCACCAATCTACATCATGAGGGCAGTGACGGGATAGAAGAAACTCAGTCTCTCTGGGCAAGAGCGATTTGACCCAATGCCAGCATCGCATCGGTCACTCCATTAGCGGCATGGCGAACAACACTCTCTTCATTGGCGAAATTGCCGGTGACTACGCGTACACCCAACGATTCAATTCGCTGAATGTCAGCCGCTATGGGCGACGCTCCCTCAGCTGCGTAGCGGGCCAGAGTCTCGGGCGAAAAAACCGCGGTGTTCACCAGCGCGTAGTCAAAGATGGGCGTATGTGTGTGCTCATAGATACGCTCGATGTGCTGTGAGGCTGTCAAATTGAGGCTTTCGTTTGCCTGAGTCATGAGGTTACAGACGAAAACTCGCACACCATGGGCGCGCGCCAGAGCGGCGGGCATACCCTGAACCAAGAGATTGGTAATTAGCGAAGTGTAGAGCGAGCCAGGCCCTACTGTGATCAGGTCAGCGCGCTCAATGGCTTCCAGTGTCTCCGGCAATGGCGCAGCGTCGGGCGGGTCAAGCATCAACTCTGCAATGCGTTTGCGGCTGGCGGTAATATTGGTCTCGCCGCGCACCAGCGAACCGTCGTCCATGCGCGCCACCAGTGTGACGTCGGAAGTAGTGACCGGATAAATGCGACCACGCGTAGCTAGAATCTTCGATGCCAGCTGAATAGCCTGGCCGAAGTCGCCGGTAATTTCCGTGAGTGCGGCCACAAAGAGGTTGCCGAAGTTGTGTCCTTTGAGAGAATCGCCTTTACTGAAGCGATGAGAGAATAGCCGGGACAACAGATCTTCCTCTTCGCTGAGCGCCACCATGCAGTTGCGCAGGTCGCCTGGAGGCAGCATGTTGAAGCCCCTGCGCAAGCGGCCGCTTGACCCTCCATCATCGGTGACAGTGACCACAGCAGCCAAGTCTGCGATAAGGCCCGACTCCGTAGAGGATGGACCGCAAGGGCCGCAAGCTGAAACATGGCGCCGCAGGCCGCGCAGCAAGGTCGAGAGGCCAGTGCCACCTCCGATGGCCACAACGCGCAGCGGAGACACCAGCGCGTCTCCGGTAGCCGGTTGTATCTTCGATGCCAAGCTGGTCGTGGGGTTCACTGGGGAGCTTATGGAACCTCGGGGTAGAGCAACTCGGTAAAGCGCGGGTCGTCCGCCATGCTCTGGAAGTCGTTGTCGACACGGGCCTGAAGGCGATTCTTCTGGTTCAATTCGATAGCTCTGCCCAGGTTCAGCAGACAGTCTTGGGTGCGACCAGTCATTGCGTCCAGCAGCGCCAGCCCATAAAAGGCGTAGTCGGCCTCGGGATATGTGACCAGAATATTTTGAAACTGCTCGCGGGCTTCTTCGTAGTAGCCGGTGTTCAACTGCGACACGGCGTAATCGTAGTGCTCTTCAGGCGACAAAAACGTCAGATTGTTCTTCTCCAATTGCCGCCGGCAAGTGGAGATGTACATCTTGCATCGTTCCTGTAACTCGGCCGGCGCATTGGGAAGCAGTTTCTCGAAGGCAGCCAGAGCCTTATCGCATTTGCCCTGCTGCAGCAGTTGCACAGCGGTTTGATAGTGCTGGAAGGCCGGCCCCGCGCTTGCGCTGGAGTGGCCGCCGGGTTTCACTGATGCGGTAGGTTCTTTCTTGCGGTCGTGCGCCACGTATAGAGCCTCTTGCCTCATAATATTGTCGCGAGCCCCAAACACTCAAGGGCGGTTAAGCCGACTTAGCCGCCAGCAGAGACCCGCATTTGGGAGTTGTGCTACTCAGGCACTCTTTATACGCACAACTCCGCCCCACGTCAAGGCTGTCCGATAATCAGCCATCATTTGTGCGCGACTTTGGCCTGTGCAATGTCGCGGTAAATAGCTGGATTAAGAGATGGATCGTTATACATTTTGAGTTGGCGATAGAGCTTGAAACGCCTTGTCCCGGCAAGGGTGTCGCACCACAAAGCGTCCAGACAGGCAGCCAGGTCACGTCGCTGCTCTTCTAAAATTTCCAGCCGGTCTAGGTTGCGCTGAGAGTGGCCCGGGGGTGCATCGGCGCGTTCAGCCTCTTCGCGGGTGTGATATATCTTCAGCGACAAAATCGATAACCGGTCAATCATCAGTCCCGGCGTTTCGGAGTGCAATGGCGCAGCCAGATTGGGCAGTCCCTTGAGCTCCAGCCATGCCAGCAGGGCGCGGTCCAGCCCCTCGGCCAAGTCGTTGCGAAGCTGGTTGGCTTTGTCCACGCGCCGCTTCACTCCAGCCAGTTCGGCGTCAGTTGCGCCGGGAGCGCGGGCCTCGTCCTCAATGTGCCAAAGATCGAAGTTTGCGCAATGCTGACGGCGAACAGAGTCAAGCCATTCTGAGCCGATCATTTGCGAAACTGCTTCTGCCGCATTATGGCCTGCATGAGTTTCCTGATCCTGAAGGTTGACAATGAGATCTGCTGAAAGCATCCTGGGCTATCCTTGACTATGGACCTGAGGTTGGCTACAGCTTCTATCGTAGAACGATCGTCTCTCGGTTGTCTGTAGGTGTTGGCCTGTGATCTCCGAACCTCACGACTACGACGTTCGTAGGATTGACGGCTACCTACCATTCACTATCCACTGTATTCAGGAGAAATCATGGAAAAGAAGGGTCAATTTCCGCATAGGAGGTGGAATCCTCTGCGTCAATCCTGGGTGCTGGTTTCGCCGCACCGCACACAGCGTCCCTGGCAAGGTGAGGTGGGCCAAAAGGCCGTTCCCTCAGGCGTGAGTTACGATCCACAGTGTTACCTCTGCCCGGGAAATCAGCGTGCAGGTGGGGCCGTAAACCCTTCTTATGATGGAATTTTCACGTTTATCAACGATTACGCCGCACTGTTGCCAGATTCTCCGACTGTCGCCGACGCGCCAGCCTCGCCGCTCCTAGCGGCCGAGCCTGCTCGCGGACTCTGCAAGGTGCTCTGCTTTCATCCCGATCATAGCCTGACGCTGGCTCGCATGACACAACCGGAGATTCGCCGCGTGGTGGATGCATGGACACAGGAATACAGTGAACTGGCCGCCCTCGACTGGATCAAGTACGTGCAGATCTTTGAGAATCGCGGAGCGATGATGGGCGCCAGCAACCCGCATCCCCACGGACAAATCTGGTCCACTGGCTTTGTTCCCGACGAACCCGCTGCCGAAACAGTGGCCCAGCGCCAACACATGGCGCAAACCGGCCATTGCCTGATTTGTGACTATGTGACCACAGAGATCACTGCCCGAGAGAGAGTGATTTTTGAAAATGAGCACTTTGTGGCAATTGTCCCGTGGTGGGCCACCTGGCCCTTTGAGGCGATGCTGGTGAGTCGCCGCCACCTGGGAGCATTACCGGAACTGAACTGCGACGAACGTGACGCGCTTGCCGATACCCTCCGCCGTTTGACAACGCGCTTCGACAATCTCTTCGAGACCAGCTTTCCGTACACAATGGGCTTTCATCAGACGCCCACAGACTCGAAGGCGTATCCCGAGTGGCACTTTCATGCACACTTTTACCCACCGCTGCTACGGTCGGCCACCGTGCGCAAGTTCATGGTGGGCTTTGAGATGCTGGGAATGCCGCAGCGCGACATCACTCCTGAGGATGCCGCCCAGCGACTGGCCGCCTGCTCAGAAGAGCACTTTTGGCCGAGAGGCTGAAAAGCCGGGAGGACGCCGGATTGATGCCAGCGTTCTCCCGGCAATCCTTCCATGCTCCGATTCCCTTCTCCGCTCAAAGCCGTCATAGTCAAAGAGAGTTCAGGCAAGCCGCCGCGGCTCTTAGAGGCTGTCCCTGTCCAAAGTCGGTGAAGGAATTATGGGCGCGGACTTCGTGAAAGCGGGTTGGAGAGGATAATCTAGGAGACGGTAGTCTACGAGGTAGCCGATCCAGGTCCGGCGACTGTTCGAAGGGGCATGGCCCCCAAAGCGCAATGTAGACACAGCACGAGATTGAGGAGAGTCCCAAATTGATGAGGAAGTTAATGCTTTCGATTTTGGCCGTGGTTCCGGCCGTGTTCATGCCTTTGGCTGCCACCAGCCAGATTGCCCCGGAAAAGCCGCACCGCGCCGCGCCGACAGAGCCCGCCAAAAAATACGAGATTTTCGCCGGGTATGGCTATACAGCAATTAACCAAATTGATCAGGCGCGCTACGGATTACAAGGTGTAAATGTTTCTGTAACCCGCGATTGGGGCAGATTCTTTGGCCTCACCGCCGATGGTGGGTATTACAACTGGCCTCTAATGCAGAACAGCAGCAATCCGAACCCAGGCAACCCCAAAGTCGAAACAATCCTGCTTGGCCCAGTGCTTCACGCGCATATCGCCGGACATATTGACGGTTTTTTTCGTGTTCTGTTGGGCGGGGCACACATCACCGACGAGCCGAACTACACAACCCCAAATATTTCTTTTGCGGGGGGAGCCGGAGGCGGCCTGGACTACAAATTCAGCCCGCACCTGTCTTTTCGGGCCTCAGGGGATGACATCGATTCGTCATTCAGTTCCAATGCCAGCGCTTCGTCTTGCTCACCTACGTCGGGCTGCACGCCGCATAAGCGGGGCAGCGCACGCGCCGCGTTCGGCGTAGTCTACAAGTTTTAATCAAATTGGTGGGCCTGCAGGGATTCGAACCCCGAACCAAGGGATTATGAGTCCCCTGCTCTAACCGTTGAGCTACAGGCCCTTCTTTTATGTGCCACTGCGACTTCTGGAATATATAGATTTACTCTGTGGCGCTCTTTGCCTGCCATTCCATTGAAGGTCGAAAGCTGCCAATCCCGTTTTCTGGAGTCTGTATGCATTGTATTGGTGCAAGGGGCAGAGTACAAAACGGGCATAAAACCCGGCGTAAATACCTACATTTTGTAGCGGCCGAGGTCTTCATCGTTGAGCCCTTCGAGCCATCCGCGTAACTGCTCGGCTGTTTGTCCGTCAGCCGATCCAGTGGTGTTCAGCTTGGCGGTCTGTAGCACCTCTTCTGAGACGTAGATCGGGCAATCCGCACGCAATGCCAATGCGATGGCGTCTGACGGCCTTGCGTCTACAACCATCGGTTCGTCACCCTGGCGAAGCCACAGAGTGGCATAAAATGTGTCATCTTTA
This sequence comes from uncultured Occallatibacter sp., assembly GCA_964414945.1. Classification (GTDB taxonomy): domain Bacteria; phylum Acidobacteriota; class Terriglobia; order Terriglobales; family Acidobacteriaceae; genus Telmatobacter. The sequence continues at coordinate 6,259 of CAYPYJ010000054.1, forward strand.
AGCTCAGAAATTACAACGCGTTCCAGCCGGGCATTCAAGTGATGAATCAGGTTTCTAGTCAGGTCGTGGGGCATGGGGCGCGGCCCCGCAACTTTCTCGATCTCGTCGAAGATCGCCTTGGCCTCGAAGAACCCCACCCAGATGGGCATCACCGTGTCGGAAGCAATGTCCTTGAGCACAACGATGGGCATACTAGTGGCGGGGTCCACCATCAGTCCTCGTATCCGCACTTCAATATCCATGGCTACCCTTTCCTTTACCCGCTCTTATCCTAGACTGCTTCGCCCACCAAACTGTTGGGATGCGTGGCGGTTATTTTCACCTGAACATAGTTACCGGGTGCTGGTGCAATCGGCTGGCCGCAGGTGAAGTTGACTGGAATGTTCTGACTGCTGCGTCCGATAATCTGCCCGCGCGCCGTGTTCGCTCCCTCAGCCATTACTTCAAGAATTCGCCCCAAATATCTGCCGTAATTGATCCTTTGGATCTCGCGCTGCCGGTCAAGCACTGCTTGAAGCCGGAGTGCTTTTTCGGCGTCAGGAATGGAATCGATCATCGTCAAAGCTGGTGTATTGGGGCGTCCCGAATACTTGAAGCCGAAAACGCAATCGTACTCGACTTGGTTGAGAAGGTCCACAGTTTCGATCAGATCCTCCGCTGTTTCTCCGGGAAAGCCCACAATAATATCCGTGGATATTGAGATGTTCCGTCGCGCTGCCTTGATCCAGGAGATACGTTCCAGGTAATCCTCGCGGGTATATTCACGGTTCATTGCTTTGAGAATCCGCGAAGAGCCGGACTGGACCGGCAGGTGTACATGGTCGCAGAGCGAGGGCACAGCGTCGATGGCCTCGACGATGTCACGGGTGAAGTCGCGGGGATGGCTGGTGGTGAAGCGCACGCGGCGAATACCAGAGACTTGGCCAACGGCGGCCAGCAGTTCCGCAAAGCTCCGCTGGGCTTCCGGGTCACGGTAGCTGTTCACATTTTGGCCCAGCAGTTGAATCTCGGTGTAGCCCTGATCGACGATGCGGCGGGCTTCTTCTAGAACAGAATTCGACCCGCGGCTGCGCTCTTTACCCCGCGTGTATGGGACGACGCAATATGCGCAGAACTTGTCACAGCCTTCGATGATGGTGATATAGCCGCGATAAGGGTTCTGGCGGGCTGTAAACTCCGTCTCGAAGGTCTCGTCGGTCTGGCGGTCGTCAAGGCCGGTGATGCGCGTTTCGCCGGCTTCCAGGCGCGCGAGCATCTCTGGCAGTTTGCGATAAGAGGCAGAGCCGGAGACCAGCGAGACATAGGGTGCCCGCTCGAAGATTTTTTCGCCTTCCTGCTGCGCCACGCAGCCCAGCACGGCAAAGCGCTTGCCTTCCCGGTGTTGACGCTTGTATTCGTTAAGGCGGTGGAAGACCCTTTGTTCGGCTTTATCGCGGATGGAGCATGTGTTGTAAAGAATCAGGCCGGCGTCTTCTTCGTTCTGGACCTGCCGATAGCCTTCATGCACCAATGTGCCAATGACCTTCTCTGAGTCATGGGCATTCATCTGGCAGCCGAAGGTCTCTAAATAGAAGGTTTTTACGGTTGCCATAACAAGTTTAAGTATACCGCGATCCTGGTTTTCGCTGAAACGATGCCCTATACCTCTGGAAGCTCCTCCAACGGCGGGGCAAAGCGCGCACCCATGCGGAGGATAATGCAGGAGGCAATCAGGGCGATGAGGGTTGCGCCGAGGGCGATACGCAGGCTCTGGAGGCGATCTGAGATTGCGCCGATAATTTGCGGAGAAAAGGTGTCGCCGAAGCAGTGAATGATGAAGAGATTGCAGGCGATGGCGGTGGCGCGGATAGGTCCGTTCACCGAGTTGACGATGGCGGCGTTGAGGGGACCGGTGTTGAGGAAGAGAAAGAATTCAGCAGCAAAAAGCGAAGGAACGGCCCACGCGGGTGGGCCAAAGAAAACCATTGCGCCGCAAGGCAGTGTGAGGGCGACGCTCCAGAAAGAGAGAAGGTAGAGGGCGCGGTGATTGGTGCGCAGCCAGCGCTGGGCGATCCAACCGCCGATCAGGGTTCCGGCAATGCCGTCGACGACTGTGATGGCTCCGACGACTTGGCTGGAGCCCGCAACTGAAAGCCCCGCGGAGCGACGGAGGAATTCTGGAACCCAGGAGGAGATGCCACCCATAGCGAATGTGAGCGCAGCGAGGCCGAAGGTGGCAGTGAGATAGGCCGGGTTGGTAAAGAGCCCCCGGAAGGTGCTGCGGTTGAGGGTGGGGCGGATTTGGTCGCAGGAGCCGCGCTCCGGTTCGCTGCCCCATAGTCCGTAGAGCGTGGCGATTACAAAACCCGGAAGAGCGCAGACGAAGAAGGGAGCGCGCCAACCCCAAATGGGGCCGATCTGGCCTCCAGCGACGTAGCCAAGAGCCGCACCTACGGGAATAGCCAGATAAAAAATGGAAAGGATGCGATTCCGATCGCGCTCCGGATAAAAATCGGCAAGCACGGCGGGGGCGAAGATGCCAAAGGTGGCCTCGCCGACACCTACGAGGGCATGGCGAATGTAGAGGGTCGTGTAGTCGTGTACCCAAGCTGTTCCCAGCGTGGCTACGCTCCAGAGAACGGCTCCGGCGATGATGAGGGGTTTACGTGGAAACCTGTCTCCCAACCAACCGGTCAATGGTGCGGCAATCATGTAAAAGATGAAAAGCGCTGTGGTCAGTGCTCCCATCTGCTGGTCGGTGGAGTGGAATTCATGCTGGATCAGCGAGACTTCGCCGGGGAGGATGTAGCGGTCTATGTAGTTGAGCAGATTGAGGCCGATCAACAGCACCAGCGTCCCCTGTGCGGGGGTAAGGTGGAGTCGGGAGTGGAGCGTGGTCGGCAAGGGCAATCCGGTTATCTTTTTGTGAGTTTGCCACCGCTTCGCGGTGATCGCGAGTTAGAAGGTTAGTGGCTATTCTTTGGGTCTGGGCCAGCGGGCTTCTACGGTGGTGCCGATGCCGCCGCGGGGACGGAATTCGCCTTTGACGACGGCCCAGACTGGATCGCAGGCTTTGACGACGTCTTCCAAGACCTGGTTAACGATGTTTTCCTGGAAGATGCCGAGGTTGCGGTAGGAGAAAAGATACTCCTTGAGCGATTTCAGTTCGAGGCAACGCTGACGGGGCATGTAACGAATGGTCAGTAGGCCGAAGTCGGGCAGGCCGGTTTTGGGGCACACGGAGGTCAGCTCCGGGTCATCGATGAGGATTTCGTAGCCGGGAAACTGATTTTGCCAGGTCTCGATGGCGGGAAACTGGAAGTCGAGGCCGGCTTTGGCGTGGTCGTCGGTATAGCGCGGTTCTGAAGCCATACGAATATTGTACGGGGCGAAGGAATACGGTAGCCAGATTTAGCCGATTAATTGCCTTTGCTCCCCTAGGTTTAATTACCAAGTTTCGCAGAGCTGGTTTCTGAGTCCTATATACTGACTCTGGCTAGAAGAATGACACAAGAAAAGAAGCAATCAGTTCGTCTTTGGTTTTGGCGGGGCTCGGCCGTTCTCCTGATCATCGTATTTTTTGCCGTGCGTGCCATGACTCGGGATCGGCTCGAGATTCACGCGGGCGTTACGGCGCGTTTGCCGCTTGTGAGCACTATCAGCACGAACGGACGCGTTGAACCGGAGTTGAATTACGAGATCCACAGTCCGGTTTCGAGTACGGTAAAAGCGGTATATGTGCACCCGGGTGACGACGTGGCGGCGGGAAAGTTGCTGCTGGTGCTGGATGATGTGCAGGCTCGCGCCCGTCTGGCCTCTGCCGAGAGCGGCGTAAAGAGTGCGCAGGCCGCGCTCGAAGCGGCAACGCAAAATGGAACTCAGCAGGAGCTCCAGATATCGGCTGCCGACAGGACACGAGCGCGACTGGAACGCGACAGCGCACTCCGCGGACTGCTGGCTATCAACAAGTTGAACGCTAGCGGAGCGGCGTCGTCCGGCGAATTGGCCGCGGCGCGGCAGCGGCTGGAAACAGCAGAGGCCAGCTTGTACGCATTGGATCAGAGCGCAAAAGGCCGCTATTCGCAGGCTGAGCTTGAGCGTTTCCGGGCAGCGCTTGCCGATGCTGAAGCTGGACTGACGGCAGCGCGGCAGTTGGTGGCACAGACCTCGGTTCATGCTCCCGCGGTTGGCACGGTCTATAGCCTGGATGCCAGCCCTACTGAATTTGCCGAAGAAGGCAAGTTGCTGTTGCAGATGGCCGACCTGCGCCACGAGCGGGTACGAGCCTATTTTGACGAACCGGAGATCGGGCGCCTGGCGGTTGGTCAGAAGATTCAAATCAAGTGGGACGCTAAGCCGGGCCGCATCTGGAACGGACACATCGAGCGGACACCGATCACAGTTATCAATCTGGGCACACGCAGCGTGGGTGAAGTTCTCGTGGCGATTGACGATGCGGACGGCGAACTGCTTCCGGCCACAAACGTTACGGTGACCGTGACCACATCAAGCGAGGCAAATACCCTGACCATTCCACGGGAGGCACTGCGCACTGAGAATGGCAAGGCTTACGTTTTCAAGATTGCGAAGGGCGAACTACAAAAGGCGTACGTCACGACCGGAACCATCAATCTTACTCAAGCGGCTGTCCTTTCTGGGTTGAATGAGGGGGATGTGGTGGCGACCGGATCAGTGAACGGACAGCCGATGCAGGACGGTATTCCAGTCAAGGTTGTGCGGTGAAAGGTCTAAGGCTATTTTTGGCGGCACTGGTGGTGGCGGCAGCCGCGTCCACTTCAGCCTGTGCGCAAGGCGGAGTTAGCCAGAAGCTTGTCCAAGCCAATGCTGCGTTGCAGGCGGGCGAGGCGGACAAGGCGTTGGTTCTGCTGAATGAACTGGTACACACTGGCGCTAAGGCGGAAGCCTTGAATCTCCGATGCCGTGTGGAGTATTCGCTGGAGCAATGGAATCAGGCCGCGAACGACTGCGCACAGGCGGTAGAGCTTGACGGACAAAACTCGGGCTATCATCTGTGGCTGGCCCGTGCTTTGGGTGGGAAAGCTAGAGGAGCGTCGTTTCTGAGCGCATATTCACTGGCCAAGCGAGTGCGGAGTGCGTTTGAAGAAGCTGTCCGGTTGAATCCCCGGAATGTCGATGCGCTGAGCGATCTGGGCGAGTATTACTACACCGCACCAGCGGTCGTGGGAGGGGGCATGGACAAGGCTGAGGAAGTGGCAGCGCGACTATATAAAATCGACCCTACGCGCGGACACGAGATGCGAGGTCATATCGCCGAGCAACGCAAGGACTACGGCACTGCGGAGAGGGAGTACGAGCAGGTAATAGCAGCCTCTACGCACTCGGCTTTTGCATGGATGGCGTTGGCTGACTTTTATCACCGCCGAGGGAGATGGACGGAGATGGAGGCCGCAGTACGCAGCGGAGAGAGCCTTGCGGAACGGGACAAAAAAGCAGGTGCCGCGTTTTACGATGGGGCATCCATCTTGCGCGCCACCAACAGAGATCCGGCGCGGGCGGCGAAGATGCTGGAAGAGTATTTGACTGGTACTTCAAAGACTGAAACAAATCCGGCATTTGTGGCGCACACATGGCTGGCCGGTCTGAAAGGGAAATTGGGGGACGCGGCGGCAGCTCATCGAGAACAAGCCGCGGCATTAGCCTTGGCGCATGAGTATAAGCCGGCCCAGAATCTGAAGTATTGAAGGGTTATCGAGACGTGAGGATCGGAAACAATTCGGTAAAGTTCTGGGCGTTGTTGCTCCTCGGGGCGGCTCCGGTGGTGGTTCAGGCGCAGGTGTCACTGACAACGGTGGTAGAGATGGCACAGCGCAACTCAAGCGCAGTCAGGCTGGCCGAGGCGGATGTGCAGAGGGCTCAGGCAGCTCTTGACCAGACGCGAGACGCGTTTATTCCCAATTTCTCAATTGGCTCCACGCTTGGCTACTCTTATGGCTTCCCTACCGGCCAGCCATCGGTTGGAAACGCAACCATGCAATCGCTGGTCTTCAGTTATTCTCAGCAACAGTATGTGAAAGCGGCCCGCGCCGGGGTTGATGCCGCCAACCTGAGGCTCAAGGATGCACGCGAAGAAGTAGCTCTCGATGCTTCGAACACCTACATCGAGCTCGACACGGTTCATCGTGAACTTGAGGCCAGCCAACAACAAGAGTCGTTCGCGGCCAATCTTGTGAAAATCGAGCAGCAGCGTGTCGATGCGGGTGTTGATCCTGCGCTCGATCTGCTCGAAGGCCGTCTCACAGCCGCGCAGCTGAAGCTGAAACGACTTCACCTTGAAACCCGCGCCGGCACGCTCGCCAAGCAGATTGCCGTTCTGACCGCAATGCCTATCGGATCGATCCTTCCGGACCGCTCCAGCATCCCCGAGATTCCGGCCATCACCGCGAATGAATCGCCTCGCCAGCTTCTCGGAATCGCCGCCGCTGGTACGCTTGCGCGCTCAAAGCATCTGCAGGCCAGAGGAGACGATCTTGCGTGGCGGCGGCCTCAGTTCGGATTCGGAGCCGTATACAACTACGACTCAAACAAGCTGAACAACTACAGTACCTACTACAAGAACTTCACTCCGAATAACGTCAGTTTCGGCATTCAGATCACGGTTCCCTTTTTTGATTTTGCGCTTCGTGCAAAGGCCAAAGCAACCGCGGCTGAAGCGCTGCGGGCCAAGGTAGAAGCCGAACAGGCAGAGCGGCAAAATGAGGTTGCCATCGTGACGCTTACCGGCAGTTTGCGGGAACTTGATACTTTAGCGGAGATTGCGAATCTAAAGCAGCAGATCGCCCAAGAGGAGCTCCAGACCGTGTTGACGCAACTGGAGATGGGCAACGGCGCTAGCGTTGGTCCAGGCGCGCAGCCGCAATTGAGCCCCAAAGCTGAGCAGTTGGCCCGCATTAATGAACGGCAAAAATTTCAAGACTCGCTGGACTCTGGTTTGGACCTGGCGAAGGCGCGTCTGAACCTGCTGCGCGCGCTGGGCCACATGGAAGACTGGCTGCGCGAACTGCACACCAAGTAACCCGGTGCAAGACGGCGTGAAAGCCCCGCCGAAACCAAAGAAAAATAGCCGGAATGTTAGAATAGAAGGGATGACTATGCCTTTGAAGACGCTATTTCTGAATCCGCCCTCGTTCGAGAAATTCGACGGTGGCGCGAGCTCACGCTGGCCAGCTACGCGCGAGATTGAGTCGTACTGGTACCCGGTTTGGCTGACCTACCCGGCAGGATTGCTGGAGGGTTCGCGCGTGCTGGATGCCTCACCGCACCACGTCTCGCCGGAAGAAACCATCAAGATTTGCAAAGACTATGAGTTCTTGGTGCTGTTCACTTCGACAATGGGTTGGAGGAGTGATCAGCTCCTTGCCCAGGCCATCAAAGCGGCCAATCCGTCGATGCATATAGCTTTTGTTGGGCCGCCGGTGACTACGGATCCGGATCGCGCTCTTGATGAGTGCCCAGAGCTGGAGTTCATCTGCCGTCGCGAGTTTGATTATTCGGTTGTCGAGTTTGCCAACGGCAAGCCGCTCAATGAAATTCTCGGCATCAGCTACAAACTGAATGGCAAGATCGTCCACAATCCCGACCGTCCGCAGATCGAAGACCTGGACGCGATGCCGTGGGCCACTAAGATCTACAAACGGGATCTGGATGTGACGCGCTACAGCGTGCCCTTTTTGCTGCATCCGTTCATCGCGCTCTACAGCTCTCGCGGGTGTCCGGCGCAGTGTACCTTCTGTCTGTGGCCGCAGACTTTGAGCGGGCATGCGTGGCGCAAGCGGTCTACCGATGACGTGGCCGCCGAACTTGCATGGGCCAAGCAGAACTTTCCCGATGTCAAAGAGTTCTTCTTTGACGACGACACATTCAACATTCAGGGGCCGCGGACGATTGAGTTGTGTGCAAAGCTGAAACCGCTCGGTCTTACCTGGAGTTGCACTTCGCGCGTGACCACCGACCGCAAGACTCTGCAAGCAATGAAAGAGGCCGGCTGCAGGCTGCTCATCGTGGGCTTTGAATCCGGCGATCCGCAGATTCTCAAGAACATCAAGAAGGGCGCAACAGTGGAGCGTGCGCGCGCCTTTGCCAAAGACTGCCACGATCTGGGTCTTTGCATCCACGCGGACTTTGTTCTCGGCTTGCCAGGAGAGACCAAGGAATCCATTCGTAACACCATCAACTTCGCAAAAAAGCTGGATTGCGAAACCATTCAAGTCAGCATTGCCCACGCCTTTCCGGGAACGGAATTTTATGATTTCGCCAAGGCAAACGGCTTCATTGTGAACTCTGCTGCGATGATGGACGAGGGTGGCCACCAAATGGCGCACATCGAGTATCCTGGCTTACCCACTGACTATGTGCTCGAGATGGTGCATCGCTTTTACGACGAGTACTACTTCCGGCCCAAGGCCGCTTTCCGCGTGATCTGGAAGGCCATCGTCAACCGTGACGTACCCAGGCTTTACGTTGAAGCCAAGTCATTTCTTAAGCTGCGCGCACAGCGCAACAAGATGGTGAAGGCGGCACGCGGTAAACAAGTTGAACCGCCCGCGCCTGTGAACGCATAAACACAAACAATAGCTTGGTATCCCATCATTCGCAAAGATCACGAATGCTGGGGTACCAAGAATCCTTAGCAACGTCCAATCGTCAGGACTGAAACTTTAATGGCTCACGCAAGACTTTTGCCGCGGCAATACCTGGTCCTTGGACTTGTTTCCCTCTGCGCTCCGCTGGGTGATTCATGCCTTTCGCGCGGAATGACTCATCTGCCGCCCATCACACTTGCCCATCCTGCCACGCTCGTCTCCGCCGTCTTTACTCCCTGGATCGCAGTGGGCATAGCGTTGTTGATTGGTTTTTTTGCGAGCTATCTGACGGCTCTTTCGTGGGCCGATCTCACCTTTGTTTTGCCAGCAACAGGCCTCGGTAATGTCGTGATTGCGCTGCTCTCGCACTACTGGCTTCACGAAACCATTTCGCTAGAACGCTGGGCGGGTATCGTACTGATTACCGTAGGCGTGGGTTTTGTGACACAGGGGCCATCGCTGACAAAAAGGCCGAATGCTCATGCGCCAGAGATTGCGGTAATAGAGCAACCGGCGGTGCGATGATGATACCCTCCCTTGCCCCACAGTCCGGCTTCTGGTCCTCTGCGACGATGATCGCCGCCGTTGTGCTCACATCCACAACAGGAGAAGTGCTGACCGCGGCTGCAATGAAATCCATTGGCGACCTGGATGAAATTCGCGCTCACTCTGGGATGAAAGGCGCCATTCGCGCGGTCCTCACCTGCCCACTGTTTTTCGCTGGGGTTGGTTTTCTAGCGTTGGCTTTCTTTGCATTGCTACTGGCGTTGAACTATCTTCCGGTGAGCCTAGTTGCTCCGGCTTCTGCGTCGCTGACGTTGGTCACCAACGCGATTGCGGGCAAGCTTTTTTTACACGAGAATGTGGACCGGCGGCGCTGGACCTCGGCTGTGCTGGTCTGCATCGGCGTTTATTTATTGGCGCATTGAAAACATCAGCGAATAAATTTCATAAGCCCTTGCGGCTTCAAATCAGGCTCAAAGCAGTTGATCGGTTCTTGCGCCGCGAGGCCTAGCGCCTCCGCAGCCAAATGGCCTGAACGTGCGGCACTCTCCATTGTCGACGGCCAGCCGGTTTGCACCCAGTCTCCGGCGAGAAAGAGATGCGGCCAGGACGACGCGGCGCTGGGTCGCGCCGAGTCGATTCCCGGAGGCACGCCGAAGGTGGCATGGACTTCTTTAACCAGCGCAACCTTCTCCAGTTTCGCTTCCTTCACGCGCGGAAAGAACTCAGCCAGTTCGTTGAGCGCCTGCTGGATTGCGGCCTCGCGTGGCAGGGCCGCGAAGGCCCGCGTTGCACTGACTACCAGCTCGATATAGTGACCGCCGCGCCGTTGCAGCTTCGACTGGTTGTACATCCAATGAATCTCGCGGTCCAGCAGCACGGCGTGTTCCAGGTTAGTGACCTCGCGGTCGAACCAGAGATGGACGCTGCAGATGGGCCAATGCTCGTGACGCTCGATTTGACGCGCCAGCTTCTCCGTACCATCTTCTGCGGGCAGATGAGGCAGCAGCTTCTGCATTGCTTCGAAGGGCAGCGCAAGAATCATGTTGTCGGAGACCAGCTCACCGTTGCGCGTGCATACTAGCCACTTGCCAACGGATTCATCCCAGGCCGCGCCTTCGACGCTCGTGTTCAGTAGGACGCTGCCGCCGCGCGCAGTAAGGAGTGGAGTGACACTCGCGTAGAGTTCGCTCAACGGAACAGTGCTCATACCCATGCTGCCAGCTTGAGCAGAGTTCAAAAACAATTCGCGGATTACCTTGGCGGCATACGGTACGGCTATGGAATCAATTTCCGCGTTCAAGGCGCTGGCGATGACCAGCCGCCAGAAACGATTGATAGCTCCCTCGGTCTGCTTATGGCGACGGAGCCAGGAGCCCAGGGTCTCGCGCGAGTCGATGATCGCATCCGGCTTCATCATCGCTCGCATTGCGCGACCCAGCGAGAGCTTGTCGGCGAAGGTGAAGGCTTTGGCGTTAAGGAAACTGGGTGCGGAGTGCAACGGCGCAGGAAGGGTAAATGGACCTAAATGAAAAGGTCCAAGTGCAGAACGCCGGCCTCCCGGTTCGATCATCGTCATATCGCTCGTCCAGTGGATGCGGTCGGCGACACCGATGCGGCGATAGAAACCCTGTAAGTTGGTGCAACAGCCGAAGAGAACGTGCTGACAGTTGTCGATGACTTCATTAACGCCGGGATGCAAGTACGACGAAGCCCGTCCGCCGAGATAGCCGCGCCGCTCGACCAGTTGCACGCGGAAGCCCGCCTCAGCCAGAGCGCAGGCCGCGCTCATGCCTGCCACGCCAGCGCCTATAACAGTGACTGATTTTTGTGCGCTGCTCAACTTGCTTCCTTCAGGGGCTGAAGCCCGTGCAATTCTTCTGCACTTACGGCACGACTTAGGCTACGGGTGATTTCATGTTAGCCGAACAACCTTGCCCAGCCGATACGGAGTATTCCTGCTGCCAGAACGCCAATCTTCTGCGGAGATGGCACACTGGCACGTTGCGAAAAAACATCGTAGTCCGCGCGCTCAATGCGTTTGAGAAGGCCGTGATAGATGGAAACCAGAACCCACAGCGCGGGGCGGCTTTCGCGGTCAATCAGTGGCAGCAGCTCTTGCGCAGATTTGTAATACTCTTCGGCACGCTGGGCGATGGCCGCAAGCAATGCACGCTCTTCGGCGGTGGGCGGCGCGTCGGGGATGTGATGCAGCAAAGAATCGAGCGTGACATTGTGTGCGGCCAAATCTTCCAGCGGTAGGTAGACGCGATTTCGTCTCGCATCCTCGGCCACGTCGCGCAAAATGTTGGTGAGCTGGAAGGCGATGCCGGTTTCTTCGGCCAGCTTTTCTGCGCGAGGATCGGTGTAGCCGAAGATACGAATGCAGACCAGGCCCACGACTGAGGCTACGAGAAAGCAGTAGCGATAGAGATCGGCGAAGGTTGCATAAGTGTCAGTTCCCTGCTTTCCCACCCATTCCGCAGAAGACGCGGAATGGGTGGGGCACCCAACATTTGAGGAACTATCGAGGTCCATCGTTACGCCAGCGACCAGATCATTGAGAAGATTGAGCGGAATGTTGTAGCGTTTGACCGCATCCTGCACAGCGAGGAAGACCAGATCAGAGGAGTCGCCGCCATGACAGACGCCGCGCCAACTGGCCAGCCAACCATCGAGACGACGACGGCGTTCCTCGCGCGGGAGGCTTTCGTCGTCGGCGAGATCGTCTGCCTGACGCATGAAAGCGTAGATGGCGCAGATGGCGTTGCGGCGTGGCTCAGGCAGCGCCACGAAAGCGTAGTAGAAATTTTTCGCCTCGCGCTGGGCAATCTGGCGACAGAGAGCGTAGGCCGCATCCAATTTGGGATCGTGCTTCAATCTGGCTCCCCTCACGCTGGTGGCCTCACGCCCGGCTGCCGAGCCGCAGAAAGGGCAAAAACTTACCGCTGATGGCGCGCAGGAGCAGTGCGAGTTTTGTGCCCTTGGAGATGGCGGGACGCGCGGTGAGGACGTCGTAGCCCCGCCGCTCAATGGCGCGCAGAATCTCCAAGCCGCCACGGCTGAAGAGATCCAAATCAAGAGCCAGATCGCGATTGACATTGCCAATCAGCGGCAGGCCTTCTTCAAAAAGCGCGCGCGCATAATCGACTTCGCAGTGCATCAACCGGCGAAACTCTGGCGTCACGATGCCGTTGGCAATATATTCTTCGCCAACGTGATAGAAGGCCAAATCCTTTTGGGGAATATAGATGCGTCCGCGATTGTAGTCTTGGCGCACATCCTGCCAAAAATTAGCCAACTGAAGCGCGGTGCAGGTGGCGTCGGAGAGGCGGAAGTTCTCCTCATTGGCCTCGGTGCAGGCGTAGAGCACTAGGCGACCCACGGGATTGGCCGAGTAGCGGCAGTAGGCCAGCAAGTCGTCCATGGTGTTGTAGCGAGTGACGGTTTGGTCTTGACGAAAGGCGGTTAGCAGATCGGCGAAGGGCTCTTTGGGAATGAGGCATTCTTTGATCGTCTCGGCCAGCGCGACAAAGACGGGATGGCGGGCGCGGCCTTCGTAGCAAGCATCCAGTTCCCGTTCCCACAGATTCAAAAGCGCTAAAGCTACGGCGGGGTCTCCTACCTCGTCACCAAGGTCGTCAGAAACGCGGCAATAGGCGTAGATGGAGTGGAAGTGCGGGCGAAGCTCTTTGGGAAGAAACCACGATGCGACGTGGAAATTCTCGTAGTGAGACTCGGCCAACTGCTTGCACCATGCCTGAGCCTCTTCGAGCGTGGGGGCAACGTCGGGGATGCGATAGTTCGCTGGCAGTGCCGCCCAGCCACAGGCGAGCAACTCCTCTTGCGTGGCACCTGTTATCTCATTTTTCGATTCTTCAGCTTCCGTCGTCATGGCGTGGCCTCAGGGCACAATGGCGGTTTTGATTTCGCTGCCGCGTTTCATCAGCTTCTCAAAAACGCGGTTGAGTTCGTAAAGATGAGCGTGGCCGGTGATGAAGGCAGCAGCCTGAAAGCGTCCGCTGGAGATCAGATCGAGCGCCTTGCGGCACATGGCCGGAGTGTGGTGGAACGTAGCGCGAAGGGTGATGTCGGAGTAGTGGACGCGATTGGTGTCGAGCGTAACGCGTGTGCCCAGAGCGCAACCGCCAAAGAAATTCACTGTACCACCCTTGCGCACCATTTCGACGGCTTCTTCCCACGATTCGGGCACGCCGACGGCCTCAATGGCGATGTCCACGCCGCGATCCTTCTCGGTCAGCGCGCGTGTTTCTCGGATGGCATTTCGAATGTTTGCAGTCTGCACGACGTGAGCCGCACCCAACTGGCGCGCAGCTTCGACCTGTCCGTCGTGCTTGACTATGGCGATAACGCGACAGCCGGCGAGAGCTGCTACGTGCATAATCATCAAACCGAGAGGACCTCCGCCAATGACAGCAACTGTATCGCCGGGGTGCGGACAGGAGTCTTCAAAGCCATGCACAGCGCAGGCCAGAGGCTCTGTAAGCGCAGCGTGCTCCAGCGGCACGTGATCGGGAATGCGGAGGGTATTCTTGGTCACAATGCGCGACGGAATGCGAATGAACTCAGCGTATGCGCCGTTATTGAAGAGCAGATCATCGCAGAGGTTTTCCTGGCCGCGAGCGCAGAAATAGCACTGGCCACAGGGCGCTGAGTTGAGCGCGACTACGCGGTCGCCGGGAGCAAATTCCGTAACTCCCTCTCCAGCCTCAACAACGGTTCCTGCCAGTTCATGGCCAAAGAGGGCCGGAGGCACGATCATGCGTGCATGGTAGCCCCTGCGGAAAACTTTCAGGTCAGTGCCACAGGTGAGCGCCGCGCCGACGCTGACAATCAGTTCACCGGGCCCGGCCACGGGAACCGGTACGGCCTCGATGCGAACGTCCTCTCGCCCGTGCAGGACTGCGGCATTCATCGTAGTGCGGTCGCGGAGAAGCACGCTCTCGACGGTCATTCGACCTTGGTGGACGGCGGATTCAACCTTCCTGCGTCCCTCGACGACCACCGTCTCGACTGTATTCAGGCCTACCCCGACGACCGTCTCGACGGTATTCAAGCCTCCCTCGACAGCGTTCTCGACTTTCTTGCGGCTTTCTTCGACAACATTCTCGACGGTCTTACGGCCCCGGAGGATCACTGCTTTGACTGTGTTCGCCATCGGGTTCCTCTCAGTCCTTTCCTGCTCCAGGTACAGGCTCAATCGTAATCTTCATCGAGTCTGCCTGGGGGTTAGAAGCAACCTCAATCGCAGTGACCGCCTCTTCTAGAGGAAAACGATGGGAGATCAAGTTTGTTAAATCAAAGCCATTGCGGTAACCGCTGAAGACAAGCTCTTCAACCTCGGGCTGAATCGCCGTTGAGGCTGAGTATGAACCCAGGAGCGTCTTCTCGTCCATGCAGACCGCGCCGGGATCGAAGGTGGCCTCAGTGTGTTGGGTTTGGGCAAATAGCATTACTTTTCCACCGCAACGCACTGATTCCATTGCCGATTTTATCAACGCATTGGCACCGACGGCCAGAAGTACGACGTCCGCACCACGGCCTTGAGTGACGGCTCGGACACGTTCAACGACATTTTCTGTTCCAGCGTCAATGGGCTCATGGAGGCCGAATTTGGTGGCGATGGCATGGCGTTGAGGGTAGAGATCGGAGGTAAGGACCCGAGCTCCAGTACGGCGCGAGAGCGCGGCAAGCAATATGCCGATGGGGCCCTGGCCGATCACCAGCACAGTTTCGTCAGCCGCCAGATTGAGCAGCTTCACGCCCTTCAGCACAGTATTGACCGGTTCGATGAAAGCCGCCTGCTCGAACGGGATGCCGTCCGGAATCCGGATGACGCCGCCCATGGAGACGATCCAATCCATGACTCGGATGTATTCGGAAAAGCCGCCGCCGGAGGGTTCCATGCCAGCCGTAGCGCCGACTTTTTTGTAGACCGCGCACTGCGCCGGGGTATGTTTGCGGCAGTAGTAGCATTTGCCGCAGGGAATGTGGTGGAAGACCATGACACGGTCGCCGAGGCGGAAATTGGTCACGTCTGCGCCGACTTGAACGACGGTCCCGGCCATCTCGTGACCAAAGATGCGGGGAGCGGAGTGCGAGCCGGTATGGATCTTCTTTAGATCGGTTCCGCAGACGCCGCAGGTGGCGATCTTGACCAACAGCTCACCGGGGCCGATCGCTGGCACGGGCACGGTTTCAAGGCGTAGATCGTTGACGCCGCGATAGACCACGGCGCGCATGGTGGCGGGAATATTCATCTTTAACTGATTCTCAGCGTTGGTGGTTAGGATATCCATTCAGCTTTCTAATATTACCTCGTTCATCCAGAAGATCGAGTAGAGAGGCGGCGAGGTCGCGAGCAGCCTTTTTACTATTTTCGCCCATCCGGATGAGTGAGGGCCAGAGCCAGGGACGGAAGAGAACGAAAAAGACGAAGCGGGCAAGCTGAAAATGGCCGTCGGTTGAGATAAAGCGATTGAAGTCAGGGAGTTTGTCGCTGTAGCCATCGCTGATTCCTTTGACACAATAAAACGGGATGCCGCGCATCCGGGCTAGGCGGGCAACTCCGGCAGCTTCCATCTCGACAAGAGCAGCCTGGTAGGTTTCGGCTAGCCGAAGTTTCTCGTGGACATCGGCGACTTTAGGGCTGGTGACGAGCCAGCAATCATTGGGCGGACAAGCGGTGGTAAAGCGCTCGCCGGTGTGGGCGTCGATGATGGTGGAGACGTCGTAGGCCTTGCCGGGAGCCAGATCTTCGCGCAAAGCTCCGGCCCAGCCGGTGGAGATGACGGTACTGACTTCCCCGCTCCTTTCGACTTCGGCGAAGGCGCGGGTTGCGGCCTGGATGCCAGCTCCGGCGCAGGCGGCGATCCATTCGCCGTCGGCGAAGCTCCAACGCCAGAGGTGGACGCCGTTGGAGTGCTGGTGCTGCCAGCCGCGGGTGAGGGGCTTCAGTTCGGCAGGCATGGCGGCGATGATGGCGGTGCGGGTCATGAGGAAAGCCCTAAATATTTGTGCCAATAATCGTAATTGTCCGATTGTGGATAGCCGTCGAATTGGTCCGGCATCAGATTGAGTGAATCTTCAGAAAGTTGTCTAGCGCCATAAATAGTCTTGAACATACTCTCCGTTTCAATGAGCAATGAAGGCTTTGCCGAATTAACAAGAATCTGATTCAGTTCATGGTTCAGGCGCTCTAACTGAGCTAAATCCGATGGCCAGCCACCAACATCCCAGCGCGGCCACTTAGTCGGCCTCAATTGTTCCAGAAGCTTGACCACTTCATCAAATGTTGGAATCGAGATCGGAGAAAGAACAAAGACTCTCCGATCTTGACTAGGCCCCCAAGCGAGAATATCGAATCTAAAAGCAATTGATCCCGAAGGACCACAAACGAGGCCGTCAGTAATTCCGTCATACCAACCTAATGTCATGATCCGATCGAAGAGAGACTCCGTCGGAGATGGAAAAGGACTCTGCAGGATGGCGGTGACGTCCATTCTCGATTCTCTTTCAGCGCAGCGGTGCGTAGCCATTGGCGCGGAACCAGTCTATTGCCGACTTCATTGCGGGCTGGACGGGGAGGAGGCGGAAGCCTAGCTCCTGCTGGGCGTGGGCACTGCTGGCGAACATTTTCTTGCGGCCCATACGGACCTCTTCGAGCGTGGCACGAGGCTCCTTGCCACGGATGCGGCCGGTGATCCACTCCTCAAAAAACGCATACGTCGCGGCTACGGCGAAGGGGATCTTGATGGTGGGCGAAGGCAGGCCGGTAATCTCGGCCATCTTGTCGAGGATCTGCTTGAGGGTGAGGTTTTCTCCGCCGAGGATGTAGCGGTGGCCGCGCTTGCCCAGGGTGAGCGCAGCGACGTGGGCGCGGGCGACTTCGGCTACATCGACTAGGTTGAGGCCGGTGTCCATGTAGGCGGGGAATTTGCCGTTGAGGAAATCGATGAAGATTTGGCCGGTGGGCGTTGGCTTGGAGTCGTTGCTGCCGATGGGACTGGTGGGGTTTAGGATGATGACCTGCTGGCCATCCTGAGCGGCGGCGATGGCCTGCTGTTCGGCTTGAAATTTTGACCGCTTGTAGTGGCCGACCATATCATCCAGAGTCACCGGCGTATCTTCGTTGATCACCGTGCCGTCACGGTGGAAGTGCATAGTAGCCACGCTGGAGGTGTAGACGAAGCGCTTGACACCAGCTTCACGAGCCATGCGCAGCAGATCACGCGTGCCATCGACGTTGGCGCGGTACATGGCCTCGGGATCGCGAATCCAGAGGCGGTAGTCGGCGGCGACGTGGACTACTGCGTTGCAACCTTTGAGCGCGGGGCGGATCGACTCCGGGTCGGAGAGGTCGCCGATGTGTGTCTCGCCGTCGATGCCTTCCAAGTTGCCCAGCTTGCTGGTTTTGCGGATCAGCATCCGCAGCTTGGCGCCGTCGGCAGCAAGGGCTTGCGCCACATGATGGCCTACAAATCCGGTTGCGCCGGTGAGAAAGACTTTCATACGTATGAGGATAGCAAGTTAGCCGCGCTTCGCGCGTGATCGCAGGTTGGCAAGTTGGCTTGCCGCATCTCTCTCTGGTTATTCCAGCGCATCCGGCGCAAGAGCAATGTTGGTCTCACCGGCGGCCTTCTTTTCGGCATATTTCTTGACCCAGTCTTCCCAGTGCTTACCAGCAGCGCGATCTTTACCGCTGAACTCGATGCGGGCGATCTCGGCATAGCTGACCTTGCGCTTGTCGGGAGCTGTGGGCGAAAAATACTGCACCCATGAATCGGCAAGCGTTGCGCCGGTGTGGCTATTGAAGATATATGCCTCGACTATTTCGCCGGATTTGAGGGTGAGCGTTACATCGCCGCGATAGTCAAGGGCTTTAGCGAGAGCTTCACGCAGGTCATCTTCTGAGGCCAGCGTGGGAACCCAGCCTTCAAGCTGTTCATGCTCCGTTCCAGGAGCTACTTCCAGCGCTTCCACCTGATCCAATGTGTACTTCAGAACTTCTGCGGTCATACTACCTCTTGAAAATGTCTGGTAGAGGTTCGTGTTTCCCACCCATTCGCCAGAAAAAAGCGAATGGATGGGGCACCCAACTTTTATAGTTAGCCTTCAGGCATTTGTCTCTTCAAAGACAGGCTTGCCTACTTGGTCGGTGATACTGATCAGAGATTCGGAGCGGTGGGGAACAACTTCATCGAGCAGCTTGAGAGCGCCCGCGTCGGGATATTTGCTGAAGTTGCCGCGCACCATGTCCAGAAAACCCTTGACGGAGCCAAAGCCGTCAATGACCGCCGTCGTTTCATAGCCGCAACTGACCATGCAGTTGGCGCATTTTGGATTGCCGCTGGCGACGCCGTAGTTTTTCCAATCGGTTGTTTCCAAGAGCTCGGCATAACTGTCAGCGTAGCCCTCTTGCAGCAGGTAGCAGGGCTTTTGCCAGCCAAAGATGTTATAGGCAGGCATTCCCCAAGGCGTGCATTCGTAGTTGCGCTTGCCCATCAGGAATTCGAGAAAGAGCGGCGACATATTGAATTTCCAACTGGGCTTGCGATTGGACAAGATGGCGCGGAAGAGGCGACGGACGCGGGCGCGGCCCATGAAGTGAGTCTGGTCGGGGGCTTTGTCGTAGCTATATCCTGGAGACAGGACCACGCCCTCGACACCCATTCCCATCACTTCATCGAAAAATGCGCGGACACTATTGGGGTCAGTGCCGTCGAAGAACGTTGCATTGGTGGTAACGCGGAAGCCGCGCTTAACCGCCTCTTGAATGCCTTCGACGGCGATGTCGTAGCCGCCTTCTCGGCAAACTGAGAAATCATGGTGCTCGCGCTGGCCGTCGAGATGCACGGAGAAAGTCAGATACTTGGATGGCGTAAACTCCGGCAATTTTTTCTTGAGTTCAAGCGCGTTTGTGCAGAGGTAGATGTACTTTTTGCGCGCGATGAGTCCATTGACGATTTCGACGATCTGCGGATGAAGCAGAGGCTCGCCGCCTGGGATGGAGACCATCGGAGCGCCGCACTCTTCGACAGCGGCAAAACATTCCTCGGGGGTGAGCTGCTTTTTGAGGATGTGCGGCGGGTACTGCACCTTGCCACAGCCGGCGCAGGCCAGCGAACAGCGGAAGAGCGGCTCCAGCATCAGCACCAGAGGAAAGCGCTGATTTCCGGCGAGCTTCTTCTTCAGCACATACGTGGCAACCGTCCACATTTGAGAGATTGGAACAGCCATCTTGGGAATAACCTCCGGCGCCTACGAGGCGCGCTCCATGGTCCGCTTGTAGCCGGTGAGGGCCAGCAGCGGGAAGTATTGGCGATAAAGCGTGTAGGCCAGATAAAAGACCCTGGGGAAACCCGTGCCGGTGATGATGCCTTGGCGAAGAGTGCCTTCGCCTATCGATTCATCCCAACTGCCGTCTGCACGTTGGCGCGTGAGCAGCCAGCGGACACCTTTGGCGAGAGAGTCTGAACGGTCGTCACCGGCGGCCAGAAGTCCAAGCAGAGCCCATGCTGTTTGCGACGGTGTGCTAACGCCCATGCCGCGAAGATTCGGATCGTCGTAACTGCCGCAGGTTTCTCCCCAGCCGCCGTCAGCGTTCTGCACCATGCGTATCCACTCGGCTCCTTGCTGAATCTGCGGCTCAAGATGATCTACTCCAATGGCGTCCAGGCCACGCAGAACGAGGA
>CAYPYJ010000055.1:0-25449 GCA_964414945.1 uncultured Occallatibacter sp.
CGCCCGTTGCTCCGCCACCGCCCCCGATCGCGGAGGCTACGCCTTCGGCTGCTGCTCAGCCTGTTGCGCAACCGCCGGCAGCTGCACAGTCTGTCGCTCCGCCTGCCACGTCGCCTGCCGAGCAGCCTGCCCCGCAACCGACGGCCACCGCAGCACCGCCCGATTCCGGCGCGCCACCGCCTCAGCCTTAACCATCGCCTCAAACCCTCGGAGCGGAGCCACGCGCGGCGCACTCCGCTCTGAGGGTTCGGGTACCTCGGCTTGCACTACCAATTCCGGCAACGAAAAAATCTCTTCGAGTAAAGACCTGAAATCCTATGAGACGATCTACCGCACTTTTTTTTGCGATTTTGCTTGCTGCCTTCGCTACCGTTCACGCACAAGTGGTTTCAACAGCCACCACCCGCGAAACTTCGATCACCGTCGGCGGGATGGCTTCCATCTTCCAGCCTGATTACCAGGGAGATTGTTGCGATTCACAAGGCTACATCATCGCGAGCGCCGGCAGCCAACCTCTCTTTGGCGTTGGCGCATATGTGGATGTGAGGCTGCGACGTTGGATACAGTTGGAGGCAGAAGGCCGCTGGCTGCGCTACAACCAATACCAAAACATTTATCAGGATAACTATCTGATCGGCCCCCGGCTCCCGGTCTATCAAATATGGAAATCAACTGCTTACGTCAAGGCGCTTGGCGGATTTTCCAAGATGAACTTCGACTCACTGCCTGGCCACCACGGCCGCTTTACTGACCTCGCGTTCGGCGGCGGCGTGGACGTGAAAATGACCAAGCGGCTCAGCCTCCGGCTTGTGGATGTCGAGTACCATTACTGGCCCAAGTGGGGCGACTCAACGATTTCGCCCTATGGAGCCAGCATGGGCATCGGATACAAAATTTTCTGAAGGGAACAATCTTCGGCCTTCTGAAACGTCTAACCTATAATTGGCCCGGTAACAGATTTTAGTTGCTGGGGTGGGAAACATTTACAATGATGAGTATGCTTTTCCGTTCACATTTTCGACTCTGTGTTCTTGTGGCCTTTCTTGGCCTGCTCCTCTCTTCACTCGCTGTTGACGCGCAGCAGAAAAGTTCCGGTCGCGGGCGGAAATACAAGTCGCCCCCTGCTACCGCGCGCGTTGAGGTCACTGTTCTGCGCGACGTCAATGGCAAGCCCATTCTGAATGCCGCCGTCATCTTTCACTTGGTGGGTGATAAGGGCAACATGGAACTGAAGACCAACGATGATGGCAAGGCCGTAATCGATGTGCTGAATATCGGAAGTAAAGTTGTGTTGCAGGTCTTTGCCAAGGGCTTTCAGACTTACGGGGACGAATTCAAAATCGACACACCCCAGAAGTCCTTTGAAGTCCGGATGAAGCGCCCCGGCGAGCAATACTCCATTTACAAGCCGCACCCTGAGAGTTCAGTGGGTGGCAAGAGCCCAGACGCGGCCAAACCATCAGATCCACCCGCTGAGGCTGCGCCAGAAAGCAAAGATAAGCTCACTACCAAACCAAAAGCTCAGGCTAACCCAGACAAACCTTAATCGGAATCAATAGGCTTGAGCAACCCGCGTTGCGCTTTGCCATCGTCACCAAGACCCGTAGTCAGGAGACCAAATTTTAAAAGGCGCGGCTTTAGCTGTGCCTTTTTTGGCAAGCAAGGCTATGCCCAACCAGATCCTTCACGGCAAATCGGCATTTGTCACCGGCGGCGCTCGACGCCTCGGCCGTGGAATTGCGTTGGCCCTTGCGCAGGCTGGCGCGGACGTGGCCATCACCTACCGCAGCTCTAAAGCTGACGCTGAAATCACGATCCGCGCAATTGAGAGTTTTGACCGCCGTGCGCTGGCCGTCGAGTGTGATGTGCGCTCAGAAGCCTCGGTCCGAACTGCTGTCGCCGCAACAGCTGACCACTTCGGTCGGCTCGACCTTGTAGTGAACAATGCAGCCATTTTTGAGTCCGTGCCTCTCGACCGCATCACTATCGAGCAATGGGATGCAGTCTTCGAGACGAATGCTCGTGGACCGTTCCTGGTAGCACGCGAGGCTCTGATTCATCTACGCGCCGTCCAAGGCCGCATCATCAACATAGGGTCTTTGGGAGGCCTGAGAGCCTGGACCGACCATGCGCATTATTGCGCCTCCAAGGCTGCGTTGCACAGCCTAACGCACGCCATGGCCAAAGCCTTTGCTCCTGAGGTGAGCGTGAATTGCGTGGCTCCGGGCTGGATTGAGTTTGACGAAGACCCAACTAGCCAAGCTGCTCACTTTGCGGCCAAAACTCCGATGCAGGTCAACGGCAGCGTGGAAGACATTGCCCAGGCGGCGCTCTTCTTTGCCGCAGGGCCGCACTTTGTCACTGGCCAGGTGCTAACTGTGGATGGCGGGCTGGGGCTCTAAGGAGGGAGTATTCTCCTCCCCACTATCTTCCGAACAGCCGCTTCAAAACGCTTTTTATGCTAAGGTTGGGAGCTTTGCTCCGGCCGACCTTGAAGGCGCTCCTGCGGGAGGGGCCTGAGAACTGCTTTGCGTGAAACCTCATTGGCACACGCTCCCTGAGTCCCACCATCTCAGGCTGCGGCGGCCACCTTGCTCCCTCGACGGCGGCCTGCGGATTGCTCACACACAACCTTTGGGCCGTCTCTACGCCCACTTCTTGCGCCACATAGTCGTAGCCCTTCTTCAGGTGAGGCGGTCGCCACTGGATATTGTGAGCATCGGTGGCCAGAAAGTGAATCCAGTTGCGTTCCAGGAGCTCGTTGGAAAACTTCTGCGCCATCTCGCCAAAGCGCCCATACAGCGAGCCAGCGGTAACCTGTACCAAGCAGCCCATGCGCAGCCAATCGGCCAGCATTTCGGGGCGGCCCAGTACAGCAGGATACCGCTCCGGGTGGGTGATGATCAGCGTATAGCCCACCGATTGCAATTTGAACAGTGCTTCGGTCATCTGCGGTGGAATGACCGTGTTGGGAAATTCGATCAGCAGGTAGCCTTTGCCGTCAATCGAGTAGCGGAACGGGTGGGCTGCCGCCTCATAAATATTTTCCGCCTTCATATGGAAGTCGCATGCCAGACTCAACTCCACCTGGCCTTGCAGCAACTCGCACAGCTCAGCGAAGCGCTCTTCGATGAGCGGAGCCTGATAGGGATAGCGTTCGCTGGCGTGCGGCGTGCAGACGATGCGAGTCACGCCGTTGGCAGCGGACTCCCGCGCCATGGCAAGTGAGGTTTCCAGGTCAGGCGATCCGTCATCCACTCCGTAAAGTAGATGATGATGGATGTCAATCATGTTGTGCCCGCTTCCGCGACTCGCAATGATTAAGCGGTTGTCAGCGCCGCAATCATCGACGAGAAAACTTTCACGCCGTCTGCCGATCCAAGAATCAGTTCACTCGACCGGTCTGGATGGGGCATCATTCCCAGTACGTTTCTCTTCGCATTCAGAATGCCCGCGATGTTGCTCAACGAGCCATTGGGGTTCGCTTCCGGCGTGATTTCGCCCGCCTGGGTGGCATAGCGGAATGCGATCCGATCTTCGGCCTCCAGCCTTTGCAACTCCTCAGGCGTGCAGAAGTAGTTGCCTTCCATGTGCCCAATCGGCATTTGCAGCACGTCGCCTTTGGTGAGCTGGTTGGTGAAGGGGCTGTTTGTTGTCTCCGTACGCAAATAAACCGGCTTGCAAATGTACTTGAGTCCGGCGTTGCGCATCAGGGCACCGGGGAGCAGGCCGGCTTCGGTCAAAATCTGAAAACCATTGCAGATTCCGGCTACTAGTCCGCCACCGTCGGCAAAGCGCTTGACAGCCTGCATCACCGGCGAAAAGCGCGCAATCGCTCCTGTGCGTAGGTAATCACCATAGGCAAAACCGCCCGGAACCAGCACGGCGTCGACGCCCTGGAGGTCCTCAGAGTCGTGCCAGAGAAAGGTTACGGGCTGGTGAGCCACTTCGGCAATCACGTTATAGGTGTCGTGATCGCAGTTCGAGCCAGGAAATACTAAAACCCCGAATTTCATGCTTCTAGGGTATCAGTTTCCCGCCGCCTCTGGGGAGCGTTTCCTCGCGCTTATGCTGACTTGCCCCTTACAAAGACAATGCGGTTTCCATCCGGGTCCTGAATCCACAAAGCAGCTTTCACTTTTTTAAAATCAATGTGCAGTGATTTTAGTTGCTGCTCGGCTTCCCGCAGGTTGGCCACAGAAAAAAATAGCTGGAATGCAGAGCCTTGCGCATGTTGAACAATTTCGATGTGCTGATTTGATTGGCCAGGGATATCAAGCCCTTGCTGTCCCGGCTGCAAAGTGCGAACAGGTTTGAAGCCGAGTTTCTCGCGATAAAAGGCAACTGCCGCGGCTGAGTTCTGCATCTCAATTCCCATCGCTACAATGATTTTTGAGATACGGTTTGGGCCAAGGTGTTTTCCCTGGTCGAGCGTGTGTTTAGAGTCGGGCATATATTGCGTATATTCGATGTTCTGCTGCTCCGGCCCTTCCATGGTAAACAGTAGATTGCCCGCGCCCGCTTTCCTGACGGGCTTCGGCGAAAGGCCTCGTTCAGCGTAAAACTGATTGAGCAATTCAATCTCAGTAGATTCAAAGCAAACGTGCAGGAAGCCGATGGGGTCTTCTGGCTTGCTTTTCGGATAAAGTTCAATAAACTGTCGGTCGTTGATCTTGAGAAACGATTGCGTTGGCACCCCGTCTTTGCTCATCGAGAAGGCCTCTTCAAAGCCCAGCTTCTCGTAGAAGTCGCGTGACTTGGCCAAATCGGCAACGCGAATCGCGGCGTGAGCAATGCCAGCCATCGGAGGTGCTTGCGTCATGACTGGGACCTGCTTCTGTGCGGAACCTGAGCTAGTGCTAATGATGAAAAGCACTGACGGAAGAAAGCTGACCAATCCGCTTCTAAACCACTTGAAAGAACGGGGCACGAGAAATACTCCTGTCGGCTAGAGTTGCCGTCATTTTATGAACGAGCCTGCAATCTCAGTGCAGAGGACGTTCCAACATCGAAAAAGTGTACCATACGGATGGATTGAGCGTGCGTTCTGAACTTCAGTGAGCTGTTGATGGAAGGACCAAGATTCATGTTAAAGCACAGATTAGTGGCTCTGGCGGTTGCGGTCTTCGTACTGCATTCCGTAGCCGCAGTTTCACAGCAATCATGGCAGCATTTACAGAGTCCCACCACCGTCGAGGTAGCCGCAAAATGGAATGGTCCTCCGCCGGAATACGGACCCGAGCCTTATTACGGCTTGAATGGTCCAGTCAGTATTCCGCAGGTACGGCGCGATCTGGATACGCTGCACAGCCTTGGCTTTCAGGCGGTCACCGTGCAAGCCGGTTATGATATGCCATTCTTATATCTGTCGCCTGAGTATTTCGCCTTCTTTCGCAATTTTGTCGAGGAAGCGAAGCAGCGGAATATGCGCGTGTGGATTGTCGATGACGCCGGTTATCCAAGCGGCTTTGCCGGTGGAAAATTCACCACGGAAAAGCCTGAGCTGCGGATGCAGGCGCTTGAAGTGGCGCAGACGATTCCTGTCGTGGGAGGCTCGACGCTGTATCAGGAGTTGCCTTCCGGCACGATGAGTGCAGCGGCCGTCGACCAGGACGGCGCGGCGATGATTCTTCCTCTACATGGCAATACGCTGGACTGGACCGCACCGAAAGGGAACTGGACGGTGCTCATCGTCGACCATGAGTTCCGCACATCTCCCACTCGATCTGACACCAACCCGCAACGCGTCAAAGACACCTCACAATCCCTTGAAGACTATCTTGATCCCGCAGCCACCGAACAGTATATGCACTTCACGCATGAGCAGTATAAAAAATATATCGGAGACGAATTTGGCAAGACAATTCTTGGCTTTCGCGGCGACGAGCCAGACTACTCTATCACCGGTCTTCCCTGGACGCCGAAGTTCTTCGAGCACTTTCGCCAGATCAAGGGTTATGATGTACAGCCCTATACCGCCCTTTTTACACAGACGCCTTCACGCCGCGAGCCCGGCATACCAATCCATCTGACGCCTGCGCAGATTCGCATCAAAGGCGATTACTACGATGTCTTCTCACAGATGTTTGCCGACGGATTTTTCAAACCGCAGAGCGATTGGTGCGCGGCCAATCATTTGGAGTATGAGGTTCACCTCAACCACGAAGAATTGGAAATGGAGTTAGTGCGCAGCGAGGGCTCATTCTTTCGCGACCTGCGCGCGGTTCAACTGCCGGGCATCGACGCAATCTGGCATCAGATTTGGAAGGACACAATCTCCGATTTTCCGCGCCTCGCTTCTTCTGCCGCACACGTGTACGGAAAGCCCCGCACTTTCACCGAAAGTTTTGCGGCCTATCGACCCGCTCCAGATGTGGAGATGGCTCGCTACATCCTGAACGAGCAGATGGTGCGCGGTGTCAATCTGATCGAGACAATGTACTTTCCTGCAACATCCGCTGGACCGAAATCGCCATCCGGGTACATGGGGCAGCAGGGTTTTCCTGATCTGCTTGCCTATGTGCGCCGCTTAAGTTTCCTCATGGCAATGGGCAAGCCGGATGCCACGGTCGCACTCTATCTGCCGTCGAGTTCGATGTGGTTGGGTAACGATGAGTCGGATAGTGCATTTGTTTCTACCGAGCGTCTGCTGAGCGAGCACCAGATAGACTTCGACCTCGTGGACGAAGATGCACTGGCGCGCGATCTAAAGCCAGGGAAGGGAAGCTTTGAAACGCTCAGCGGAAACCGATATCGCACAGTAATTCTGCCTGCTCCTCTAGTACTCACAAGTGAGGTGCTCGCGCGGCTGAAGGCTTTTGCGGACGGCGGCGGTAAGGTTCTTTTCCTGGGCGGCGCACCTCAATGGATATCGAACCAAAGCATCCGCGACGCAAGACCGGCATCTCCGAATGACTATGCGTGGGCAGCAGTGTTGAACGTCCAGTTGCCGCCCACACCGACGCCGCCTGCCTTTCCACCCACCGAGGCATTGAAGCCGCAAGAGGTTCCCAGTGAGATTCTCGCGGCGGTTAATTCGGCGGTTATCGCGCCGGTTGTCCGGTTGGACGCGACGGATACGGCTCTCCGCGTAATGAAGCGCAGATGGAAAGATGCGGACGTGTACCTATTCTTCAATGAAGGCGCACAGCCTAGCAGCCACGCAGTAACGCTGATGTCCAAAGGGAAAATCGCGGAAACGTGGGACCCACAGACTGGAACCGTTTCAGCTTTGCAGTCTACGCGCACCGAAGAAAATATTGTTGTCCAGTTGAAGTTGCAGCCTTACGCCACAAGTGTCATCGTTGTTCGCTGATTCGGAGGGTCATGTTTTCGCAACATAGCCCTCCGAATCGCTTACAGCATTTTGTGATCAACACTGCTTAGCGTTGCGTCCGCCGCTGCCCTGCTCCAGCCAATGCGGAGGTCCTTTACGCCGTGCAGCACGAAGGCTCCATCCTTGCCGCGAACAGCCGTAATGGCGAAGAAATCCGCACGCTCCACATCGTTCAGATGGAAGGCGGGACGCGCATCAGGAGTCGAGTTGGCAATCTCCACATGACTCATCTCTACATTGCGCATATGACGCATGAAGAATCCAGAGGCCGGCATGGGGCCGAACATCTGCGGATCAGGATACTTGCTTTCCAGTTCCTGCGGCTCTATCTTTGCATCTTCAGCAGTGCCGCCTCCCACGGTCTCAACATAAATGTTCGAGATCTTGACGTCTTCAATCGAATAACCGGGAATGCCGCTCAAAACCGAGCAGGTTTTCCTCGAAGCGTTATAGCATTCGAGATTGCTGACGAGGATGCGCTTCATCGTTCCCACCTTGGTGCTTTCCTTAGGTCCGCGCAGCCGCGAGCCCAACCGCATAAAGAGTGGTCCAGAGATCAGATCGCGCATTGTCGTATTGGTGATTGTAATGTCCTCCATCAGAGCTCCATCTTCCGACTCCAGAGCGTAACCCTGGCAGCCTTCAAAGACGCAGTTGGAGATGGTGATATTAATAAAACCGCCATTGGATTCCGTTCCACATTTGATACGCCCGGTGCGATAAACCTTAAAGTCAGGAGCGAACTTTTTATAACTTCCATCCAACACCGTTCCTAACTCGTAGTATCCTGTAACCCAGCAGTTAGTGATCGTCATGTTTCTTGTTGCGCGCGCATAACCCAGAGCATAACTCGACTTAGGACAAATTCCGTCATCCCACGGCGAGTTAACGGTGCAGTTGGAGACGCGAACATTTTGACAGCAGTCAATATCAATGCCATCGCGATCAGTATCAATTTTGAGATTGTCAATGGTCAAATTATCGACGCCGGTCAACAGCATCGCAAAGTGACCACCCTTTAGCATGGCGAAATCGCGGAACAAAACATTGCGGCAGTTTTTCAAGGCAATGGCTTTGTTTCCCACTCCAAGCTGCTCGGCGACATAGACCGGATAATTACCGCGGGTTTCGCGAGTGATTCCAAAACTGAGTCCTCTGCCGAAGATCAATCCTGTTCCTGTGATACTGATGTCGTGAATATCTTCTCCCCACAGCAGGGAATTATGCCAATGGTTATGACCATAGTCCTGATATGCATCCCAGGCAGTATTCGGTTCGGCTGCATCGTATACGCCTCCGTTGTAACCAGTCTGGTCGCCCGGTTTCGGCGAATCGGCGGCAATGATAGCACTGCCTTGTTCCAGATGCAGATGAACCTGGCTCTTAAGATGGATCGAAAAACATAGATAGCTTCCCGCAGGAAAAACAACAACACCCCCGCCGGCCGCCGCTGCCGCTTCAATCGCGCGATTGACGGAAACTGTATCCAGTGTCTTGCCGTCGCCCGTTGCTCCAAACTTGCGAACGTCAAAAACTCCCGGCAAAGTAGCGGATGATCCAACGCCATCGTCCTGTGCCGAAGCCGCAAAAGATACAGCGGGAATCGCTGCAGCAGCCATGCCAATACCGCCCGTACGAAGAAAATCGCGTCGAATTGAACTAAATGCACTCATAAAACACTCTCCTGATTAGTGTCGTACCGCACTATTACTAATCCAGATGGAAGACTTCTTCCAGCGGAAACATATTATCATCAGCGGCTCACGGCAATTTCTCAAAAAATTGAGACATCTCCTCTTGCCAGCGAGCATTAATTGGATAGTCCTTCATGCCAGCGCATGAGTTATCAAAATTATCTGTCTCTAGATAGCCAATCAACAGTCCGTCCGGCTTCAAAAACAGCGTGTAATTGCGCCAGCCGGTCTGACGTAAAGCTTCCAGCATCTCCGGCCACACCTGTGTGTGGCGTTGTTTGTAATCATCCAGTCTATCCGGGCGAACCTTCAGCAAAAAACAGACACGCATAAATTCCTCTTTCGTTTCGAACAAATAGCTTCGCCACAAATGATGAGTGAGCAGCTTTTCATTGAACAGCAGCATCTACAGATTTAGTTGTCGCAGGTGTCGACGGCAGTACGGGTGTGGCAATCTCCGGCCACTCAAAGCCTTGCGCCAGATAGCCAAGCAGTGCCGATTGTGTCGCACGTAGTGCACGGACTACGGATTGTGCGTTCAATTCCGCGCCCTCTGCGCTGGTGTGAGTGTGATCTTTGGGGAAGAGCAGCGCGGTCTTCTCGGGACCGGCGGCTTCCAGATGATCAGCTTCATAACTGCCCATATCGACGAGCAAAACTTGCTGATCGTTGGCCAACTGGCGGATGGCGGCGTTGTAGCCCATGTCACGCTCGATATGCTGTTTTCCATCAGCGCTCGATGTCCATACGTTGCGAATGGTGAGAGTCAGCAGGATTGGCGTAGCGTGTTTGGCGCGCGTGTCGGCGATATACTCGCGCATATACCAACCGTAGGTGTGTACAGTTTCGAAGTTTCCGTCCATCAGGGTCACGTACTTTGTCTCTTCGCCCAGTCCCTTGAGGGACCCTCGCGGCTTGGTTCCATCAACGGCCCCTCCATCGTTGTGGCCAAGTTGAATCAGAACGTAGTCGCCCGGTTTCATCTCCGCCAGCACTTTCTCCCAACGGCCTTCTCGAATAAATGAGCGGCTGCTGCGGCCAGCATAAGCACGGTTGGCAACATTGATGCGCGTTGTGTCAAAGTAATGGGCAAGATGGTCGCCCCAACCAAGATCGGCCTGATTGCTGGCCGTCGAGTCTCCAACAACAAATACCGTTGGCAGCGCGGGATTCAACGGCACTAACAGAGCGACGGTGGTTTGCAAAGGCACTGGAGGCGGCTGAGTGGAGTTCGCTGGTACGGTTTGTGCAGAGACGACCATTGACAGAAACGCTGCGGGCAGAAGAGCTGCAAGCATTCGGGTGAGCCATATGCAGGACATCGTGAAATCATCCTCTCGTGGAAGCCGGGTCTGCCAGGAGGGCAGGAGAGGGCGGTTTCCAGTAAGAATTGTATTACCTATAGGAACAAATATACAATTCTCTTTGCACTTAGATGGAGATTTTCTGTTCGAAGGAGCTTTTGATGAAGAAGTGCGGGGCGCACGTTTTGAGTCTTCTCTTGTCTCTGGTGAGCCTGAGCCTGCTCTCCGACGTTTGTCTGGGGCTGTCGTCCCCGGCCCGTTCCAAAAACAACATTCGGAGGGTCTCTGCACAAGCGTCGCCGCGCACAATCGTCGATTTCAACGCTGATTGGAAGTTCCGGCAAAGCGATGAAGCTCGCGCGGGGCAAGCCGAATTTGACGATTCCGGATGGCGCACTGTGAACGTGCCGCATGATTGGAGTATTGCCGGTCCTGTGGACCAAAAGAATCTCAGCGGCCAGGGCGGAGGCTTTTTCCCCACCGGCGTCGCATGGTATCGTAAGAGTTTTTCTCTCCCCGTAAAAGACGCCCGTCGACGCGTCTATATAGTATTTGAAGGCGTGATGGCCAACAGCGATGTTTGGATCAATGGCCACCATCTTGGCCATCGTCCTAACGGTTCGGTGAGTTTTTTTTACGACCTCACCGGCCACGTGCAGTTCGGTTCGAGCAATGTAGTCGCTGTCCGCTGCGATACCTCCCAGCAGCCCGCTTCGCGCTGGTACGAAGGCGGCGGCATATATCGCCCGGTGCGGCTTGTTTTCATGCAGGACGTGCACATAGAGCCGTGGAGCACGTTTGTCACTACACCATCGGTCAATGCAGATCACGCTACGGTTCATGTACAGAGCACGGTCGTCAACGACACCAGCGCGCTTGAAAAGGTTGCTCTGGAAGTTTCTGTTATTGCACCTGACGGACATTCCGTGGCTTCCGTGAATACTGCTGAGCATGTCATTGCCCCTGGTTCTAAATTGAATCTTGTTTCAGAGCTTTCTGTCCGCAATCCGGAACGTTGGGACATTGACCAACCCGCTCTGTATCGCGCCATAGTTCGTGTTAAGACCAGCAGCCATGCCGACATAACCGACGACGAGCAAATCCTCTTTGGCATTCGCGAATTTCACTTCGACTCAGCCACGGGCTTCTGGCTCAATGGTCGCAACTTCAAAATCAAAGGTGTCGCGCTTCATGTTGACGGCGGTGCATTCGGAATCGCAGTTCCCACGGCAATCTGGGAGCAACGACTCGCCGCTCTGCGCGCACTTGGCGTCAATGCCGTCCGCACCGCCCACAATCCGCCGTCGCCGGAGTTTCTCGACCTCTGCGACCGTATGGGATTCCTGGTGATGGATGAGTTGTTTGATTGCTGGACCGTCGGCAAGAACCCTTATGACTATCACCTTGACTTTAAGCAGTGGTCGTCCATCGATGCCCGCGACACTGTGCGCCGCGATCGCAATCATCCCGGTGTGATTTTGTGGAGCGCGGGCAACGAGATCCACGACACGCGTCAGGCCGAACTGGCGCACACAATTCTCGCGCGCTTGATCGCAGTCTTTCATGAAAATGATCCCTCTCGTCCGGTAACCCAAGGTCTTTTCCGTCCAAATGTGAGCCACGACTATGACAATGGTCTCGCCGATATGCTCGATGTCGTCGGCCAGAACTATCGCGTCAACGAGATACTGGCCGCTCACGATCAGAAGCCATCGCGCAAGATTCTCGGTACGGAAAACATTCACGATCGCTCGAGCTGGTTGGCATTGCGCGACCACGCGCCATACTCCGGCCAGTTCCTCTGGACGGGCATCGACTACCTTGGCGAATCTGCCCAGTGGCCTGGAATCAGCCGCCCCTTTGGCTTGCTTGATCGCACAGCTGCGCCTCACCCACGCGCCTGGGAGCGGCAGAGTTGGTGGGCCACTGCGCCCACTGTACATCTGCTTCGCCGTGTCGGCGTCGGCGAAAAGTCCGCAACTGATCCGGGCTACGAGTCCACTCCGGCTGATCTACGGGAGCCGCTGCTCCACGATTGGACGCCACGCAACGTACCCCCGCACAGCGAATCCGTTGAGGTCTACACCAACTGCGATGAAGTCGAACTGTTTTTGAACGGCAATTCCCTGGGTCGGCAGGAGCTGCACGCGGACGCCACTCCGCTTACCTGGGAGGTGCCCTACACACCAGGGATACTAAAAGCCGTTGCTTATCGCCAAGGCCGTCCGGTAGGCGAGGACGAACTTCGCACTGCGGGAAAAGCGGCACGCGTCAAACTATCTACGCAGCGCTCAACACTCTCTCTGGACCGCAACGACGTACTTATGATTGTCGCAACGCTGGTGGATGACGCCGGCGTTCCCGTGCCTGAGTCTGATCCGGCAGCCTCTGCAGAGATCGAGTTCAGTCTCACGGGTCCGGCCGAGATCGTTGCCACTGACAACGGCAGCAGCACTGATCACGACTCTTTCCTGCTTTCGCGCCACCATCTGCACGGCGGCAGGGCAGTCGCATTCCTTCGTGCGACAGCCTCCGCAGGCAGCATCCGTGTTCAGGCCACGGCAGCCGGTCTGGTGCAAGGCGATACACAGCTCGCGGTTGTTCCTGCCAAATCCGGCGGATTTGTGCGCACATTCTGAGAGCGAATTCCTGTAAAGTTGCACCAAAATTTATTCAGTGACCGTCATGCCCCTTTGGTCTGACGGTCAGAGCACCCGCCATAACCCTATCCTAAGACAATGCAAATAAAACAAGATAGGGAAAGGTCGTCTGATATACCTCTATTCTCAGAGCTAGGAATTCCGGGGAATCGCACATTTTCCCGTATCAAAACTACTCAGACTCAGAATCAAAACCAAACACGCTAGACATATAAATAATATTTCTATTGACATTAGCCCCTCACACCTTATAAGTTTTTGCGGTGGTCTAATCATTGGCTATACCCGCGCTCTAGACGTGCACAGCCCTTGGTTTTGATCATTGGTGACTCATCACATTTACTCATGGAGGCTTCAAAGAAGACGCATGAACAGAAAAAATAACAGCGGCACGACGAATGTACGGCGTCAGCGCAGCGGAAGCTGGGCAAGCGCGACCGCATTCTTGCTCGGACTGGCAATTTGCCTGGGATGGACGGCCATGCAGGCCGTGGCACAAACCGGTGGCGACGGCGCCATCGCTGGAACAGTGACAGATGGTACCGGTGCTTTAATTGCAAATGCCTCAGTAACCGCCGTTAATATTGGCACCAACGTGGCAACTACTCGGCCCACAACTTCCGCCGGCTACTACACCATCTCGCCGCTAATTCCTGGCAAATACACCGTAACGGTGACTGCCAGCGGCTTCCAGAGCTTTAAGCAGGAAAACATGGTGGTTGACGCCATGCACACCTCTGGCCTCAACATTGTGATGAAGCCCGGCTCGCAGTCTCTGACTGTGACCGTCACCGATGCTCCTCCCGCTCTGGAGACGACCAACGCCGTCCTCGGCGGAACCATGGAGAACGAAATCTACATGGATTTGCCACTTATGGTTGCCGGCAATCAACAGCGCGACATTACGCAATTCTCCAACCTACTGCCGGGCGCACAAATCAATCCTGGAGGCCGCTCCTCTGTCATCGGGGGCACCGCACAACGTTTGGGTGAGCTCTACCTCAACGGTATTCCTATGACGACAGGCAGCCAGCAGGGTGACAACCGTCCCCTCTTCAATCTCGTCCCCATGGAGTCCATCGAACAGGTCCAGGTAGTAACGAGCAGCTTTTCTGCTGAATACCAGGGCGCCGGAATGGAAAACTACACGCTTAAATCCGGCACCAACAAATATCACGGCTCTGTTGTCGATTTTGTCCGCAACACGGCCTTTGATACCTGGGGATTCACTGCACCAGCTATCACCACCAAAAAGGTAGTCAACGGCGTAGTCACAACCGTTCCTTTTGGAAAGCCCCAGGAACATCAGAACGAGCTCTCCGCTACAGTTGGCGGTCCCATCTCAATTCCTCATCTCTTCAGCGGTCGCGACAAGCTCTTTTTCAATGCGACCTACGGCAAGACTCACACGCGCTCCGGCGCCACAGGTGTGTCCGCGAACCTTCCGACTACAGCGATGCAGGGGGGCGACTTTTCCGCGCTACTGCAGAACGGGCTCAGCATTCCGATCTATGATCCGACGTCCGTAGCCGCTTGCACCGCCAACAGCACCGACGGAGCCTGCCGTTATCAATATGGATATGGTCCTGGAACTGGGACCGGTCCGAAGGGCAATCCGATATTGCTGGGCACAAGTGCTCCAGCTAACGTGATTCCCAGCACTCAACTTTCTCCGATTTCCCAGAACATGCAGAAGTTTTTGCCGACCCCCATCAATACCGCAATCTCTGGAAATTACGTCGGCGGTATCCCGGGAGGGTACGACAACTATCTCTATGCTGGTCACGTTGATTACGAACTCTCGGCCAAGCAGAGACTGGCAGCGAGCTATTCTTTTGGCCAACGGACAACCTTCGGCTATGCCGTCGGCTCTACGCCGATTCTTCCTCTTCCCTATATTCAGGGAACCATCGCGGTGGTCAATGGAAAAATTGCCGATTTCTCGCACACCTACACCTTTACTCCCAATCTGTTGAATCAGTTCAAATATGGATGGGTCAACTTTGGCGGCCCACCACTCCGGAATGCGACGGAAGGCATCACGCAGTATGAGGCGGTAACGGCTGGTATTACAAATCTGCCAGCTGGACAATCCTCGACGGAATTTCCGACCACAACTTTTGGCACCGGCAACCAGTCTCAGTGGGCTAACGGAGCCTCTGGCGCCTCCGCTACATCGGTCAGCGAAACCTACACCTTGGTCGATAATCTGCGTTGGATCAAAGGCAAACATGCCGTCACAGCTGGCTTCGTACTGCAGTGGCTTGAAGTCCAGGCAAGCTCTGCGGACGGCCCCTCAACCCCATTGATTCTGAATTATGCTACGGCCGATACGGCAGGTTTGACCAGCACTGCAGTAGCCGGTGGTGGTTATAGCTATAGCTTTGCCAGTAACGGCTACCCATTTGCCAGCTTCATGGTGGGAGCGGTGAACAGCACCAGCGACACAATTCAGGCTGTATCTGAGCTAGGTGGTCGTTACCGCCCCATGGCTCCGTACTTCCAGGACGATTATAAGATCACGCCCAAATTAACTCTGAATATCGGCTTGCGTTGGGATTACATTCCCACCTACCGTGAGTCGCAGGACCGCTGGTCCTTCTTGGATGCGGATATTACCAATCCGCTTACCGGCAACCCGGGAGCTCTCATGTTCGCCGGTAATTGGGGTGGATCTGGAGTCAGCATTGGCAAACGCACCCCTGTTGACGACTATAAGAAAAACTGGGGACCGCGCATGGGCTTCTCCTATGCCATGAATGACAAGACCGTAATCCGCGGTGGCTATGGTCTTCTTTACTCGCATGCTGGTGGAACGGGCGGAGCCGGCGGAGCCGGTGTTGGAACTGGACAAACCGGCTTCAATACTCCGAACTCATTCTCTGCCAATACCGCAAGCGCTACCCCGTCTCCGGTTTTCTACCTCAATAACAACTCGGGCTTCAGTCAACAAAACACTAGATATGGCGGCACGAACTACACTACGCCCACGGCTACCGGTGCATCGGCAGCGGCCCAATTGTTGAGCGTCGGCAACTACTGCGCCACGTCTACTGCCTCTTCCTGCGTCACCACGGCGGCAGCAGCAGCGGCAGGTTATCCAGATCCATATCTTGCGGGTCGTGCTCCTGAGTTCGACTTCTGGAACTTCGGCATCCAGCGTGAGCTTTCAAGAAACATTACGATCTCGGTAAACTATGCCGGTACGGAGAGTCACTTCATCGCCGGTGCAACCAGCATGCGCGGAGTCCAGGCGGGTGGAATTGATCCCAAATATATGCCAGTTTTGGGAGCGGGAGCCTATCCGGGTTCCTCGGGGCTGGGGGCTTTGTCGAAACCAGCAACAGTTGCAAACGTAACAGCGGTGCAGGCGGTTATGCCTTCGATTTCCGTGCCGTATACCGGATTTGAGAATGCGGCAACTGTTGGCCCCTTTGCCAGTCAGGCGTCCATTGGTCAGATGTTGAAGTGGATGCCGCAATTCGCCAGCACCAGCGACACATGGGGCAACGTCGCCAATGCGAATTATCACGCATTGCAGGTGTCTTTTGGCATCCGTCAGTCCCATGGGCTGACCTTGAACGTCAACTACACCTTCTCCAAACAGATGGATGACGCAGGCACTAATCGCAGCGGCTTTGACATTCCGGCAAATCTGACTCTTGATCATAGAGCCTGGAAGAGAAACCGCATCGACTATTCTTTGAGTACGCTCAGTGAACCGCAGCAGCTTGCGGCATTCGGTGTCTATAAGCTGCCCTTTGGCAAAGGCGGCATCGGTGCCGACAATCTTCTTGTCCGTCACCTGCTGGGCGGATGGGATTTCTCGAGCATTATGACGTACGTTTCGGGAATGCCGTTGACACTCAGCTCTTCAGCCTGCACCGCTACCAGCTTTGTGGGCCAGGGTACTTGCATGCCGGACGTCAATCCCAATTTCGAGGGCGGGAAAAAGAATATCCGCAAAAATGGAAAATGGGGTAACGGCGTCACAGCTTCGACAATTGGATCCGTGTCGTACGTCAGGGATTATGTTGCCAGCACGACTCCTGGAATGGGAGTTGGTGGTGTTGCTTGCGCCGCCAGCACCGGCCCGTTCTGCAATTCAGCGCCGTTGACGATCGGCAACGCACCACGTACTGGAGCGTTCGGATTACGTGCGCCGAACACTTTCCGCCTTAGCAGCGGTATCAAGCGGAGTTTCGACCTCTCCTCGAAGGCTAAGTTCATCTTCGCGGCAGATTGCCAAAACGTTACAAACGCAGTCACCTTCGGCGTCAACGCAGGCAATTTGCAGGTTGTCACCAACATCAATTCTTCCAACTTTGGTGCGGTCAACTATGCCAGCGCTGATAGCCGCGACTTCCAGTTCTCTGGAAGAATCACTTTCTAACCTTTTTACCAATCAATAACCCCATAGCCGGTGGCGCAAAATATTAGCGCCACCGGCTATGGTTTTGCTTCTCAACCTCATCTATATTTACCATCAATTAGCCTTTGCTCAGACCTGTTCTCGAACAGCTTAATGCTTTATAAAAACAACGATTTGCCCCCATATCAGTATTTTAGGAGCCTTATTCATAAAACTTTGAACCAGACGATTTTCTAAATTCGGAAATAATTTATCATCTGAAAGCTAAACCGTCGTATGCGGTAAATAATAAATTATTTTTCTATTGACATTTATTACACTGATGAACTATTTTTCCGTCGTGGCCTGAATCAAATATTCCGACCACCGCAAGTTATTTTGACATCCACAAACCACACCTTGAGGAAGGTTTACTTCCCAGGAAGCTGTGTCCTGAATTTACGGCTGCATTTGCAGGAGAAGTGATACCAATGAGAAATTCATTTTGGGGTGGCCCTGCCCGGCTCACAGTGATCGTAATCATGATTGCTGTCTGTGCTATGGCGCGCATTCACGCACAAGGATATGCAAAAATCGTCGGAACCGTCACTGATCCAGCCGGAGCGGTCATACCCTCCGCGACAGTGACCGCGACACAGACCAGTAACGGCACGCTCACCACAGTGAAATCGGGCAGCGACGGCGCCTTTGTCTTTCCCGCACTTCTACCTTCCAATTACTCGGTTACGGCCTCCGCAAATGGCTTTCGGAACCTCACGCAAACCAACATCGTGCTTCAAGCCGACCAGTCGCTGACTCTCACGTTCAAACTGGTGGTTGGATCGTCCTCTGAAACCGTCAGCGTGATCGGCGATGCCCCGCAGGTCGACACCACGTCAGGCACTTTGTCTCAAGTGATCGATGAGGCTCGCGTTGTCGATTTGCCGCTAAACGGCAGAAATGCAGCCTCGCTGATCACGCTGGTTGCTGGTGTAGCCGATGCGACCAATGAGGGTAACGGAACCAACCAGGGCAATGGGAAAACATTTCCCGCTGCCGTAATCTCCAGCTCGAACGGCACACTGCCAGCCCAGTCGAATTACCTCCTGAATGGCGGTAACAACGTGGATGAAATGACCAACGTTAATGGGCCATTTCCGTTCCCCGACGCAATCCAGGAGTTCAGCGTCCAAACCAGCAATTACAACGCTGAATTCGGTCAAAGTGCCGGCGCGGTCGTAAACATCGTCACCAAATCCGGCGGCATAGGGTTCCATGGCGACGCATTCGAGTTCCTACGTAACGGCTACTTCAATTCCAGGCCGTACTTTGCCAAAACGCCTGACGTCTTGCACCGTCATCAGTTCGGCGGCACCATAGGTGGGCCGGTCATCATTCCCCATTTTTCCACGGGAAAGAGCACTCAGTTTTTCTTCGGGTATCAGCACACGCTTTTTCATCAGGCATCCACCGCTTCTACTACGACGGTGCCAACCCTAGCGGAAGAAGGGCGCACCCCTGGCGCAATCTATGCCGATTTTGGCAACCTCTGCGCCGCACCGAATTCATTCAACGGAAGCGGCGATTGCGTGACTGCAGGCGGTGTCGCCGTTCCTTCCCAGCAAATTGTCAATCCATACACCAACGTAGTTTATCCGTATAACCATATTCCCACCGCTGACTTCGATCCAGCTTCTGTCGCCTTTGAGAAGGTTTTTCCCACATTCTCAGGAACGGAAGCCGCCGGAGCAATCGGCGGACCAGTCCCTTACTTCCAGCCCACGGTTCAGTTCTTTGACGAATACATTGCTCGTGTAGATCACAACTTCAGCGACAGAGACCACCTTTTTGGTCACTACTATTCGAACTACTTCCAACAAGAAGCTGTGTATGATCCTACGATGCTGGCCAGCTACAGGTCGTACTTTAACACTCGTTATCAGAATGCCCTACTCTCTGAAACGCATACCTTCACCAGCAATTTGTTGAACAACCTGATTCTCAACTATCAGCGCGAAGTTTCCCTGCGCGGTGGACCTCCGGGAAGTGGCTACATCACTGACTTTGGCGTGCAGAATATCTGGCAGCCCTCGTATGGCCCATATTTGTCCGCGACGGTCACAGGGTATTTCGCGGCATCGTCCTCTGCATTTGCTGGCTGGGGGCGCAACAACTACACATTCAACGACGACCTGCACTGGGTTAAAGGCAAGCACAACTTTGCATTCGGTGGCCACTATGAGTTGAGCAAATTCGACGCAACCAATGTCTACCAATCGTACGGCGGCTTCACATTCAACTCGGTCTCTAACAAAATTGGCAGCGTCACCTACCAATACCCTAATGCGGCAGCGAACTTCCAATTGGGCTTCATGTCTGCATTTGGCCAGGGGAACTTTGAACAGGCTAACGACCGCAACCATTTCCCCGGCATCTATGCCCAAGACAGTTGGAAGATCACTCCCCGGCTGACTTTGAACTATGGTGTGCGTTGGGAGGAATTCGCCCCTTGGGCAAACAAGAACGGCGTGCAGACCGCATTCAGTCCGGATAACTACGTGGCGAACAAGGGTACATCCTTATATAGCACCCTTCCGGCTGGTATGTTGCTTACCGGCGATGTTGGAATGCCTAAAAACGGCGTAGAAAACGAGTACAAGCAGTTCATGCCTCGTATCGGCTTCGCCTATGATTTGACCGGGGACAGCAAAACGGTGGTCCGAGGCGGCGGTGGTATGTTCTACCAGGATCGTCTGCCGGGCTTCTTCAACCTTAATCAGGCTGCCGCTGTGCCAAATACTATCACCGTTGGAACAACCAACGCCGGAATGTACAGTACTCCCGCCGGCGCTAACTCTGGAGGACCATTCAGCAATCCATATTGCACAGGCGGATGTTTGAACGGGGCAGGGGTTGCGGTCGCCAATCCATTTCCCTTCACGCTGCCTTTCGCTTCCACAAAGACCTTCCCAAACAAGATCTTGGTCAACGAGTACGATTCATCCCGCAGCTTCCAGGTTCCCATCACCTATTCCTTCAATCTGACCGTCGAGCGTCAGCTCGCCGCTAGTTGGTCGACGAGGCTGGCTTATGTCGGCTCCCTGTCGCGCCACCAGTTTGTCAATCTGGAACTCAATCCGGAAGTAAACAACGGAGCCGGGGGAACAGACCTGAGAAGGGTGTATAATACTGCCCCCACCGTTGGGCCTTGCACAACCACTATTGGTTGCGCTATGAGCTACGGCGCAATTGTCCAGGCCAGCATGAGCGGCAATGGCAATTACAACTCCTTCCAGGCATCGCTGGAGAAGAAGATGTCCCACGGCCTCTCGTTGCTCGCCAACTATACCTGGTCCAAGGCGCTCGACGATATGCCGCAAGCAACCAGAGTTTCAAACACTCAGAATCTTAACGCCGGAGAGTCCTATGTGTATCCTCTGTATCCATCGAATGCAACAGGGTTACCTGCGGGCGCGGTGGTTTCAGACATCAAGGCGCTCGACCGCGGTCGTTCGGACATCGATAAGCCACACGTTATCTCGATTTCCTATATGTACGTCCTGCCGAAGTCGAACATTGGAAATCGGATACTCAAATACGCAGCCAACGGCTGGCGCACTAGCGGGCTGATCCAACACCACTCTGGAGATTCCCTTACCGCATACATGGGAACGGACGTCTCTCTTACGGGCCTGGGACAGGATCGCGCAGTGCGCAGTTTTGACACAACCGCTTATGCCAAGCATGCCGGCACAAGCAATTGCGGCACAGCGGCCCATTGCGTCAGCTGGCTGAACCCCGCCGCCTTTTCGGTGCCCACTAATACTGGCGCTGGTACCGGCTTTGGTAATGTGGTCAAGGGTACGCTCCGCGGTCCTGGCTACACAAATTGGAATGCCGCCGTCATTCGCTCATTCCCTGTATTCCGTTCAACGAATATAGAATTCAGAGCTGAGTACTTTAACGTGCTCAACCACACTTTACTCGGCAACCCCAACACCTCTAACCCCAAAGTCGGCAGCACTGCCTTTGGAACCATCACTGGGGCACAAACTCTCAATGACAGTCAGCGCATTGGACAATTCGCGCTGAAGTACACCTTCTAAACCATCGCATCACTAACAACATACGGCGAGGCATTCAGATACACCGAATGCCTCGCCGTTTGATTGCAAGAATCATCGCGCGCTTCATCGGCTTAGAATTCAATTTTGAGGTCAAAGTATGTCAATACCAGCCAAAATATCCTGGACCGTTGCTGTTATAGCCGTTTTGATTTTTGGAGCACAACAGCAACTGGCAATCGCGCAGCATCAACCCACGCCTAAAGAGCAGGCCAACATCGCAAACAACGCCGCACGCCACTTCGGCGACGCCCCGGACGATCCAGGACCGATCGCGACGGACCTTTCTTATTCCACCAAGCCGGCAGCGGTGGCCAAGGCTATGCGCAAAGTTGCCGACTGGCAGCTAAAGGTCTCGCAGCCTTACTTTGATCGCATCTGGACGTGGAGCGTTCTGTACACCGGATTTCTGGCCGCCTCCGACTCGCTAAACGATCCCGCGTATAGCAATGCCATGCTGGCTATGGGCCAGAAATACGAGTGGAAGCTACGCACAAATATGCTCGGCCCCGACGATCAATTTCGTCTGCCCGATGCCGACGGCCAAAGCTTGGGGCAGGCTTATTTGGATCTATATCTGCAAAAGAAAGAACCGGTAATGATGCAGCCCACACAGCGTGCGCTCGACGAGGTTCTGGCTGCTCCGCGCACCTCGAATATTCCTGGCAAGGAGATCGCATGGTGGTGGTGCGATGCGCTCTTCATGGCGCCTCCCGTTTGGTCCAGAATGTATGCCGCAACCGGCGATAGAAAATATATCACCTATCTGGATGAGGAATGGGCCAAGACCTCCGATCGTCTCTACGACACTCAGGAACATCTCTATGCGCGCGATTCCACTTATCTGAATCGCACCGAGGCCAATGGTAAGAAAATGTTCTGGTCGCGCGGAAATGGTTGGGTGATGGGCGGAATCATCCGCACACTCAAGTATCTTCCTCAGAATGATCCCGCCCGTGCAAAGTATGTTGCTCAGCTTAAAGAAATGGCAGCGCGAGTTGCCGAACTTCAAAGCCCCGATGGGCTATGGAGAGCTGGCCTGCTCGATCCCGCTGGCTACGATCAGCCGGAAATCTCCGGCTCAGCCTTCTTTGTTTATGCGCTTGCTGCCGGCGTCAATCAAGGCATTCTGGATAAGAAAGTTTATAAACCAGTGATCGACAAAGGCTGGGCCGGAATGCTTCATCATGTCTACGCCGACGGACGTCTGGGCTGCATTCAGCAGACAGGCGCGGAACCTGCTCCCTTCAAGGCGTCCGCGAGTTATACCTACGGCGTAGGCGCATTTCTGCTGGCAGGTAGTGAAATCCGCCAGCTGAATGGTCATTCCACAAGGAAGTGACGCAATTCTCTTTAAGGTTGTGTTAGCGGCGCGGTCGCGTTCATGGGTGCGTTCATCACAGCGGGAGGCGCTTGCAGCGTAAGCGCGCCTTTCTCAGCCGCGCGCAACACATCGTTGGGAACGATCCCCAAAACCAACGTAGCCGCAACTGCCAGCAGTAACGCTGCGCCCACCGCAACGCCAACCTGCGGTGTCGTGACCGTCGAGTTTTCATTCTCCGGTCGCTGCGCGGTTACCAGCGCCAGCCGTAGATAGTACGCAGCGGCAAGCCCTGAATTTAGCAATCCGATAATCGCCAGCCATATTGCATTGCCACCCACAGCCGTCGAAAACGAATAAAATTTCCCGAAGAATCCTCCAGTAAATGGAATCCCTACCAGCGAAGCCAGAAAGAAAATCAACAAACTGCCCAGCAGCGGCGAGCGGTAGATCAGCCCGCGAAAATCCTCGATCAGCGGCAGCTTCTCATCGTAGCCGGTCACCAGCGTAATCACCGCAAAGATGCCCACGTTCATCGCCGCATAGGCCGCGATATAAAAGCTGGCGGCGGCAATTCCACTATTGCCCAATCCCGCAAAGCCCGCAAGCAGATAACCGGCGTGAGCAATCGACGAGTAAGCCAGCATCCGCTTTACATTCGTCTGACGCAGCGCGGCCAGGTTGCCCACGGTCATCGATAGCACGGCCACCACCCAAAGTAGTGGCGCCCAGACGCCTCGCTCTCCCGGCAGCATCTCGTAGACCACTCGCAGCAGCAGCGCAAAGGCCGCTGCCTTGGGCGCGGTAGACATCAGCGCTACAACCGGCGAAGACGACCCCTCATACACATCCGGGGTCCAAACATGAAATGGCGCAGCGGAGATCTTGAATAAAATCCCTACCAGCATAAGCCCAAGACCAGCCAGAATGAACGAATGGTTTTGCGCTGAGGATGCGTATTGTGCAATTTCGTAGATATGCGTCGTTCCTGTTGCGCCAAAGATCAGGGCTATGCCATAGAGCAAGAATGCAGTGGCAAACGATCCCAGCAAAAAATACTTGATTGCCGCTTCCGGTCCGTGCGCTGTCTCTTTGCGATAGCCAGCTAGAATATAAGTTGCAATCGAGGAAATTTCCAGCGCAATAAAAACCACCAGTAACTCAACCGCGCCGGTGAGCAGGCACATGCCCACTGCACCAAAGACAATCAGCGCGTAATATTCACCCTGATGATGGCTGTCCTCTGGCAGCGTATCCAACGAGAGTAGTAGCGCAACCAGCACGATGCCGCAGATCAGCACGTGAAAAAATACTGTGAAAGCGCTCGTCTCTACAGTGCCTGAAAAGCCTGTCCCTTCCGGCAAAGAGAGTTGCCATAAACTGCCCCACAAAGCAAGCGTTGCTCCCAACGCAGCCACCCAGCCAAGCCAACGACGCGGCCAACGAGGGGGCAGGGAAGCGTCGACCAGCATTACCAGAACGCCGGTTAACGTCAGAATAACTTCGGGAAGGATGCGATAAATGTCGGGAACTGGATTCATCGCTGGTCCTCCCCATTCATTGAAATCGGTAATGCTGACAGCGGCACGATTACCAGGCCCTTATTTTGTACCCCTGATTGCGGAGGATGAACGCCAGCCACAATAGTCTGCAACCACAGCATCGGCGCCACTCCCATCACAAGCATCAGAACAGCCAGAGGTATCAGAAAAGCCATCGTTCCCGCATGCAAATCATTAGGTAAATTTGATATTGCCAGCTTGCTCTCAGGCCCGTAAAAAATTCGCTGCACGAGCCACAGCATATAAGCTGCACTCAAAATCACGCCCAGTGTCGCGGCAATCGCCCAGCCTTTGCTCGCGCCGGTAAACGTGCCCAGCAGAATCATGAACTCGCCCACGAAGCCGCCCAGGATCGGCAACCCAATCATCCCCAGCGTGGCAATCACAAAGAGCGTAGCCGTGCGCGGCAGCTTCGCGGCCAGCCCGCCGTAGGCGTTGATCTCGCTGCTGCGATAGTGATCGTACAGCAGTCCAAGCAGCAGGAATAACGCGCCGTCCACAACGCCGTGATTGAGCGTCTGATAGACCGCGCCCTCCCAGCCCGTCAGAGTCAGTCCATAAATCCCCAACGTAATCAGGCTCAGATGGCTTAGTGCCGCAAAGGCCATCAACTTCCAAAAGTCACGTTGCACCAATGCCAGACAAGCCCC
Source organism: uncultured Occallatibacter sp. (assembly GCA_964414945.1). Classification (GTDB taxonomy): domain Bacteria; phylum Acidobacteriota; class Terriglobia; order Terriglobales; family Acidobacteriaceae; genus Telmatobacter. The sequence continues at coordinate 25,003 of CAYPYJ010000055.1, forward strand.
GTAAAGAATGCCGATAACTGCCAAGCCCACCAACACAGGAGCCACAGCCCTCGCTTGCACGGGAAAAAGCCCAATATGGAAGCGCAGCATCGAGTACAGTCCGAGTTTTCCTGCGATAACCATCGCCAGCGCAACTGGCGCTTCGCTAAATGTATCTGCCAGCCACCCATGCAGCGGGAAGACCGGCACCTTTACCGCAAACGCAAAGAGAAACGTCAACGCCACCCAACACAACGCACCCGCGGGCAGCGCCCCGCTCGCAATCCACATTTGCAACATCGTAAAATCAAAGCTGCCCGTCTTCACGTAGAGCCACAGAATCGCGACGAGTAGCGGCGCTGAAGGAATGAATGTAAACAGAAAAAAATTCAGTGCGGCCTTCGGTCCATCCTTGCGCCCATACATCGCAATCAGTATCGCCATCGGCACCAGCGACAACTCCCAGAA
>CAYPYJ010000056.1:0-24791 GCA_964414945.1 uncultured Occallatibacter sp.
GGTTCTTCACCGGGTCGCGATGGCAATCCAAACACCACTCCATCTGCAAGCTTTTCTCTGCATACATCAGCGGCATCTGGTCCACGCGCCCGTGGCAGCTCGCGCAGCCCACGCCCTTGTGCACATGAATCTCGTGGCTGAAATAAACATAATCAGGAAGGTCATGTACCTTGATCCATGGCAGCGACTTGCCCGTTGCCCAGCTCGCGCGCACCGGCTCCAGCACCTGCGCATTCACCCAGATCTGCGCATGGCAATTCATGCAGATCTTTGTCGCAGGGATTCCCGCGTAGCTCGACGTCTCCGGCGTCACATGACAGTATTGGCATTGCAAGCCCAGCCCATCCACATGATGTTTGTGACTGAAGGGCACAGGCTGCTTCGGACGTTGACCCTGCCGCGTCACCCAGGGCGAGCGCTGCAACTGGTTCAGCGTCACCCCCAGAGCAATCACGACGAGCCCCGTCACGATCAGGCTCATGCGAACCACTCGATTGGAGCTGCGGTTAAAGAGTTGCGCCATGCGTGCTTTCCTAGCCAGGATTCAATGGACGCGCTATTCCGCCGTTCACACAAATCGTGTGCAAAATCCCATCGGCGTCAAAATGCAATCCACTGAAAAGAGTATCAAAGCGCGCTGAAATCACGCGGCTCAAATACTTCAGCAGAGTAATCTCAATGATTTGTTTGCCGTTCGTCTCGCCGCAGAACGCTGAAAGCCCCAGATCTTGATCCCAAGACCTGGGGCTTTCTATGCTCACTCGCCCTCATGAACGGAACGGCAAACTCACAAATTGGAACTGAGCGCGGTCACGGTCCAAGCCACAGCTTCGGCATGGCAGCGCATCACTTGTTCATGACCCAGACCGTTCGCACGGACAATCGCATCGCCCGCCGCCCAGTCCCCGTGCTCATGACAAATCATCCAGCGCAACAGAATGCCTTCCGGAATATCCGCGCCTAACAGCGCCTCGCGGGCCTTCTCGCGTAAAGGCAGCAGCCTGACCATATCCTCCATCAGAATACGCAACATCGCCGGAAAGAGACTGACCATACCAATCAGATACTGCTCGCTCGGAACCAGCCCGCAGTGGACGGCCGCCAACTCGCAGAAACGCCCGCGCTCAAAGGCCATGCGAAGTATCTCCGCCGGCTGGTCACTGTTGAAGTCGCTGGCAATCGCCAGCATGGCCATACGCCGAAAAGTTGATTCGCCCACTAGCATCAGCGCCGACTGGATCGACGTCACCTCCTGGCGCATCGCACACATCGGCGAGTTCACCAGCCGCAGCAGACGATACGTGAGCGATGCGTCACACATCACCAACTGGCTTAGCCGTTGCAGGTCTACGGGATCGTTTTGCAGATCTTCCAGAATCTCCAGATGCACCAAGCGGTTGCCTGGAATCTTGTGGCTCTTTAATGGCTCCGGGCGGCAGAAATAGTAGCCCTGAAACAGCTCAAAACCTTCCTGGCAGGCCTGGCCATATTGTTCCTGCGTCTCCACATTCTGCGCCACCGGGCGTGCCGAGGTACTTTTCAACTGGCGAAGCAGCTTCTGACGTTCAGCAGCGCCAACATAAACGATATCCACCTTCACATAGTCGGCCAGCTCAACCAGCGGCTTGCACTCTGGCCTGCCAACATAATCTGCCAGCGCCAGTCGGAAGCCCAGTGCCTTCAATTTGCGGCAGGCCGTCAGCAGGTTCGGTGTCGGCGCTGGCCAGCAAGGCAATTCCAAAACCGTCTTCTTGGCAGGCAAAACTCTAACCCACTCTTCGGTCAGAGAGTCTTCTGTGCAGTTCACAAAAGCAGGCAATCCATGCGCAAGCTCTTCCAGACCAAAAATCACCGTGTTGTCCAGCATGGTGCGGATCGTCAGATTACTGTCTACGCCTATAATCGGCTCGCGCCCATTCCAGAACAACAGTTCGTAGCCGTGAACCCTACTGTGCAGGTCCAATATCGGCTGACGCGCCACATAACGAAGCACGTTAGCCTGCTCCTGAGCTGAACCGGCAACCTTTGCCTGCGTAGTTTGCGTCAACATGAAGACACTCCCACTCTGTTTATCGTTGCCTGGGCGGGAAACGTGAGAGCAATCCCGCGCCGAATTCAAACTTTTAGCTGTCTTTTGGCTCCAAGTTTGAGAAAATTGCCAACGGGATTTCCGCAATCCCAAAGCAATCCACGGAACCCTTTGCAATCCGATTGCGTAATACACTCGAATCGTATTGGGAGGTGCTCATGTTTTGCAGCGGCTGTGGTCAAGTGTTAGCCCCTGGGCAGGGTTTCTGCCCGCAGTGTGGCCGCCCGGCCGCGCCACCGGTTCACTCTGTTCCCGGCTTCGAATTCGAACTGCAAAACTACGCCGGCAAAGTCAAGACGCTCAGCGTCGTATGGTTCGTCTATGCCGCCTTTGCCCTGTTCACCGGTATCGTCGGACTAGCCTTTGCTAACGCCTTTCTCTCCGGCAACTTCGGCCCCTGGACGGGCGGCCATTGGCCTCAAAATCCGATGATGGGCAGTCCCTTCCCATTCCTCGCACCCGCTATTCTGCACTTTGCTTGGGTCTTCCTGGTGCTGCGCGCCGGACTTGCATTGGTCGCCGCGTGGGGCCTGATGGAGCACGAGCCATGGGGGCGCATCGCGGCAATCGTCGCCGCCTGCCTCAGCCTGATCAAGTTCCCTTTCGGCACTGCTCTCGGCATCTGGACCCTGATTGTCCTACTCGGCGACCGCAACTCCTCCCTTTACGAACAGTTGTAAATCTAAGTTCCGGAGGGATGCGGGGATACGTTCCCCCATCCCCCTTATCCGCAGTACAATCATCACCATGAGTTTCCCACAGACCCGAATGCGCCGCCTTCGCCGCACCGAATCTCTCCGCGCCCTGGTCCGCGAAACCGCCGTAACCCCCGGCGACCTGATCTACCCCCTCTTCATCTGCCCTGGTGAAGGCATCCGCCGCCCAGTCTCTTCCATGCCAGGAGTCTTCAACCTCTCCATCGACGAAGCCGTGCGCGAGGCCGAAGAGGCCACCAGCCTCGGCATCGCCGGCCTGCTACTCTTCGGCCTGCCTGAATCCAAAGATGACCGCGGCTCCGGCGCATACGACGATGACGGAATCGTTCAGCAAAGCCTGCGTGCGCTGAAATCGTCATCCGCCTCCAAAAATCTCGTCCTCATTGCCGACGTCTGCCTTTGCGAGTACACAAGCCACGGCCACTGCGGCATGATTGTCGAAGGCCACGACGGCTGGATTGTCGATAACGACTCATCTTTGGATTTGTTGGCCCTCACCGCCGCCTCGCTCGCTCGCGCTGGAGCCGATATCGTCGCCCCCAGTGACATGATGGACGGCCGCGTCGCCGCCATACGCCGCGCACTTGACGACGAAGACTGCGAGCAGACCCCTATCCTCAGCTACGCCTCCAAATTCGCCTCTGCCTTTTACGGCCCCTTCCGCGAGGCAGCCGCCTCCGCCCCACAATTCGGCGACCGCAAGAGCTACCAAATGGATGGCGCGAATCTCCGCGAAGCCCTCCGCGAAATCGATCTCGATCTCGACGAAGGCGCTGATATGATTCTGATGAAGCCAGCCATGCCTTACCTCGACGTCATCCGCGCCGCACGCTCGCACACCGGCGTACCCATCGGCGCATATCAGGTCTCCGGCGAGTACTCCATGCTGCAAGCCGCCTTCCAAAAAGGCTGGCTTGACCGCGACCGCACCACTGTGGAATCGTTAGTCAGCATCCGCCGCGCCGGCGCAGACTTCATCGTCACCTACTTCGCCAAAGACGCCGCCAAACTTCTCGCATGAGCGCGGTGGGCCTAATCTCGCGCCTAAACGTGTGACGTGTATCACATTGATTCTAAACTGTTACTATAGTACCGGGCGACTGTGCAAAATTGATATATTGGGGTAACGGAAAAAGGGTAGATTACCGGTATTGTAACTTTGCATTTTTTGGCTTTCTACGTTAATTGCTGAATGGTTCTCGTCTGAGTGCACACTCTTGATCTTGAAAGGTGCAAACGATGAGCCAGAAATTCTGTACCAACTACTTCCATTGTATGCTTGCTGATAAACACGAAGATTTTTCTCTCAGCAAGAATGTCCTCACTTATTGCCCGCTATGTGATATGCCGCTCGCTGAAGTTGGGGACATTGCACCCAGCAAGGTCAAGGCTTCAAAGCCCAAGAAAGTGAACTCGATCTTCTCAGATCTGGCGCTGGCGTTAGTTCTCATTACCTTCGTCGCTGTCGCGGTCGGTAAAGACTGGTTCAAGACGCCGCAAGACACCAATGCAGCTGAAATCAAGATGATCCATCAGAACGCAATTCTGCGTCTGGCTGGTTCTGACATGATTGGGGAAAGCCTGGGGCCCGCGTTAGCCGTGGCCTTTCTCAGATCTCAAGGTGCGACAAACATTCAAATTGATCCTGGAGCAACTTCAGACGAAAAGTTCGTTCGCGGCCAGCTGCCCGGTGACGCAATTGCATCCTCCATCCAAATTGTCGCCAACGGCACTGCAACCGCATTTACCGCCTTGGCCACCGAAACATGCGATATCGGAATGGCATCGAGGAAAATTAAGCCTGATGAGGTTTCCAATCTGGCCACCTTGGGCAATATGACATCCGCAGGGAGTGAACATGTTCTTGCGCTTGACGGCATCGCGGTAATCGTTAACTCCTCCAATCAGATATCCGAACTTCGCAAAGATGAAATACGGCGAATCTTCACCGGTGATATTACAGATTGGTCGCAGGTCGGGTCTTCCCGCGGCGCCATAAAAATCTACGCAAGAGACGATCAGTCAGGGGCTTTCGACGCGTTTAACAGTGTCGTGATGGCTAATAAATCCCTTGCTTCATCGGCCCGCCACTTCGTAGATAGCAGTTCGCTTTCCGATGCAGTTTCCAGCGATCCGAATGCGATCGGTTTCGTCAGTCTTCGATACGTTCACAATACAAAATCCGTTGCCGTATCGGAGAAAGGAACTGAGGCGCTGAAGCCAACCCGCATGACTGTTGCCACGGAAGATTACCCGCTCTCCAGACGGCTTTATCTCTATACACCGGCAACCGCGCGGAATAAATACCTGCAAATGTTTGTTGAGTTTGCTCTGTCCACGCAGGGACAAGAAGTGGTTGCCGCCAACGGATTTGTCTCACAGAATCTTCAGCATTCCACGCAAACTGTTTCGAATAAAGCTCCCGAGGAGTATAAGTTGCTCACCGAAGGCGCTGAACGCTTGTCTTTGGATTTTCGTTTTCAATCTGGAAAAAATGAGCAGGACAGTAAGTCTCAGGCGGACCTGGACCGGATTGCTTCTATGATCGCGGACCAGGGAGACGAGGGAAACCGGGTTTTGCTCTTTGGGTTCTCAGACAATGCCCACACTCCAGAAGAGAGTCAAACGTTATCGTTGAACCAGGCCAGGATTGTAGAGAAACAGTTAATTCAACGTGGCATCAAATCCGCTGTAGTGCGTGGGTTTGGTCCTGAAAAGCCTGTCGCCTCCAACGACACCAGCGAGGGTCGAGAGGCGAATAGGCGCGTTGAGATTTGGATCAGAAAGAAGAAGTGACTCTGAACTGAGCCACGATCGATTTCTTCATTTCCAGTGATAATGGCCGGCCGTTCCTAATTGCGTAGCGGCTGGCCATCAGTCCGCAGACGAATGCGGCTTGCCGACTCCTATCGCGTTATTTAAATATCTCCAGTCAGCTTTTGACCATCCTTTGCCGAGTCAATCTCCTGCAACGCTCTCCGTCGCGGTATACTCGTTCCCAGCACAAATCACGGACTCAATTATGTTTTCTTTCCAGAAAATCCTCGACAACGCAACAGCGCTCACCATACTCATCGGTCTGGTTGGCTACCTGGTCACCTTTTGGAGCGCCAGGATGCTGGCCCGCCGCAAAGACAAGCTTGAGATGGTTAATCGCCGTCTCGACGAGTTCTACGGACCGCTCTATGTGGCCTCGCAGGCTGGTAACATCGCCTATCGCTCACTACTCAACAAGCAAGGCAAGACGCAGAGCTATCCGGTTCTCGACAGCGAATTGAAGGAATGGATATTGTGGATGACCACCATCTTCATCCCCCTCAATGAAGTCCGCGAAAAAATCATCATCGAGAAGGCCTACCTCATCGTCGAGGAACAGATGCCACGTTGCCTTCTCGACTTTGTCACCCACGTTGTCGGCTACAAAGCAGTGGTGTCCAAGTGGGCCGAGGGCGACTACTCAGAACGCCGCTCCACCATCGGCTGGCCTCCCGCCTTTGACGCCTATGTGGAACGCTCTTATGCAGCATTAAAGGCCGAACAGACCCGCCTGCTGCACGGCATGTTTTGGAGACTCTACCACCGTATCTTCCTCCGCAAACGGAAGTAGTTCCGGTGTGGTTTTGCAGATCGCGGAAAAACTCATTCGGAGTGCAAGAAGTGTCAGGGCACGACTTGAGTCGTGCCACATTGCAGCAAATTGAATGCTGGGCTTCAGCCCCTGCAGTAGGCTCTATTGGGCATTGTGCCTTGATAAATCTTTCTAACAGCCTGAGAAATCTTCCCAAAAAAATGGGAAGCCCGTCCGCGCCGTCAAGCGCAAAACAGACTTCCCAACTGGAGATTACTGCTGTTTTTTTACTTTAAGCCCACGCCGTACCAATAGGTGTAAGTGCTGGACGATGTCGAAGGCAGGTTGGCGCTGTACTTGGCAAAGACCACCGAGTTGCCTACGAAGGTGACAAAGACATCATTCTCGTGGCTGCCAGGCACTACGATACGATAGGCAAACAACCCGTTGCAGGGATCAGCCAGCTTACCGTCGCTGCCCGTGCCATATAAAAAGCTGGATTTGGCCACCGAGGTCAGCGCCGCATTGATGAAAGTATTGCCTTTCGAATCGGTGACCGTAATATTGGGGAGTGTGGCACCTACAGCGGCGGTAATCACAATCGTGGCCTGATCAGTCGAAGGCGTCCCCGTCTCCAAGTTGTTCACGCCCGTTTGCGCTCCGGCCTTCGTGTAGAAGACGCCGCTATAAGTTCCCGCCACGGTAGGATCAAAGGCCGCGCTCGCTGCCTTCGGTAATCCGATCAGCGAGCCGTTACTCATATCCACCATGAAAAATCCGCCCGACGTTCCGAAGATATAATCCGTGCCGCCGTCACCGTCCGCCTGCGAGAGATAGGTCCCGGAGGAATCTTCTTTTATCCCGCCGAAATCCAGTGTGCCGTTATGAAACGCGCCTTCGGGATCATTGCTGATGTTGCCATACGGCCAAAACGAGCTGTTCTGCCCGGAAGTCGCTCCAATTTTCACCGACCCAACTTCCAGTCCGCCCGACGACGTGCGGAACTGAATATAGTTGTAGCTTTTGTTGGTAAAGGTGCTCAGCGAGATCGGACCGCTCTCAACCGCCGTGATCAACGCCGCAGTGTCGCTCTTCGGACCTACGTTTTTCGCCTGAATCAACAGAGCGTACCCCGGAATCTCATAAGCACTAATCAAGTGCCCACTTGGATCGTTCAAAGTATAGCTGCCATTCGTGTTGACCGTGTACGGAAATGTTCCGCTCAAGCCGTTGGTCAAATCGTTATACGTCATGGTCAGCGCAGTCGTATTAAGAGTGATGGTCAGAAAATCGCCAACCGATGCCGTCCCGTTATACTGATGCGTGGTTACAGTATTGTTGGTGGTGGTCGTTGTTGTCGCCTGGTTTCCGCAGCCGGACATTCCAGCAATAATCAGCAAAGCGCACATAAAGCGAAGTCGCATTGTAGCCCCCGGAGAGTCACACCGTTCGTGCCCACCTCTCCGCTATCGGCGTGCCCATCTTCCGCTTGAAGTCAATGTGACCAATTCTTAGTCTTTCGTAATGTATTTCGGTTATTTGCCGCTTAAATATTAGGAAATTCTACTTTTTCATTCATAAACGCTTCAATAGATTCACCGCCGGATCGGCCTGGTTCACGGTGTAGATATGCAGCCCCGGCGCGCCGTTCTTCAGCAGCGTTTCACACAACCGCGTGGCCACATCCAACCCGAACTCCACCAACGCTGGCTTATTGTCCTCAAGCTCTTCCAGCCGCAAACGCACCCAGCGCGGCAGGTCCGCGCCGCAGCCAGTGCAAAAACGCAACGTGTTCGCAAAGCCTGTGATTGGCAGAATGCCCGGCGTCACAGGAATCGTAATGCCCGCCTTCGCGCACCGCTCCATAAAGTCGAAATAAGCGTCGGCGTTAAAGAAGAGCTGTGTCAGCGCACCGTCAGCACCCGCCTCCACCTTGCAGCGAAAATTCTCAAAGTCCACACTCGGATTCGGCGCCTGCGGATGCATCTCCGGATACGCAGCCACCTCAATCTGAAATGCGTCGCCGTGCGTTTCGCGAATAAAGCTGACCAACTCGTTGGCATAATGAAAGTCGCCCGGAGCAGCGGCGCTCATCGCCGTCGCCGGCAGGTCGCCGCGCAAAGCGACAATGCGCTTCACTCCCGCTTTTTTGTAACGTGTAAGCAATGCCGCAATCTCTGCTCGCGTTGATCCCACGCACGTCAGGTGTGGTGCAGCCTCCACGCCGCCGCCATGCTCAAGCACCGCCGCCAATGTCTCCGAAGTGCCATTCTGATCGGAGCCGCCCGCCCCATATGTAATGGAGAAATACTGCGGCCGCACCGCCGCAAGCCGCCGAATCACAGCAGGCAGCTTGGCAGCAGCCTCCGGCGTGCGCGGCGGAAACAACTCAAAAGAAAAACTGAGAGACGAACCCATCAGTCGTACCCTTCAGAGAACAACTATAGATTCGGGTGCCCCAGGTCCCGCTTTTGGGACCCGGGAAACCACGATCTTCATGGCGCGCAAGCGCCGTCTGGCCCCACCGCAGGTGACCGACTGGCCGCGCCGCAAGTGGCTAGTAGCGGTAATTCTCCGCCTTGTAAGGCCCTTCCACCGGCACGCCCAGATACTCGGCCTGCTTGGCAGAAAGCGTCGTCAACTTCACGCCGATCTTCTCCAGATGCAGCCGCGCAACCTCTTCGTCCAGCTTCTTGGGCAGCACATAAACGCCCACCTTGTAGCTGTCTTTCTTCTTCCATAGGTCAAGCTGCGCCAGCGTCTGATTGGCAAAGCTATTGCTCATCACAAAGCTCGGATGCCCGGTCGCGCATCCCAGATTCACTAGCCGCCCTTCGGCCAGTATGAATATGCCATGACCGTCCGGGAATGTATAGAAGTCTACTTGCGGCTTGATGTTCAGCTTCTTCACGCCCGGCTCCGCATTCAGCGGGTCCACCTGAATCTCGTTGTCGAAGTGGCCAATGTTGCAGACAATCGCCTGATCCTTCATCCGCTTCATGTGCGCCAGCGTGACGATATCCGTATTGCCGGTGCAGGTCACATAAATGTCGCCGCGGCCCAGCGTGTCTTCGATGGTCGTGACTTCAAAGCCTTCCATCGCCGCCTGCAATGCGTTGATCGGATCGATCTCGGTCACAATCACGCGCGCACCCATGCCGCGCATCGAATGCGCGCAACCCTTGCCCACATCGCCGTAGCCGCAGACCACCGCCACCTTGCCCGCAATCATCACATCGGTCGCGCGCTTGATGCCGTCGGCCAGCGATTCTCTGCAACCGTACAAATTATCAAACTTCGACTTCGTCACCGAATCATTCACGTTGATGGCCGGTACCAGCAACTTGCCCTGCTCCATCATCTTGTACAGCCGATGCACGCCGGTCGTCGTCTCTTCAGAAACGCCGCGCCATTCGGCTGCAACCTTGTGCCAATGCTTCGGATCTTCGGCAAAAACCTTCTTCAGCAGATCCTTGATGACTTGCTCTTCGTGATTAGACGCAGCGCCGTTGACCCACTGATCGCCATCTTCCAACTCATAGCCTTTGTGAATCAGCAGCGTCACATCGCCGCCGTCGTCCACCACGAGTTGCGGCCCTTTGCCTCCCTTGTGCGCCAGCGCCTGATAAGTGCACCACCAGTAATCTTCCAGCGACTCGCCCTTCCACGCAAAGACCGGAACACCCGTTGCAGCAATCGCCGCCGCCGCATGGTCTTGCGTAGAAAAGATGTTGCAGCTCGCCCAGCGCACTTCTGCGCCCAGGCTGACCAGCGTCTCAATCAGCACGGCTGTCTGAATGGTCATGTGCAGCGAACCGGTAATGCGCACCCCAGACAAAGGTTTCGCGGCCGCATATTTATTGCGAATTGAAACCAGACCCGGCATCTCATGCTCGGCAATGTTGATCTCTTTGCGGCCCCAGTCGGCCAGCGACATATCGGCTACCTTATATGCCAAATCCGTAGTTTCCAGTGTTGAAGCTGCCATTCCATTTCTCCTTATGCAATTCTGGGTGATCGATCCATCGATGAGGAATGCCCCGCTGCCTCATTTACTTCTTCGCTCGTTCATTTTTCACTCATTCACTTCCCACTCACATCGTCACATCGTGATATATTGATATGTATCAGAATTCAGGCTATGGCGTCAATCGTAAAAATCCTCCGAGTGCTCGCCGACCCTAATCGGCTCCGCATCCTGCTGCTTTTGGGAAGCGAGGAACTCTCTGTCGCCGAACTGCAAGAAATCCTGGCCATGGGCCAAAGCACCATCTCCACGCATCTCTCCCAGCTCAAACAGGCCGGAGTTGTCGAAGACCGCCGCACCGGCAAAAGCAGCCTCTATAAACTTACCGCTCCTGAACCCACCCTCGCCGGTATCCTCGCCGAAGCTCGCAAGCAGATTCCCGAAGCGGAACCCGATCAAGCCGCCATGCACCGCGTCGTAAAAAAACGCCAGGACAAAATGCGCGCCTTCTTTGACAGCGTCGCTGGCCGTCTCGGCAAGGATTACGTTCCCGGAAGGTCGTGGAAGAGCATGGCTGAAGCGCTTCTCCGTCTCATGCCGCCCATGGTCATCGCCGATCTCGGCGCTGGTGAAGGTGCCTTTGCGTTGTTGCTCGCCGAGCGTGCAACCAAAGTCATCGCCGTCGATAGCTCCGCCAAAATGATCGAAGTGGGTCGTGAGCAGGCCCTCCGTCACGGCGTCAAAAACGTTGAATACCGGCTAGGCGACATGGAAGAGCTACCCATCGAAGACGCTGCTGTTGATCTCGTCTTTTTCTCGCAGTCGCTCCATCATGCCCTGCACCCCGAACGCGCCATGACCGAAGCTCACAGAATTCTCGCCCCCAACGGTCGCATCATCGTTCTCGATCTGCTCAAACACCGCTTTGAAGAAGCTCGTGAAATCTACGCTGACGAGTGGCTCGGCTTCAGCGAAATCGAATTGGAATCCATGATGGAAAATGCAGGCTTCCAGCAAGTGCAAACTTCAGTGGTCCACAAAGAGCCAGAGACACCGCAATTCCAAACTCTTCTTGCTGTTGGCAGCAAATTTGGAAATACAAAATAGAAATTATCTGCTGGCTCTACAGTTGTGAATCGGAACTTCAAAACAGATTAGGGATTTCACAATGTAAGAAGCCCATGCGAGCGGATAGTGGGCGATTGGCCGCACCGCAGGTGCCAGAATTAACAAAGGACTTAGCTCATAAAACTTCGATTTTGGTATACTGTATACAGATATATTGACCGGTTAAACACATCGGTTTACGCTCTCTAAACGTCTTCATCAATCGCCCATAACCACATACCCAACCCGATCGAAAGATTGCTTCAGGTGAGGTGCATATGGAAAAGGACACTACAAGAACTGCCAGAGATTTTTTGCTGATCAGCGATTTCGATCAGACGTTAAGCTTCAATGATTCAGGAATTGTACTCAGCGATCTGATAGGCCTGCAAGGTTTTGAAGAACGCATCGCGGGTCTCTCCCGCATTCACATGGTGCAGCAGGGCGGCGAATTGGCTTACCTCTTGCTGCACGATCCAGAGTTCCGCCGCGTTCGCCGCGAGCATCTTGTCGAAGCAGGCAAGCGAATTCGCTTGAAGCAAAATATTCGTCTGCTCTTGCAGATGATCAAGAACCTCGACGGAAACCATTTCTCCTTCTACGTAGTTTCCGCTGCGCCTGAAGAGGTCATTCAATCCGCGCTCGAAGGCATCGTGCCCGCCGATCGCATCTTTGGCACACGCTTCAACTATGCCGCCAATGGCGAGATTGAATCCATCGTGCGCGTTCCCGCCGGCTACGGAAAGGTCGTAGTCGTCGAGGAGTTGCGCAACCGCCTCGGGGTCGGCCATGACCGCATCGTCTACGTGGGCGACGGCAGTTCCGACGTGCATGTCATGTTGCACATCAATCGCCTCTCCGGCCTCACCATCGCCGTCTCGGAGAACCGCTATCTCACACCTATCGCACAGCGCACCATTCTCAGTGACGATGCCCTCAGTGTGCTGATCCCAATCCTCGAAGAAATCGCAGGCTGGGATTCCATCCGCATCCGCGGTCTCTTTGAAGCGCATGGCCTCATGCTACAAGAGTGGGACAAGGTGCAAACCGACTCCCTCACCATCAGCAGTGCCAGGCCGCACGCCGCATCGGCGGTGGTCTGATGAGGCTCGAATGGATTGGCTGGGTTGCGACCGCTGCCTTCGCCAGTTCGTATCTATTCAAGCGGCCAGATTCGCTGCGCCGTGTCCAAGCGGCTGCAGCCACTTTGTGGGTCATCTATGGCGTCATCATCCACGCCATGCCCGTCGTCGTCGCCAATGTCGCGGTGGCGGCAATGGCCATCTTCGCCTCACTGATGGCCCGGCGCAAACCCGCCGCGCAGCCAGCACCCGACCAAGGATAATGAGTGCTCCACATGGTCCCGCTGCGCTATCATTGCATCCAACACAGAAGGCGTCCATGAATCTGATCGCGGGACCCAAAACCTTGAAGCCAGCAACCGAACGACCCTCAAAGCCCGCTCCCCTGACCAGTGCCCGTCGCATCGCCATTCTCAAAGCTCTCGCTGATCCGCGGCGATTCAAGCTATTGCAGAGCATCGCCGAAGCGCGTCGCCCCCTGAGCTGTGCCGACGCGCGCGCTGTCCTTCCCATCTCCGCGGCAACGCTATCGCACCACATCGGAGAACTCGAAGCGGCCGGCCTGATTCAGGTCCGTTGCGAAGGCAAGTACCATTTCATGACTCTGCGCTCCGGAGTCCTGAACAGCCTCATCTCCACTCTCGCCGCGCTGGACAAAGACCATTGCGCAAAAGCGTAATGCCGTCCCAAAAAGATTTCCACAATCATCCTGAATCCAATCCGCATCCAGCCCATCAATTCGATAGTCATCGAAATGTCGAATCGAAGATGTTTCGGTTGTGGAGTGGAGAAATGAACAATCTTAAAGGTAAAGTCGCGCTGGTCACCGGCGCTTCAAAAGGCATTGGCGCGGCCATTGCCCGTGAACTCGCGGCGCGCGGTGCGGCTGTTGCGGTCAATTACTCTGCCAGCAAGGCGTCCGCTGAGAAGGTTGTCGCCGATATCAACGCCGCTGGCGGCAAGGCCATTTCCGTCCAGGCCAACGTGTCCGACCCCAATGCCATCGGGCCTCTGGTCGAGACCGTAGCGCGCGAACTCGGCCCCATCAATGTGCTGGTCAACAATGCCGGCGTATATGAGTTTTCCCCCATCGAAGCCGTCACGCCCGAAAGTTTTCACAGGCAGTTCAACCTGAATGTTTTGGGACTTATCCTGACAACGCAGTCCGCGTTACTCCATTTCCATCCCGAAGGTGGAAGCATTATCAACATCGGTTCCGTAGCCGCCGCAGGGGTTCCAGCGGCCTCGGTCTACAGCGCGACAAAAGGCGCAGTTGATTCGGTCACAGTCGCGCTTTCCAAAGAACTCGGCGCAAAAAAGATTCGCGTCAACTCGCTGAATCCGGGAATGGTAGAAACCGAGGGAGTGCATGCTGCGGGATTTATCGGCACCGATTTTCAGAAGAAAGCTGTAGAAGACACCCCACTCGGCAGAATGGGCCAACCAAATGACATCGCTACCGTTGCCGCATTCCTTGCCTCAGATGAATCCTACTGGCTCACCGGACAAACAATCCATGCATCTGGCGGAGCCCGCCTCTAACCAGCACCGAGCACACACAGTTGCCCCCCAATAACCTGGCCGTACCCCATCCTTACGAGTATTTCTGTCGCGAGGGTGGGATACCGCGAATCCTAAGCGAGAAATCACCGAGCAGTTAGCCGCAGCGCAGGCGCTTCGGCTTTTAGCAGCAATTGTTTTCGCTCCACGCCCCATCGATAGCCGGTAAGCGAGCCGCTTGCCCCGATGACCCGATGGCACGGCACCACCAGCGCCACGCGATTCATCGCGCAGGCGCGAGCAACGGCGCGAGTCGATTTAGGCGTGCCCATCTCTCGCGCCAACTGGCTGTAGCTTCTAGTCTCGCCGCGCGGAATCTGGCGCAGCGCCTGCCACACGCGCAACTGAAACGCCGTCCCGCGCAAGTCCACCTGCGGTGCGGCTAAACGCTCGCTGGTCGCTCGCATAGGTTTCGGTGCGCCAGAAATATCTGTCCGAGTTGCGGCCAGCTTATCCAAGGAATCCGTCCGGCCAGCGACGGATTCCAGCGCTGCGTCTACCATTGCGTTGAGCGAAGGATCATTGTGCAGCTTAGCCGCCGGAAACTCTTCGCGCAAACTGGCCTCGGCCTCTGCCTTTGTTCCTGCCAGTGACAGCCAACAGAGTCCGCGCGCGGTTGCACCAACAATGACCCAACCGAAAGGAGAACGTGCCGAACAAAATCCGATCTGTTCGCCCTTGCCTCCAGCAGCAAAGCGCGACAGCGTCATACCCAGTTGCGCTCCATCATAGCCACGGCTCGAAGAACCGAATCCAGCTTCATAAATCGCATTCGTCACGTTGCCTCCTTGCTTCAGCGTCGCGCGCAAACTCGCGGCGCGCAGTGCTCGCTGATATTGCAGCGGACTCACGCCAAGCGATTGCTTGAAGAGTCGCTGCACGGTAAAAGGACTGAGCTTCACCAACCGCCCCAACTCGGCCAAAGACACGGCTCGGTCGAGATTAGCCTCGATGTGCTTACGAATCTTCTTCAAAGGATTGGAGCACGCAGCTTCTGTGGGTTTGCAGCGTTTGCAGGGCCTGAAACCGGCGGCGCGTGCCTCATCTGCCGAGCCGAAGAAGCGAACGTTCTTGCGCAGTGGAAGGCGACTCGAACAATCTGACCGGCAGAAAACGCCAGTGGTAGTGACCGCATAGAAGAATGCCGCCGTCGAATCGCGGTTCAAAAGCTGCTTCCAGGCAGCCTCCGGGTCAATGGTTTCTTGGGAAGAAGTGAGCTTTGCGAATTGAAGTGTGCCACTCATGAGAACCATCGTCGCCGATCAGTGGCGTTGCACGCTACCCGATTCTTGCTCGCAATTCGGAATGAGTGAATATCGCTATTTGCCATTCCGTTCGGCGCGTTCTCGCAACACTGCTTCGGCCCGCAGTAAATCCGCCTCAGTGTCCACGCCGATGGTGTCGCCGGGAGCCTCGGCCACGTAGAGTGCGATCCCGTTCTCCAGCAGCCGCAACTGTTCCAGCCGTTCCACCAACTCCAGCGGCGAAGGCGGTAGAGCGGCAAAGCGCTCCAGCGCCGCCTTGCGATAGGCATAAATCCCCAAATGCTTGCGGTAAGCTTTGAAGCCAGCATTGTCGCGATCAAACGGAATCGATGCCCGCGAAAAGTATAGCGCCCTTCCGTCCAGCGCCGTCACCACCTTAACAGCGTTTGGGTCGTCAACCTCCTCCGCCGAGCAGCGAACGGCCAGTGTAGCCACCTCAACTTCTCGTCGCGCAAACAGAGCCACCAGCGGCGGAAAGAACTCCGCCGTCAGCGTCGGCTCATCACCCTGGATATTGACGTAAACCTCCGCGTCGATCTGCCGCGCCACCTGCCTCACGCGATCTGACCCGCTGGGGCAATCCGCCGAAGTCATGGCCACGGGAATTCCGCGCTCCCGGCAAATGTCGGCAACCTCGTCCGAGTCGGTAGCCACCACCACCGTCTCCATCAGCCCGCTGGCCGTAGCCGCGCGCCAAACCCACTCCACCATCGGCCGTCCGGCAATCTCGCGCAGCACCTTGCGACTGAGTCGCGTGGAGCTGAGCCGGGCCGGTATCACCCCGACAATTCGAATCGCACTCATGCAGCCGAGTTTACCGCACCAGGGCTTGCCCATGACTCCGCCGCGCTCTGCTCGGCCTTTCCGGGTTTGACCTCTTCACACAGCCACCCGTATCATCGGTAAAGGAAGTTGTGCGCGACCATTGCGTTCGTCCGCTTCCCGGCAGGGCCGCCACGGCTCATGTCAGCTGTACCTCTTCCGGCGGGGTAGCTCAGATGGTTAGAGCGACGGATTCATAACCCGTAGGTCGGCAGTTCGATCCTGCCTCCCGCCACCAATTAAATCAACAATATACGCCGGGATAACAGAATCGATCTTTCCCTGAAGTTGCGCGGTGGTTGCAGATGATTCTCAGATGCCAGTAGCTTGCTTGATTTTGCACAGTAAGAGAACAGATATTCACACGCCGTTCCTAAAATTCAGCGGTCACGAGTGCTATAACGATGACTTGTGAGTTCGGCCCCTTGTTTTGCGGCCAAAGTTGGCCAGTGCCATTATCTGTAAAGGATCCGGAAATCTATTCATTTCATTGTTCGGAGGCTTCATTGAAACAAAATTCACTGCGCTCGATCGTCCTCAGCCTGCTGGGTATTTTCTGCCTGGCATCGCTGACAGCTTCAGCACAAACCAGTCTTGTGATTTCCCAGCTGTATGGAGGAGGAGGCAACACCGGTGCGCCATACACGTATGACTACGTGGAGCTCTATAATCCCACGGCTGCTCCCATCAGCTTGAACGGTGTCTCCTACCAATATGCGTCGGCCACCGGGACCTCCTGGGCCTCTATTGCTTTACCGAATACGTCTATCCAGCCGAGTCACTACTTCCTGATCCAGAACGCGGCTGGAACGACGGTCACCAACAAACCTCTTCCCACTCCGGACTTCGTACCCGCTTCGCCTGTAAGCATCTCCGCGACCGCGGGCAAAATAGCTCTGGTTCAGGGAACTGCCGCACTCACCGGCACCTGCCCCACTGGCGCCAATATCATCGATTTTCTTGGCTTTGGCACCACTGCGAGCTGCCACAAAGGCTCGGGAAATGCGCCTGCCCCGAGCAACACTACAGCGGACATTCGCACTGGCTATGCCGACAATAACGCCACAGATTTCGTTGTTGGCGCACCCAATCCGCGCAACTCCGCCTATGGAAACAATACCGGCCTGAGCGCTACCGGCCTCGCAACGCCTTCGACAGTGAGCTCCGGCAGCCAGGTTCTGCTCACGGTTGCTGTGACACCCGCCAGCAGCCCGGCCAGTACCGGCATCAACGTCACGGTCAATCTCTCCACCATTGGCGGCTCGGCTACGCAACACTTCTACGATGATGGCAGCAACGGTGACACGACCGCGGGCGACAATATCTTCTCGTTTGCTGTGACGCCAACGGTCAGCGTATCCACCACGGTTTCGCTGCCGGTGACGGTGACGGATGCCGAATCTGGCAATGCGACGGCAAACATCAGCCTCACGGTCAATGTGCCGACCGTCAATCTACCGATTCATACCATCCAGGGCAGCAGGTCGCTGACTGCAACCTCCGTATCACCGTATGCGGGGCAGACAGTTACGACGCAGGGAATTGTAACCGGCATTGGCACAGCAGGCTTCTTCATTCAAGTCCCCGATGCTGATGCGGATTCCGATCCGTCTACGCCAGAAGGCATCTATGTATACTCCGGCTCCGGCAAAGTGCCAGCCACGGCAGTGATTGGCAACTATGTGCAGGTCACTGGCGCGATCAGCATTTATCCCGCTCTAGCTGCAAGCCATACACCGGCGACAGAACTCAGCACGACCGCCGCGACCATTCTTGCCGTCAGCCAGCCGTTGCCCACTCCGGTTGTGATCAGCAATTCGATGCTGACACCGAGCGGCGGTCTTTACCAGCTCACACCCTATCAGGGTATGCGTGTCAGCGTTCCGTCGTTGACCACAATATCTGGAACCGACGGCTCTCTATCATCCGAAGTCACGGAAACACAAAAGTCCAATGGTCAATTCTATGCCGTTCTCACTGGCACGCCGCGACCCTTCCGCGAACCTGGAATTGACATTCGAGACTCGCAAACGGGAGTTCCAGCCGACGTTGCCAAATTCGACGACAATCCGGAGCGCATTCTTGTCGATTCGGCTTTTCTGGGTGGCGCAGCCATCGATCTCTCGACCGGAGCTATTCTGCCTAGTGTGACCGGCATTCTGGATTTAACTTACAGCTCCGACAGCTACTACGATCCGAGCCGCCTTCTGCTTGATCCCGCTTACAACCGTTCTGCAGTGGTGGCCGGCGCGACGGTGCAACCCGTTCCCGACCCTGCCAGCAATGAGTTCAGAGTGGCAGCTTATAACATTGAACGGTTTTTCAATCCCAACTCCGCCGATGACATTGACTACAATCCCGTATCCGGCAAAACACAAAACTCCAGCGCGATTGATGTGACTCAGACGGCGTATGCGAACCGTCTGACGAAGCTCTCTCTAGCTATTCGGCATGTGCTTGGCGATCCCGACGTGATTGCGCTCGAAGAGCCGGAAAACCAGTCAGTCGTCGCCGACATCGCGGCAAAAATAAGCGCCGACGCTCAGGCCGCGGGTGAAGCCGATCCGCAGTATGCGGCCTATGGTACCGGCACCAGTTATGCCCCCTATACCAACGACATCGGCGGCATCTCGGTTGGCTTCCTGGTCAAGGCCACCGTGGATACGATCAATATCCAGCAGCTTGGCGCGAATGATCTGTTTACCGATCCGCGCGACGGTTCAACCCAGCAAACGCTCAACGACCGTCCGCCACTGGTTCTCCATGCCGGAATCAAGAGAAGCGGAGCAACGGATTATCCCGTCACCGTCATCGTTAATCATCTGCGCTCGCTTTCAAGCGAGAACGATCCATCAAGCGGCATCTTCGTTCGCACCAAAAAGGAACTGCAGGCTGAGTATCTTGCCAGGCTCATTCAGGACTACCAGGCCACTGGCGAACACGTTATCTCCGTCGGCGACTACAACGCTTTCGAATTCTCCGATGGTTATATCGACATTCTTGGAACCATCACTGGCCAGAACCTGCTGCCTTCAACCCAGGTGGTCGAGCCCGGCCTGGCTGGCCTGGTCAACCCGCCCGCGACCGACCTTGCCCTGCTTCTACCGGCGGATCAGCGCTGGTCGTACCAGGAGTATGGCAACGCTCAGATCCTCGATCACATTGTTGCAACCGCCGACCTTGTCGCCGCAGGGGCACATATGACGTATGCCCACCTCAACGCTGACCAGCCTGCAATTGACTATAATGATTCCACGATTCCAGCTCGAACATCGGACCATGATCCTGCGATCGGCTACTTCACTCTGCCGGCGCCGGTGCTATCTGCCACATTGAACGGCAGCGGCAGCTTCGGTTCGGTCACACTCGGCAACTCCTCCTTGGGCACAGACTTTGTGCTCACCAATACGGGAGAAGGAGCAATCGGCATCACGAACATCGCTGCAACAGGCGATTTTTCGCCTACCAACAACTGCGGCAGTTCTCTTGCACTGGGAGCCACCTGCACCATTACGGTAGTCTTCTCGCCCACTGCGACCGGATTACGCACTGGCTCACTCTCGGTAACAACCAACACGGGCGTGGGCGGCTATTCAGTCAGCCTGAGCGGAACGGGTACTCCGCGTGATGTTACTAGTTCCGTCTCCATCACATCCAGCGGACTCATTTATAACCGCGTGGCCAAAACCGGCACGGAGACGATCAAGGTGACTAACAAAACCGGCGCTGTGATCCCAGGCCCGCTTGAATTAGTGGTTGCGATCAATAATCCTGCGGTTACCGCCAAGAATGCCAGCGGTGTCTATAACAGCAATCCCTACTGGACAACGGCTGGCTCGCTTGCACCTGGTGCGTCCGTAACATTCACGGTCACATTTAACTATGCGCTGGGAGCCAGCTTCTACACCGCACCCAGTTTCTATTCAGGAGGATTCTAAAAATGAAGAAGATGATCTTGCACGTTCTGTTCCCTGCTCTCTTTCTTGGCTTGCTG
The DNA here is from genome assembly GCA_964414945.1 of uncultured Occallatibacter sp. Lineage (GTDB taxonomy): Bacteria > Acidobacteriota > Terriglobia > Terriglobales > Acidobacteriaceae > Telmatobacter. The sequence continues at coordinate 20,171 of CAYPYJ010000056.1, forward strand.
TGCCTTTCTGCGCAGGCTGACACCGTTACATATCAGGTGACAGTCAACACCTCCAGCCAGAGTGGAAACGACGGTTATATCGACCTGCAACTTAACCAGGGCTCGCTCGGTTCGCTGCCGATCACAGCCAGCATCACCAACTTTGCAGGCGGCGTGCTCAACCCGATCGATGGCAACAATGACGCCATTGGCACCAGTGGGAATCTTCCCGGTACCCTCACCATTCCGGCGGATATATCGACGGACTACTTTGAGAGGTTGACGTTTGGCAACTCGATCAGCTTCGACATCACGCTCTCCGGTACAGGTGTGAATCTGGCCGGTTTGGCTGGAGGCTCATCTGGAACCACGTTTGTGCTTGGTTTTTGGGATGATTCCACCATTGTCCCGCTCTTCACAAGCGATCCTTACGGTGCGACCGGACTGATCGACATTGCGAATGACGGCACTGTAAGCGTTGAGGCGCTACCCGACCCGTCGGGCGGCGATTCGCTGGCAACCATTGTCGCCACGCCTGAGCCGAGTACGCTGTCGTTCTTTGCCTGTGCGGGCGCAGCCTTACTGCTGCTCCGCCGCAGATTTGCTGGCATGATAATTCGCTGATTCAATGCCGAGCATCACCGCAACCAAGCCTCAAGCCGCAAAATCACATTGCGGCTTGAGGCTTGGTTGCGTCACTACCTTTCAACCATCAGCAATTCCATTATTTTGATGGATACTTCCACCCGCTGATCAATCAAGTCGATAGTTTGTCTACAATCAACAGAAGCTCTGATGAACATCCTGGAGGTGACTTTGCATTTCTCGCGCGGTTTGTCTTCGCAGGTCGCCGTACTATTCTTGCTGGTTTTTACTGGAGCCGCCGGCACCGCGCAACAAAGCGGCTCGCAAAATGTTCAACTCTATGCGATGGATTGCGGGCATTTCGATTCCCTTGACCTCTCCGCCTTATCGGATACGGGAGAGTACGATCACCAAACCGGAAATCTGGCGGACCCTTGCTTTCTGATTCACCATCCAAAAGGATGGCTGCTATGGGATACCGGGCTCCCAGACTCTTATGTGTCGCATTCGACAGAAGCCACAACCGGAAGACGCGTGTATCGCCTCCAATCGATTCTCTCTGAACTCAAGGTGCTGAGTCTGACCCCGGCCGATATCACCTACGTCGGGTTCTCTCATTTGCATTTTGACCATTCAGGAAACGCGAATCTGTTTACCTCGTCGACCTGGCTGCTGCAGAGAAAGGAATTCGAATCTGCCACCGCAACGCCGAAGCCGTTTGGGGTCGATCCCAGCACATTCTCCGATTACGCTAAAGCGAAGATGAATCTGCTGAACGGCGATTACGACATCTTTGGCGACGGGACGGTGCGGATTCTGGCGGCTCCGGGACACACTCCAGGTCATCAGATCCTGTTGGTCAAACTGAGCCAGAAGGGCAACGTCATTCTCGCTGGCGACGTTTATCAGCGCAAGCAAAGCAGAAAAGACAGGCTTGTCCCCAACTACAACACGAGCCGCGCTGAGACACTCGCCTCAATGGATCGCATCGAAAGGTTGGCAAAGAACCTGAATGCGACGGTGATTGCTCAGCATTCCACTGAGGACTTTACCCTGCTGCCAAAATTTCCCGAAGCCTGGCAATAAGAACCATCGGGTTGCACTTCTCCGCAATCGTCATGGAGTTTGGCGGAACGCGGTCAGCGATGGACCCCTTATCGTCCCCGCTGCCATTCAATCACTGGGTAAATGCCCGTCAATACGCCAGAAACTCGCCAATCAAACGCGCCACCCTGTCCGGAGCACCTCTCATTGCCCCGTGACCTTGACCCGGCAGATGTTCGACACGCACGCCGGGTAGGACCTCGGCCAGCGCACGCGAGGCGTCGAGCATCGGATGCTCCGGACTCAGTTCACCCATCAGCAGCATCGACGGACAAGAGAGTGCGCGATAAGGCTCCATATCCGGACTCATCGCATCCATCGCTTCCAGTTCCCGTATCCAGCTTTTGGCCATCGCGCGCAACTGCGACCACGCCCGCGAGGCACGGAGAGCAACGATCGTCGCAGCGGGTAAGTGCGGAAATCGGTCCAGACCAAATTCCATCGCCCGGTCCAGATCGCCTTCCGCAATGGCGTTGACATAAGGCGGCAAGTTCTCGCCGGCAATCAGGCCGCCGACTGGATAAGGAGGCTCATAGAGTACTAGCCGCGAGACCGTGTGGCGCATCGCCGTACCCAGACCGCAGATGGCGCCAAAGGAGTGAGCCACCAACGCCGCGCCCGGTCCCGCTGCATCAAGCACTGCGGCAATATCCTCATACTCGCGCTCAATTGAATAGGGACCGACGCCTTCGCCGCTCTTGGCGCGACCTCGCCGGTCCATCACGTAGCAGGTAAAGCGGTCGGCCTGCAGCCGGGCAACTGGCATCCAATCGACGTGCGTGGCCACACTGCCATGCACAAAGACCACGGCAGGACCGCTGCCCAGACGGCGAAAACCGATACGTGTTCCGTCTGCCGAACGCACCGATCCTTCGGCTACCTCCGCGTGAGGATGCTCCAGATGTCTTGTAGTCATTGTCTTTATCGTAACTCTCGCCGAAAGCTGCTTGTGTGGCAAGTCTCAGAATGGGGAACGAACCGTCAGGATCGATCTGGACTTTAGTACTAAACCTATGTCGATTTTGCTCGTACGCGGACCCGATTTTGCGCTACTATCTTGGCGTCGATCTCGATATCGGTCAGGGCCAGACAGGCACCGAATGGACCGGTTAAGGAGGATTATGACAAATCCCAGAAAATGCGGGAATGCGACCTGTACCTGCCTTGCCCCGGAGAAAAAGAAATATTGCAGTGACCACTGCGAGGGCATTGGAAACAGAATGGAGATTATTTGCCTGTGCGGCCACGCGGATTGCGGCGTCACGGCGATTCAGTCAGCCCAGAGCGACACGGAGTCGCGAACATCCACAGGCGGTCCGGCGACTCGCCTCTGAGGTTCAGATTGAAAACAGACGATTCGGGCCGAGATTCGCCGACCTTGCGGGTTAGTGTGTCCATGAACGGGCACCGAGGCGGAAGCTGAGTGGGATACAAGCACCCGCAGCTGGCTGGAGATGGCCCACGCTCCTGCCAAACTTCAAACTAATGTAAACAAATGTAAAGACTCCTTACTTTGGGCTGTCGGCGGCTGATTTCTTGCGATTTCGCAATATTGTCGCCAGACGGCTGGTCAATCATCGGCACGGTGATCTGACTGCAAAGGAGGAAAATGGAATGAAACGGAATATCTTCACTTCCGCGTTCACGCTAGCGCTTGGCCTATTTCTGGCCGGGAGCTATTCACAGGTGAAAGCGCAAACGTATACGACATTTGATGCCGACCCCCACGCAACTTTACCCCTCCATTTCGACTCGACCGGCCGAATTATTGGACTTACTTTCAGCGTCAATCAGACGTACGGCGGCTTTGTCCGCAATACCGATGGCAGCGTCGTGGAGATTAACTACCCGGGCGCTCTTTCAACCGATTGGGTAGGCTTTGCGGGCTCCGATGAAATTGCGGGAGCTTATACCGATTCAAACTATGCCCAGCACGGCTTTCTGGGCCCGGTTTCCGGTCCATACTCCCGTTTCGACGTGCACAGCGCTACTCAAACCATACCTATGGCAGCGAACTCGGCTGGTCAGGTGATTGGTTTCTGGATGGACTCCAGCAGCAAATTGCACGGCTTTTTGCGCGATGCCGATGGAACAGTCACTACCTTAGTTGCTCCTGGCGCTGCCGCCACCAACCCCCTCGATATCAATGGCTCTGGCCAGATCGCCGGCTATATGTCGGATGCCTCTGGCGTAGTCCACGGCTTTTTGCGCAGCCCGAGCGGCACTTATACACTCTTCAGCTTGCCGGCTGGCACAGTAACGGTCCAGGTACACATTAACGATGCGGGCCAAATTGCCGGCAGCTACGCCTCGAGCACTTACACCTATTCTTCGTTCCTACGAGACACCAATGGGACAGTCACACTGTTCACCGTTGGGGGCGCGCCAACCACTGTGAATGACATCAACCAGGGCGGTTTCATTGTTGGCGGCTACGGCGGCAAAAAGAATGCTCTCAAGCGCGGATTCCTCAGAAGGCCGGATGGCACGATCGTCTCAATTGAATATCCGGGGGCGACGTTCATCAACAGCACAACAACCGCCACCTGCATCAACCAGACTGGGACAATCGCCGGTAAATATCAGATCAACACCACGACTGAAACAGAGACCCACGGGTTCATACTTACGGGATTGCACTGAGCGTGCGCTTAAAGACTGATGGTATCCCAGGTCTCAAAAGCGAGACCTGGGATACCTGATGTTTTTAGGTAGACACAGGCAATCCGCCCACATCACAGAATCGAGGCGTGCCCCCCCCCAGCTCACAGTTTCACAAAAACCTAGAAACTGTGAATCTGTGGAGAGTCTGTTTGGATGTTTATGATTTTAGATTATTTAGATGCATCTCCACAGTTTCACAGCCCAAAACGAAAAAATTCCTGGGGGACTTTTTTAGGTAAGTTGAATGGAATGAGGTTGTTGTCCATTTTTTAGTCCGGTTAGAGGCGAT
>CAYPYJ010000057.1:0-23582 GCA_964414945.1 uncultured Occallatibacter sp.
CGAAGCGCGAGCCACCAGCAATGTCTGTGGCCCAGTTGCCGGGGTCCATGTAGCCAACCGAGATCAGGAATCCTGGCCCTAAAAATCCAATCAGCCGCCGCCAAAAATTCGGCGAGCGTGAAACCCGCACGCTGGCATGAACTTCTGGCAGCGAGGGAATTTGGTGCTCTGGTGCCGGTAAAAGACCGGGGAGTACCGGAACCGGGGCAAAGTCTATGGCAGCGTTGTTCGAATCTTTCATCGCGGGGCTGCCCTCAGTCTAGAGCATTTTCGTTGATCGTGTAAGGGATAACTGAACTCTCAATTGGCCCGTCCATCAGAACCCAAAACAAAAGCCCCCAGCCTGTTACAAGGCCGGGGGCTGAACGCCAAAGACTGCTTCTTTACTTCACCTTCACCTTAGGCTCAACCGACAGCCCCGGTCTAAGCTCGTGTTTGGCATCTTCTTTTGCCAGATCGGTAAAGTCGATGCGCACCGGAACGCGCTGCACCACCTTCACATAATTTCCCGTCGCGTTCTCTGGAGGAAACAGCGAAAGCACCGAACCCGTAGCGCCGCCAATCTGTGTTACTTTGCCTTGATAAGTCTTGCCGGTCGCGTCCACTTCAATCTCGACGGCCTGCCCGGCGGCCATGTGCTGAAGCTGCGTCTCCTTAAAGTTTGCCGTCACCCACAAACCTTCCAGCGAAACCAGCAGCAGCAGGTTCTGCCCCGGGGCCACATTCTGATTGATCTCGACGCTTTTACGCGTGATGATCCCCGCTGTAGGTGCAACGATCTTCGTGTAACTCAAATTGAGTTTAGCCATGTCGAGCTGAGCCTGCGCCTGAGCCACTTGCGCCAGCGCCTGCTTGGCGCGCGCGCTCTGCGCGGCCACCTGCTGCGGAGCGGTTTGGGCATACTTCACTCCGGCCACAGCCTGCGTCTCGCGCTCACGCGCCACTTTCACGCCTTCTTCAGCAGCCTGTTCGGAGTGCCGTGCAGCAGATAGTTGCGCCTTGGCGGCGTCTGCCGCGGCAACGGCCGCGTCAAATTGCTGCTTGCTGATCACGTCTTTTTCCACCAGCGGCTTGTAGCGCTCCAGATCAGCCTGCGCCTTGGTGTTGCCTGCCTTGGCTTGAGCCACGCTGGCGTGCGCGGATTCCAATTGCTGTTGAGCCTGCTCCACGGCGGCGTGAGAGCCGCTCAAATTCGCGTCGGCAGAACTCAGATTGCTGCCAGTGTTGATAGTGGTAATCGGCACATTCACGTCGGCTGCCGCGGCGTTTGCCTGGGCACTGGCCAAAGCCGCCGCAGCGTTCTCCACGCTCACCTGATAGTCAGCGGGGTCAAGCTCGGCGATCACGTCGCCCGCCTTTACCACCTGATTCTCGTCCACGTAAACCTTGGCCACTTGCCCGCCAATGCGCGAGCTCACCTGAATCAAATGGCCGTTGACCTGCGCATCGTCGGTATCTTCGGAATAAGTGGAGTGCCACCAAATTCCCAGAGCAACCAGCGCCAGTGTTGCAACCACGGCAACAATGATGACTCTGCGGCGGGATTGCGGCTGCGTGTTCTCCATCTCATCGTCAGGCCCGGTTGGAGCCGGTGTTGGATTGTTATCCGCCACGTCTACTTACCTCCCAGATAATTCTTGTAGTTTTCGCCCGCTCCCAATGCACGAGCCAAGCTGAGCTTGGCAACATTGTGCCTGTAAAGGCTGCTCACATATTGATCGTCGGCCTGAGCCACGGACTGTTGTGCCTGGCTCACGGCAAGATTATCGCTGACGCCATTGGCGTAACGCTGTTGCGCTTCGCTCAATGCTTCATTCGCCAGTTCAACACTCGATTTTGCCACCTCGACCATCTTTTGCGCCGAGGCAATATCCAGCAATGCGTCACGAACATCGGCATCCACTTGCGCATTCTTGTCGCTCAACTGGGCTTGCGCGGTCTCAAGTTGCGCCTGAGCCTGCTGAGCCTCGCCGCGCAACGCGAACTCCTTGAACAACGGAACGCTCAATGTGCCGCTGGCGTTGCCGGTGCCGTTCGAATGCCCCAAAGTTGGGCCAATGTCGCCGTAGTCGCCTGCAAAATTCAGTGTCGGCAGCCGGTCTGCAGTGGCCGCCTTGCGCTGCTGCTCGGCAGCCTTGGTTTGTTCCACCATTGCCGCCAGATCTTTGCGATTGGCATGAGCTTGACCAATAGCCTGCTCCACGTCGATCTGATCAAAAGCCGCGTAGGGCGCCTTATCGGCCAGCATGAAGCTCTGCGCCAAAGGCAGTCCAATCACGCGCGCCAATGCCAGCTTGTCTTTTTCAAATGCGTTTTGCGCCGCAATCAACTGTTGTTGCAAAGACTGATAATCCACCCGTGCGCGCAACTCATCCAGCAGCGGCGCTGTTCCAGCCGTATGGTTGGCAGACGCCTGATCAAGCGAAACCTTCGCCGTAGCCACCTGCGCTTTCACGCTGGCCACGCGGGTCTCATCGGCCAGCACCAGCAGATAGGCGTTGCCCACCACCAGCACCACCATCTCCCTTGCGTCCTTGGCAGACAACTGCGCTGCGGTAAAGTTGTGCCGAGCAGCCAGATAATTGCGCAGCGAAGCCACATCGATCAGCGACCAGTTCAGCTTGGCCCGCAAGTCGGTATAGCCAAAGGGGCCAATGATCTTGGGAAAGCCGGGAATGCGCAACCCCTGCGCGGGCAGGTCTACCTGCAATACGCTTTCCTGGGCACTCAAATCCGCCGAGGGCAGCAGCGATTGCAACTGGCTCAGCCGTTGGCCCCGAGCCGCCGCTGTTTGCGCACCGCTCAAGATCACGCCTAGATTGGCCTTCAATCCCCGCTGAATGGCGTCGTCCAGCGTGAGAGAAACAGTCTGCGCCGTAACCTCGCCCTGCGCCACGCTACCCTGAAAGACATTGCCTGTCGCCGTAACCGTTTGCGGAGGCGGCGTTTGCGCATTCAAAACTCCAGCAAATGGCCCCGTCAGGCCCAGCGCCAGCATGCAGCCAAAACGGCTTATCGTGTTGTTGCTTGAAATAATTGAAAAAGTCAAAGTCGTTCGGCTCTCAACGATGAACGCATCCAAAAATCTTCGCTCCTGAATGGACGCGAAAGACAGGCTGCGGAACTCGTATCTATAGTGTAACGAAAAAAGGCGGCTGAAAGACGAACTCTGACGCAAACGCTTGATTGGAAATGTCAATCAGAACAGAATCGGTACCCCAGGTCTCGCTTTTGGGGACCTGGGATCCCACGAACTCAACAGACAAAATTATGCGGTCAGAGACCTAATCTCTGTTTCTCAGCACTTGCGAGGCCAGCGAGCACAACCCCTGGCGATAAACCTCGCGAACCACTTCCGCACTCCATCCCGCAGCCTTCGGCCCACCGTGCTTCTGCAACAGCTTGGTCGTCTCGGCAGCAGTGAACCCAGCCACTGACCTCAGCACAAACACCGTGCGCATCCACGTCGGCAAGCTTGCCAGCCACTCACGCACATGGTCGCGCTCCTGTCCGGAGATCATCTCTTCCAACTCTTCGTTTGAAATCCCCGCCGATGCCAGATCGTCTTCTTCAATGCAAACCGAAGCCGGTGCCAGGCCTTCTGGCGGCGTCAGGCTTGCCGCATCTCGCTCTGCCAGCATCGCAAGAGCCGCGATACCCAGCGTCCGCTGGCAGCTTGCACGCGCCTCCAGAGGGTTGGCGCACGGAGAAACCTTCGCCGAAGCGATCGCATCCTCCACCAGCCGCATACTCTCTTCGCCTTCGCCCACAAGCATCGAAGCCAAGCTATAGAGTCCCACCGCAATTTGCTCGAAAATCTCCTCCAGGCCGTCGAAAGCCTCGTCTGATTCAAGGATCGGCAAAGTGGTAATCGAGCGGTCTTGCGTCGTCTTAAATGCCTGAACCATATAGATGGCTCCTTTCTCGGATGCTATTTGGACTGTTTCAGTCCTTATTCTCAACCCACCGGGCCACACCAGTCAATGCGTTCCAAAATGTGGCAAGCCCGCGGTCCCGAAAGAACATTCTGTTTTATCATGAGTGTCGTATGGCATTCCCGATCAAAACCTGCGTTGTCTGTTCCGAAGAGTTCGAGCTTTTGCCCAACAAACCCGGCTTCGCCAACCGCTGCCCATCCTGCAGCGAACCGGAATCCACCGAACCCACCGCCAAGGATCGCCTAGATGCTGAAGCCCGAAAAACTGAGAGTGAAATGAATGATGCCAGAAGGAGCACCATCCGCGATATGCTCTATCGCAAAGAGAGCTAACCTCCTGCGCCACCTGCGTTGGGGTCATCCGCTCTCGGTGCTTCCTTAAAACCGTAATAAATAAGATGCTTTGACGAAAATCTGTCGCCCGTCGTTCAAAAAATTCGAAGACCGTGGCGCCGCCGTATTGTTTGGGTCGCAACTCCCGCCCGGCAATCGATTGCAAAGCGATCTATCCAGATTTTGCAAATCGTTGCTGTAGCCCACATAAACTGCTGTGCCCGGATGCGGAAGCCACGTGAACAGCGCCTGCGTGCCAACCTGCTTGGTACGCAACAGTGAAGTCTCTGCGGGATTAGCCAGCGTCGAGTCGTACTCCACAATCACGCGGGCAGAAATAGCACGCGTAAATTGATAGTTGATTTTTGTGCGGAAGGTCTGGGTCTCGAAAACCAGCGCGCCGTTTGCAACCGCGTGATCACGATCTAGCAAATACGTGTTGTCCGCCGTCAGTTGACGGATGGGCTGCAACGTAAACAGCACCTGTGCCGTCTCCTGGTTCATTAGCGAAGGCTCTTTTCCTGCCGCCGGATGATAGTTCACATTGCCACTGCGATAGACGACAACATTAAAGTTAAGTTGCGGCCAGGGAGCGCCGCGCACACCGCCTCCGCCAAAGTTCTCCGTGAAGTTTTTGTAACCAGAAAGTGTCGGGTAACCTCCCGGCCCCAGCGTGTCGGAGTTCTGGCCGCCAATAGGAAAGATGACAAAGTTTCGCGGAAGAAAAATGAACGGATCAAAGGACGAGTAATGAAAAACGCGGTTGCCTTGATGGTCGAAGGCTATATTCTGGTTGGTTTCCAGTCCAAAGCATTGCAGCGTTCTATGCTTCGGAAACCACTGATAGGTGGCGTGCGTCTGGTCGTTGCGAAAGTTCGATGATTGTATAAAACCTAAATTGGTTTGGAATCCGACGCTGATATCCTGAAAATTCGAATTCATGTTAAAGGCATGTCCAGAGCGCTGCAACTGAAAGTAGCTTGCCGGTCCGGCGGCATAGGTCGGCGGCGTTCCGCTATCCACATTACCCTTCGTCGAGCTTTCCACCATCTGTCCAAACGCCGTCCATTTATTGTTCATGCGCGCCGTAAAATCGATGCCGCCTATTCGATTCCATCCCTGCCCAAACTCTTCGCCGGTATAAATGGCGCCAATGCTCGACCCCTTCCCCAGGTCTCGCGAAACACGTCCTACGGCGAAGTTGGCGTGCTTGTTATAGAGAGGATCGCCCGCGGCCACGGTCTGCCCCGGCTTTCGATCATCCACAACAAACAAGCCTACATTCGTGTGGCCTATCTTTCCCGTCATCCGCACGCCAAACTCCGGACGCACAATGCTGCGCGTATAAACCAGCGAGATTGGTGTGCCAAAGTAATTGGCATTCTCAAGAAAAAATGGACGCAGTTCAGGAAAGTAAACCGGGTATCTCTGATTGACAGTAAATTGCGGCTGGTCAGATTCGATGTTACTGAAGTCCGGGTTAAAAGTCGCATCCAGAATAATGCTGTCTTTCAGAATTGCCTTGATCTCTCCGCCGCCCGTGCCTTCAAAGTGCCGCGAACTGAAAAACGGATTCAGCGGGTCAAGCGCATCAAGTGAACGCTCGTTCTGCCCCAGCACATAAGGATTGATCTGGAAGTTATGCGAGCCGGTGACGCCCTCAATCCCGCTCAGTGTCGCTTCCTGTGTCAGAAGGCCGGAGATTTGCGCCGAAATGTGCGGCCAGTTGTCTGTTTCGCTATTGCGCGGAAAGTTGCGTATAAAAACCACGCCCCAGTCTGAACTGCCGGGACGAAAGCGCAGGCTGCGGAAAGGAATAGCTGCCAGCGCCATCCACCCACCCTGCGTTACCACTCCATCCGAATCCCAAACCTGGTCGTAGCTGTAATCCGTGCCGCTGCTCTCACTCCACGCCCCGTCGGCCTGCACTCCAGCCGGATTCACCGTAAACTGAACTCCTTTCCGATGATCCTGAAAAGGGTCCAGAAGTACCGAAACATTGTCATCGGTGAGAATATTTTCGCGCCGCGCCAAATGTCCGCGAATCTGGTTCGGATGACGGTCATGGCAAACAAAGACAAAGTACAACGCCGTCTTTGTACGCCCCATCCAGACCTCGGTTTTTTCCGTCTCCGGCTGCCCGTCGTGCGGCGCATTCTGAATAAATCCGCCAACCTTCAGCAGCTTGTCCTTTAACTCTGCTCGCGGTTCCATGCCCGCAAAGTCAGAGAGCCGCAATCCATCCGCAATCAACGGCACATTGTGTTTGCCCGTCAAACGCACATTCGGCGTCTCAGCGGGAATCGCTGCAGGTTTGCCGCTTTGTGGCAGTGCAATTGTCAAAGCACTCATCGCCAGACACACTGCAACTGCTAACTCTTTCCAAACCATATCTTTACCGTACGAAAAATGCAGGCTCAAGGTTCATCTGCATCATACGCGACCGGCTGCGTTTTGTGTTCTGTGAATGTGCGCTTTTTAATCCCAGTGCTTCATCTGCGGCCATATCTCGTCCAGCTTCCACTTGAATCCGCGGCAGTGATAGATAGGCTTCCATTCGTCGGGCCGGGAAAGCGGGTACGTTGTATTGCCAATAATTGAATAGCTGGCGCATTTAGTCTGCATATTCCGCTCGCGGCCCTCGCCCAGCACAATGATGCTCTCGCCGGTATATCCGCGCGGCCCCCATATCCAGTAATTCTGATGATTCCCAATCGCTTTCGGCAGGCCATACTTCGGCCCAAAAAAATCAATCGCACCCGCATCTCCATAGTTATTCGCAAAGATCGCCGTCTTCCGCTTCTCTTCCGGTGAAAGCATTTGATAATAGGCGGCCACTTGCTGTGCCACCTGCTCCCAGCCAAACATATCGGCATAAATCTGGGGCAGCACTCCCTCCATCTGGTGCTCAAACTTCTGCGGCTCCATGCCTGTCGTGTGTTCGTAGGCAAGGAATGCGGGAACGCTCAAAACCGGCAACGCCATCGGCAAGGAAAAGATGCCCATCGCGGCAATCGCCAAGGCCAGCGCGGGCTTGGCCCAGATCCATATCTTGCGTGCCGTCGCGCCTTCCATCCACACCGCCCCAGCGGCAAAAATCATCGGATAGACCGGCGCAAGGTAATACATCTTGCCGCGCATCAGCATCATCTCAACAAGAAAAATGACATACGCCCATCCCAGCGCGCGCACCAGTTGTCCCCGTTTAGAAAAAAAGAAAAACAACGCAAACGGCACAAGCAGCGCGGCCACATATCCCAGCATCTCTGCCTGAGCCTTCAAAAACGGAAGCGGCCCCAGCGCGATGTCGCGCCCATGCATCCTGATGTTATGCATCAGTTGAAGGAATGGAAACTGATGCTGCCATTGCCAAATAAAGTTAGGCAATGCCATCGCCGCTGCCAGCGCGCATCCCATCCAGAACCAGCGGTGGCGTAAACTCTTGCGCAACGGTGTCAGGCAAACGCCAATCACTAATCCCGCGAGCCAAAACACCACGCCATACTTATTCAGAATGGCAACGCCCGCAATCGCTCCCACCGCCAGCCAAAGCTTCTCGCGTCCCGTCTTTGCAATGCATACCACTAGCCAAGCAATAACCGTCCAAAGCAGCGGGTCGAAGGCATTCATCGTAAACAGGTGCGACATCACAAGCGAAACCGGTGCAAGTAATGCCGCCAGCGTAGCCAGAAAAATCGCCCACCGCCGTCCTCCCAGTTCGCGCGCCAGCACCCCAGCCATCGCAATCGTCGCGGCACCTGCCAGTGCCGGCAGCAGCCGCATCGCCCAAATCGACGTGCCAATTGTGTGTTGCAACAACCACGCCACCCATCCAATCAGCTGCGGCTGATCCACATATCCCCACGCCGGATGCTCCCCGCACGCCAGGTAATACAGCTCATCGCGAAAGTATCCGTAATGCGGCCCAGCCACACCGTAAAGGACCATGCGCACCAGAGCTATATAGACAATGATGGCCGTGCCCGATAAAAGGCTGGTGACGACAGGAGACGGCAGACGGTCATCAAGCGTAGCCGTAGCCGCTGGAGAATTTGAAGTCATTCCCATAACTACGCATAATACAAAAAAATGTTCCCTCCGCGGGCTTATCTCCGATATAAGGTCTGGGTCCCCATCCATTTCGCGCTTTTTGCGAAATGGGTGGGATAGCACAACTGTCCATTTCAACGGAAACGTCAGAATCGAAAATGCTATGGCAAGCATTCTCCTGTAGCATCAAGTCACTTCTTATAAGGACACCCCGCGCAAGTCTCGCCAAACGACTCATCCGGCGATGTCGCAGGCCATCCAATCATCACCAGAAAAACATCCAGCACAAACAGCCCAATTGCAATGTCATTGAACAGCGTTGCCTGCGCCAGATTCGGCCAATATTGATTCGCGGCCCAAAAGAGAAATGCAACAGCCAGCAGCACCGCCTTGAAAACTTCCTTCGCCGGAGGCCGGTGCGCAGCTTGATAAACCAGGTACGCCAGCGCAATCATCATCAGCGGAAACGCAGCCAGAATGTCATGAGCATTGGCAGAAAAGAGCCGCGGAAAAGCATCCCATACCAGCAGCACTCCAACGCCAGCCAGCGTAACCACGCCAAGAACTACCGGGAGAATTCGATGTGCTTTGTCCAGTCGAATATACATAACTCATTCTGCCCTCTCCACCGTAAAAAGACCATAAGGAAGCCGCCCGGCCCTCTATTCTCAAGCCATCTTGATAGCTACCGTTCCCACCGAGTCTGGCGGCAACTCCACGGCAAACACTCTGTCCCCAGCCCGCACCTCCACCATCTGCGCGTGTGTCCGTTCGTTGCGAACCAGCAGCACTATTCCTCCATCCGGATTCACAAACGCCAGCGCGTCGTCGCATGTGCCGCTCGTCTCCAGGCACCGGGCGCCCACATCCACAAAGTGCGTCAGATGCTTCAGCAGATAATAGTCGTGGTTATAGCGATAGCTCTTCGCCACTGTGTCTACACTCACCAAAGCATTCTGCGCCCATCCCCACGTGCTTTTACCCGTCATCTCCGTCGAAATATTCCAGTACATATAGCCGCAAACGCCGCTGCGAAAATAATGTTTCATCAGTTGCCAGCAATAACTTGTATAGCTCCATCCGTTGCTGCCGTCTCCGCATTCTTGTTCCGATTGGTAAATCGGCAGTTGCGGATATTCGCGATGCAGCGCCGGCAGCGCATTCTTTCCCGCCCACTGCATACCCACGCCTTTAATAAACTGCGCCGCCTCCCGGTCCCCCATCACCGTTGCCAGCAGCTTTGGATTGCCGCGTTCCAGCGTGCCAAAAAATAGATCCACGTCGCGTTTCCGCATCTCCGGCCCCAGATAGTGCAAGAATCGCGCCAGCCCTTCAGCCGTCCACGTGCAGCTGGGAAAGTTCTGCGCAGAGTTGAATTCGTTCTGAGGCATCACCATGCCCACCCGGATTCCTTCCTTCCGGTACGCGTCGATGAACCTGCCAAAATAGCACGCGTACGCCTCAAAGTAACGCGGCTCCTGAATGAAAAAATCCTCGCCTTCGTGACCCACCTGATCGTCACGAATTCCGTTCTCTTTGAATCCCGTACCAGGAAAAGCCTTGGCCTCCGCATAAAAATGATTGCGCTTCATCCAACTCGGCGGGCTCCACGGCGAGGCCCACAGCCGCAGCTTCGGCTGGTGGCGCAGCGCAGCTTGGATAAAAGGAATCAGCGTCTGCCGATCGTGTTCAATGCTAAAATCCTTCAGCTCGAAATCCCCATCCGTCTCGTCGTAGCTGTAAGCACCAGTGGCAAAGTCGTTCGCCCCAATCGGCATTCGGCAGTAGCTCAGCCGCGCTCCACCCGCTGGATCGAAAAGTTCGCTCAGAACCTTCTCCCGATCCTCGTCGCCGAGCGCTTTTAGCGAGGTCCACCCAAGTTCGTTGAAACATGCGCCGAATCCCTCCATTGGCCGGCCATCTTTTGCCGTCCGCGCCGGGTCGAGATTCAAATTCAAAACCTCCCAGCCAAAGCTCGGCTTGAACATCGCGCCCGCCTGCCAAGGACTCGCGTCCGTCGTCGTGATAAATGTCAGCCGCTCATCTTTCAACGGCTGCGGCCTTGGCATCTGCCCGCTTGCTCTTCCGCCCACCAGCCCGGCCAGCACCGTGCCCGCGGCTACACGTACGCCATTTTCCATCACCTGTCTGCGACTCCAAAGCTTTGCCGTCATTGCCCACTCCCCATTTCTCGTCAACGCAAAAATCCCCGCGCCCGGCGCAAGAAAGATATTAGTCCGGCAGACCAAAAATCGCCAGTCATCTTCTCGATTGCTCGTTTCTTTTCCCTGGAGGGAGCAGATGCATTCCGGCCCGGGCCATCGCCATTTATCAATACGGAAAAACTCTTTCAATCTGCATAAAGCGTCAGGGCACGACTTTAGTCGTGCCGCAAATGCCTCAAAATGTACGTGGGCTTTAGCCCCTGCGAATGTTCTCCGGAATTTAGCCCGAATTTAGGCCTTTTTCTTTTCCCGGAGGGAGCAGTTGCCCTCGAGCCCGGAGTCAGACTCCCATCACCGGTTCACTTCTTCACTCGTTCACTGACCCCCTATTTTTCCATTTTTCATCAAAACGCTGTAGACTTCCATCACGGCAAAAAGAACGGATCTGATGGCGCGAAACACATCAAAACAAAAGCTCTTCAATGGCAGGGACTACTCCTGGATGCAGTTCAACCGGCGTGTGCTTGAAGAGGCCGAAGACCCCTCAAACCCGCTTTTGGAGCGGGTGAAGTTCCTTTCGATCACCGGCAGCAATCTCGACGAATACGTCGAAATCCGCCAAGCCGGCCTCTTGCAGCGCATTGAAGACGGATACCGCGAGCCCGGCTTTGACGGCCTCCGTCCCGACGAATCCCTCGCCGTGCTCACCGCAGAAATTCACAGTTTTGTCGCCGCGCAATACAAGTGCTGGAACGACCACCTGTTGCCCGAGTTGCGCAAGCAAGGCATTCGCCTGCTTGAGTGGCAAGAGCTGACCGCAGAAGCTCGCGCTTATGCCCAAGAGTACTTTCAGCGCGAAGTTGACCCGCTGCTGACGCCCATTAGCATCGATCCGGCTCATCCTTTTCCGCGCGTACTAAACATGGCCCTCTGCCTTGCCCTGCTGCTCAGGCTTAAGCGGCGCAGCTCAGGCCCGCAGGTCCTCGGAGTCGTCACCGTGCCTCGCGCCCTGCCCCGTTTCGTCCGCCTGCCTGGGGCTCGCGGCTCCTACGATTACCTGCTGCTCCAGGATTTGATCACGCAAAATCTGGCCGGAATGTATCGCGGCTATGAAGTGCTGGCCCGCGCAGCCTTCCGCGTCACCCGCAATTCCAATCTCTATTTCGAGGAAGAAGAGGCCCGTTCGCTGCTCGAAACCATCCGCGTAGAGCTCCACAACCGCCGCAAAGGCGACGCCGTCCGCCTCGAAATCGAAACCGGCGCAGACCCTGAAATCGTCGAACGCCTGCGCGTCAACTTCGAGCTCGACGAAGATCAAGTCTTCCGTGGCGATGGCCCGGTGAACCTTTCGCGTCTTTTTTTCTTTTACTCCGACGTGCGTCGCCCCGATTTGAAGTTTCCCGCGTTCACTCCCAAGCCATTAAAATTGAGCCGCAAATCCACAAATATCTTCGACGAGCTCCGCCACCACGACGTACTCCTTCATCACCCCTACGACTCTTACGATCCGGTCGTCGATTTCATTCAACAGGGTGCCGAAGACCCTGCCGTCGTCAGCATGAAGCAGACGCTCTATCGCACTAGCCACGACTCCCCGGTCTTTCAGGCGCTGATCGAAGCCGCCACAACTAAAGAGACCACCCTGGTTGTCGAACTGATGGCGCGCTTCGACGAGGCCTCGAATATCCGCTGGGCGCGCAGCATGGAAGACGCGGGCGTTCAGGTCTTTCACGGCGTCGTCGGCCTCAAAACGCATTGCAAGCTGGCTATGCTCGTACGTCGCGACGAAGACGGCGTCACCCGCCGCTACTGCCACATGGGCACCGGCAACTACAACCCCGTCACTGCCCGTTTCTACACAGACATCAGCCTGCTCACCTGCGATCCGCAGATGACCGAGCGCGTTCACATGGTCTTCAACTACCTGACGGCCCACGCTGAGATCGACGACTATCGCCCGCTTCTTGTGGCGCCCCTGACCATGGCCGAGAGCTTCCTCGGCCTTATCCGCCGCGAACAAGAGCACGCCCAGGCCGGACGCCCCGCACATATAGTCGCCAAGATGAATGCGCTGCTCGAACCCAGCGTTATCGAGGCGCTTTATGCGGCTTCGCAGGCAGGCGTCGAAATCGATCTGATCATTCGCGGCCTCTCGATTCTGCGCCCCGGCGTCAAGGGATTGTCGGAGAGAATTCGCGTTCGCTCCATCGTCGGCCGCTTCCTCGAGCACTCGCGCATCTACCACTTTGCCAACGGCGGCAACGATGAAATCTACCTTGGCTCAGCAGACTGGATGCCGCGCAATCTCTTCGAGCGCTGCGAGGTGGTCTTCCCAGTGCGTGACCCGGCAGCCCGCGCGCGCCTCCACAACGAGATTCTCCCCGCCTACATGGCTGACACAGTAAAGGCTCGCCTGCAACAGCCCGACGGCAGCTACCTGCGCGCCAGCAAAGTCTTCAAAGACGCAAAACCCTTCACTGCCCAGGAGTTTCTCATGCAGCTAGCCGAAGGCAAGGCGGAGCTGAACGCTATCCCTAAGCCCAACGCCGCCAAGCCGCCAGCCAAAAAAGCCGCTGCCGCTCGATGAGCACGCGGCTTGCGCTCCAGTCCGCGCGTTTGCCTATCCTTCATCACGACGCATAAAATTCAAATCACAACGAATGGAGATTTTATGAATCGCCGTGATTTTTCCGCACTACTTCCTATGCTGCTGGCCGCACCAGCGCTTACGTCCGCCGCCAAAGCTCAAACAGCATCCGCAACGCCCACTCCGGCGGCGCTACCCAAACTCGCCTCAGGGCAATACGTCTGGGGCGAGGCCTCCGGCGCGCAAAGGCCAACGCGCACCTCGCATCGCTTCCTGCTCGGAATGCTGCCAGATAATCTCCGGGTGGAGTCGCATGTCACGTTTCTCGCGCCCGGCGCGCCCGCAGAGCCCGTCGAGCACCACAAGCACTCCGAGATTTGGTTTGTGCGCGAAGGCACGGTCACACTGATGACTGCGGGCGTTGTACACACGCTCAAGGTCGGCGACATGGGCTTGGCCATCGCTGGCGACGACCACTGCATCACCAACGCCAGCAAGACCGAACCCGCATCGTATTTCGTCTTGGCCGTCGGACCACTGGAATAATCATTGCTTTGCGCGCTTTCCCGATCACTGTTGGAAATCTGAAACGCGACTTAATACGTATTGATCTCCCAATAACTTTGATGTCCCGTGCCCCATCCATGCGCCTTTTTTCTGACGCATGGGTGGGATACCGAAATACCATTTGAGAGCCGGGTTATTAACTTCGTGTTAATATCTAGAATCTAAGGAGTTGGCAGCCCCCTTTAACGCCAGACCCGTCTAAATGAACCTCTATCTCATGCGCCACGCCAATGCCGGATTGTCGCGCGGCAATCCGCTTCTCGACGACAAACGCGCTCTCATCAAAGAAGGCAAAGAGCAGTGCATGCTGATGGCGCGAACACTGAGTGCGCTCAAGGTGCAGATAGACGTAATCGTTTCCAGCCCGCTCAAGCGCGCCCTGCAAACCGCGCAGTTTGTCGGCACGGAAATGGGCTACGACTCTCGCGTTGAAATCAGCCAGGCGCTCGCGCCCAACGCAGATTTCGCCGCCTTCCAAAAGATGCTTGCGCACTACTCAGGCTATGAAGGTGTGCTGGTTGTGGGCCACAATCCCAATGTCTTCCAGTTTCTCGGACGTCTCGTCACCGGCAACGGCGCAGCGGCCATACGCATGAGAAAAGGCTCAGTCGCTCGCGTCGATCTCGACCGCCATCCGGCGCTTTTGCGGTGGCTCATCGATCCGCGTTCGGCTCGCGCCATCTATGCCAGCGTGCAGAAAAGTTCGCGCCCAAAAACCTCGCGGAAGTAGTCGGCCTCTTTGCGCAGCGACCACAATTCCAGTTCCGCTCCCGTTCGCCCCGGCTCCACTTCCAGATAAACTCGCTTTGGATAGACTTTCGCCGCCACTCTCAGCACATCGCTGGCGCGGTCCTGGTTCAGCGCAACAGCCAGCCTTAGCAGCACAACAGCCCGATCTACGTGTGCGTGTTCGCCAGCAGGAATATTCCGCAGAGCACGGTCTCCAGGCTGAGGACGGCTCTTGCCCAGGTAGCGTGCAATGGCCGAGACCAGCGTCCGCTGCAGCGGCGTGTAGCCATAAATTTCAGAGCTGGAAACAATGTATTGCGTGTGCCTGTGATGCCCCTGATGGTTGATAAACTTGCCGGTGTCACGCAGCATGGCGGCAGTTCCCAGCCAGCTTTCGTACTCCGGTGGCAACTGATGCAGCGCCGCAAGCTCGCGGTAAAGCTGCACAGCGTGAGCGCGCACCGGCTCGGCCTGCTTTATATCCACCCCATAACGCCGCGCCGTGGCCAGCACGCTCTCCCAGCGCTCGTGCTCAAACTCGCGGTGAGCCGTGGCGCGGGCATCCTGTTCGGCCAGCATCTGCGCCAATATGCCGTCGCGCAATCCCAGCAGCGAATAGCGAAATCCCTCCAGCCCGAAGCTCTCCAGTAACTCGGCATAAACCATCGCGCCGGCCACAATAATCTCCGCCCGCCGTGGCCCGATCCCTTGCACTCCCCCGCGTTCGGCCAGCGTCATCTTAGCCAGCTTCGCCGCCAGCCCCCGCACTTCGTTCGCTGGAGTAATCCCTGCCCCCAGTGCGGCAGTGCGAGACTGCTTCAGCGCAAACGCCAGTGCCTTGCCGTCCATCTTGCTGCCCGGTTTCCCGGCCACGTTCTTTGCAGATTTCCCCTGCTGCTTGCCCGCCTTGTCGATGCCACTGACCGCCGAAGCAACCGCCTCGCTCAGCGCCGCAGCTGTGCCTGAGGTGGCAATCACCGAAGAGAGCTTCTCCGGATGAATCTTCTCGCGGGCTATACGCAGTTCGCGGCCAATCAACTGCCGCATCCGCGCCAGCCCATCCTCCGACGCCGGATCGTTCGGTAGAAACTCGCGCGTCAGCCTCACCGCGCCCAATGGAACGCTTATAGTTTCTTTAATGTGCTTTTGCTCGGAGAGAGTAATCTCGCAGCTTCCGCCGCCCAAATCCACCAGCAGCACACGCCCCAACATGCCCGGATCAACGCCCTTACCGTCCCCATCCGCTCCCATCACGCCGAGATGAATCAGCCGGCCCTCTTCAAGGCCAGAGATAATCTCCATCTGCCAGCCGGTCTCGGCCTTCACCCAAGCCTGGAATGCCGCTCCGTTGCGTGCATCGCGCATTGCAGAAGTGGCCACCACGCGAATCTGATCCGCCGCATGCAATTGCACCTCTCGCTGAAAGCGCTTCAGCGCCTGCAACGTCGCCATCATCGCCTCCGGCGAAGCTAGCCCCGTCTCAAAAACGCTCGTCCCCAGCCGCGTCACCTCGCGATCCTCCGCGACTGTCTTCAACTGGTGCGCCACAACCTTGGCGATCTTCAACCTGCATGAGTTGGAACCAATATCGATGGCGGCAAAGGTAGGCATGAGGCGGACTGCGCTCCGAAGACGAAAAATTTGCTCTGGGCTCAAGATACACGACCAGGCCAAATCTCCGCAGCGGCCACTGGCACAGTTGGCGTTAGCGGGTGGCTCTCAAGGTCTGACCCTCCCCCTAAAGTTTGGGTGGCCCAGGTCCGGGGTCCCCACGGACAGGTCTTCGTCCGTGGGGTGGAGATCCGGATTTTCGGACCTGGGATACCTCGAACCTCAATCATTCGCATTTCGGTTTTTTCTTGTCTCTACGAACTCAGAATCCATTTCACAGACTCGCTTTGTATCAGGGCACGACTTCAGTCGTGCCGAAAAGTCCGCATAATAAACTCAGGCTTTAGCCCCTGAAAGTGTTGGTTTCAGCGATTAGAACTTGTGCAGCGCCTCCCCAGCCACCACAGCGGGGCACCCTCACATTATCGGCGGGTCAAGGGTGGGGCACCCTGCCACCCAGCATTATTCGCCCGTCACGGGTGCACCACCCGCCCCTTCAATCTTTTTGGGGGTCTCCGTGCTCATCCTCAGAATCTACATTGCGACATGGGGTTAAAGCAGGGTCGTCAATCTCCATTTCAGCTATTTCCTTGGAAACCGCACCGAACGACGCCGCGTTAAAATCATGGCCGAAATGTGAAGAGAATGCATCCCGAAACTCCTCGGTTTCCCGAAAGGCGTGGAAAATAGGCCATTTCCGGTACATATCCTCTTTAATTTCTGCCACAGGTATCAATTTCGCCGCATCAGAGAATTCGTATTTCAGAATATGGATGGCCATTACGTACCTTGGATGAGAGGCGCTCCAGTCGGTTAATTCAATCTTCTTCATCGCCTCGTCATATTTCCCTAGCCCAATTAGTGCTTGAGCCTTATTAATTATGCTATTTTTTTTGAAACATTCGTCTCCCGCAGAAGTGCCACGAAGGGCAGTTGCGAAATCATAAACCATAAGAGCGTCTGTCCATCTATGAGTATTAAGCAACTCAATGCCAATGGCATCCAGAAATATGTCGGCCAACCCCATTGACTTATCAAATGTCTTTCGAACTATAGTCTGGGCAATCTTAAAGGCCATTTCCCCGAGTACACGACACGCTTTTTCAAAATAATCAACTGTCACGTTTAAATTGTCACCATCACATGGCGTCTTTTCGAAACACACATGGTTTTGTTCGCAAACCTCGCGGTACTGCGGAGATACCCGACCATTTGCGTGGATATGGCAGTTTCTACGTTCGGTTATCTCGACGAATTTGGAGAGCAATTGTGGCTCGTCCGTGCCAAGAGGAACGTTGGCAAGAGACGATAAGAATTTGAGTTGTTTGATGTGAGAGTCACGCATCTCAGCGTCGATCTTCTCATCAATAATCTTCTTCTTTAGTTCTTCGATGGAACCAAATTTGGATGCATCGGAAAACGACACTGATTTTTCTCCGAGACGATCTGGAAATGCTCGGAGAAGTTCACGAGCAACTTCTGAAGCAAAAGTGTCGAAACGTGATACCAGTGCAACTAAGAGGTGGCCGCGAAACAGGAATCCACCACGCCGTTGCTTTGAGAACAAGCCCGCTGCTCTGTTCAACTCCAAAAGATCCGGTCGAATCCCTGCATCACTCGCCTTTTGAGTCTGGCTCATGAGTTCATCGAGTTCCGCTTTGCGTTCATCTTGTTTTGCGATAAGGACTGGTTTTGCGACTACAAGAATTTCTTGCAGAGCTTCTGCGTCTGCAATAAACCTCTGTGCTGCCATTAAAATGTTCGATGCAGGAAGGTGAGCTTTATTCTCAGGCTTCATACCTATACGCATTGGGGTCGAACTTTCAATGAGATTCTCGCTCGCAGTCATGTATCTCCTCAAGAATTCTAGAGCATGTGTGCTGCTCGAATTCCAATCGCTGACAATGATATATCGCCAATGACAGGACTTTCATCTTATTTTCGTAATTCGCGGGTGGCCCAGGTCTCGATTTTGAGACCTGAGAAACGATCCAATCCGCCAGCCAATAGCCCTGCCTCGAGCGTAGTCGAAACGGCCAGCCCTTGAAGGTGTTATCAGGCGAAAAAACTGGCGCGTGGCGCACCCTTGAATACGCCCAATCGATGGGTGCCCCATCCTTTCACGTTCTTTGTGAAAGGGTGGGAGACCACGAATCCCAAGGCGCGCAAGCGCCTGTTGGCCCCACCGCAGGTGGCTTGCAGATAATTACGCTCTTCCGGCGCATAATCAATTCATGAACCACCACACCTCCTTGTCCCCTGGCCCCTTGGCCCCCTGGTCCCTTGGTCCCCTGTCAAGCCCTCGGCGGGTGGCGCAGGTTCCAAATCGTCAATAACCAAAATCTGGGTGCCCCAGGTCCGGATTTTCGGACCTGGGATACCTCGAACCTCGACTCGCCAGCCGAAGTCCGCTGGCCGCACCGCAGGTGCCAGGTGGTTGCAGATAATTACCACTCACTGGTGCACAATAGTTCCATCGTGTCTTTTCACGAGCTTTGAGTGGGCAAAACCAATGCATCAAGATGCGGATTGACGGCGCCAGTACCTCAAAAATGAAGGCAAAACACCCGTAACCTCTTTGATAAGACGATTCTGCGTACAACTCATTTAGAATGACGATTTTGGAGCGCCACCCATACTGTATATCATTGAAAATAAGTATCTTATTTACAGAATACGGGTGGGGGTACCCCTCCGCACTTCTGCCCATCAAACAGATAAGTTGAGAAAGTAGAGCAACCCATGTGAGCGAACAGCGAGCGCTTGGCCCCACCGCAGGTGGCCGCAGGTACCGGTTGGGAACCCAACTGGTATCCTGAATCGGACGGTATTTTCTCCAATGACGAACGACTTATCTACTCAGAATCGCCCACAGTCCACTCCTTCCACACTGGCTGTCTGGCTACTTTTCGCGGCCATCTTTGCCGCTGTGCAGTTTGGCTCCCTCTTCTCGCCACCGCTGATGGACGACGTGGATTCCTCTCACGCCCAGGCCGCGCAGCACTTCTCCGAGAGCGGCGACTGGGTTACCGCCAAGATCAACGGCATCCGCTACATCGAGAAGCCGCCGCTGCCTTATTGGATCATCGCCGTCAGCTACCGCATCTTTGGCCAAAACACCTTTGCCACCCACCTTCCCAACGCGCTGGCCATGCTGGGGCTGGCCTGGCTGGCATGGAGTTGGGCGCGGCGCGGCTGGGGTCCGCGCGCCGGGTTCTACGCCGGGCTGGGCGTGCTCACCTCCATCGGCCCCTTCCTGTTCACGCGCTTCGTCATTCCAGAGGCGCAGCTGAGCCTCTTTCTGCTGATTGGCCTTTATTGCCTGCTCACCGGCTTTGAGCAGGGCAAAGCGGTGCGTTTTTACTGGATGTGGGCCGTGCTGGCCTTGGCCGTTTTGACCAAGGGCCTGATCGCGCCTACGTTTTTTATCGGCGCGGCCGTACCTTATCTGATTGTGACCGGCCTTTGGCGGCGCTGGAAGGAGCTGAAGCCAGTCACCGGCACGCTGCTCTTTCTGGCCATCGCCGCGCCCTGGCACATCCTCTGCGGCCTCGCCAATCCCGATCAGGGCCACCCCATCGGCAACCATCCCTCCTTCGGCAATGTCCACGGCTTCTTCTACTTCTACTTCGTCAACGAGCACTATCTGCGCTTTTTCAGCCTGCGCTACCCGCACGACTACAGCAAGCTGCCCTTCGCTGCCTACTGGCTACTGCACTTTGTCTGGCTATTTCCCTGGAGCCTCTTTCTGCCCGCTCTGATTGCCGTCGCCTGGAAGACGCGCCGCCATTGGCGCCAGTATCTCAGCGACAAACCCAGCCCGAACGCGACCGGCTACGATTCGCTGCTCAGCTTCGGCGCGAATACAGTCTGGCTGCTCAGCCTCTATACCGCCTGGACACTGATCTTCTTCTGCGTCTCCAGCAATCAGGAGTACTACACCTTCCCGGTATGGGCGCCGCTGTTTATTCTCATCGCCGCCGTCGTAGCGGGCATTGAGGAAAGCAAATCGCTGCTCTCGACGGCATGGCTTACCAGCACGCAAGCCCTCTTCGCAGTCGTCGGAGCGCTTTCAGCCGCCGTCCTGGGCTGGGGCTTGTGGGAGTCGCGCCAGTTGCCCTTTGTCGCCGACATCGGCACGGTACTGGCGCATCGCGGCGTGGGTAACTATGAACTCTCCATGTCCCACTTCTTCGACCTCACCGCAGCCTCTTTTGCCGCTCTGCGACTGCCTGCCGCATTAGCCGCCACGGCTCTCTTAGTTGGTCCGCTAGCAGGTTTGCTGTTGCGCCTCAAAGGCAAGCACATCGCCTCTACGGTCAGCGTTGCCCTCACATCGGCAGTCTTCCTCATCGCAGCGCACATAGCTTTTGCGCGCTTTGATCCCATGCTCGGCTCCAAGCAAATGGCAGACACCATCATGGCAAAAGGAACGCCCAACGACACCTTCATCATCTACGGCGACCAAACATTTGCATCCTCCGTAGTTTTTTATACGCACAAATTTTTCCAAGGCAAGCCAACGCTGCTCGTGCTCTCGCGTTGCGGACAGCATGGCGAGGGTTCAACGCTGTTGTGGGGCTCCTGCTATCCCGATTCGCCAAATATTTTCATCACCGACGAACAGCTTTTGAAATCCTGGGGAACCGGCGAGCGCAAGTGGCTCTTTGCCGATAGCGACAACTACAACGATCGCTACAAAGCCGAGCAACTGCTAGCCGGAAGGCTTATCTTCGTTCAAGCCCTCGCCGACAAAATGCTGTGGACCGACCGACCGCTTCCGGAAACAACAGGTAGTAAATAACCAGACTTTGGGTGGCCTAAGTCCCGCTTTTGGGACCTGAGATACCTCGAATCCAGTTTGGCTTGAGTTCTGGGTGCCCCATCCTTTCGACGCTTTTTGTCGAAAGGGTGGGAAACCAATACTCTCGACCGTGCAGGTTCATTAGGATGCACATTGAGCGCGCAATCATGACCTTAGATGCTTTGGTAGTCGGAGCCGGTTTTGCCGGTGCAGTGATCGCCGAGCGGCTGGCCTCAGCCGGCCGTTCGGTTCTCGTCATCGACCGCCGAGACCACATCGCCGGCAATGCCTATGATCACCCCGACACGCACGGCGTGCTGGTACATCGCTACGGCCCGCATCTCTTTCACACAAACTCCGACGCAGTATTCGAGTACCTCTCGCGCTTCACTGACTGGCGACCCTACGAACATCGCGTTAAAGTATCGCTCGACGGACGACTCTATCCGCTGCCCATCAATCAAGACACCATCAACCAGCTCTACAACCTGAATCTCGATGAGGCGGGCATAGAGCGCTTCCTAGCCTCGGTGCGCGAGCAGCGCAGCCCCGTGCTCACCAGCGAAGACGTTGTGATGAATGCTGTGGGCCGTGAACTCTGCGACAAAATCTTTCGCGGCTATACCCGCAAGCAGTGGAATCTTGAGCTAAGCGAACTCAGTTCCAGCGTGCTGGCCCGCATTCCCACGCGCACCAATCGCGACGACCGCTACTTCACAGACAAACACCAGGCCATGCCCATCGCCGGTTACACGCCGCTCTTCGAACGCCTTCTCGCGCATCCTAATATTCGCGTCGAAACCGGAGTGGAGTTCGCGACTGTTCGCGAACACACCAGCGCCCGCCTCACCGTCTTCACCGGCCGCATCGACGAGTACTTCGGCTACCGGCTGGGCAAGCTGCCTTACCGCTCCATTCGCTTCGAGCATGAACATCTTCCGGGCGTCGAGCGCTTCCAGCCCGTGGGAACCGTTAACTATCCCAATGACTTTGACTACACGCGCATCACCGAATTCAAGCACATCACCGGTCAGCAGCACACCGGCACATCGATTGTGAAAGAGTTTCCCACCGACGAAGGCGAGCCATATTATCCGGTGCCGCGTCCGGTCAATCAAGAACTCTATCAGCGTTACCAGCAACTGGCAGCAAGCGAGTCCAACGTGGTTTTTGTCGGACGCCTCGCGCAGTACCGCTACTACAACATGGATCAGGTTGCCGCAGCCGCGCTGAAAGTTGCTTCTGAAATCGTAGGCAGCTGAATCCTATCGTGCCAGGCCATATTTTTTACCTTCGCGGGGCAGTCGCATAGTCCCACCCGGTTCCAGCTCGAAGATCCGCCCATGCCAATGCAGCTTGTTGCTGCCATAGCTCGCCACCCAGAGCAAAAACCCAATCAGATCTCGCAAGGGATACAGCAAGCTCAGCCGCACCGATTCACGGCTATTCACAACCCTGCCTCCAATAGCTATCGAATGCACCATTTTTAGAAGCACCGTGAAACCAAAAAGCGAAACGCCAAGTAACGGTCGACCCAGTAGCAAACCGCTTATCATCCCCAGCAAACCAAATGGAACAGAGAAAGACAGCACCGTGCCCAAATGACCCATCGGCCTAGAAAACCGCGTGCTCCGCATCCAACTCAACTGGTGCTCAATCGACTTCCAAAATCCCGAGCGCAGAATCAGGTGTTCGACAACAACATCAGTAATCGCCACCGTTTCTCCAGCCTCGGCAACCAGATTACCCAGCATATAGTCATCTGCCGCGTAGCTGCCTAGCCGCGCAAATCCGCCAATGCGTTGGAGCGTCGATTTACGCACCGCCGAC
Source organism: uncultured Occallatibacter sp. (assembly GCA_964414945.1). Classification (GTDB taxonomy): domain Bacteria; phylum Acidobacteriota; class Terriglobia; order Terriglobales; family Acidobacteriaceae; genus Telmatobacter. The sequence continues at coordinate 22,614 of CAYPYJ010000057.1, forward strand.
GAAGGCCCCAGCGTGAAGCGCACGCCTTCCATCATCTCCGCCACCAGCACGCCACTGGTCATCTCTACAGACATTCCCAGCGCTTCCAGCCTCTCCCCGAAGCCGCCGTCAATGGGAATTCCGCGATAGAGGCTGAATGCCGCGCCCACGTTCGAATCTTGAAACGGCGCGACCATCTCCCGCAGATACTCCGGCCCCACGGGTATGTCTGCATCAGTTGCCACAAGCAAATCATGCTTTGCAGCCTCCGCCATCAAGTGCATCGAATAGCAGCGGGCGTTCACCCAAGGCGGCTCGCCTGAGTTGAGAATCGTTACCGGAATCTTCGGATAGCGGTGAGCTAGTTTGCGTGCTACAGCTAGGCCCGCATCCTCGGCTTTGCGCGCGCAAAAAATCAACTCGTACTCTGGATAATCCAGCTTGAAATAATCCTCCAGGCACTCCTCCAGATATGCCGGAGAGCCGTGAATCGGCTTGAGAATACTCACTGCAGGCGTAAAGTCGCGGGTCTGCCATCTTCTACGACCTCTGGCTGCGAGAAATTTCCAAGTAGCAACAAAGGCCATCAAGGTAAAAATCGTGGAAGTCAGAATTCCGACCGCACTTAAAAACAGCAAAATATATGCCACGACGACGGCTCCTTTTACCGCTATGCAAATCAATCAATATAGCTGAGGCTAACTTTATCGGATGAGGAACGCCCTGTCCAGCCACAGCATTTCCTGGAATCGCACAAAGACGGAATCGCAGGATGCTGGCAAATCAAAATCAGCGAAAATGCTCAATCTGGAACATATCCCCTGTCGTTTTTCCCACTCTTCGTTCAAAATCAATCGCGCGCCAAAATCTCAGACCATGTCGCGTCCACCATAGTAGAATCACGAATGCACAGGTCATTTTTATCTTTTCCTTGCTCCTCCTATGCTCTGAGCCGGCTCTGAGTAGGCGCGACCTGGGTCGGAGTTCTGA
>CAYPYJ010000058.1:0-2619 GCA_964414945.1 uncultured Occallatibacter sp.
CGCCATCATTCCGCTGGGCCAACCGGAGGATGTGGTCCGCGATGCCTTCGAAGCCGAGAGCCGCTCAGGGATCGATGTGGTCATCGACTATCTTTGGGGGCGGCCGACTGAGTTGCTGCTAGAGGCGCTCTCCAAGGGTTTTCGCGCTAGATCGACGCATCAGACGCGATTAGTTGAAGTGGGCGAGAGCGCGGGCAAGACAATCAACTTGTCTGGAGCGACCCTGCGTAGCGTCGACTTGACCTTGTCGGGTAGCGGATTTGGCTCGGCATCGCTGGACCGCATTCTTGCCGCGGTCCCAACCCTGTTTTCGCTCGCTGCGAGCAGGTCTCTGCGGATTGCGGTCGAGCCTGTTCCTCTAGCGGACGTGGCGGCGGCCTGGAATCGAGCCGAAAAGGGCCGCAGGATCGTTTTGGCTGTATAAGTGGAGGGGAAATCGGGGGACGGAACTCTGCTTACATCCGTGACCGGGAACACTTCCGGGGTATCCGGTGTCTAAGACAATAGAGGGCGTGGGACACTCGGTTTAGAAACTGGTGTCCGTCTCCCGCGCACTTCAGGCAGCATTGGATTTCCGGCGGCGCTTTTTCAGCCGTTGGAGCGAGTGGCCGCAAACAGGAATCCGGGTTTTATTTCGGTACAGACTTGGCGGATGCTAATTTTGTTTCTGTTGCGGCAAGGTGGGAGTACTCTGATATGCAGGCGGACCTCACCATGGGCAATTTTGCCAGCACGCTAACGTTTCATTCCGAAGAAGCGGCTCTGATCGCTGAGCTTCAGGCCGGTTCCGAGGAAGCATTCGCGTGGCTGATTGCGTGCTACCAGCAACCTATCTATTCGCTGCTAGCGCGCGCCGTGGTTGACCGTGCTGATGCCGCCGACCTGACCCAGGAAGTATTCGTCAAGGTCTTCCGGGGAGTGGGCAGCTTTCATGGAGAGTCTTCCCTGAGAACATGGATTTACCGGATTGCCCTGCATGAGGCCTCTAACCAGAGGCGCTGGTGGATGCGGCATAGGCAACCGGAAATTCCCATCGAGCAGGAGATGGTCGACAGCGATTCTGGGCAGCCGATGCTACTTAAGGATACGTTGGTAGACCAAGCCGAGTCGCCCTACGAGACGATGCTGCACGGAGAGACTAAGCAACGTGTTGAAGCAGCCTTGAGTCAGGTGCCGGAGCCATATCGCACAACACTCATTCTGCGCGACATTGAGGGTTTCGTTTACGAGGAAGTGGCGGAGATGCAAGGCGTGAATCTGGGAACGGTCAAATCGAGGCTGGTGCGTGGACGCGCTGCCTTAAAGGCGATCTTGATGGCTCCGGTTCAATCCGCCAGTTCTCCGGCGAGCAAGGCATTCGAAATGCCGCTGAGAGAGGAGGCGCGATGAACGGCTGCAATGCGATGCAAATAAAGTTTACCGAGTATCTGGACGGCCTTCTGAGCGGACGCGAGATGCAAGCCGTCCACGCCCACCTAGAGGGCTGCCCGGAGTGTGCCGCCGAGTGGGACTCTCTGCAGCGGACACAGTCGGCGTTGACCTTGCTGGCTCCGGTGCCGGTGCCGGACGAGCTGCCGCTTCGCATTCGCGTGGCCATCAGCCACGAGCGGGTCCGCCGCCGCCAGAGTCCTTTTCACGGCTTGAATTTGGCCTGGAGAAATACCGTGGCGCCCTTCCTGTTGCACGCCTCCGCCGGGCTTGTTTCCGCCGTGCTACTGCTAGGAACGGTGGTCGTTCTGATCGGTGCCTTCGCTCAGCCGGAGAGCGCGCAGGCCACACCAGATGAGCCCCTGGGAAATGTTACTGCACCACGATTTTTGTATCTTTCTAGCGTGGTGGGCGAAAACCCCATTGGCGCTGTCTCCGGGCCAGTGACTGTTGAGGCGTACATCAACGGAGCGGGGCAGGTTTATGACTATCGCATCGTCTCCGGCCCTGTCGACGAGACCACGCGCACGCAGGTGGAGAACCTGCTGTTGTGGAGCCGCTTTGAACCGGCTCGCCGCTTCGGGCAGCCCATTAACGGCTTGGCGGTGCTCTCCTTCTCCGGTGTCTCAGTTCGGGGATAGGGAGTAGAAAAAACTTTCAGCCCTGCTTGGCCCTGCCTAGGCAGGGCTTTTAATTTGCATAGCATCCTACTTGTTTTGCTAAAGTTACATCAAAATACACCCATTTATTTAGGGGCTATTTTCAGCGTTGTTTGGCACACACAATTGATCTTGCCTTGAATTTTCCACTACCATGAAAGCGAAAAATGGGCCTACTCTCATCTTGCGCGCCATTGCGCCAGAAAAAGGAGAACTACATGGAAAAGTCCTTGCGTATTGTTTTAACCGCCACCCTGCTCGCGTCTGTTGCTTCTCTCGCACTGGCCGCGCCGACTGGCGGAATGTCTCAAAGCCTGAATCCGAAACTGACCATCAACTTGCTGTACGCTCCGGGCAGTACCAACCCTCAGCCTCCGAATCCGAAGCTGGCCATCAGCTCGCTGTCAGCTCCAGGTAGTACCAACCCTCAGCCTCCGAATCCGAAGCTGACCCTCAGCTCGCTGTCAGCTCCAGGTAGTACCAACCCTCAGCCTCCGAATCCGAAGCTGACCCTCAGCTCGCTGTCAGCTCC
>CAYPYJ010000058.1:2719-23488 GCA_964414945.1 uncultured Occallatibacter sp.
CTGTCAGCTCCAGGTAGTACCAACCCTCAGCCTCCGAATCCGAAGCTGACCCTCAACGCTTAGTTTCTGTTTTTCTCACTGTACCTGGCCGCCGAAACCGGAGAGAATAGAAGCGGCGAGGTGAAATGAACCTGTCGGCGCTGGATTTTGCATTGTGGATAGCTGGATTTCTCGGCAATGCAGCTTTATTCGCTATCCTCACCTATCGGCGCAGGTATAGGGAGTTCCCTGTCTTCACGTCACTTATGGGCTATTATGTGGCTCAGGCCATACTCCTGTATTTGATTTATAAACTTGGTTCAGGAATCTGGTATTTTCAGGCCTATTGGTATTCCGTCCTATTCGATTTTCTTCTGCAACTTGGAGTGATCTGGGAGATCGCGCGCATCGTGATGCGGCCCACCGGAAGCTGGGTCCGGGATGCCAAAAAACAATTCATACTTTGGAGCGCGGCGGGCATTCTGTTGGCCGCCGCGCTTCCTTGGCTTGTCACACCCCCCGCCGCCACTTTGCTGGGTCGCCTAGAGGTGCGGGGAAACCTTTTCACGAGTCTTGTGGTCTGCGAGTTGATCGCCGTGGTGACGCGAACTTCCAGGAGCCTGGGGCTGGGCTGGCGCAACCATGTAATGGCGCTTGGAAATGGATGGACGGCCTGGGCCGTAGTGGCGATCCTGGTCGATGGGCTGCACAGTTACTTTGGTGCTGATCTTTACTTTAGAGAGCTGGAATATCTGAGAATGTTCGCTTATCTGGTGGCTCTTGGCTATTGGATGGTTCAGTTCTGGCTGGAAGAGCCAGCCCGTCAGCCGATCTCGCCGGAGTTGCGTGCTTATATTGAGGATTTGCACATGCGTATAAATAAAGATCTTGACACGATGAGCGCACACAGGTAACATTCTCGCGATGACCTTTGCGTTCTCCCAAGTCGTTTTCGGGGCTTTGCTCTGCGGTCTCGCAGTGTGGGTAATCGCTGACCGGCGATCCTCCCGCAAGATGGCGCAAATGGATTGGAAGAATCTTGTGGACAGGATTTACCGCCTGAATATGGTGGGGCTGTCTGCGGTAGCAGTCGATTACCTGACTCCGCGCCGTGGACAGGTCGATCTAGAGCCCAACGAAATTTGGGATTCTCTCGGCGGCTACGAAGGCCTCAAAAAAATGCGCCAGAACGCTGAGATCATGATGGCCCTTGCCGCCTATGCGCAGCGCTGGAATTTCACAGAAGCCGTAATCGTAACCGAACGAATGAGAATGGATGCCGCAACTCTCTACCGCGCCGTCCGCCGTGTGGAACTCGGCCTGATTCCCATCGGGCTGCTGCGGCGTTTTCAGGTTACCCTTCCCCTGCAAGCTCAAGAGGCCTCTTCGGCCTACTACCTAATGCGCCAGCGCCTGCTCGCGCTATACGAAACCAGCCATGCAGGCCGATATTCGTTGCTTGCGGCTACCCTGTAAGGTGTACCTGGCTCCCTGCTTTGACCTCGCTATCGTTTGACCCTGCTAGTGCGTCTAGAATTAGATAGGGTTACTTATGACGCTCAGAGCATTTCCGTCTTCCGCCGTATATCCGGCCGCTGTATTTTGCCTCGTGGCGTGCCTTCTCCCTTTTGTGGGCGGCGCTCAATCCTCAAGCAGCAGCTCCTCCTCCAGCAGCTCCTCGTCCTCGCAGGGCTTTGCGCAGGAAAAAGCGCCTTCGCTGGTAGATCCCGCTGGTCCCACCATCTCTCTGACCAGCTCTGAGCCACTCTTCATCATGGCTGCGGCGCTCAATGCCTGCGGCTACAACGAGGGACTGGAGCAGAGCGCACCGGTTCGAGTGCGAGTCCGCGAGGAGATGAATCAGGCGCTCCTGAAAAGCGAGGACGCGCGCAACAAGCGCGACAAAATCTGTCTCTATATTGCCCAGCATCGCATGACGGGATCAGAGCGCGATATTGCGCAATACATCTCTTTGGCCTTGTATCTAACCCCTCCCCCGGAGCTGGAAACATCGGTTGAACTCACGCTCATGCCTCCCGACGCAACCCAGGTGGTCGAGATTGCTCCCCTGCTGCGCGACTTTGCCGCTGCCGTGGACCTGCATGGCATTTGGCTAGCGGTTCATCGCACATACGACGCAGAGGCCGACCGCATCCACGACTCTCTCTCCAAAATGATTGTCTCAACCAATCTTTATCTCAAAATGCCGGCCTCTACCTACGACGGCCGCCGGTTCATTGTGGTTAGCGAACCCATGCTCTCTCCCAGCGCGGTCAATGCCCGAGTTTATGGCGCGGATTACGTGGTGGTGGTTTCTCCTGTTGACGGCACCATCCGCATGACCGACGTGCGCCATATCTACCTGCATTACGTGATTGAACCGCTGCTCTATGCGCGCGCCACCGCTATCGACCGCATGCAGCCCATCCTCAAAGAAGTCCGCGACGCGCCCCTCGAGTTCCGCTTACGCTCCGACTCCGTGCCGCTCACAATCGAGTGCCTTATCAAGGCAATCGAGGCGCGTACACTGGACACCGGCATTCCCGTCTACAAGATTCCCGCTGGCATCGGCCGTTCGGATTTGCCCCGCTATGAGCGTGAGCGCCTTGCCTACCTTGCCAAGGTTGAAGCCGCGCGCGTTGTCGCCATGCACCACGACATGAATCAGGGATTCGTGCTCACCCAGTATTTCTATGAGCAGTTGACCGAGTTTGAAAAGGACCCCGTCGGCCTACGTGACACCATTGGCGAAATGGTCTACAGCATGGACGTTGACCAGCAGGTGCATCGCGCCCGAAATATTGAATTTGATAAGGAAGCCGACAGCGACGTGCTCATGCGTAGTAAACCGCGCAAATTAACCGGCCTTGACCTGGCCGAGGCAAAGCTCGCGGCGGGCGATGTGGCTACAGCCAGCGCCATCGCCAACAAGACGCTGACCGCGCACTCGGATTCCCTCGAAACTGCGGCCGATAACTCTCGCGCCGAGTTCATTTTGGCCCGAGCAGCCATCCTCACGGGCCATCCCGATCAGGCTATGGGCGGATTTCAGAAAACGCTGGCAGCCAGCAAAGACCCGCGCCTGCTCTCCTGGTCGCACATCTATCTGGGCCGGATGTTGGACCTGGACTGCAAGCGCGATCAGGCACTTACCGAATACCTGGAGGCGTTGAAGTTGCGCGACGGGCAGCAGGATACCCGCCTCGCCGCCGAGAGGGGAGCGAAGACAGCCTACGCCGTCAAAGGGCACAGTTGCGATGAGGATGCTGATGACGCCACCCCAGACGCCGCGCCAGCCAAGCCCCAGACAGCCAGTCCCGCGACCGATAAACCCGAATCTGCATGGCCAAACGGAAGCGAAAAGCCCGAATCCGCCTGGCCCAACGGGAGTGAAAAACCCCAATAATACCATTCTCTGACAATTGAACAGCGCAATTCGTCTAATAATGGGATATGGGGCTTCTTTTGGGCCGCAGTTTCCGGCCACTTTTGAGCTTCTGGAAACCTGTCAGTGCATCACGTTGAGGCGCATGTGGAAGCCGTTCTAGCCGAATTGGAAGTCGCACTCGGGCATGGCTTTGCCAGCCCCGACTTGTTGGTCTGCGCGTTGACTCATCGCTCGCTAGCCAACGAGCGGGCGGCAACAGAGCAGCTTCTGGAGAGCCTTCAGGCCGAGGCTGGCGCAACCGGCGACAATGAGCGCCTGGAGTTTCTCGGCGACGCCGTGCTGGGGCTGGTGGTGGCTGAAGCCCTCTTTCTGCTTCATCCGGAATGGCACGAAGGCGAGTTGACCCGCGTCCGCTCCCAGTTGGTCAGTCGTCAGCACATGGCTGAAGTGGCTGCGGCTATCGGATTGGGTAGCCACCTTCGCCTCAGCCGAGGCGAAGACAAAAGCGGCCTCAGGCGCAAGGCCACCGTGCTCTCCAATTCCATGGAGGCCGTGCTGGGAGCGCTCTTGCTGGATGGCGGCCTGGAGCCGGTCAAAGTATTCGTCCGTCGCTGGGTGATGGGCGAGGCTGCCGAGCAGTTGGCCGAACAGTTGCGTGCCGGAGCGGCGTTGGGCAACTTCAAATCGGCTTTGCAGGAATACTTGCAGGCGACGCATTCCGGGTCGCCGGTCTACCGGGTCAAGAGCGAAAGCGGTCCAGACCACCGCAAGAAATTTTTGGTAGAGGTCAGACTCAAACCCGCCGATGGAGTGCCGGGAAAGCAATTGGCTCGCGGCATGGGAAGCACCAAGAAAAATGCCGAGCAGGATGCGGCCCGGCGCGCACTGGAACGCTTGAAGACTGCCGAAAAAAAGGCCGCTGCCCAGCTAGTTGCCGGTGAGGAGGAACCCGCAGGCTAATGAGCGACCCGACCTCACGTTTTGCCTCGCTTTCGCTCTGGTTTGAGCAGGTGCGGCGTCATTTGCCCACAGTCCCGGAGGCCCTCGCTCGGGTGCTTTTGCTGCTGGTAGTGGCGCTGTTTCTCAACACTTTTTTGATGCAGCCGTATCTCATTCCCTCGGAGAGCATGGAGCGCACTCTGCTGGTAGGCGATTTTCTGCTGGTCAATAAACAGGTCTTTGCTCCGGCTGATCGCTTCACCCGGTGGTTCATGCCCTATCGAGATGTAGCCCGTGGTGACATCGTTATCTTCCACCACCCCCGGCACCCCTATGTTGTTAAGCGCGTGGTAGGCATTCCTGGTGACCGTTTGCGCGTAGTTGATGGCCGTGTCACTGTAAACGGCGTTGCCCTCAACGAGCCTTATGCTGCCTTTGAACCGGTCGCTCGTGATTCATTCCATGATGAGTTTCCCACAACGCACCGCACCGATCCAAACGTGGAACCCGATTGGTGGGAACAGATGCAGAAACTCACGCAAAACGGCCAACTGGTCGTGCCGGTGAATGAGTATTTTGTGCTCGGCGACAATCGCAATTACAGCAAGGATTCCCGCTTCTGGGGCTTTGTCACGCGCCAGCAGATTGTGGCTCGACCGCTGGTGATCTACTTCTCGCTCACCCGGCCCTCAACCACCGATGTGCAACCGGCTCCGCTGCAATCAATGCTGCGGGCTGAGGATGATAGACTCGGACACGACAGGCAGCTCACGGCCCGGCTCTCCGGCTTTGCCCGCTGGAAGCGCATCTTTCGCGTAGTGCATTGAAACAAGGAACAGGGAACAAAAACAAGAACCACTCATCACTGATAATGAGCATTGGATGACAAAGAAAAAATCGCCGAGTAACAAGACGCAGCCCGTTGCCGTGCCCGCTGAAGAGCGCGTGGAAGAGACGCTCCCCGAGGCCATCGCGAGCATTTGTTCCGTGCTGGTTATTGGCCTCTTCATCCTCACTTTTCTGGGACAGAACTTCGTCATTCCCTCCGGCTCCATGGAGAAGACGCTGCTGGTGGGCGACCACTTGCTGGTGGATCGCATCACACTCGCACCGCCCACAAAATGGATGCCACTGGTTCACTACCGTGAGCCAAAACGCGGCGATATTACTGTTTTCATCAAGCCCGTGACTGACCCTGATGCGGAGGGTAACCCGCAATACCTGATCCTGGTCAAGCGCCTGATCGGTGTCCCTGGCGACCGTATCCATCTACGCGATGGCGTGGTATACATCAACGATGTTGCTCAAGATTTTCCCAAGGATGGGGACAACTCTCCCAATCTCGATAACCCCGGCGATCAGCAGTTTCTTGACGAATTTCCTTCTGTCCAGCCTCCTACCATGCCTCAGGTTCCTAATTCTTGGTCCATGGTCGACTTTCCCAAGAGCGTCCAGAACGGAGATCTCGTCGTCCCTCCCGGTCACTACTTCATGATGGGCGACCATCGTCACGGCAGCCTTGACTCGCGCTACTGGGGTTTTGTGCCCAGACAAAACATCATCGGCCGTCCACTCTTCAACTACTGGTCGTTCATTACGCCCGATGAACAATATCAAAAGACCGGAATCGACAATGCCGTCGCCTGGATGGGCCACGTCGCGCTGCACTTCTTCACAGAAACCCGCTGGTCGCGGACACTGCACCTGGTGCGCTAAATGAAGACGACCGATGCGCAGCCTGATGACGCCGCCCAGAACGCCGTGGCGGAAACGCCTTTTGAATTTGTGGCCAGTCTCTGCTCTTTCGCGGTCGTGATCCTTTTCATTTACACCTTTCTCGGGCAGAACTTCTACATCCCCTCCGGCTCCATGGAAAATACGCTGCTGGTGGGCGACCACTTGTTTGTGGATCGCATCACACTTGCGTCGCCCACAAAATGGATGCCTCTTGTTCATTATCGTGAGCCGCGGCGCAACGACATCATCGTCTTCCACAAGCCGGAGCTCGAAGATCCTCAAGGGAATGGCGACCTGCAATACTTGGTGCTTGTCAAGCGGTTGATTGGCGTCCCCGGCGACCATATCCGCCTGCGCGACGGTATCGTCTACATCAATGGAGTGGCTCAGAAGCAGCCTCACGCCCAACTCACAACGCCGGAGAATCACTCGAGGTTTCTCGACGAGTTTCCCGCTGTAGGGCCGACCATTGGGAACAACGCCACAGAAGCCTGGGTCGTCGAGTTTCCTAACCACATCAAGAACGGTGAGCTCGTTGTTCCTACCGACTATTACTTCATGATGGGCGACCATCGCCACAATAGTCTCGATTCGCGCTACTGGGGCTTTGTGCCTAGGAAGAACATCATCGGTCGTCCGCTATTCAATTACTGGTCGATTGCGAGCCCGGAGCTGCAGCCCGAAGATAGCGGCCTTGCCAACAGCCTCTCCCGGATGGGCCACACAGCTCTCCATTTCTTTTCTGAAACCCGCTGGAACCGGACCCTGCATCGGGTGAGATAGCAGTGAACACCAGACAGTGAACAGTGGACCATTTGAAGCCCGTATAACTGACGACTGTACGCTGACCACTGTACACTGTTCACTGAAGAGACCATGACCGAAGAAGAACAACCCCGGCAACACAATCGCAAGCGTCTATGGCCGATTCTAGCCGCGCTTATCGTCATTTTGGCCGTCCTGATCGTGCCTCCGTTCCTCAGCGTGAGCCGGTACAAGAGCCGCATCACTCAACTCATCTCAACTTCGCTGGGCCGCCCGGTGCGCCTTTCCTCGGTCGAGGTCCGCCTGTTGCCCAGGCCTGGTTTTGTGCTCACTGATCTAACCGTTGCAGAAGACCCCGCTTACGGCGCAGAACCTGTACTCCACGCCAATACGGTTACGGCCTCCATCCGCCTGCTTTCGCTCTGGCGCGGCCGTCTGGAACTGGACACCATCAGCGTGGACGAAGCCAGCCTCAATCTGGTGCGCACCCCCAATGGCCGCTGGAACCTTGACTCGCTCCTGCGCTCGGCCACCGCCAAGGCCCAATCGGTCACAGGCAGCGCCGAATCGGAAAAACCCATTCGGTTGCCATATCTGGAAGCCACAAGCTCCCGCATCAACATCAAAAACGGCATTGAGAAGCTGCCGTTTTCTCTGGACAACGCCAAAATGTCGCTGTGGCAAGAGTCTCCCGGCGACTGGCGCGTTCGCCTGCGAGGCCAGCCCGTACGCACTGACCTGAGCATTGAACAGGCCGATACCGGTACTGTGCGTCTGGAGGCAGAACTGAAGCAGGCGCCACAACTGCGTCAGATGCCCGTACATTTGGACCTGGAATGGCGTGAGGCGCAACTCGGCCAACTCACTCGTCTACTGCTCGGCACTGACGCCAAGTGGCGAGGCGACCTAACCGGCGAACTGCACCTCGACGGCACCGCCGAAGCGGCTCAAATCAAAACTCGCTTGCGCGCCACCGGTGTTCATCGCGCCGAGTTTGCTCCCGTTGCGCCGATGGACTTCGACGCCAAATGCACCTTGGTCGCCCACCTCTCGGCACGCGCCATCGATAACCTGCTCTGCGACTCTCCGCTCGGCAACGGTCACCTCCGCCTCACTGGCGATTTGCCCGGTCAAACAGGCCAGCCGCGATTCTCCGTTGAGCTGGACCGCATTCCCATTGCCGTAGGCTTGGATGCCCTGCGAACCGTGCGCAGCGGTTTGGCTCCGGGCCTTGTAGCCTCCGGTGCGGTCACGGGCAAGCTCTCGTATGCACCTGTTACTCCAGCGCCAATTGTTTCAGGTCGGGCAAAGCTGGTTCGTTTCGCCAAATCCAAGGCTCATCCGCAAGTAGAGACGCCGCTCACAGGCAGCATTACCGTCGAGGGCCTGCAACTTAGCGGTGGCGGCCTTAGCCAGCCCCTCAACGTTCCCAAGCTACTGTTGGAGCCTGCTTCGTCTCTCGCCAATCAGTCGCAACCGGCTCCTCAGGCGCTTACAGCCACCGTCGCCATTCCCGCTGGCGGAACTGTTCCGCTCGCCGTTTCCGCGCGCCTTGCCCGCTCCGGCTATCAGATTTCAATGCACGGTCAGCTCTCCATACCGCGGGGTAGGGAACTGGCCCATCTGGCCGCTCTCACAAATGCCTCAGTTCTGGACTCGCTGGCAGGCGATCCCCTCTCCGTGGACCTGATCGCCGAAGGTCCCTGGTCCAATCTTCAGTCGCAAGCACTAAGCCTTCCCTCGGGGTCTGACAGCGGCGGCATCGTTGGCACGCAAGCTCTTGCCGCTCCTGCCGACACCCTCGCCGGAACGGTAACCCTCCACAACGCCAACTGGAAGGCCGACTACCTCGCAAACTATATCGAAATATCCCAGGCCACACTCAATTTCACCGCCGACGAACTCCGCTGGGACCCAGTCGCCTTCTCATACGGTCCGCTGAAGGGAACTGCCGTCTTAACGCAGCCTGTCGCCTGCCCCGCCACGTCTACATGTCCGCCGCGCTTCCAGCTTCAATTCGGCGCGCTCGACGCTGCCGTCCTCCAAACCGCTTTTCTGGGCGCAAGGGCCAAAGGCACCATGCTTTCCACGCTCATTGATCGTTTCCGATCCACCGCCACGCCGCCTTGGCCTGTGCTGAAAGGCACGGTCAAGGCCGAATCTCTCATTCTCGGTCCTGTCACACTCCACGATTTCACGGCAGAGGTCAATACACTCCCGAACGGCGCAGACCTTTCCACCTTCGACGCAGCCGTACTCGGCGGACGCCTCCACGGCAGCGGCACGCTGCATACCGCCGCCTCTGCCAAGGAGAAACCTTCCTATCAATTTGAAGGCCAGTTAGAGAAGCTCAGTCCGCCGCTTCTGGGCCGCTTATTTGGCCAGCACTGGTCTGGAGGTACCTTCGACGGCAACGCCAAAATTGAGCTCACAGGCTTTACCGGCAGCGATTTGGCTGACTCCGCCAAAGGCTCTCTCCACTTCGATTGGCAACACGGTGTCGCGGCAGCCACTTCGCTACCTCCAGTCCTAGCTCGCTTCGACCGCTGGACCGCCGAAGCCGAAATCGCCAACGGCTCTCTCACGCTGAAAGAAAATCAGGTCAAGCGCGGCGCACACTCCGAGCTGGTTCAGGCCACGGTCACCCTAGCCGACCAGCCCAAAATCACCTTCACCGTCTCCAAGCAGGCCCCGGCAAAGCGCTAGGGTCGGATAGCGTCGTGTGATAGATTCGCCGTGTAAGGTAAGTGAGGGTTTATGCGTACGTTGTGGGTTACTGTGTTGTTCGTTGTGTTGGGTACGAGCTTCATCTGCGGGCAGCAGAGTAGCGCTCCAGCCACGGATGCACAGCCGACCAGAGTCAAGGTTTATACGGTCGGTCCAGACGTGACGGCTCCAGAACTTCTTCCGTTCAAGCAAGGCCAGCTTCATACAGGAAAATGCAATAAAGTTGATGGCGGGGTTGTGCTCTCCATGCTCGTGGATACGAAGGGTAGCCCGCGCAATATCATGTTTGTTCATCCGCTGGGGTCTGATCTCGACAGGTTTGCGCTTCAGGTTGCCGCTGCTGATCGGTTCAAGCCCGGAACACATGATGGAGTGCCTGTTGTCGTTGCGCAATCTGTAGAAGTAGGTATGCAAACCTGCGTCGAAGAGAAAAAGGACGAAGCGGGCAAGAAGAACTATAGGCTGCAACTCAGGTCTCATCTAGAGCAGAAGTTCTTTCCCATATTCCAACCACCGGAGGAAGCTGTTCTTACCGTTGTCAATTCGAACCTGGAGGACCCTCGCATCGCTGCTGTTCATGATTTCCGTGCCGAAAGCGGAGTGAGCCACCCTGTTCTTCTTAGCCATGTTGAAGCAGTCTTCACTGATGAAGCGCGCAGGGCAAAATACCAAGGGACGTGTTTACTCTCGCTGATTGTCGATGAGCATGGTATGCCGCAAAACGTTCATGTCGTGAAAAAACTTGACTACGGACTGAGTGAGAATGCTGTCGATGCAGTCAAACAATACCGATTCAAGCCAGCAATGAAAGATGGAATGCCCGTCGCGGTCATGATGAATGTCGAGGTAGCTTTCCATCTTTACCTCCACTAGTGGCTGGGCGCGCCATCGGTTACACAGTTTCTTCGCGTCAAATTTCAAAGTTCACGCCTCCATGCGCGAAGCGCCTCTGCCCCACCGCAGGTGGTTCCACGATAAACTGCCAGTGAGGGTAATCGTTGAGCGAAGCAGTCCCAATAGACCGCGAGGAAGCGGCCAAAGCCGCCGAGGAAGCTGAACTTCGCGTAGAGGCTGGTCTCTCTCATGCGTGGCGCGCGCTGCGTAATCGTAATTTCCGGCTGTTTTTTGGCGGCCAAACCATCTCTTTAGTCGGCACATGGATGACCCGCGTAGCCACCGGCTGGCTGGTCTATCGGCTTACCGGCTCGGCACTCTTACTTGGTACGGTCAGCTTTGCCGGGCAGATTCCCACCTTCCTGCTCGCCCCTTTTGCTGGCGTCTGGGTAGACCGTCTCGACCGCCGACAGGTGCTGGTCTGGACCCAAACCCTCTCCATGTTCCAGTCGCTCACACTGGCCGCGCTCACGCTCTCGCACCACATCACTATTCCCCTGCTGCTCGCCTTGAGCGTCTTGCAGGGCTGCGTCAATGCCTTCGATATGCCCGGCCGCCAATCCTTCATGGTCAAGATGGTCGATGACAAACGCGACCTGCAAAACGCCATCGCCATCAACTCATCCATGGTCAACGTCGCCCGCCTCATCGGCCCGTCGCTGGCTGGCATGTTGATCGCGGTCAGCAGCGAGGGCTGGTGCTTTCTCGTCGATGGAATCAGCTACATCGCCGTCATCGCCTCGCTGCTGATGATGCGCCTCCATGACCCCGTCGTGCAGCGCAAGGCCACCTCCACGCTCACCGAGTTGAAAGCCGGATGGACCTACGTTTCGGAGTTCCTACCCATCCGCACCATCCTGCTGCTCTTCGCCGTGCTCAGCTTGATGGGCATGCCATTCGTGGTGCTGATGCCCATTTTTGCCGCAGAGGTGTTGCATGGCGGCCCGCACACTCTGGGATTTCTGATGGGTTCAATGGGCATGGGCGCGCTGGTCTCGGCGTTGTCTCTGGCCGCGCGAAGGAACGTCCGCGGCCTGGTCCGTATGATTCCCATTGCGGCTGGAGTTTTTGGCGCGGGGCTGATCGGCTTTGGGCTTTCACACTGGTTCTGGCTTTCGATGGTTATGGTCTTCATTGCCGGCATGGGTATGATGCAAGGCATGGCCGCCAGCAACACCGTCATCCAAACCATCGTCACCGATGACAAGCGCGGCCGCGTCATGAGCTACTACACAATGGCCTTCATGGGCATGGCTCCCTTTGGTAGCCTGCTCGCCGGCACAATGGCGCACAACTTCAGCGCGCCTTGGACGGTGATAATGAACGGCTGTGTCGTTCTGCTGGGTGCGGCCTGGTTCGCCACGCGCCTGCCCGCGTTACGCAACCAGATTCGCCCCATCTATCAAGCGATGGGTATCATCCCCGCAGACGAAGGAATCCAGCAATAAGCGATCAGGCGGTTATGGATCGAATCATCATCCAGCCTGCCCCAAAATTCCATCGATCCGCGCCAGTTCTTCCGCCGAGAAGTTGAGATTACTCAATGCAGCAACATTCTGTTCAAGCTGCGCCACGCGGCTTGCCCCGATCAGCGCCGAGGTCACGCGCCCATCGCGCAGCACCCACGCCAGCGCCATCTGCGCCAGCGATTGCCCGCGCTGCAATGCCACTTCGCTCAAAGCGCGAATCTGCTCCAGACGACGCTCACTGATGTCATTTTTCTTCAGAAATACTGCGCGTGCGGCGCGCGAATCCGCCGGAATCCCCTGCAAATAGCGATCCGTTAAAAGCCCCTGCGCCAGCGGACAAAAGGCAATCGCGCCCACGCCCTCATTGCCCAAAACATCCAGCAGCCCCTCTTCCGGCGTACGCACAAACATCGAATATTTAGGCTGATGAATCAGGCACGGCGTACCCAGCTCGCGCAGAATCTTGATCGCCACCGTGGCCTGCGCCGCAGAATAATTCGACAACCCCGCGTAGAGCGCCTTGCCGCTGCGCACCGCTTGATCGAGTGCCATCATTGTTTCTTCGACGGGAGTTTCCGGATCAGGTCGATGCGAATAAAAAATATCCACATACTCCAGCCCCATCCGCTTCAAACTCTGGTCCAGGCTGGCCAGCAGGTACTTGCGCGACCCCCAATTGCCGTAAGGCCCCGGCCACATATCGTAACCTGCCTTGGTGCTGATAATCAGCTCATCGCGATAGGGCGCAAGGTCCAGCCGCAGAATTTTGCCAAAGTTCTCTTCCGCGCTGCCGTAAGGCGGTCCGTAGTTGTTGGCCAAGTCGAAGTGTGTAATCCCCAAATCGAAGGCACGCCGCGCCATCGCCCGGCCATTCTCAAAAACATCCACGCCGCCAAAGTTGTGCCACAGCCCCAGCGAAATGGCGGGCAGCTGCACCCCACTCCGTCCCGAGCGGCGATATTGCATGAAGTCGTAGCGTTGTTCGCTTGCAATGTACAAAGGAATTCTCCTGGTTGAAAAGCGCTATGCGGTGTTGTGCGCATCAGTGTCCGAAGGACCTGACGAGCATACCGAATAACAGGAATAAACCGATAAACGGGAAAAATAAGCCCGGAACGCTAATGCCAATCACAATGCCTCTTGCTCGGCTAAAATCGGATTCGTTGGTCTGGAGGCTGCTGAACTTTACCCACCAGCGAACCAGCATAACCGGGACGGCGAAAAGCAGAAAAATCAGCGCCCAAAGTCCGAGAAAGCTCACAAAAGGAACAAAACTAAAGGCGAAAGAAACCACCACCGCAACAGCCATCACCTTCAGAAAACTGGCATCGCTGCAAGCCTGATTTACTTTGGCCATGACCTCAGCGGCTTCTTCGGCCACGTCTGCGTCTATAGCAGCATGACAGAAACGGCATTCCGACTCCGAGGTGTCGATAGTCTCTTTGCATTTGGGGCACTGAAAGACCCTTGCTTGCTGGCTCATCAAACTCAAACTTCCCGACATTTCGATCTCTCCCTTGCAAAATTTGCGTTCCGGAGGCCCACGATTACAGTCAACTGCATCGACCCTCCGAAGAATACGCCATGTGCCTCTCCATAGTCACCGGGAAACGCCGCAGGCCTTCATCTCCAACAAAAGCAGTTGCATCCTGAACAAAACAGCTATAAGATGCGTCAGACGACACCCATGCAAGATTCCAGTACAACTTTGTCTCACTCCGCGCCCGCACCAGTAGCCCCCCGGCTGCGTGTCGGCAAGCTGTGCATTGCCATTCAGGCCCCTTCGCCTGCCGAGTTGGTTGAGCGGGCCGAGGCGGCGCTGGCCGATTCCAAGTTCATTGAGCTGCGTCTCGACTCGCTCTCGAAGCCAGCCCTCGCTCTGCCACAAATTAAAGAATTCCTCGCCGCCCACCGCGATGCAACCGCCATCGCCACCTGTCGCCCCAAAGAGCACGGTGGCAGCTTCACGGGCTCCATGAAAGCCGAGTTGGAGATACTCACAGCAGCAGCAGAGGCCGGTTGCCGGATCGTCGATCTTGAGGTTGAATCGGCAGAAGAGGTTTCAGTTCGCCAGTTCGAACAGTTCCGGGACGCGCTCCGGGCCTCGGGCACGTCGCTCTTGGTCAGCTTTCACGACTTCGCCCGCACCAAACATCTGGAGCAGGCCGCCCAGCGCATCGAGGCTTTCAAGCCGGAGTTCCTTAAAGTGGTCTCCACGGCTCGCTCCCTGGCCGACAACATGGCCGTTCTGAATCTGATAGCCGACCGCTCCCGCTCGGCTGAAGTCATCGGCATCTGTATGGGAGAAGAAGGCTTAGCGAGCCGCGTGCTGGGCCTTCGCGCCGGAGCAGCCTTCACCTTCGCCTCCGCTTCCAGCGATGCCGAAACCGCTCCCGGCCAGCTCACCGTCCGCGCCCTTCGCGACCTCTATCGCGTCGAGCAACTTGATCAGGCAACACGCCTTTACGGCGTCGCCGGCAACCCGATAGCTCACTCGCTCTCCCCGTTGATGCAGAATACCGCCTTCCGCCGCGAGGGCGTCAACGCCGTCCTTATGCCGCTCAAGACGCAGAAGGTCGCCGATCTGCTGACCCTGATCCGCGAACTGCCGCTGGCCGGCGTAGCGGTCACCATGCCTCTCAAAGAAGAGGTCTTGGCCCACCTGGCAACCTCTGACCCGCTCACCGCCAAAATCGGTGCCTGCAACACTCTGCGCGTGGGCGCTGACGGCAATATCATTGGCTTCAATACAGATGTCGCTGGAGTCGTCCGCCCTCTGGAAAAGCGCCTCAAGCTCAAAGGTGCGCGCATCGCCGTTCTCGGTGCGGGAGGCGCGGCCCGGGCTGCTGTCTTCGGCCTGGTCGATCAGGGAGCGGAGGTCTTCATCGTCAACCGCACCCACGAAAACGCCGTCAAGCTCGCCCGCGAATCCAAGGCCAAAGCCCTCAAGCGCGAGCTATTCGCCAAGGCGAAATTCGACGTACTCATCAACTCCACCCCCTGCGGCATGGCCGGCAACAAACAGCAGATGCCCATCGCCGAGAGCGAGCTCAACGCTGCGCTGGTCTTCGACATGGTCTACAACCCCATGGAGACCCCGCTTCTCAAGCTGGCCAAATCGCGCGGCATTCCCGTCGTCACCGGCTTGGAGATGTTTGTCCAGCAGGGCGCACGCCAATTCGAAATCTGGACCGGCAAACCCGCTCCCCAGACCGAAATGCTTCGCGTTGTTGAGTTAGAGCTGCGCCGACGGGGGTGAGGATAGGTTTGCATTGCTCCCTATTTGTCACGCCTAAGGCAGTTAACCGCACTGCGGGTGTTCGTCTGCTGATAGCTGTCGGAGTTCATTGACCACCCGCTCCAGCTCCTCCACGATCCGATTTCCGCCCGCCGCTTTGAACACCGTCAGCAGCTTATCGAAGTAATCCATCTGTTCCTGCCGTCCGCGCTTGAATCGTTTCCAGACCAGCGGCCCAATCTCGCGGTAGTCATCCAGAATCGCCCGTGCGTTGTGGAGCTTGTCGGCCGCTGAAATCAACTGCACGTCAGCCGGCTCTTCGCGCAGCCTCTTGACATAGGCCTGTTTGCGTTCCAGCCATGATTGTTTTTCGTTGGGGTCGTCCGTCAGGCTGTCAGAAAGTCCCTCAACCATGCGTGCAACATTCGCGCCAAAGTTATGCTCAATGTCCCGGAGCCGCAACTCTCCGCCGTGATCTTCGGCGGCGTCATGCAGTACGGCGGCAATCACCATCTCTTCAGTCACCGGGAACTCGACATGCCCAGCCTCGCCCATCACCAAGGCCGCGACTCCCAGAAGATGCGCCATGTATGGAATATCGGTCCCTTTGCGCCGCTCAATGTGCAGCGTCCGCGCATAATCCACCGCGCTGGTAAACCTCCCACCTAGGTGAAGCATTTCGCGCGTACTTTGATTCGGCTGCTTTGTCATCGCGTCGTCATTTCGGCGAAGAAACTATTTACTTTTCTTCTTTCCGGTTTTGTTCCCAGTTTTGGTGTTCTTCGGCTGCGACTCCGCCAGGTGGCTGATCGGTATCGGCCCCAGGTCCGCACCTATGCGCTTGAGTCGCGTGTCGTCCATCTCGTAGGTGATCGTCCTCGGCGTCGCAGGCCGCGTGATGCCGGTATTGGCATCGACGGTCATGTTAGGCCCGTTGGCAATCTGAAAGCTGAACACCGGTGCGCTGCCATTCTTCCCCGGCGTAACTCGCACCGGCAGATATCCCTGAATCGGATGCATCCGGAAGGCTGTCTCGTAGCGATGATGCCGCACGCTCCAGGTGAAGATGCGTACCTGATCGAAATCAAAAGGCAGTCCAGCTTTGGGCGGCGACAGCACCGTCACATACTGCGGAATTTCATGGTTGGGCACTTCGGCGTCGGAGTCATGAACCGTGTTCAGCACGTACGCGCCAACATAGCGCTGCCCCTCGGCATAGGTGCCAATCTCGTCCGGAACATCCACATCCAGGCGTCCGGCCAGCAGCCATCCGGCTCGGCCCTGCGCGTCTCGCACCAGCCACCAGTCTTCCAGAATCGGCGGCTCGGTGTCAGGCAGTCCCGGAATGTGCGCGCTCGCTGCCGGGGCAGCCTCTTGTGCGGGTGCCGGAGCAGCCGGTTGAGAAGCCTGCACAGGAGCTTTTGCCTTCTCTGCGGATTTTGGTTTCGCTGCCGGTCGGCTGCCGGGTGCCGTTTTGGCAACTGAGGCGCGTGCCAGCAGTTGCACCTTGGCGTTCATCGTCAGCAGATAAAATCGCTCTGTCTCGCGCCCCGGCATTAGGTGCAGGTAAATGTCGTCACGCAAAACTCCTGTGGCCACCACCGGGTCTTGACGGTGCGTTTCCCCTAATTGTTCAAAAGTGCGGAACACCTTCGCATCGATCACAGCCCGGTCTTCAATCCAGCCAATCTCGTTTTTCTGCGTCTTGACTTTGATAAAGCGCCGCCCGTGTTCCAGCACTTCCAGCGGTTGTCCGTTCACCACCTCTGCCACTCGATTGGAAACAGCAGCCACGCGATCATGCAAATACATCTGCCGCGCCGAGACGTAGACCGTGTCGTGGTGCTCGTGCCGAAAGCGGCTGCACCCGGAAGTCAGCCCCACTAGGCAGACGCATAGTAGCGAAAGGACAGAAGCCTTTGTGCGCCGGGAAATTGAGTGTAGTGGCATGGAGAGTCGCGTAAACACAGCCTGTTGCAATCACCTAGAGAATAGCACCGAAGGGCAGGTAACCGATCACAGTTCCTTGCTTTTAAGGTGCCGCAACTATGGCAATGGCGGAAGCCCCGGTATTTGCCGTGTTCTGCGCATCCAGAGTGCCAGTCGTTGTCGAGTCGAACGTAAACGGGCTGAAGTAAGGAGTGCCTCCTGAACTTACGCTCAGCAAAAAGGTGCCGCTCGAATCCAGCGCCATTCCTACCGGAGTCGCGGAAATAGAGGTTGTGCTGCCTGCCGACAAAGAATAAGTGGAACCGCTTGCCGTTACCGCAAATCCGGCGATGTTGCCAACCCCGTTGGCAACATAGACATAACTGGGACTTGACACCGGCAGTATGAAACTGGGTGCCAATCCACCGCTTGCAATCGGAGAGCCTGTGGCATTGACCAGCGTTGAAGTGGCCAATGATGCGTAGGTAAATGCACGCAACCCGCCAGAAGTGCCTGCTGAGTTGCCCAGAGTTTCGCCGACATAAAACAGGCGAGGAGTCGTGCTGGGGTCCACGGCCACCGACAGAGCCGCACCGCCGGCAGTCGCCACCGGAATCGTTTTAGCGCTGACCGTGCTCGGGAAGGGGCTGCTCGAATTAAATGGGACCACGATCGCGCCGCCCATGCCCAGGGCGCAGAATATATAGCTGTTATCCGGCGAAATGACCATTCTGCCTTGCTGCAAGGCGGCGTTGGCATTGGAAAAAGTAATCGGAATCGCATGGCCGGTGTATGCGCCAGTAGAGGGATTGACCGAGACAGCGGAAAACGTCACTCCTCCAGTGGTTGGAATGGCCTCGATCAGCCATGAATCGGTCGCGTCTATTTGGACAGCATAAGCCTGATCCTGTGTGATCTGCACGCCGGTCCCTAACACGCCGTTCGTTAATGGATACGAGTAAACCCCAGCGATTGTACTCACAACCAGAAAATTGCCATTCGGCGCGATGTCCATCGCATAAGGAGCGCTGGGCATTGGCCAGGGGCTCCCCGTAATCGAAGTCAGAGTGCCGCTGACAATCTTTTCGCCGACAACCTGAGGCGTTGTTCCATTATTCAAAATGTAAAAGGCGCCGCTAGTCGCGGTGGAGCAATTTGTGGTGCAGGTGGTGGTCGTCGTCGTGCTCGGCGCCTGCCAAAAATTGCCGCACCCCGTCAGAAATCCTGACCCCAGCGCCGCCGCTATCATCAACCTAGCCCAGCTTCCAATCCTCATCACCGCTCCTCGTACTTTCTCTTACAGGCTATACCCGCACCCGCAGCCCCACAGAATTCTAGACGCAGGAGGTCAGCAATTCGTTTATCTTGAGCATGCAAATCAACTTGAAAACCCCTAAACTGATAAATTTAAAGAAGGTCGCAAGGAAACCACTCATGTTCCGCAACACCGAAGACATTCGCATCCAATGGACCAAGGTCGTTCTCCCTCCGGTTTTTCTCGAAGAAGAGCGCCCCGTCACCGAAGCTGCCTCCACCACCATCTTTGACGCCCGCAGCGACATCACATCCATCCTCAACGGTCAGGACTCGCGGCTTTTGGTCCTTGCCGGTCCATGTTCCATTCACGACACCAAGGCCGCGCGCGAGTACGCCGCCCTGCTCCAATCCGCCATCGCAGAGTTCTCCGCTGACCTGCGCATAGTCATGCGCCTCTATTTTGAAAAGCCCCGCACCACCGTCGGATGGAAGGGCCTCATCAACGATCCTCATCTCAACGAGTCTTACAAAATCAACGACGGCCTGCGCCTCGCCCGCAACCTGTTGCTCGACCTGGCCGAGATGGGCGTCCCGGCGGGCACAGAATTCCTCGACATGATCTCCCCGCAATACATCGCAGGCCTCGTCAGTTGGGGAGCCATCGGCGCGCGCACCACCGAGAGTCAGGTACATCGCCAACTGGTCAGCGGCATCTCCTGCCCCGTCGGATTCAAAAACGGCACCTCCGGTAGCGTGCAAATCGCTATCGACGCCATTCTCTCCGCCGCGCAATCTCACGCCTTTCTCGGTCACACCAAACACGGGCAATCGGCCATCCTGCTCACCACTGGAAATTCGGATTGCCACATCATCTTGCGCGGCGGCAGAAACACCGTCAACTACACCGCGGATAGCGTCGAGCAAACCGCAACCCAGATGGAAAAAGCTGGTCTGCCGCCCCGCATTATGATCGACTTCTCTCACGCCAACAGCAGCAAAGACTATCGCCGTCAATCCATCGTCTGCCACGATGTCGCCGCACAGGTTGCCGCCGGAGATAAACGCATTATGGGCGTGATGATCGAGAGCAATCTCGTCGCCGGCGCACAGCCTCTCATACCCGGCCAGCCCCTCGTCTACGGCCAAAGCATCACCGACGGATGCATCGACTGGCCGGAGACCCACAAGCTCCTCACCGAGCTAGCCGCCGCCGTCCGCGCCCGCCGCACTCTCTGAGTCTGCTCAATACAACGAAGGAGAACCACCATGAAAGTTCTTTTCATCGGAGGCACGGGAAACATCAGCACCGCCGTTACGCAACTTGCCGCAGAGCAGGGAATTGAAATGACCCTTCTCAGGCGTGGTCAACGCGCTGCTGATCTGCCCGCAAACGTTCGCACCATCACCGCCGACGTCGCTGACGAGGCATCCGTCGCCAAGGCCCTCGGCAATCAATCCTTCGATGCGGTCGTCGACTGGATCGCCTTCACCACAGCCGACATTGATCGCGACATCCGCCTCTTTCGCGGTCGCACCAATCAATTCATCTTCATCAGCTCGGCCAGCGCTTACCAAAAGCCCCTCAGCCACTATCTCATCACCGAATCCACTCCGCTCGCCAATCCCTTCTGGCAATATTCGCGCGACAAAATCGCCTGCGAAGAGCGCCTCATGAAGGCTTATCGCGAAGAGGGTTTTCCCATCACCATCGTCCGCCCCTCTCACACCTATGGCGACACGCAAATCGTGCTCGCTCTCAACAGTTGGCAAAAATCCTGGACGGCGGTTGACCGTATGCGCCGCGGCAAAAAAGTCATCGTGCCCGGCGACGGCACCTCGCTCTGGGTCGTCACTCACAACACCGACTTCGCTCAGGGATTTGTTGGCCTGCTCGGCCACCGCCAGGCCATCGGCCACGCCTTCCACATCACCAGCGACGAGGCCATGACCTGGGATCAGTACTATCGCATCACAGCGCAAGCCGCTGGAGTCGAAGCCCAACTCGTTCACATCCCGTCAGACTTCATCAGCGCCTGCATCCCCGACGAAGTCGGCGGCCTCACCGGCGATAAAGCCTCCAGCGTGGTCTTCGATAACACCAAAATCAAGCGCTTCGTTCCCGGCTATTGCGCCAAACTTCCCTTCGCCCAGGGCATTGAGAGAACCATCGCCTGGTTCGATGCCGATCCCCGTCGCAAGCAAATCGACGACAGCGCCAACGTCGCCTGGGACAAGCTAATCGCCGCCTACGAAAGCGGCCTGGAAACAGCCCTGCGCAGCTTCCGGCCATAACTCCCGTCGAAGCCGCACAAAAAAGCTGTGCCCCGTTCATCGCGGCCTTATCGCGATGAGCGGGCGGGTCTTGAGGCCGGATCATTGCCGGACTAGGATAGAGCCATGCCGTACGATCTGAAGCGGTTCCAGAAGGCAGAAGCTCTCCACTTCAT
>CAYPYJ010000059.1:0-23481 GCA_964414945.1 uncultured Occallatibacter sp.
CAGAATCTTGAGGATACTCAATTAGTGTAGCGCTTCCACGCCATGCCAAAGAAGCTCTCTCTGTGTTTCCAATAGAAGTCTCGGCCGTGTGGAAGTCATCCGTTTGGCCGGCGAAATATTGATCACCGCCGGTTGCATTATGATGAGACTGTGGCCAATTTCCCGCGGGCGTGGCGAAATGGCAGACGCAGCGGACTTAAGCAAACATGAGTGCCCATCGGGAAACCGATGACGTAGAACTGCTCAAAGTCGGGGAAACCTGCAATGGCAATCCCGAGCCAAGCCTGGAAGAACTTCCGGGAAGGTGTAGAGACTAGACGGGCAGCACCTAAACCTCGCGTGGGGAATGGTGAAGGGATAGTCCAGACCACGAACCCGGCTAGCGGGGCGGCGAAAGCCGAAGTGGTATGAAAATCCGCAGGCCGCAAGGCCATGAGGGTTCAATTCCCTCCGCCCGCACCAGACTCGCTTTCCAGGCGGGCCAGGATGAAAGTATCCTCGCATGCTTTCTCCAGCGACGGACCGGCAGCGCACTGTTCTCGACTTCCAGTACCTAGCCCTTGTCTTGTCTGGATGGAATGTTGGCCAGACGAAGCGGCTATCTATGATGTGACGCCAACATCATCAGAACGAAAAGTAGGATCGGGATCGCTGCCATGGCAACATAGATCAGAATGTTCTTGCTCCAAACCGCCGTCTTGTTATTCAAGTCACGTGAACCGCTACGCTCTTCAACAACGACATCCTGCATGTGAGCAAGGTCGTAAGCGAAATCGCGAGCACTGGAATATCGATGCGCAGGCGTACGCTCCAAAGCACGATAGATGATTTCCTGCATCTGCGTGGTAATCGAGGGCACGACCTTGCGCGGCGAAGGAATACCCTTTGCCATCCGCTTGTTCATACTTGCAATGGACTTTACATTGCCGAAAGGCAACTTGGCGGTAAGCATTTCATAGAGGATTACTCCGATGGAGTAGACATCGCTGCGTGCGTCGCAACGGCCGCCCCTGATCTCCTCAGGTGAAGCGTAGCTTACCGAGTTCAACTCGGGTGTCAAGCTGGTAAATGTAATGCGCTTGGCCGCAACCTGCGAGGCAAGCCCGAAATTGATGAGCTTGATGTGGTCCTTGCTATCGACCATAATATGCGCGGGTTGGAGGTCACGATGGACGACACTTACATATAGGTAAGCACCGTCGACCTATCCGTCGACTTGCTCCGCAGTTGAAATTGGGTTCAAGACATCCCACTCGAGATTGAATCGAAATCCGAGCACTTTGGCGCGCATCGCAAGTGAGTGGACCCAGCGAGAAGAATTGTCATTGCGCTGCGCGCACCCGGCGATGATCAGCTCTCGCGCATAGCTCGAGGACTCGCGGTAGACACAGAAATGCGCCGTCTCAATTTGGGGCAAAGTATCAAAGAGTAGCGCTCGCACATCGATAGCGTCTTTGATCGTTTGGAGTGACGCGTGCCGCTGCCGAACGCTATGGGACAGATCCGCATCCCACGCATCCGGCAAACGAGCAAGCCAATCGCATTCTACGACGTCACCCAGCATCTGAAAGCGAAGAAGCTGCAACGGGGCCCGACTAAGTTCTCCGAATCGCATTTGGATACGGAGGCCGCGCAGAAACTGACTGGCGTTCCATAGTTGCCTTGCCAGCTTCGGTCTGTCCATAGACCACAAATCTCCTCGTTCAGAGTCAAAAGGAGAAAAGACGGAAGCAATCGACATCGAATTCCTCCTCTGTTTCAAACAGCCAGGATTTTTGCGGTTAATTAATCGATGGAGAAGCATGCTGCTCCGACGCAATGTAGCCCCTTCATGAGAACGGGCCACACTGCGTTGCGCCTCCGGCAGTATTGCAAACTAGAGCTGCTTTAGATCGCCGCCACGCCCCGTTCGCGATTCCGGATCCGGATGACATCGTCTATCTTGTAAACAAAGATTTTTCCGTCTCCAATCTTTCCTGTGGAAGCGTTGGCCGTGATCGTATCGATCACTTTTTCTGCGATCTCGTCTGCTACAACCAGTTCGACCTTGACCTTTGGCAAAAGATCAACGGAGTATTCACGCCCTCTAAAGACCTCAGTGTGGCCCTTTTGACGACCGTGCCCGCGGACCTCGGAAACTGTCAGGCCTTCCACCCCAATCTCGATAAGGGCTCCTTTCACAGTCTCGAATTTTCCAGGTTGGATGATTGCTTCGATCTTTGTCATATGCTCCTCGCTTTGTGGGTATAGTCAATTCCTGTGGAGGTTATGCTTCAGTCGGCTTCCTCATTGGTTCAAGTACGAGGGCCGGTCAGTTCCTTTGGCATTCCCGCCGGCGCTGACAACGAGGAGATTACGTATTCCGGATAGGCAGAGATGCCGTGCTCGTGAAGGTCAAGTCCGAAGAGCTCGCCCTCTTCCGAGACGCGCAACGTGCCGGTTAGGTTGACCAGATACATGAGCGCCAGCGCAACAGCAAAGGTGGAAACAGTAACGATGGCGCTACCGATTAATTGGGCCTTGAGAAGCGTCAATCCTCCGTGGTAGAAAAGGCCGTTCAGTGCTGCGGAGTTGTCGGGGCCGGTGGGACCAGTCGCTCCGTATTTCCCACAAGCAAACCCAGTGACAAAGTGCCCCAGATGCCGCAGAAGCCATGCACCGGGATTGCGCCAATCGGATCATCAATGCGCAGCCATTCCAACAATTCAACTCCCACGCAAACGATCACACCAGCAATGCCCCCAAGAATAATTGCTCCTGTAGGGCTCACCCAATAGCACGGGCAAGTAATGGCAACCAGCCCAGCGAGAAAGCCATTTACAGTGAAACCTATATCCCATTTCTTGGTAAGGAAATAAGCGTACATCATGGCAGTGAGGCCAGCCGCGCAAGCCGCAAGTGTTGTATTTGCCGAGACCGGCCGATACCTGCAAGATCCATGGCCGAGAGGGTCGAACCGGGATTAAACCCATACCATCCGAACCAAAGAATCAGTCCGCCAGATGCCGCAATGGTGAGATCGTGAGGCAGCATCAGCCCGCCGCCGTCTCGCTTAAATTTGCGACCCAAGCGCGGACCAAGAACAATTGACCCGGCGAGAGCGATGAACCCACCGATGGTGTGCACGACCGTCGAGCCAGCGAAGTCATGAAAGCTCTGGCCAAGGCTAGGCAGGAAGTTTCCCGCCGATCCCATGGTGGCCAGGAATCCGTCCGGACCCCACGCCCAGTGACCAATGATGGGATAGATGAAGCCAGAGACTCCCAGAGAATAGAGCAGGTCGCCGACGAAGCCGGTACGGCCAATCATGGCGCCAGAGGTGATTGTAGAGCAAGTGTCGGCGAAGACAAACTGGAAGATCCAAACCGCCAGGAATGCAACGCCCGTTGACTCATATGTTTCAGGCGCATCCTGCAAGAAAAACCAGTGATATCCGATGAATCCATTGCCGTGGCTGAATATGAAGGCAAAGCCGATTGCATAAAACAGAATGCCGCAAAGGCATGTATCGACGATGCACTCCATCAAAACGTTGACTGTCTCGCGAGAGCGGCAAAAAACCGGCTTCAAGCATGGTGAAGCCGACTTGCATTCCGAAAACCAAAAAGGCAGCAATCAGTGTCCATGCCGTGTTGATGGGATTGACAATATCGGCAGCTTTGACCGTACTGTCAGCGGCCAGAACCTTAGTGAAGAAGAGACCTGTGACAGCGGCCATAATAAGCAGCGTCAGACCGACTCCCATGATTTTTCCGGCCAGCAATGTCGCCCCGTAACGTCTCCATGTTGAGTCGTGCAAGCGAGTTCCCAGGCGGGAGATCTTCTGTGCAAAGGATAAAGATAAATCTCCTCGTGCAATCGATTTCATCGAGTGTTTCCTCCATTCAAGATTTGTCTTCGCAGAACTATTTGCAGTCGGATCTCATAGGCACATAGCGAGGTTGCGTGAGCCAAAATGAAGTGGAGGCAAAAAGGGCGCCGAGAGTGTCACTTCAACTTGATGCGCTTCAGTACCCAAGATTCCTCCACAAGATAAAGCGAAACCACGCAAGGTTCATGCAATAGATGAACCGAGAGGTGAACCCCGCCCAGATAGCCAGGAGGCCATCAAGACTGAGATTGGAATAGTGCAAGTTCTATTTCAGAGCGCCGATTAAGATGCGGCAACGAATGCGCATCAGCTTCTGCGAAGTGCAGTCCCACTGTAGGATGAAATGCAATTACCGAGCGGTATGAGAGAAGGTTAGAGAAGTTGTAGGAAGAAAACAAGCTATACCTTGGTATAGTTTGCGCATCTGAGCAGTCCCGTTATGTAGAGGTTGCCATTGCCTAAAGCAGTTTTCTCCTCATTCGTGACGAGTATTTAATCCGCTCGCACATCTTCACCAGTTCTGCGAGCGACCCCGCATGCATCTTCTCCATGACGCGGCCACGGTGTAACTTTACGGTAATCTCGCTCAGACTCAATTCAGCCCCGATCTGTTTATTCAGAAGTCCGGAGGTGACCATTGCCATCACCTCGCGTTCGCGCACGGTCAACCTATCAACGCATGATTGTATCGAGTTCAAGACGGTCTCTTCCATGCGGCGATCGCGGTCTCGCGCGAAGGCTTGCTCAATCGCGTGAAGCAACTCCGGAATCTCGAAAGGTTTGGTGAGGAATTCGACCGCACCCGCTTTCATGACCTTTCGCACCATGGGAATATCACCGTGCGCCGTCATAAAAATGACGGGGATCTCAATGTCGCGTTCCAGCATCTTTTGCGGAAACGCCACTCCGGTCATACCGGGAAGACGGACATCGAGAACCAGGCATCCTGCCCTTGCCCTGCTCCAGTGCTGAAGGAAATGCTCGGCTGAGGGAAAATGCTCGGCTGTGAGCCCAACCGATTCGAGCAAATTGTACAGTCCTTCGCAGATGGCCGAATCGTCATCAACAATGAACACCGTCTCCGGTTCAGGTTTAGATAAGACCGCTTGATCCATCATGATTGCACCCTAATAGTGAAGTGAAAGTCGCGCCACTCCCCGTAGATTCCACAGCCCAAATTCTTCCATCGTGCGATTCGATGATGCTGCGACAGATCGCCAAACCCATCCCTGTTCCCTGCGGCTTCGTGCTAAAGAATGGCTCGAACATTCGAGCCACCGTCTGCGGTGTGAGACCCGGCCCTCGATCTTCCACAGTCACCCGGATCTCGCTTTCACTTTGCTTCCCCGAGCGAATTGTCATCTGGTGTGGTCCGCTTATAGCCTCCATTGCATCCATGCCGGTGGTGACGAGGTTTAAGAGAACCTGTTGAATCTGGATCGGGTCCAGTTCCACCTTCGGCAAGTCCTGTGCGAGAACCAGCTTGATAGAAACCTGAACCTTGACTTCCAGTAGATCCCGGGACTCACGTATCGCGGCTTCACTTCGCTTCATTGCTGAACTCACCAGAGTTATTGCAATTGCACAGAACACAAATGCAGCGAAATAGGTTTGTGACTGTTGAGCTACTGACATCGAAAACAACGGGGGAACAAAGAAGAACATAATGAGAAGGGACGAAAAGGCAACAGCCAAAAAACCGGCAATGATCCCGCCCAACCAGGCACTGCCCATCACGGCGCCGAAAAAGAGAAATAGAAATGGGTATGCAAGGGTGTGTTAAAAAAGTAGTGTTTACAGAAACGCCACGAAAACGAAGAAACCAGCGATCGCGCAAGACCTCACGCCGTATTGCATGGTCCATTCAGAGAGCCGATCGAAGGTAAATATCCTCATGCGCGCATCATAGTACGGAATCCATAGTGGAACGTATAAAGATCGGTCGTTTTATTCGACTAAGCGTCATTACCATGAGACCTGAGAGGTTGCCGTTGATCGGTTAACGCTTAACTACGGTCGGCCACGTCTTGAACTGGGATGTGACTATACCTTTGTATAGGCTGTCAATTTCTGCTTCATATGAGCGTGGTTCGGATTTGAATTGGCTGTCTTCGTGATGCACGTACTGGAAGTGATGTTCTTTGTCGGGCTAGCAGGGTGTGTGGGTGCGGTGATCTCAGTAGGATATCGATCTTCAGAAGCGGATTCACGAAACAGTGGCCACGTAGACTGCAGAGCCGCAACTTATATGGCGACTTTACCGGCGGCGCAGGGCTTGTAGGATGCCGGTTAACAACATGGCAGGGGTCGGAGGACAGCCGGGGATGTAGGCGTCGACCGGAATCATCGCGTCGACGCAGCCTGATACCGCGGGAGATGTGGCAAAGATGCCGCCGCTGCATCCGCAGGCGCCGACCGCAACCACGAGCTTCGGAGACGGTGTGGCTTCATAGGTTCGTTTAACCGCCTCGGCCATGTTGATTGTGATGGGGCCGGTGACCAGCAGCATGTCGGCGTGTTTGGGGGAAGCGACAAAGTGGATTCCGAAACGCTCAAGGTCATAGTAAGGGTTGGAGAGCGCGCCGATCTCCGCCTCACATCCGTTGCATGAGCCACCGTCAAGCTGGCGAATGTTGAGAGCGCCGCCGACGACGGAACGGATCTCATTCGCTGTTGCCGTCAGCTCCGGCTCATCGGCCAGGATTTCAGTGCCGTGCTCCACATCCCAGTGCCGGACGAGCGCCTGCCTGCCGACGCCGCAGGGCACACTTTCCGCGATGCGGAAGGCTCCTTCACCAGCTTCGATGCAGTCTCCGCAGCCGGTGCACTTGCCGTAGTCCAGAGAGAGGGTCATGCGTCCATCGGCTTCACCAATCTCCAGCGCGGAGAGGACACACGATTCTGCAGCGCGCCGTGCAATGGTTGCTGTCAACGCTTCAGCGCGCACCGTCGGCAGACGGCTGCCCTGGGAATTGGCAATCAGTTCCTCGACCGATACGAGGACTTGGGGGCTGCTCAAACTGCGTTTTACAAAATCGAAGATCATCGGTCACACCCCGAGTAAGACAAATTAAAGCTCTTGTTGATCAACGGAAAATCCGCGGTGATGTTTCCTTCCACTGCATGTGGCAGGCAGGGCCAGTTCTGGAAGGAGGGCGATTTGATGTGACAGCGGGCGACGCGGCCGTTCACAATCCTGGTCCAATAGAGCAGTTCGCCGCGCGGTGATTCAACCGCGGAGAAGCCTTCCGCGCTGCCTTCGAGCGGCACTGGAGTGCGGATAATGCCAGCCGACAATCCGCTGAGGGTCTCCTGAATAAGACGCGCCGAAACGCGAGTTTCCTCGATGCGCATCCGTGCCCTGGCGAGCACGTCTCCTTGCGGAAAGTGCGGAACCTCAACGGTGATATTGCGATAGTGGCCATAGGGATGATCGCGACGGACATCAAGTCGGACACCGCTCGAGCGCGCCACCGGGCCGACAGCTCCAAGGTCACGAGCGATTTTGTTGCTGAGGACGCCCGTCTCTTCAAACCTGTTCTGCACCGAGGGTGTGTCGAGAATGAGGCGAGCCATTTCGGCAAAATCGGCGGTGGCATGAGCCACGACTTTGCCGAACTGATGCGCGTCTTCGGCGGATATGTCGCGGCGCACGCCTCCGGGTGTGGCAATGCCGCGCCAGTATCGCGTGCCGAAGTAGCGGGCTGAGGCTTGCAGTAGCGACTCTTTGATGCGGGAGTTGTAGGCAGCGGGAACCGCACATCCGACGTCGCCGCATAGCGCGCCTACGTCGCCGATGTGTGCAATCATGCGTTCGAGTTCAAGCCCGAGAAGGCGAATTGCCCGGCCGCGCGGCGGAACGGAAATGCCGAAGGCGTTTTCGACGGACTGGCTGTAAGCAACTGCGTGGGCAAAACAATTGTCGCCGGAGACTGATTCGGCCAGCACGGGTGCGTTCAAAATTGGTGCGCCTTCAAAAAGCTTCTCCGTACCTTTATGCGTATAGAAGAGCCGCAATTCGAGGTGGAGAACCGAATCGCCCATTACGCTGAAGCGGAAGTGGCCGGGCTCGATGATTCCGGCATGAACGGGACCAACCGGCAGCTCGCAAACACCGACGCCCTGTACCTGAAGAAAACGGTAATCGGCAGGATGAGCGAAAAGAGGACGCGGATCGGGATGGCCTTCGATCTCGATTCCGTACAGTTCATGCAACTCGCGTTCATGCCATGCCGCCGCGGGTGAAACAAGCGTAGCCGATGGAAGCGCACCGGTAATGGGCACACTGATGCAGCGATACTCGCGATTCACGTCCACAATGTATTGAACGCGTTTCGCGCCGCTCTGGTCGGTACTGCCAAAGATCGTGACCAGGCGTCCGCTTTGCAGAAGCCGCAGCGCGCTCTCGGCGGTGCCTTCCATGCTTCTCGTTGTCAGGTTCGTCGTCATTTCAGCACCACCAGTGCGCTTTGCAGGATGTTTGCGAATGCGCCAGGAATGTGCACGCCTAACACGATAAGAAATACCGCGCAAACGCCCATCACGGCGAAGTCGGTGGGCAGCAGCTTCGGCTTGGCGACTGGGAGATCCACCGGCTTACCGGCCAACATGCGTTGAACGTGGTGTAGCAAAGCGCCGAATACGACGGAGATCGCCAACATCAGCAGGATGGCGATAAAGTATCGAGATGTGCCGAAGGCCGCAGTCAGGATCATGAATTCACTGATGAACAATCCGAAGGGCGGCAAGCCGGCGATGGCAATGCCGCCCACCACCATGCCGGCGCTGGTCCATGGCAGCAAGCGCGCCATGCCGTGAATACGCCGCATCCTGAGCGTGCTGAAGTTCTCGCGCACGTAACCTGCGGTAAAGAACATAAGGGACTTCGCCACCGAGTGATTGAAGGTGTGCAGCAGCGCTCCAAAGAGAGCCAGAGGCCCGCCGAGTCCGACGCCGATGGCGACGATGCCCATGTGCTCGATGCTGCTGTAGGCGAGCAGGCGCTTCAGGTCGCGTTGCACCACCATAAGAAGCGCAGCGACCGCAACCGACAAACAGCCAAAGATCAGCAGCAAACTATGACTGAATCCGCTGCCAATGGCGTGCGATGTGATGGTGTCAAAGCGCAGCAGTGCGTAGAGGGCGCAATTCAGCAGCACCGCGGAGAGCATCGCGCTGATCGGCGTGGGCGCTTCAGCGTGCGCATCCGGCAGCCAACTATGCATGGGAACAAAACCGATCTTGGTGCCATAGCCTACCGCAATAAAGACAAAGGAGAGTTTGATCAGGTTGCTGGTGGCTGTGAGGCTTGGCGCGGCATTCATCAGCACGGCCCAGTCGAGCGCCGAGGCGGGATCGACGCCGCTCTTGACCGCAGCTAGGTAAAGCGCAATCGTGCCGAAGAGAGCGAACGCAATTCCCACGGTGCAAACAACGAGATATTTCCAGCCCGCCTCAACCGCTCCTTTGGTGTTGTAAAAACCAACCAGCAGCGCCGAGGCAAGCGTCGTTGACTCCACACAGATCCAGAGCATGCCCAGGTTCGCCGAGAGGTACACCGCGATCATCGTGAAGACAAACAGAAACGTCAGGCTATAAAACCATCGCGGCGAGGAGAAGCGTCCGAGTGGGATGTGACGCAGGTAGCCAACGGAGTAGACCAGTACCAGAGCCAAGATCACGCCGATGTTCAGCAGGAAGAAAGCAGTGAGTCCGTCGGCTCTCAAGTAGCGTCCGAATTGAAGAACGCCGACAGAGCGGATTCTCCACATAGCATTTGCGATAGCGGCTATCTCAAGCGCTCCCGCCGAGATGGCCACAGCAACCGCGCGCCTTGACTGCTTGCACGTCAGGACGATCAGCGCAGTGAGAAACGGAACCAGAAGTAGTAAAACCAAGCTCATGATTTCAGCCCCTCAACCTTCGCAGCTTGGAAACATCCAGGTGCTCGAAGGTGTCGCGAATGCGAAAAACAAATAGCCCCATCAGGAAAACGCCCATCAACAGGTCGAAGAAAATTCCGATTTCGATGACCAGCGGCATACTATAGGTTGTTGCCAGTACGGCCACAAAGATTCCATTTTCCAGCACCAGCAGCCCGATGACCTGCATAAGGGCTTTTTTGCGGCTGATCATAAGAAACGCACCTGCCAGCAGCAATGCGATGGCAGCAGCAAGCAGGTCCTCATCTAGCCGCAGCGTTTTTGCGTAGGGCGCAACGGCAAAGAACGACAGCAAAATCAGTCCCGCCATGATGAAAACGGACTGCGCTCCAGTGGTTGACGCAGCCACGTCTTGCGAAGCCTTGAGGCTTTTGATGATACGAAACAGCAGCCAGGGAATCGCAATCACTTTCACGGTAATCACCAAGGAGGCGACAGCGTATGCTTCAATCGACTTGCTCGCGTAAGCAATCGCCAAAATTTCTGCGGCCATTATTGCCGACTGGATGCTGAACAGCACAATGCAGGTGGAGATTCGCTTGGCCGAAGCCATCATCAGCAATGTGATGAACAGAAACACGGCGGAAGAAGCCAGAGCCTTTGCCGCCGCCAATTCAATCAGACCCATGCCTCACCTCATCAGTGCAGTAAACGCGACGGCGAGAATGGCCAGAGCTGAAGCCATTCCCAAAAAATCTGGAATCAGGTAAATACGCAGCTTGGCAATGCTGCTCTCGATCACCGCGATGGAGACTGCCAGTACCGTCAGTTTGAAGATCAACGCGAGTGGAGCAAGAAGCAGGGCAGCAATCGACGCGCTTGTGGCCATGCCCCAGGGCGCAAAAATACCGGCAAGCATCGCCATAATCAGTGTGAGCTTAATGGCGCTGGCCCACTCGATCAGCGCCAGGCTCGGTCCGGAGTACTCCAGCACCATGGCCTCGTGAATCATCGTCAATTCAAGATGTGTCGAGGGATTGTCCACGGGGATTCGCCCGGTTTCAGCGATTGCGATCAGGACCAGCGCTCCCAGAGCGAATGCGTAAACCGCCGACAGATGCAGAGGGCCCTGTTGCACCGTGGTAAGCACAATGCCCGACAACGAAACTGTATGCGAAAGAATCGCGACAGAGATCAAAGCCAATAGCAGCGGTGCTTCAGCCAGAGCCGAGACCAGCGCTTCGCGGCTGGCGCCAAGCCCACCGAATGAACTGCCCCCGTCCATCGCTCCAAGCATCAGAAAAAAGCGGCCAATCGCCAGCAGATACACGAGCAGAATGATGTCGCCGCTGACGCCGAAGAGCGCAGCAGGATGCAACATCGGCACAAACGCCGCGGCAGCAGCAGTGGCGGCAAACAGGATGGTCGGCGCAAAACGGAAGAGCACAGAAGCAGTGTTCGGAATCAAATCTTGTTTACGAAAGAGTTTCAGCAGGTCCGCATATGGCCGCCACAGGCTTGCACCGTGACGATTTTGTATCCGAGCCTTCATACGCGCGATCACTCCGCTCACCAATGGAGCAATTGCAATCAGCAAAAGCGCCTGGATCAGATTGATGGCTAGATTCATGCGAACCTCATCCATAGCAGCAGGGCTACGAGCGCAAGAAAAATGTAAAGCAGATAAACCTGCATATTCCCGGTCTGGAGTTTTCTGAGCCGCGTGGCCAAACTAACAATCATATCCACGGCCGGACGATAGAGCGACTTCTCAAACGACGTGGTTCGAACCGAGCGATAGGTGATCGATTTTGCAAAGTACGGTTGCTGTGCGTAGTGCACATCCACAGTGCGATCCGCCTCATATACTCTGGAGAAAACCGTGCGCAGCGGTTTGGAAAACGCAGCGGACGAATACTGCATCCTGCCGTTCAGTGCGGGAAGACCGCAGGCCCAGGTGGCGGTAATGCGCGTGATGCGCCGGAAACCCGCGATCACAATTATCAGGACGGCAATGCAAACAGCTACCCACGGAAGCGTGTGCGCAATGGATAGCGCGGCTTCAGGCAGAGCCGCAGTGTGCATCAGGTCGCTAGCCAACGCGGTGAGCGGATTCAGCACAATACCCGGCAGAATGCCGATGATCACGCAGGACGCGGCCAACAGTGCCATGGCAACTTGCATTGCGGTTGCCACTTCAGTTGCCTCTTCTGCCTGAAGAGAGCGCGGGCGTCCCAGAAATGCGACTCCGTATAGCTTGGCAAAAACGGCAACGGCGATTCCACCGATCAAAGCCAGCACTCCGGCCATCAACGGCAGCAGGATGGCGCACGATAGACTCGTCAACTCCGAACCCGCGATAAAAGCACGTAGAATCACCCATTCGCTGACAAAGCCATTCAACAGCGGCAAGCCAATGATGGAGCAACAGCCGATCAGAAAAACGATTCCGGTGATCTTCATGCGTTTGAGCAGGCCGCCCATGAACTCGATGTCGACCGTGTGCGTAGCTTCTGAAATTGCACCCGCTCCAAGAAAGAGAAGGCTCTTAAATAAAGAGTGATTCAGCGCGTGCAGCAAGGCCGCAACCAGCGCCGCCGTTGCCCATGCCGGCGAGTTGTTGGCCATCAAGACCAGCGCGGCGCCGAGCCCGAGATAGATGATTCCTATGTTCTCAACGCTGCTGTAGGCAAGCAGTCGTTTCATATCGTGCTCGGTGAGAGCATAGAGAATTCCCAGCAAGCCGGTGACCGCGCCTGCCAGCAAGACCAGATATCCCCACCAAGCTGGACCGCCGCCGAGAAAATCAAAAGTGAAACGGACAAAGCCGTAAATTGCGGTCTTCAGCATCACGGCAGACATCAGAGCCGAAACTGGACTTGGTGCGATGGGGTGCGCCTTGGGCAGCCAGAGGTGGAAAGGAACAATTCCCGCTTTCGTACCAAAGCCGACAAACGACATCAGGAAAATAGCGCTGCGCAAGCCCATCGGCATGGCTGCCACCGCAGCGCGCATTGAGGTAAAGTCGAGCGTGCTGGCGTTGGGCAGGAAGAGAAAAAAGCTCGCAATCACAGCGGCAGCGCTGGCGTGCATCATCATCAGGTAAATGAAAATGTTGTGCCTGCGCCGCTCCGAATCGCCGTCAATGAGAATCAGTGCGGCGGAAAACAGCGTCATCAACTCCCAACCGAACAAAAAAGCGAATGCGGTTGAAGCAATGACGACCAGAACCATGGAAAGAAGAAAAAGCGGCAGGAGCACCCATAACCAATCGGCTTTAGTCGGGCTGTAATGGCGCTCGACATACGCGGTGGAGAACAGCACAACCGGCGCGCCCACGACACAGATCAATAACAGAAAGAATGCGCTCAGCCGGTCAACAGTGAGTGCGAAGGGAAACGGCGTCACCCACGAAAGATCCAGTGCAAGCCTGCCACCTCGCCAGAAGCTGAACCCGGCAACAATTGTTCCAGCCAGCAGCGTAAGCAGCAGCAACCAGGAGGGCAGCGCCCGTACTCGACTGTCGCGACGACAAAGTAGAGTTATCGCCGGAATCATCAGCAACGCGGCGAGAAACGAATTGAATGCGATTTGCATCATAGGGAATTTGATGAGGCCCGCGCAAAACCGGAGGTGTGTCTTTCGTCGATGGCGGCTACTTCAGGATACAAAAGCAGCTCACTTTGTTGCAGCCGGGTTGAGTTGTGAAAGCAGATCCCTGATATTGATGAGTTGATGATTGAAAATCTCCCGCGCGTCGGCGAGAAGTTGAATGATGGCGGGGTCGGAGATGGAATAGAAGACGTTTTGCGCTTCTTTTCTGGCAACCACGATGTTGCTTTTGCGCAGAACGGCCAACTGTTGTGAGAGCGTACTCTGCTCGACAGTGAGCCGGACGCTCAACTCGCTGACGCCAGCCTCGCCGGAACATAGAGAATCGAGAATCCTGATACGAAGCGGGTGCGCCAAGGCTTTGAAGAACTCCGCTTTGAATTGCGCCATCTCCGACATTTGTATATATAAATATACTAATATATGGTCGCATGTCAACCAGAAAGCACGCTGCAAATGAGCGGCACAAAACTCTCTAGCCGAATGCAAGATGAGCCTGAAGAGACAGCTTGCCGTGTCCGGGGAGATTGATCTGTCCTTCAATGGGACAACCGACGGACTCCCCCCTTTGGACCATTGTCGTGCGAAAAAACAATACATGATCGGACTTTAGTCGGATTCGAGCCGGTTATAACTCGGAGTAGTATGTTGTGTGTTAGTCGGGTTACGCTCTGATATTCCTCAATTCAATGACGCAAATCAAGTGTAGGAACATGAAGCGAATCCGGAGTATTTGAAGAATTGGAGTGCCAAATGAAGGAAATTAACATGAAACAAGCTCTACGCACTATCGCAGCAGGCGTGGCGTTGCTGGTGTTGCTAATGATCAGTGCCATGGTTTCCAGAGCGCAAAGCAATGCAGCCACTTTGACGGGAACCGTGGTCGATAAGACCGGCGCCGTCATTCCCCAGGCCAGTATTGTCGTCACCGATGAGGCTTCAGGCGTAACCCGCTCGGCCACGAGCGACGGACGTGGCTTTTTCTCGCTGATTGGTGTTCCCGTAGCTGTTTATGACGTGGAAGTCTCAGCCAAAGGCTTCAATAGCCTGCGCCGCAATGGCGTTGCCGTCCATATCAACGACCAGATTGAACTCAAGGGCATTGTGCTGACCGTGGCTGGGGCGAGTTTCTCGGTTGTGGTCACCGCCGATGCCGCCGAACTGACGCCGACCACCTCCGGCGAAGTCAGCTACACCATCACCGATACCCAGCTCCACAACATGAACCTTGAAGGCCGGAGCGCAATCGAGCTGCTGGGGTTGGTTCCCGGCGCGGGCAACACCGGCAACTTCACTTCGCAGTCTTACAACGGCAACCAGGCTGGATTCACGCAAAACTCCAGCGCCTTTACGGTCAACGACGGCAGTTTTGACCAGGTACAGATCGTAAGCGACGGCGCTTCGGTCACCGATCTGCAAACCGCGGGCGGAGCCTCTGTAACCCCGAACGTGGAAATGATCGCGGAGTTGAAGGTGCAGTCCTCCGCCTACTCCGCCGCGGAACCCAACGGACCCATCGTAGTTACGACTCAAACCAAGTCGGGTGGCCGCAACTTCCACGGCGAAGGCTATATCAGCGCCCGCAACTACAACATGGACGCCACCGACTGGCAAAACCTTGCCAATGGCCTGCCCAAGTCGAAGACCAGCCTCTACTATCCGGGCGTCAACATCGGCGGCCCGGTGCTATGGCCCGGCGTCAGCAGGGATCATCAGAAGTTGTTCTTTTTTGCGTCCACTGAAATTGCCCAGCAGCATGTAGATCAGGGCGTCCGTAAGGGTGTCGTACCCACGGCGGCTACCTCGCCGGGCGCCAACGGACACAGCATGAGAAACGGCGACTTCAGCAATGTGTGGGATATGGACTTGTCGAACGCAGCCAACGGTTATGAATATTGGCCGGTCGCGACCTATCCCTGCGGCGGCGGCCAGAGCTATTGCGGAGGCAACGGCATCATCGCTCCCGGCTCTATCGATCCCGCCGGCAAGATTCTGCTCAATGCCTTTCCATTGCCAAATGTCGATCCGCTGCTCCATGGCGGTAACAACCTGATTACGGATTTCACCACCTCTGATCCGCGCAATCAGGAGATGATGAAGATCGACTATGCTGTCAGCGACAATGTCCATACTTTTGTCCGCTACAACCATGAGAACGAAAGCGTGCCGTGGCCCTATGGCCCATACAACCAGTGGAACCAGATCCCGTATCCCGCTGCTCAAACCGGCAAGAACGCTTCAAATTCTGTGCTCGCTTCGCTCACTAATGTTCTGAATCCATCGCTGACCAACGAGGCTTCAGTGGGATACACGCGGTTTACCCTGAAGCAGGCGCTTGGCAACTTGGACTCTGTCTCACGCACCGCACTGGACTATCCCTATGCCAACCTCTTTACCTCGTCCAGCGGACTGATTCCCAACGTCAGCTTTGAAGGCTCGGGAGCAATTAACAACAGTCAGTTGTACATTAACGGCGGCGAGGCTCCACCGTATCTGGGCGCGCAAAACAACTACACCGTCAACGATAACCTGACCAAAGTGTGGGGCAAACATCTGTTCAAGTTCGGTTTCTTTGGACAACTTGGACGCTTTAATCTGCTCACCACCGGAAATGACAACGGTTCCGTCACCACGGAAACATACACTGCCGTCACCGGTAACGATTGGGCTGACTTATTGATGGGCTTTACCTCTGGATTTACCCAGAGCAGCGCCAATATAGAGGCCGGAATGGTCAACAAGCGCTTCGACTTCTTTGCTCAGGATACCTGGAAAGCCACCTCGAAGCTGACCTTGAACTATGGCATGCGCTTGGATCACATCGGCTGGTGGTACGACAGCAAAGGACGCATCACCATCTTCAATCCGACGGCTTATATCGCCAATTCCGCTTACACGGCCTACACTGGCATGCAGTCCCACTCCACCAATTCCTCGGTTCCGCTCTCCGGCTTCAAGCCGCTCAGCTTCCAGGTGGCGCCCTCTGTGGGCTTTGCTTATGATCTCTCAGGCAGCGGCAAGACTGTGCTGCGCGGAGGCTTCGGCACCAACTACTACATCGATCCGGGCCAAAACTCATTCTCGGCCATGTTGGCTCCGCCTAACTTCAAAGTGGTTACGTTGTATGCGAGTTCTAGCCCCTTTACGCTCTCTGGCATTTCTTCGCTCGATTTTTCCACCGCGCTTCCCACCGTATGGGGCACGGCCAATCCTGCGGATAGTCATGCGCCCGTCACTTACTCGTGGAACCTGGCTGTCTCCCACGCATTCCCATGGTCCAGCAAGGTCGAGGCAAACTATGTGGGCAACGTAAGCCGCAACCTGGTGGGTTATGGCACACAGAACGCCGTTCCTCAAGGCAAAGAGATTGGACCGTACTACGGAACTTACTACGACCAGCTCTATCGCCCCTACTCGAAATACGGAGATATTAAAACCGCATTCCACAACCTGAACTCTAACTACAACGCTCTGCAAGTGACTGTAACTCGCCAGAAGGGATGGCTCAACTACTGGGCCAGCTACACCTACGGAAAGTCCCTGGCCTATAACGCCGAGGACTCCTTCAATATGAAGCGCTGGTACGGTCCGACACCCTTCGACCGCTCGCAGATTCTCAGCTTCTCGTACTATATGACCCTGCCCAACGCCGGCAAGCACTTGGGCAACCACAAGCCGGTCAATGGCGTGGTCAATGGATGGCACCTCTCCGGTATCTTCCAGGCAGCAACCGGCGGGCCCATCAGCAATAACTTCGGCTCGGAGTACGCGGCCAATCGCAATACCATCGGCATATATGCCTCCGCCGACCCGAACTACAAGGGCACCATCCCAAACTTTACGGCCGTAGACTGGGTCAACTACTCGCCTAGCAATTACGGCGCGTACGCCACTGGCACGCCGGATGAAGTTGCCGTACCTGTTCTGACCTGCGATCCGCGCAAAGGGTTGGCGAAAAACCAATACTTTAACCCTGCCTGTTTTGCCGGACCAGGAAATCTGTCCAATGGAACTTACCGCTTACCTTATATCCACGGGCCAGCATTCATCAACGATTCCACCGGTATCTTCAAGACATTCGGCATGGGTGCAAGCCGCAAGCTTGAGATTCGCGGCGAAGTCTTCAACATCCTCAACCATCCGTGGAATGAGTTCCTCGCCTCCGATCCCAGAATGTACATCGGCTTTTACTGGGATACAGGCGCATTGTCCAGTGGAAATATTGCTGGCACGTCTAACAACAAAACCGGTCATCGCCAGGTCCAGTTGGCGGCAAAGTACTACTTCTAACCCGCCAGTTTACAGGCGTTGAACTAAACGTTGATCGGGCAGCGGAAAGAGAGATAACTTCTTTCCGCTGCCTTTCAAATCTCTAAATGGGAATTCGTCATGCGCCCCTGCCTCAAGCTCGCTGCTGTCTTCATCTCCATCCTTGGTATTGCAACTCCGGCGCTAGCTCAGAGCTATGCAATTGGCGCGGACGTTTCGTTTCTGGCTAAGTGCGAGCGGGACGGAATGATCTTTAAGGAAGACGGCCAGCCAAAGGACGTGCTGGCCATTCTGCGCGAGCATCAATATAACTGGGTTCGCCTGCGCATCTTTCACGATCCCTCAACCAGCCTGGATAAGCTTCCAAACGATCTTGACTACACGCTGGCTCTTGCCAAGCGGGCCAAAGCGATGGGCTTTCATGTGCTACTCGATCTTCATTACTCCGACAGTTGGGCAGATCCGGAAAAACAGCCCACACCCGAGGCATGGAAGAAACTCAAGCACAAGCAACTCACCGAGCAGGTTTTCAGCTATACGCGCGACACCATAGCCGCCTTTGCCCGCGAAGGCGTCATGCCGGATATGGTGCAGGTGGGTAACGAAATCACTCATGGAATGCTCTGGCCGGACGGCAAGCTCCCCGATAACTGGGATAACCTTTCTGACCTGCTCAAGGCGGGAATTCGCGGCATTGACGCTGGTCGTGGCGCGCTGCCCCGGCCGCGCATCATGATCCACATTGAACGCAGCGGCAACTATGAAGAAGCAACCTGGTTCTTCGATAATCTGATCGCCCATCATGTTCCCTTTGATGTGATGGGTCTCTCTTACTATCCGCGTTGGCACGGCGGCATCGCCACGCTACGCGGCAACCTTCACGATCTTGCGCTGCGCTATCAGGTTCCCATCATCGTGGTGGAGACAGCTTACAACTCGACCCCCAGCGACTTTATCGGTAAGAAGGCCGATTTTCCGGAGAGTCCAACTGGTCAGGAGCATTTTCTGAGAGCCGTCAGCGCCGCTGTGCGCGCCATTCCGCGCGGGCTTGGCCAGGGAGTATTTTGGTGGGAACCCGCCGCTGAAGGCGAGTTACACAGACGAAGTTTCTTTGACAACGATGGAAATGTGTTGCCGGTGATTCACGCCTTCGAAGAGAAACACCAGCCGTGAAACTGCAATTATCGTCCTGTGCCGCCCACCGTCATCTTATCTAGTTTGATCGTTGGCATTCCCACGCCGACGGGCACGCTCTGCCCGTCTTTCCCGCAGGTTCCGATGCCCTCATCCAGCTTGAGGTCGTGCCCCACCATCGATACATGCTTCAGCGCCTCGGGGCCGTTGCCAATCAACGTCGCATCGCGCACCGGTGTAGTTATCTTGCCGTCTTCAATCAGGTAAGCCTCCGACGCGGAGAAGACAAATTTTCCATTAGTAATATCCACCTGTCCG
Source organism: uncultured Occallatibacter sp. (assembly GCA_964414945.1). Lineage (GTDB taxonomy): Bacteria > Acidobacteriota > Terriglobia > Terriglobales > Acidobacteriaceae > Telmatobacter. The sequence goes on from CAYPYJ010000059.1 coordinate 19,087, forward strand.
CCGCCGAAGTTGACGGCGTAGAGGCCGTGTTTGACTGAGCGCAATATGTCTGCGGGATCGTCTTCGCCGGCCAGCATATATGTATTCGTCATGCGTGGAATAGGAATCGACTGGTAACTCTCGCGGCGTCCCGATCCTGTGTTTGCCGCGCCCGTCAGCCTTGCAGATAACTTGTCCGTCAGGTAGCCGCGCAGTACGCCGCCTTCAATCAGCACCGTCTCCTGTGTTGCCGAACCCTCGTCGTCCACATTCAACGACCCGCGCCGTCCGGCAATGGTCCCGTTGTCCACGACCGTGACTTTTGCGCTGGCCACCTGCTGGCCGATCAGTCCAGCAAAGGCCGACGTCTTCTTGCGATTGAAGTCGGCTTCCAGCCCGTGTCCAACCGCTTCATGGAGCAGAATTCCTGGCCATCCCGGGCCGAGCACAACCTCCATTTCGCCAGCCGGAGCAGGAACGGCGGTAAGCTGCAAAATCGCCCCTCGCGCGGCCTCGCGTGCCAGGCCCTCCGGGCTTTTTGTGCCGACAAACTGCTCTAGCCCTGCTCTTCCGCCGCCACCCGCCGAACCTTTCGTCGTGTTCGTGTCCTCTTTGGCAATGACGAAAACATTCAGACGGCAGAGCGGCTGGGTGTCGGTGGCAAAGGCTCCGTCAGAGGCACAAATCAGAATCCGCCGCAGCTCTTCGGCGTAGCTTGCCTTGACCTGCACTATCCGAGGATCAAAAGCTCGTGCAGCGCGGTCGGCCCTCAGGATCAGCTCCAGACGCGCAGCCAGATCGAGATCGTAGCCGCCCAGAGGAACCGGATACAGGTCAGCTCCTGCAGTTTCCGCAAAACCCTGGACTGGCTGCTTAGCTGGCCCGGAGGCAATCAGCGCCGCGGTGCGCGCCGCATGGAGTAGCCGCTCGGGGCTAAGGTTGTCGGTGTAGGCGTAACCGGTGCGTTCACCGCTCAACACGCGAATGCCACAGCCCGCGCTCACTCCCTGGCTCGCCGATTTCACAATCTGCTCGTCCACGCCCAAAGAGGTGGCCGTCGCCGACTCGAAGTAGAGATCCGCATAGTCGCCGCCCGCCGAGAGCGCCTCGCCAAGACAGCGCTCCAATAGCTGTTCGGTGATGCCGAATTTCTCAAAGAAGTAACGTTTGTGTCCGTTTGCGTGCGGGCTTGGGGGAAGAGTCGTTTCCATAATAATTTAAGTCTACGGGAGAAAACACAATCTCGGCGCCCAGGTTATGCACAAGCCCATTGATTAGTTGGCTTTCTGCGTAGTTTCCGCCAGATAAGCGCAAAAATATTTTGCAGAGGTTGCAACATTTGATACTACGGAACGCCATTCTGTTTTCTGTCGAGCTGCCTTCATGCTAAATTCGTTTCATGAAGAAGATTTTAGCCGCCGTTCTGCTGTTGATGGTTTTCGCCGCACCCGTATTTGCCAATAATCATCATCGTAGCCACCACCCGGTACAACGCCACCATAGCCACCACCCGTCACAACACCACAGTGGCCATCCCCACGGCCATCACGCCTAGAGCGTGACCCGAAGCCCAAGTGGTGAATCCAACGGGACCGGTTGTGTGATTACTGTTTCCAGAGGAGGTAAGGTTTCTGCCATGAAAGAACTGGAAGAGTTCCGATTTCCGATTGGCCGCTTCAGCATGCCTGACAGTAACCTGCCCGGCATGCGCGCTGCACAGATTGAAACACTGCGTCAATTGCCTGAACGCCTGAAAGTTGCCGTCACCGGACTGACCGATACCCAGCTCAACACGCCCTACCGCGAAGGCGGCTGGACCGTGCGCCAGGTGGTGCATCACCTGGCCGACAGCCATGCCGTCGCCTTCATCCGCTGCAAGCTGGCGCTCACCGAAGATTGCCCCACCATCCAGCCCTACAACGAGGCAGCATGGGCCGAGTTGGCTGACAGTCGGCTGCCCGTCGATGTTTCGCTGGTTCTGATCAAGGCGCAGCACACACGCTGGGTGTCGTTGCTGGAGTCGCTCTCCGACGAAGACTTCAGCAAGGCCTTCAACCATCCAGAACGGGGCCAGGAAACCTTGGCCAAAACTCTGGCGATCTACGATTGGCACTCGCGCCACCATACCGCACACATCACCAACCTGCGCACGCGTCAGGGTTGGTAAAGGCTGATGGCCGCCAGCGTTGAAACTGCGTCCCCGCAAATGCTGGCCCAAACCATCGAAGAATATCTTGCTGATCACCCCGCCGCAGCACTTCTGGAAGATGGCCGTGTGCTCTTCGATATGCGCATCGCCCACTACGCGGTGACCGAGCAGCATGGCCGCTGCCTTTTGCAACTGTGGAGTGAAGAGCGCAACCTAACCCGCACCGTGGTCGGAGTTCAGGAACGCGCCCAATGCCTGCGCCTGGCTACTCGCCGCATGGGCGCGGCCAAGCCGCAAACTCTCGAGTTGGTTCCCAACAGCGACCGCCGCACTCCCACCGTCCGCGACGCTGCTCGTCGCAATTATCAGCGCCTGCTGGAGCGTGTGCTGACTCGCCACTTTATTGGCGCAAAGGTCGATGGACTGCGTTCGGCAATGGACCTGGAGCATAGCTTCGGTCCGGCCTACGTGCGCGGACGGCTGCTCAAAGGAGCCACCGCAGACGCGGTCATCGGCGTCAGCGAAGCCGAATCAGCTTCCATGATTGACGGCGTTCTGACGCTGGGAATTCTCTGGCTAGACCACTGCCGTCAACACGGCGACGGTCGCCGCCACTTTGGCAGACTCAAGGTTATCGTCCCCACCGGAGCATGGCGCACCACCGCCGAGCGCATGGCGTGGCTCAACCACGCTGCCGCTGATTTTCAGCTTTTCACCCTCGACGAGCGCAGTGAAGAACTGATCGCAGTGGACTTTCGTGACATCGGCAATCTGGACGCGCGGCTGGTCCACGTTTTTTCTGCCGCTGCCGCCATCGAGCGCAATCAAGAGGGAATCGATAGGCTGCTTGCACTCGTGCCGCCCGCTGCGAAAGATCGGGTTGAGATTCAGCCCAACTCCGCAACAGAAGTGGGTCTGCTGCTGCATGGCTTGGAATTTGCGCGGGTGCGCCACGGTTTTGCCGCGCACTCTTTCGCGCGCGAGTACGAAATCACCTTCGGCGCAGGAGCCAACGAAACCCCGCTCATGCCAGAAAACGAGCATCTCTGCCGCGATCTCTTCGCGCGCCTCTTCCTTAGCCGCCACGGCGACGGCGTGCACACCGACCCACTCTTTCGCCTTCAGCCGGAGCGCTGGCTGGAGGCTCGACTGCGAGGCGAAATAACCGAGCTTCTACCCGGCCTGCGCGGCGACATGCTCTACTCGCAGGTGCCCGCGCTTTCCACCGGCGACCGCGGCCTGCTGGACCTGCTCACGCTTGACCGCAACGGTCGTCTGGCCGTCATCGAGCTGAAGGCTAACGAAGACCTCCACCTGCCCTTACAAGCGCTCGACTACTGGATTCGCGTCCGCGCCCTCAACGACGACCGCCAGCCCACAGCGGGCAACGAGGGTGGCCGTCCGCTCTCCGCCTTCGAACGGCAGGGATACTTCACTGGTGTCGAGGTCTCCGCGCTACCGCCGCGTCTGCTGCTCGCAGCCCCGGCGTTGCGCATTCATCCCGCCAATGAGACGGTTCTCCGATATTTTTCTCCGCAGGTCGAATGGGAACTGATCGCCCTCTCCGAGCATTGGCGACGAGAATTGAAAGTCGTCTTCCGCAAGCACCCACCTGCGATGGGCCCAAACGCTCGCTATCCGCTCGCATAGCTTCCATGCCCAACCCTAAAAACTACATGGCGAAGGTCGCTGGTAGTCGAACTTAACTAGCATTTTTTGTCTTGCAAGACCTCGTCAAAACCAGCAAATGTAGGCAAAAACGGGATTAAATCCCCAAAAAACCCACAAAAACCAAAGAAAATTGTGGAAATCACGGTTTTTGCCTTGACTTTACCCTGCTAAAAGTCGCATTGTAACGAACGACGGGTACTCCGACCCGCATGAATACAGGGGTTTCGCGCACGTTTTTCCCAACTCCCTCCATGCGGCGCACACTCTGCGGACGGAAGCCCAGACAAGACCGGCGCGCCCAAGGGCACGCTCGATAAGGAGAGCATCACATGGCTACTGGATTGACTAAGACCGCCCTGATTCGGCTTTTGGCCGAGAAACTGGAACTGACCAACAAGCAAGTCGCTGCCTTCCTGGACCTGCAGGCTGAAACAGCCGTCAAGGAAACCAAGAAGAACGGCGTTTTTGTTATCCCCGGCATCGGCCGCCTAGTCAAGGCGGAGCGCAAAGCGCGCATCGGCCGCAACCCTCAGACCGGCGCGGCCATCAAGATCAAGGCCAAGACCGTGGTCAAGTTCCGCGTGGCCAAGGCCGCC
>CAYPYJ010000060.1:0-22754 GCA_964414945.1 uncultured Occallatibacter sp.
AATCGTGCCCACGTTCACATGCGGCTTGCTGCGATCAAACTTTTCCTTGCCCATGATAAACTCCCCTTCGTTCCCTTGATTCTGTTACTTCTGATCCTGTTTACTTGCCCTGCGAGCGGCCGATAATTTCTTCGGCGATCATACGCGGAGCTTCTTCATACCTTGCGAACTGCATCGAATAGGATGCGCGGCCCTGGGTGGACGAGCGAATGTCGTTCACATAGCCGAACATTTCCTTGAGCGGCACAATCGCTTTGATCACCTGCGAACCGGCGGCATGTTCCATGCCCTCAATGCGTCCGCGGCGCGAGTTGATGTCGCCGATAATCACGCCCATGTGCTCTTCTGGAACGGTGACTTCAACCGCCATCACCGGCTCCAGAAGTACGGGGCTTGCCTTGCGCGCGGCTTCCTTGAATGCGATAGAGCCGGCGAACTTGAAGGCCATTTCGTTGGAATCAACGTCGTGATAGCTTCCGTCATAGAGCGTCACCTTCACATCCACAATCGGGAAGCCGGCCAGGATGCCTAACTCAAGCGCTCCCTGCACGCCCTGATCGATGGGCTTGATGTACTCCTTCGGAATCGAACCGCTCTTGATCTCGTTGACGAACTCGTAGCCCGCACCCGGCGTATTCGGTTCAACACGCAGCTTGCAATGGCCATAGTTGCCCGATCCGCCCGTCTGCTTGATGTACTTACCTTCCGCCTCCGCCTTTTTGCGGATGGTCTCGCGGAAGGCAACCTTGGGCTCACCCACGTTGGCCTCGACCTTGTGCTCACGGCGCATGCGGTCCACCAAAATCTCCAGGTGCAACTCGCCCATTCCGCTGATGATCGTCTGCCCCGAATCTTCGTCGGTGCGAACCTTGAAGGTGGGATCTTCGTCGGCCAGGCGGGAGAGAGCAACGCCCATCTTCTCCTGATCGGCCTTGGTCTTTGGCTCGATAGCCACAGAGATAACAGTATCCGGGAAGGTAATCGCGCCAAGGGCGATAGGGTGATTTGGAGCGCTGAGCGTATCGCCAGTCTTCAGCTCCTTGAGGCCCACAACGGCACAGATGTCGCCGGCCAGAACCTCGGTCACATCCTCGCGCTTATTGGCGTGCATCTTGACGAGCCGTCCCACGCGATCCGTCTTGCCGGTGCGGGGATTGAGAATCGTATCGCTGGTCTTGAGCGAGCCGGAGTAAACGCGAACAAAGGCCAGCTTGCCGAATGGATCGTTGATAATTTTGAAGACCAAAGCCGAGAGCGGCTCATTGTCTTCCGCCTTGCGCACTTCGATCTTGTCTAGATGGTCGGGGTTGATGCCTTCGACCGGAGGCTTGTCCAGGGGGCTGGGCAGGTAATCGATAACCGCATCCAGCAGCGTCTGAATTCCTTTGTTCTTGAAAGCCGTGCCACAGATCGCCGGGAAAACCTTCAGATCGATGGTGGCCTGGCGAATGCCGGCCTTGAGCTCGGCAATCGACGGCGTCTCGCCTTCGAGAAATTTTTCCAGCAGCACGTCGTCAGTCTCGGCGATCACTTCGATCAATTGCAAGCGGAAGGCCTCGGCCTTCTTCTTCAAGCCGGCGGGAATCTCTTCAATCGAGAACTCCGCGCCCATCGTCTCATCGTGCCAGAGGATGGCCTTCATCTCAACCAGGTCAACGACGCCCTTGAAGTTGGCTTCCGCGCCGATGGGAATCTGCAGCGCCACCACGCGCGCGCCCAGGCGTTTGCGAATCGTGTCCAGAACGTGCTCAAAATCCGCGCCGTTCTTGTCCATCTTGTTCACAAAGCAAATGCGCGGCACCTTGTACTTGTCGCCCTGACGCCAGACTGTTTCTGACTGCGGCTGCACTCCGCTGACGGAATCAAACAGCGCCACCGCGCTATCCAACACGCGCAGACTGCGCTCCACTTCAGCCGTGAAGTCCACGTGGCCAGGTGTGTCGATAATGTTGATGCGATAGTCTTTCCAGGTGCAGGTGGTGGCGGCAGAGGTAATCGTAATGCCGCGCTCCTGCTCCTGCTCCATGTAATCCATGGTCGCCGTGCCTTCATGCACTTCGCCGATACGGTGCGTGATGCCCGTATAAAAAAGGACACGCTCTGTCGCTGTCGTCTTTCCGGCGTCGATGTGCGCCATGATTCCGATGTTCCGGCAACGATTCAGAGGTACGGTGCGAGCCACGGCATTATCCCTTGCGAGCGCTTCCGGCTCGCTGTTCTGATTCATCCAACAGTTAATAACTCTGGGTACCCCGGCTCTTGATATTGAGACCCGGACTACCTCAAATCTTTTGCATTACACCCAACTACCAGCGGTAGTGAGCAAAGGCCTTGTTGGCCTCGGCCATGCGGTGAACGTCTTCCTTTTTCTTCATCGCCGCGCCGCGCCCATTGGCCGCGTCCAGCAGCTCACTGCCCAGCTTGTCGGTCATGCCCTTTTCGCCGCGGTTGCGGCCGTAGGTGATCAACCAGCGAATTGCCAGCGAGGTGCGCCGGTCGGCATTCACTTCGATCGGCACCTGATAGTTGGCGCCGCCCACACGGCGGGTCTTAACCTCAAGCAACGGCTTGCAGTTCTCGACAGCCTTTTTGAAGAGCTTGAGAGCGTCGTCGCCGCCGCCCTTCTCTTCGAGGTTCTTCATCGCCTGATAGAAGATGCCCTGGGCCGTCGACTTTTTGCCGCCCCACATCATCGAGTTGACAAACTTTGTGACCAGCGTGGAGCCATAAACTGGGTCCGGCGCTACTTCCCGCTTCGCAATGTGCCCTTTTCTCGGCATAATCCTCTAGATCCTCGCGCTCTCGCGCTGCTTCTGCTACCCAAGTCCGGGTTCCATCAATCGCCCCGGAACCGTTGACTACTTCTTGCCCTTGGCCGGAGCTGCCCCGCCCTTGGCGCGCTTGGCTCCGTACTTTGAGCGGCTCTGCTTGCGGTTGGCAACGCCCACCGAATCCAGAGTGCCGCGCACTACGTGATAGCGGACGCCGGGCAGATCCTTCACGCGGCCGCCGCGAATCAGCACAATCGAGTGCTCCTGCAGGTTGTGGCCGATGCCGGGAATGTAGGTCGTGACCTCAATCCCGTTTGTCAGGCGCACGCGAGCAACCTTACGCAAAGCCGAGTTCGGCTTTTTAGGCGTCTGCGTGTAAACGCGGGTGCAAACACCGCGCCGCTGTGGCGAGGCCTGCAAGGCCGGTGACGCCGTCTTGTAACGGGGGGCGGTACGCCCCTTGCGAACAAGCTGATTAAATGTAGGCAAACTGAATCTCCTTACCCCATCAAAAAACCGCCAGCAAAACGCTGACCCATCCAACTTCAAACAGCTGCGCGCAGGCTCATGAAGCTCACCATTGCGCAAAGCACAACCATTTCGGTCGCGCATACGCACGGAAGCCCAATTTGCTGCTTCGCGTCTGCCTTCGTACCAATCTCAGACGAAAACCAGGACGGTGGCCGTGCGTTTTCCCGCATTTTGCAGAAAAAGCCAACTCCGTTTCGCCGGTTCCGGCCCGCATAGCCCTCCAAGGTGGAGAACGCGCGAACGCCGATGCGATTCATCCCTGCCCTTGCAAGAAAAGAGCAACTCCGGGAAACTGTCTGGCCGGTAAACTGCACCGAAACCAGTGGATTAGCTAAGCCAAATCAAGTCTGGCCGGGCCTCTCCTGCGCTCAAGCCGTTCAGACACACGGACAGAGTGATCTTGCGCAACCTTTTTACAATAACAAGAAATCGAGGTGAGGTCAATGTTTTAGCCCCACCCCTCTGGTTTTTTCTTATTTAATTGGTGGACTGCAGCTTCCAGGCGCCACCGTCCAACACGAAAGTAGCCACATGACGGCTGCTCAGCTTGTTGCTGGGTCCGCGCGCAATGGCCTGCAAGTCATTCGGCAACCCGTCCACGTCCGCGCTCTCCACAAACTCCGCAGTCTTGGTTCCGCCCACATCATCCCGCGGATCACTCACATCGTGAATCTTCAGATGGCTGGTCGCCACAGTCTGCACCATCACCGTATAGTTCTTGTCGCCTTCGTTCAGCGGTTGCCAATGGATCACGTCGCCGCCCTGGGGCAGCTTGACCACTTTTTTGCCCTCAGGGGCCAGCATAAAGTCTGCCCAGTAGTTGTTGGGATAAACCTTGGTCCGTCCCCAGTATTTAGCCGTCCCGCCCCTGCCCAGCCCATTCAAGTCCACCATAATGTTGGTGCTCGCGGCCGGAGCCTGGTCAAACTTGGCCTGGATCAAGGCCTGCGCATTAGCTTTCGTCAACTCCGGCGCAGACTTGCAACCCACCAGCATTAGTCCCGCACCCAGAAATCCCAAGGTCCCCAAAACAAGCATCTTTCCTACGTTTTTCACTTTCCCTCCACTAGACCGTTCAAGACGGTTCAAATTGGCTCGCTTCGCCATTTTTCTCCTCCACTCCCCACGGTGTCAATGGCCGCGCGCACAGCAGGCAAGTTTCTCACCTAAAAACCGCTAGGGGCGGCGGCACAGGTCCAACCATCCAAGAAGATTGGGTACCCCGGTCCCGCTTTTGGGACCGGGGTACCCACGAACCTCAACCACCGTGTTTTCTGATCACTGATCGCTGTCTCGGAAATCCACGAACCTCAAGCGAGCGAATAGCGAGCAGTTGGCCGCATCGCAGGTGTTTGCAGATAATTTATACCTTTTGTCGCACAATAATTCACAGATACTTCCCCCCGAATTCGTCCGGTAGTGCCGATAACTCCTTATCCTGGACGATTCTGCGGGCAACTCCTTTGTTATGACGATTCTGCAACGACACGCTGTCTGTAACCTCATGAAAACAAGAATTTTGCGTCCAGAATACGGGTGGGGGTAGGTGGCTGGCCTCCTAGGCGTTTTCTACTTGCAGCAGCGGGTGAGAAGCATAAAAGCTCAGCGCCGCATCTCCCTGCTCCAGCAGCCGAGTCCGCTCCAGCGATCCATACCGCTCCTCCAGCCTCTCTTTGCGGCGATGCTCGGCAATCACCACCGCTCCGGCCGCCAGTAGCCCCGCCGCCGCGCCGCCGAGAAGACCCAGCGTTGCCGCGTACTCCTGCGCCGCATCATACGGCGGATCAAGAAACAGTATTTCGTATCGTTCTGGTGTTTGAGCAGCGGCAGTGCGGCGCAGAAAAGCGCCCACGGCAACAGTATGAATGCGATAGCCAGCCGTCAGGCCTAGCCGCTCCAAATTGCCACGCAAAACCCGGAGCGCCGCCGGAGCCTTCTCCACAAACTCCACTCGAACCGCTCCGCGGCTGAGCGCCTCCAGCCCCACCGCGCCCGAGCCGGCATACAAATCCAGAAAGCACGAGCCTTCGATCCGAGGCGCAAGAACATTGAAAAGTGTCTCGCGCAGCCGGTCGCTTGTGGGTCGTGTATTCAGGCCCGGCGGGGCATGGAGTGAGCGGGAACGGAGCAATCCAGCAATGATGCGCATCGCCAACCAGCATACCGGATGCGCTTGGTGATACGAAGCCGGGAGCCTGACCTTCTACAATTAACTTGTATGCGTGGATGGACAATTCCGTTGGGCCGTTGGATGGGCGTCGAAGTGCGCGTCCATCTCTTCTTCCCGCTCTTGATGGTGGTTTGCCTGCTGTTGGCCGGGCCAGACGGCTGGGGACGCGGCCTGGGGCTTTTTCTGGTGCTGGTGGCAGCGGTTCTGGTGCGAGAGACCTCGCGGCTTCTGGTGGCCGTCTGGCTGGGGTTGCGGCTGCGTGCCATTCTGCTTTTGCCCATCGGCGGACTCTATGCCTATGCCGACCCGGAGAGCCAGGAAGGCTCTGAGCAGGGCGGCGGGCAGTTTGCCATTGCGCTGGCTGGTCCGGTGGCAAACCTGGCCACGGCGCTACTTTTGGCCGCTGCCTTCCTCGGCGCCAGCGGAGACGTCAAGCTCTTTGAACAGCCCTGGATCTCAGCTCACTGGCTGCTACGCAGCATGGTATGGATGCAGGCAGGCCTCGGCATTCTGCATCTTTTTCCGGCCTATCCGCTGGACGGCGGACGTCTGTTACGTGGCAGCTTTGCCCGCAAGCATGGATTCGCTCCCGCCAGCCGAATGGCTGCCGCAATGGGACAGATTCTGGCCCTCACAGCAATGATTGGCGGCATGGTAGTGCATGATTACTGGCTGAGCCTCGCCGGACTTTTCGTCATGTTTGGCGCGCAAATTGAGGACCAGGGTGTCTTCTTTCAGTCGGTGGTAGACACCGTCCATATGCGCGAAGTCATGCTCACCGATTTCGCCTCGCTCTCTCCCTCGGATACACTGGCCGATGCACTGACGCGCTGTGTTCACTCGCTGCAGGAAGATTTTCCGGTGGTCCGCGGCACGCAACTGGTGGGTATTATCAGCCGCCAGCGCATTGTGGACGCCCTGCGCGCAGACGGCAACGGCTATGTGCAGGCAACCATGTCCAAGACCTTCCAGGTGGCGCGCCCCGACGACACGCTGGGAACCACCATTCGCCACATTCAGACCGGCCGCGGGCTTTCGCTGATTCCGGTTACCGACAGCGGACGCGTCGTCGGCATTGTCAGCGTTCAGAACCTGATGAGCTCCATGTCGCTCTTGGCCGAGCAGCGCCGCCTGGAACGCGAGGAAGCCAGCTCATAGCCGGAGACTGAAAGTACCCATGGCCGCCGACCCCGAAACAGCGCAATCGATCTCTGAAAACACCCTGGCCCCCGGCCTCTATCTTGTGGCCACCCCCATCGGCAACCTGGGCGACATTACGCTGCGCGCCCTCGACGTACTCCGCCGTGCGGACCGCATCGCCTGCGAAGATACCCGCCAGACTCAAAAGCTGCTCAATCACTACGAAATCATCACTCCCACGGTGAGCTGTCATCAGCACAACGAGCACAACCGCGCCGCCGAGCTGATTGAAGCGCTTCAGGCCGGCCAGCGCATTGCCATCGTCTCCGATGCAGGAATGCCCGGTATCAGCGACCCCGGAAGCTGGCTCACGACTGAAGCCATCGCCGCGGGCGTCGCGGTGATTCCGATTCCCGGAGCCAACGCCGCGCTCAGCGCTCTAGTGGCCTCCGGGCTTCCTACCGATGAGTTTCACTTCATCGGCTTTCTGCCGGAAAAGGCCGGAGCCAGGCGAACCCGGCTGGAATCGCTCGCCGCCGAAATTCAAAAAAATGAAACTGCGCGCACGCTGGTTTTTTATGAAGCGCCACATCGCATCCTGGAGACACTTGCGGATATCGAGTCCGTATTTGGTCCTGCCGTTCGCGTAGTAGTCGCACGCGAGTTGACCAAGATTCACGAAGAGTTTCTGCGTACAACAGTTGCCGAGGCACGGCTGGAGCTGGCTGGCCGAGACCGCGTTCGCGGCGAAATTACTCTGCTGGTCGAGGCGCGACCGCTAGACCCAAAAGACACCGGCAGCGCTACGGAAAAAATCTCCGTCCGCGTCGCCCGCCTGCAGGCCGAGAATGGCATGGACGAAAAGGAAGCCCTCAAGCGCATCGCCCGCGAGCTCGGCCAATCTAAAAGCGATATCTATCGCGAGTTGCAGCGCGAGCGGGCTAAGCGGCGATAATTCACTGATCCCTCTCCTGCCAACTTGATCAATCCACTTGACTAACCTGAGGATGAATAGGCATACTCGCCAACTAGACCCGGTCTGGGGGATTTGTCGGTCGGCGCGCCGGGGGGTTGGTTTTTATGGATCTGATCGTTCTACGTCTTCTTTTTGTGGCTCTTCTTGCCGGGGTCTGTTTTTTCCTTCATCCATTCGGCATGACGGATTGGATGAGTGCGGGTGCGGGCGCTGGGGCGGCCTGCGCGGTCATCTTCTTTGAATTCAGGGTACGGGCACTCAGCCTCAAACGGCTGATTGGCGCCGTGGCGGGCAGCGTGCTGGGCATCTTTGGCGCGGCGCTGTTTTGCCTGGTGCTGCGCAGCGCGCTCACGCCAAACACCACTTCGGCCGTGATCCAGATCTTCGTCCTGCTGCTAATGACCTATGTTGGGCTGCTGGTAGGAACCAGCAAAGGCGACCTGCTCAGCACGGCCGCGCTAGGCAACATTTTCAGCGGCGAAAAACCCACCCGGCGCAGCGCCAAAGTGCTGGATACAAGCGTCATCATCGATGGCCGAATCGCTGACATTGCTGAGGCGGGTTTTATCGACGGCATGATGGTGGTGCCGGAGTTTGTGCTGAGGGAGTTGCAGACCGTGGCCGATTCGACGGATGCCTCCAAACGCCAGCGCGGACGCCGCGGCCTGGATATGCTGCAACGCATGCAATCCAATACAGCCATCAATGTGCAGATTGTCTCCGACGACTTTCCCTCCATCCGCGAGGTCGATCTGAAGCTGCTCGAGCTGGCCAAGAAATGGGAGGCCAAGGTGGTCACCAACGACTTCAATCTGAACAAGGTGGCCCATCTGCACCACGTCGAAGTGCTGAACATCAACGACTTGGCTAACGCCTTACGCCCGGTTGTGCTGCCCGGCGAAAAAATGAACGTGCTTATTCTCAAAGAAGGCAAGGAATTCAACCAGGGCGTGGGTTATCTGGACGATGGCACTATGGTGGTCGTTGATCACGCGCGCAAGTTGATTGGCAAAATGATCGAAATATCCGTCACCAGCGTTTTGCAAACCGCCAGCGGCAAAATGATCTTCGGCAAAATGGAGGAGAACGGCAAGCCGCCGGTCGCGACGCCAACTGCTTTCGGCGTGTAAGGTTAGAGAATCTTCACCCGCCGACTAATCTGTGGGCACCCGTCCTTGGCATCGTTTCATAGTGTCAAGGATGGGACCGCACAAATTACCCATTCCAGCACACCGCTAATTATTCCCATTTTTGCGCCCCGCCCATTGCCAGAACAAACCGGCGGAGGGATAGCCGTGCCGCAAAAGACTATCATCATCCCAGAACGGTTTCCATCGATCATTGACGTCGGAGATGCCGCGAATGAGAAACCCGACTGGGTTGGTTATATTGATTCTTGGGTTGTGGTGGGTTGCAGGGTGCGGCGGAAATAAGCCGATCTCTCAACCGCCGTCTCAGACCTCATCCGTCACATCGGTGACCGTCTCCTGCGTACCCGCAAGCGTTCAGGTTGCCCAAACCAGCCAGTGTACGGCGACGATCGCGGGAACGGGCAGTTACAGCTCGGCCGTGAACTGGTCGGCGGTTTCAGGCGCAATTTCAAGTGCTGGTTTGTATACCGCTTCACCCACAGTGCCGGCTTCCGGCTCAGACACTGTCAAGGCAACCTCAACGCAGGACGCTAGCAAAACCGGACAGGTTCTCATCACTGTGACGCTTCCGGGCACGGCAGGCACATGCGGCGGCATGAGTCTGGGAAACAACGCCAGCCTTAACGGCTTCGTTCCCTTCCCGCCCACTTACGCATGGAATACAAATATTGCCAATGCGCCACTCGATCCCAACAACACCGCCATTACAACTGCGTCAGGCTTTGTCGGCAATTATCTACACCCCGACTTCTCGTCAGTGGCTGGCGGCAACTACGGCATTCCGTACGAAGTGGTCGATTCCAGCACTCAACCACTGGTGTCTGTCAATGTTGTCGCGTACCCCGGTGAGAGCGATGTTGCCCACGCTCCGTTTCCTGCCAATGCTCCCATCGAGGGGAATCCTGGCAATTGTGTCGGCGGGCCAGGTAACTACGTGGGTGATCAGCACGTACTGATTCTGGATCGTAATCGTTGCATACTTTATGAGACTTTCAATACAAAGTATTGCGGTGGCGCGTGGAGCGCTGATTCAGAGACAATCTGGGATATGCAGTCCGACGAAATGCGCCCCTGGGGCTGGACCTCAGGGGATGCAGCGGGTCTTTCTATTTTTGCCGGACTGGTGCGCTATGATGAGGTCGCTTCAGGAGCCATTCATCACGCCATCCGCTTCACCCTGCCGCATACCAAAAACGACGCCAACGGCGGCTATTGGGTGGAACCAGCCACGCACGCGGCAGGTACGGAGTGGGGTGTTTGGCCGGTTATGGGGATGCGGATACGGCTCAAAGCCAGTTTCAATATCTCCACTTTTTCCGCGACGAATCAGGTCATTCTGAGAGCCATGCAGCAATATGGAATGATCCTGGCGGACAATGGCAGCTATTTTTTCTTTCAGGGTACTCCTGATCCGCGCTGGAACGACAATGATCTGAGCAACCTGAAGTCCGTTCCGTCATCTGCCTTTGAAGTGGTGCAAACAACGCCGACGTACCCGGGGTGGGACACGGCAACCGCACCAACCGGCACTGCGCCAGTTATCAACAGTTTTACAGCAACGCCTTCAACGGTGACCGCCGGAACACCAGTCACGCTGAGTTGGACGACGACCAACGATTCTTATGACTACATCGACTTGCTCGGCGGCGTGCATGGCGGAAACATAACCATAACGCCTGCTGCAACCACCACCTATCATCTGACTGCGACCAACCAATACGGACCCACAACCCAGGCGGTCACGGTAACGGTGCATTAGATTGTGTGCTCAGTACTTCGGTACATTAGGGTCAATCTCGCTGCCCTAGGCGTTAATGACCATGCTAAGGCAGGCCGGCGAAGTACGTTTATCTTTTCCTGCAAAGCAGTTCGCCTTTGCCTACGGGAAGAATCATGGCATCGACTCTGGTGTCTTTGAGGGCACGGTCGAGCACCGGCTGCAATTCCACTTGATGGCTGATGGCGTTATCGGCGACAAGAATGCCGCCTGTAACCATGCGTGGCACCACAGTTTCGTAGCAGGAGCCATAGATTTCTTTTTCTGCGTCCAGAAAGCAAAAAGCAATCTCCTTCAATTCCGCCAGGTGATCCAAAGCGTCGCCATGAACGAACTCGACAACATCCAAGACTGTGGTTGCATCAAAGGTTTCATGTGCAATTCTGGCTTTCTCGTCGAGTATCTCGTAGGTCGTGATTTTTCTGCCGGTGGCGCGACAGGCTAGAGCGAGCCAGAGCGTTGAATATCCCGCGCTGGTTCCAATCTCAATACAACGGCCTGCAGGTGCTGCCGCCGCGAGAATGGCGATGAATCTGCCCACTTCGGGCGAAATCTGGCGCAGGCGTTTTGGACGCGGCGTTCCGTCGGCACGATCCAGGGAGTCAATTCGCTCCAACTCGCGCATCCGATTCAACATCGATTCAGGTATCTCATTAAACATGATCGCCCTCAGTACTTCGGCACCGTGGGGTCAATCTCGACGCTCCATGCGTTGATGCCTCCAGCCAGGTTGGCAACGCGTGGAAAGCCGGATTGCTTAAGAAACTCCGCAACCCTCTGGCTGCGAACGCCCGAGTGACAATGCACAATCACTTCGCGCTCACGGTCGATCTCGGCAATCCGCTGAGGTATTTCGTTTTGCGGAATCAGCCTGCCGCCAATCTGCGCGATCACGTACTCCCAAGGCTCGCGCACATCGAGAATGTAGGGATTCTCACCGGCATCAATGCGGCGCTTGAGTTCCTTCACGGTGATTTGGGGGATTTCGTTCTTCACTGTTTTTCTCCTCTCGAGGTTCCGGGTTGAAGATCGCATGGATCAGCCGAGGCAAGCTCATGCCTGACCCCAGCAACGTGCGGAGATCTCCCTTTCTGCTCCGCCGGGTAGCACGGCCACGATCACTGCCTCTCTGCCTGTCGCGGCTTCTTCCTGGGCAATTTGCAGGCTGGCCACGACGGCTGCTGCCGACGAAACTCCCACCAGTAAGCCCTCTTCAAGCGCCAGCCGTTTGGCCATCTCGCAGGCTTCCTCGGTGGCAATCTCCAAGGCGCGGTCGGCCAGATGCGGATTATAAATCGGCGGAACAATGGCAGCCGATTTGTGAATCAACCCTTCCAAACCATGCGTGGGTGAGTCTGGGCGCACGCTGATGGCCTTGAGCGTTGCCTTGAAGCCTTTCAGCCGTCGGGACGCGCCCATGAACGTGCCGGTGGTTCCGAGGCCTGCCACAAAGTGCGTTACCGCTCCAGTTGTCTGCTCCCAAATCTCCGGGCCGGTGGAGTTGAAGTGAGCCATCCAGTTGGCGTCGTTAGAGAACTGGTCCACATAACAAAAACGATCAGGGTCGTTGCCCGCCAGCTCACGAGCCCGGCGGATTGCTCCGTCGGTCCCGTCAGCGGCATCCGTCCAGTCAACGGTAGTGCCCAACGCGGCCAGAATCCGCCTCCGCTCCGGCGAGAGGCTGGATGGAATGGCCAGGTGAACTGGAAAGCCCAGCGCGGCCCCCAGAGTGGCGTATGCAATGCCGGTGTTGCCTCCAGTGGCATCCAGCAGGGTTTTGCCGTGTGTGAGCCGCTTGTGGGCAATGGCGTCGCGGACGATGGCCACGGCTGCCCGGTCTTTTGCGCTGCCGCTGGGGTTAGCCCACTCCGCCTTACCCAGCAGAATGATGCCGTTGAGGCCGCGAACCATCTGGTCGAGCCTGACCAGCGGAGTGTTGCCGATGCGTTCCGGCAGAGTGGAACCGAGTTTTGCTTCAGAGTCTTCCATTTTCATAAAAATTGCGGTCCGCACTCCAAATATGCGAGATTGAGGGTGCGGGGATGGAGTTCCAACAGGTTCTGCCGATACCCACATTATTATCCTCGCAGACTGGAAGGCACCCGTGAGCCGAAAAACCCGTACTCCGAATTTTGATCAGACATTGGAGAGCCTGCGCACGCATTCTTTTGATGTGACAGAGTGGGCTGGTGTTGCTGGCGGCGTGCTAGTGACCAAGCACGGAGCAGGGGCGGTTCTGGTGGCAGCCGCAGGCAAAGCCGCCTTTGCCGTTCATCCCGGATTGCTGGTCAAGGGCCAGGTGGCACGCCTGCTCGACCGCGGCTATCAGAAATTCATTCAGACGCCTCAAGCGGAGCTTCCCGCCTCGGCCAGCCAGTTACATATGATTCACCTCTTCAGCGAAGAGTTGAAGTTGTTAACCGGCACCATCGACCTGTACAACGAGTCACTCGGCACCACCAGCGATCTGTACGAGTATGACCGCTTGCAGGGACGCGAAGCTGCACGGTCGCTCCCTCTGCACCCATAGTTCTGTTGGAGACATTATTTTGAAATTCAAACGGTGAGGGTGATGGAAGAGGCAGGCAAATCGAAAGATCTTGCGGACGGTGAAAATAACCATCGGGCTGTTCCGCGCTTTGGAGTGGACGAAGATGCCCACCTTCTGATGGTGAACTTCGGTTCCAACATCCCCTGCCGCATCCTCGATCTCAGTCTCAGCGGTTGCCGTGTTTACACAAAGGAGCGGATTACGTCTGGTCCCAAGGCACGCATCGAAGTCGCATTCAAGGTGCGCGGACTTGCCTTCCGCTTCAGCGGCGTGACGCAATGGACGGACGGAAAAGGCATGGTCGGCATCCGCTTTCTGGATGTGCCCTTGCGGCGCAAGGATGATCTGGCCGAGGCGCTCGGAGAGGTCAAGGAAGAGAATACCGTCAAAGCTGCAAAGCTCGAAGCCGAGAAACTGGCTGCTGCACTGAAAGCCGCCGCACCCGCGGCCGCGAAGCAGGCCGAACCTGCAACTCCCTCCGCCGCTCTACCGCCAAAACTTTCCAAGCGGGAACGCCGCACACAGGCCCGGGAAGAGGTCGATACCTCGGCGGTGCTTCATCTCATCCATGTTGCATCCGAGTTGCGCGGACGCATTCTTGACTTGAGCCTGGACGGCTGCCGCATCCGAACCGATGAACGCTTTCCGGTGGGTATTTACACCCGCGTTGAGATCGAGTTTTGCCTGGATGGGCTGCCCTTTCGCCTCGGCGGCGTTATCCAGGCAATTCACGACCAACGCACTGTTGGCGTCCGCTTTCTCGACTTGAGCAGCCGCAAACGCGAGCAGGTTGAGCAGTTGATTGAAGAAATGCAGGGGCTGAGGGAATAGCAGCCCCTGATCTTAAGAAGCCCGCGCCAGTTCCATCACCGGAGTCGACCGCTGAGATCCCTTGCGAGGACCGCGCTTGCGCGCGCTCATCACCTTGATGCGTTCCAGCAGTTCCTGGGGAGGGCAGTTCTTTTTGGCCAGCAGCGCGTCGGCGGCGTGCATCTCGCCACCCATCCTCTGCGGGTCGCCCAAAAGAATCATCGGCACATGAGAAGCGATCTGCTTGAGCCGCTCCACCAACTGGCTACCGTTCATCACCGGCATTGCAAAGTCGGCCAGCACCAGGTCTACGGGAGTCTCGGCAAAAATGCTGATAGCTTCCTGTCCGTTAGCTGCCGAAACCACACGGTAACCGTTGGTCGCCAGCATGAACTTGAGCACGGAAAGCTCTTGTTCGTTGTCGTCTACACAAAGAATAATTTTTTTGGGTCGCATGATCTGGCAGTGAACTCCTTGGGGCAATTTTCGGTTCAATTTGTTGTCGGAAAACACTCGTCGGTGCCCGCTCGAATGGCAGGTTGACTCGATACTTCTTCACAGATGGCTACCGGAGATGAGCCAACCATTCCTGCGCTGATCTAACAGCCCGATTGCCCTCGTGCCGCACGCTCTGCCCTGGTTGGGCAGGTTGTTCATGCAACGTGGCAACCAGCATTCGATGCACTGGCGGCTGGCTTCGCTCACGGTCAATTTGTCAATGTAACCTGGGAAATTTCCGGAAAGAACGCCGGTAAAACGCTTCAATGAAAACCAAGACTACGGAAGATGGAGAGCATTGAAAAGGGGGAAAACCAAGCGAATCTACGACAGTAAATTCTTAGGTGACCTGTGGACATTGGCTAGATTTAAGACACACAGTCACTTACCGTAATAAAATCCTGTTGAAAGCATGTGCAATTCAATTGCAAAAGCCGTCTCATTGACCCAGAAACGGTGCTGTTCGGTGAGCGATTTCCGTGCGGCTCGCTGATTCCTCTTTGAAATTCACGGTCTGTGCATCCATTCAATTTTTGTCGTTCTGAGCTTCGGTATATTGATCATCTATTTTTGTGCCAACAACGAATAACACAACTCTCTATTTAGGGAGAGACAACCATGAACTACGCTCGAACAAAAACAACGGCCTCCGCGCTGGGCGAAGGCCGTTGATGTGTGGGGCAAAGTACGCGGCGCTTATTGCAGTGAGCCGTTCTCGCCGAGGGTGATGCCGCCAGGACCTGCATTCTTCTTGGCTTCATTCGCTTTGCGCGTACCCATCGACTTGGTAGCCCATTCTTTCGCAGTCGCTACATCAGCCTTGACCGCGTCCGCATTACCGAAGTCCACGTCAGCCTTGCGCCGATAGATCAGGTTCATGTATGACATGGCTTCATCGTAGTTGGGCCGGTTCTGGAGAGCCTGATTGAGATATTGGAGGCCATCTTCAACCAACGCGGCGTTCTGCGCCTTGAGCGCTTCCATGACGTTCTTGGGAGCCTTGACGTTGCCTTCACCGTCGTCGTTGATGCCCGCCGGAACCAGCGCCGCTAACGCATTTGTGTGTGCCTGCGTCCAGTCGATCACGCCCACGGTGTAAGCAGCGTCAGCATCCTTCGGATCTTCGCTCAGTACTTTCTTCTGCCATGTCTTCGCTTCGTCAAAGCGCTTGATCTGGAACTCGATGCCCGCGATCTGCTTCATGCTGTTGACGTCGTGCGGACTCTTGTCCAAAACCTGCTGGAAGATATCGATGGCTTGCTGCGCATTCGACAGGTTATCCGGCGTCAGCAGTCCGGGAATCACGTTCTGCGCCAGCGCGGTGGCCAAATAGCTCTTCGCCATGGGCAGGGTCGGATCATATTTCGTGGCATTTTGGAAGTGGCCGATCGCCTGCTCATAATGAGCACCTTTGTACGCATCCACTCCCTTGTTCAGCTCGTCGCGGGCTCTGAGCTTATCGCACCCGCTCATGGAGATCACCATGCCGGCCAATACAACCGCAAGCGCCGTAATACGTGCGGGTCCATTCATGTTCGTATCCTTCTCCTTCAGGCGTCTGCCTATCGGCCGCTTGCCTGGAATCTCAAGTACAGCTGGCCGCGGGCGGGAGGTACCGAAACCAGGATAAAAAAATTGTACTCCCGTTTTCCGTCCGGATGAACCGCCTCCAGCCGGGGCTGACAACCCTGAAATCACCGGGGATTCTGAACCTTCCCCGGCTGCCCAGTTAGCCAGCCTGAATTATGTGCGCCCTCTGGCAGCCAGCTACTGACCGGCCATGATTTTGGGCGTCATCAGACCGACGTGATCCACGTTCGCGGCACGACCCATATCAATTACTTCCGCAATGTAGTGGAAGTCCAGATTGTCATCGCCTTTGACGAACATGATGCGCTCAGCGCGATTCTGGTAAATCTCGGTCAGCCGCGGCAGCAGATCGGCCTTAGCATAGTCGTTCTCGTTGATCTTGTACGCCGGTGGCGCGCCATTGCGTGCGATAACCTGCACCACGATGGTTCGGTCATTCTTCGGCGGCTCCTGCAGTGGGTTCTTGGGCGGCTGCGGCACCAGAGCCTCCAGGCCCTTGGGCGTCACCGGCACGATGACCATGAAGATGATCAGCAGCACCAGAAGAACGTCAATCATCGGCGTAACATTGATGTCGGACGAGTAGCCTCCCCCGCCCCCCATTGTCATTCCCATGGTTCAAACTCCTCTATTACTCGTACTCGTTAAAGGGACGCGCGAAAATTACTCGCCGCCCGCAAGATTGCCTTCTTTTTTCTGCGTCAGCAAACCAACATTATCCACACCGGCGGTGCGCACGGCGTCGATGGCGTCTTCCACCGCGCGATACTGCGCGCGGGCATCGGCGCGAACAAAAACCGTCTTGTTGCCGGTGCCGGACTGAGCATCCAGCTTGGTGCGAACCTGACTGCCAAGCTCACTGACAGAAGTCTTGTTTTGTCCCAGGAACACCCCACCGTCTCGCGTGACTGCCACGACAACGGCATCTTCCTTGTCGGCGTCCGGCATATTGGTGGTGTTCTCCACCTTGGCCATATCCACCTGCACCTTGTTCTGGAGCATGGGGGTGATGACCATGAAGATGATCAGCAGCACCAGCATCACATCCACCATGGGGGTGACATTGATGTTGGAGGAGACCTTCTTGCTTTCGTCGCGAACTGCTTGTGACATTGCGTGTGCTCCGTTGCCTGAGTATTTGTATTCCGGATGGCCTCCGGCGTTGCTCTACGAACCGTCTGGCAGTGCGCGGTTGAAACCGGCGGACAGGAGAGAGTGCTCGCTCTCCCGCCCACCACAGCTTCTCGCTCTCGCCGCAAGGCGCCTCGCCTAGCGCTTGTGGCTCTGCTTGATGAAGTAGTCAATCAGTTCGCTGGAGGAGTTATCCATCTCCACGTCGAAAGATTCAACACGTCCGGTAAAGTAGTTGAAGGCCATAACGGCCGGGATGGCCACAAACAGGCCAGCCGCAGTCGTAACCAGAGCTTCCGAGATGCCGCCGGCAACCGCGCCGAGGCCCGCGAGCTTCTGGGTGGCAATCGCCTGGAAGGCGTTCAAAATGCCGACAACCGTGCCCAACAGTCCGACGAACGGAGCCGTGGCGCCGATTGTGGCCAGAACGCTCAGGCCCCTCTTCAGCTTGGCGTGAACGATGGCTTCAGCACGCTCCAGCGCGCGACCGGAACTTGCGATGGTCTCATCGGTAGGTGCGCCGCCTGAAGAGCGGAACTCCTGCAGACCAGCTGTCACAACTTCGGCAAGGTGAGACTTCTTGTTGCGGTCGGCGATCTTGATCGCTTCTTCCAGCTTGCTGTCCTTCAGGGCTCCGGCAACCTTGGGCGCGAATTCGCGCGACTGCTTGCGGGCTGCCGAGAAGTACAGGTAACGGTCGATCATCACGGCCAATGACCAGATCGACTCAATGAACAGAATGGCTGAAATGCAGCGCGCCATCCATCCCATGTTGTGCAAAAGACCCATCAGGTTAAAGCTGACTGCCTCTTCTCCTTCGAAGAGAAAAGCCGAGCTGGAGACCATATGCGAAGCGAAGTGCGTGAGCTGAGCGAGAATCACTGAATGTTCCTCCTAAGGAGTTTTCTTTTGGACTGCGACTACCTTGCGGTTGCTGGGAATGCATCTCCTTGCGGATGCGCATTCAGGTCAAAAGCGAGGCCCTTTCCCCAGGATGGCGGAAAGAACCAAAATCGTTGCTTATCCGCCCAAAGAGAAGACCACGTTGACTGTGGTATCCACTTCCACCGGCTCGTTGTTGAGCAGATAGGGCTTGTAACGCCAGGTTTTTACAGCATCAAGAGCGGCCTGCTGCAACATCGCCGGCCCGCTGATCACGTGCAAATCTTCGATGGCGCCGGTCTTGGAAATCTTGGCTTGCAAAACCACCGTGCCGGAGACACGTGCCGCTTTCGCGATGGGCGGATAGATAGGCGAGGGCTTCGAAAGCACCATGCCGACCATCACGCCACCGGAGATCTTGACAATCTTGGGTGCGGCAGCCTTCACCGTAGTTTTGCTGGTGTCGCCAAACATGCTGCTCATGCTGCTGGCGCCGCCGAAGTCAGACCCGGCTACGCCAAACGAAGCCACCGGCGCTTCCTTCTCGGCAACAATCGTAATGTTATGCGGAATACGCGTCGGCGCAGTGAGCTGATTGTTCATCATCTCGGTCTGCACATGCACCACATGCACGGCCTCGGGCGGTGGCGGCGGTGGGGGTGGGGGCGGAGGAGGCGGCGGCGCTGACAGGGTCATCATCATAGCGGCCTTGGGCAGTGCCTCGGGATTTAGCAACGGATAGAGGATCACCAGAGCAACGAGCAGAAACTCCAGGCCGCTTGTCATTAGCGCCCAGCGTCCACTTCCGCTCTTGATCCTGCCTCCGGATTCAAACGTAGAATCTTCAAACATAGCCAGCCTCGAATCGGGTGTTTGCTTACTCTTATTTAGACACCGGGAAGCAGCAAAATGTTCCCAGCATCCAAACATTACCACAGACGCGCGCTTCTCTCTTGTATACAAGCGCACATCGCATTAAAACGCACACAGATACCCGGCTAAATCGCCCGGGGAAGATCTTACACTCTGGCGCGTTTTGCCGCCGGAAGAACTGCTTCCTTGCCACGTCCGGCTCGCCACTCCTGCCATGCCACGAGCATCGGTGCTGCCACCGCGATGGAGGAGTAGGTACCTATTAGAATACCTACCACGAGCGCAAATGAAAAGCCTCTGAGTACCGTTCCGCCAAAAATATACAGCGAAAGTACCGTCAGGAAAGTCAGTCCCGAAGTGAGAACCGTCCGGCTCAGTGTCTGATTGATGCTGCGATTGACTACGTCGGGCAGGGATTCGCGCCGGCTCAGCCGCAAATTCTCTCGAATGCGGTCAAAAACCACAATCGTATCGTTCATCGAGTAGCCAACCAGCGTCAGAATGGCCGCAATCACCGTCAGGCTGATCTCCTGCCCAGTCAAGGCGAAAGCGCCCACCGTGATCAGTGTGTCATGGAAGCATGCCACCACCGCCGCCACGCCGTAAATTAGCTGGAAGCGGAACCACAGATAAATCAGCATACCGATCATCGAGTACAGAGTGGCCCACAAGGCCTTCGATTCCAGCTGCTTGCCTACCGTAGGGCCTACTACCGAGGTATTGCGCACCTCGCCCGGGTTGCGGTAGTGATCGTGCAGCGCATCCACAATCTGCTTCTGTCCAGCGTCAAGCGAGGCTTCGTTCTGCTGCTCAGGCAAACTGATCAGCAACTCATTGTTCGAGGCCGGACCGTAAACCACGACGGTGGCATCCTTGATGCCCGCAGCCAGGGTCGCTGCGCGAACCTGACCTACATCGGGGTTCTGTTCAAACTTCATCTGAACCTCGGTGCCGCCCTTGAAGTCCACGCCCAACGGCACCGGGCTGCCGATGGTATGCATATGTACCGCCATCGAGATCAAACCGGCCACGCTGAAAATCATTGAGAAGGCGAGGAAGTACCACTTCAACCTCAGCCAGTCCACATTTACATTCCGAAACAATTCCACTGGTTCTCTCCGCTTCCTGGGAGGCTGGAAGCCCTACGGCCTCCAGCGTTCTTGGTATTTCTTAATCCCTAAGTCCCTAGTCCCTAACTAAATGGAGACCAGATCGCCGGGTTTCATCTTGTTCAAATGGGCATCGAAGATCACTCGCGAAACGAAGACCGCCGTAAATAGGTTCGCCGCCAGACCAACCGTCAATGTGGTGGCAAATCCTCTTACCGGCCCGGTGCCAAACAAGAACAAAATGGCCGCCGAAACGATGGTCGTCACATGGGTATCAACGATGGTGACCCAGGCATGTGCAAAGCCCTGATCCACGGCCGCCGAAGGTGCCTTACCGGCCCGTACTTCTTCCCTGATGCGCTCAAAGATCAGCACATTTGAGTCCACGCCCATGCCGATTGTCAGAATCACTCCGGCAATGCCCGGCAATGTAAGCGCCGCGCCCCAGAAGCCCAAAACGCCCAGCAGAATCACGAGGTTCAAAATCAGCGCCAGATCGGCGTTGATGCCCGAGCCCCGGTAGTAGACCAACATGAAGGCCATAACCACCAGCACGCCCACAATGGCCGCCATCACGCCGGAATGAATCGAATCCTTGCCCAGCGAAGCTCCAACCGTGCGATCTTCCAAATAATTCAGAGACGCAGGCAGAGCGCCGGTCCTCAGCATCTTCGAGAGGATCATGACCTCTTCTGGGCTGAAAGCACCGCGAATCTCACCTGAGTCACGAATCGCGCTCTCGATGTTGGCTACTTCCTTCACCCGCCCGCCCATCACCACCGCCATGCTGGTGTTGACGTTCTTGCTGGTGTAGTCATAGAACTTGTCGCCAGCCTCGTTGGTCAGCGTGAAGCGGACATTCCGCTGTCCGGTATTTGAGTCCGTGCCCGGATCGGCGGAGCGGAAGTCCTGGCCGCCCACGACATATTGGCGGCGCAGAAGATAAACGCTATCTGAATTGGCGCCAGCCGCCACGGCTCCAGAGCCGTGTACCAGCATCTGGTCAGGCGGTACCACGCCATTCAAACTGGCAAGGGCTTCCTGATCGTCCTTGTAGGGACCGCCGACCACGGCGTGGATCTCCAGCCGGGCGGTGGATTGAATGGTGGCCTTGACGCGGTCCAGATCGTCGATGCCGGGCAGCTCAACCAAAATCTGGTTCTTGCCCAGGCCGTACGCCTCAATCTTCGGCTCGCTCACACCCAATGTGTCCACTCGGTCGCGGATGGTTTCGATGGCCTGCTGAACCGTCTTTTCTTCCAGGGCCGTCACCACCATTGGCTTCATCGTCACCACGAAGCTCGAATCCGCGCCGCCGCCGGTCACATCGTACTCGCTGGAATACTTGGACTCCAGCAAGGAGCGCGTTTCGCTGGACTTCTCCGGCGTCACGCCATCCACGCGAATGACCTGCGGTTTGGCCGGATCGGGCTTGTAGACCTGCGAATAGCTTAGGTTGGCCGTCTTCAAGTCCTGTTGGATGCGTCCCACGGAGTTGTCGGTTTCGGCGCTGACTGCTTCCTCGACCACCACCTGCAAAATCAGGTGAACGCCGCCGCGCAGATCCAGACCCAGGTGAATGCGCTTGGTCATGGCCTCTGTCAGAGCCTTACCGGAGACGCCCGAAGGCACCCCGAAAATGCCGTAGACACAAACCACCATCACCGCAACAATCAGTAAAATCTTGTTATTGAGATTCTTCTTCATCGTCCCGTTTCTCTAAAGCAAAAAAACATTGCAAAACTTGTCAGCGATCAGAACAGGTCACTGTCCACTGTCCGTTGTCACCGCAGCAATCGCGTTCTTGGCCACTTCCAGCTTGATGCCGTCCGGCGCAACCTTGATGGTGATCGTGTCATCCTTGATGGAGAGAATAATGCCGCGAATGCCGCCTGCGGTGGTGATCCGGTCGCCGGTTTTGATCGCGGCCAGCATCGCAGCCCACTGCTTCTGCCGCCTCTGCTGCGGGCGGATCATCACAAAATACAACACTGGAATCAGCAACAAAGGCAACAGCATGGGAAGACTGCTTCCGCCTCCTGCCTGCTGGAAGATCATTACTGCAAGACTCGTTGCCACGTTCATCCTTTACTCGCCCCGGGCCGCAAACCGCCGCCCTTTAAGGCACAGGCACACCCGGCCATCTGCCGGGCGCCTGTCAAAAAATTTTGTCTTCGGGAACAAGCCGCGCCGCCGATTGCTTCCATTACTGGCGCTCGGCCAAACTCCGAGATCGCCGGTTCGACTCCCGCTCCGCTGAGACTCAGCCACCGTCCCGCATCCGCGGTCCAACCGACGCCTGATTCCTGTTCCACACACTTCCCTGAATGTCCGTGTCGGCTGCCTGCGCCAATTTCGCACACGCATTCAGTCCGAATTCCAGAGGAGCGCCTCAATAGATAAGATACGCGCAGCCGGGGGGCTGTCAAGGAGCACCTCCGGACGTAGTGAACAGTGAACAGTGGCCAGTGGTCAGTTTTCCACCATCAGGGTATGATCTTTGCGAGGAAAAGCTCAATCTCTCCAACGGCCAATCGCGCAATTACCTTGCCATTCTAAGCGGAGTTTCGAGCGATTTTTGCGACAAACGGAGCCGAAGGACCTGCGGTTGCTTTTCGTCAACCCACCGGCAAAGCTCCGTGCCCCATTCCGCATTTTTTGCGGAATGGGTGGAAACCACAGATTCCATCAGGCCGTTTTTGCATTGCCCTACTCACTGCCTTGTTCCCTGCTTACAAACCTCTTATAAAAGATATGCTCCACCTTTACACTCACTGGATTCCTCTTGAGTCAG
>CAYPYJ010000061.1:0-22303 GCA_964414945.1 uncultured Occallatibacter sp.
CACCGGAGTCGTTCAATATCAAAAATTTTGCACCTACAAACCTTGGCGCATTTCTCAATCCGCTCGAGACCAACAAAGCGCTCTATGCACTGGCCACCTCGATGGATATTGTGACCATCTGGACCCTCGTGCTCCTGGGGATTGGCACTGCGACTGTTGCGGGTGTAAAACGCGGCTCCGGTTACATCGCTGTCTTTGGCTGGTGGGCGATTTTTGTGGTCTTCGGCGCCTGCATTGCCTTTGCCTTCGGTTGAGTTAGGTTGGAGCACCCTCAAAACACCAAGAGCGCGAATCAGATGATTCGCGCTCTTGGTGTTGTCGTGTTGTGAGAAGCTATTCTCTCCAGCGCCGCATAATCAGCGAGGCGTTGATGCCGCCGAAGCCGAAGGAATTCGACAGGCCGACATCGAAGCTGTGGGCGATGGCCTTGTTTGGCACATAGTCCAAACGGCACTCGGGATCGATGTTCTCCAGGTTGATCGTCGGCGGAAGCATCTGGTTGACCAGAGCCAGCACGGTAATGCCTGCTTCCAGTCCGCCCGCGCCACCCAGCAGATGCCCGTGCATCGACTTGGTTCCGCTCACCTTGAGCTTGTGGCTCAGGGCGTGTTCGCCGAAGACCGACTCGATGGCCTGCGATTCATTGCCGTCGCCCGCCGGTGTGGAGGTGGCATGCGCGTTGACGTAGCCAACTTCTTCAGGCTTGATGCCGGCGTCTTTCAGCGCTGCTCTCATGCTGCGCTGGGCACCCATGCCCTCGGGTGCAATGCCAGTGATGTGATAGGCGTCGGCGCTCATGCCATAGCCGATGATCTCGGCCAGAATCTTTGCTCCGCGCGCCTTGGCGAACTCAAGCTCCTCAAGAATGAGAATGCCTGAGCCCTCGCCGATGACAAAACCGTCGCGATCTTTGTCGAAAGGACGGCTGGCGCGTGTGGGATCGTCGTTGCGTTGGGAAAGCGCGCGCATGGAGGCGAATCCGCCCACCGCCAACGGCGTGATGGATGCCTCTGCGCCGCCGGCAATCATTACATCCGCGTCGCCGTGCAAAATCATGCGCGCCGAATCGCCAATAGCATTTGCCGAAGTGGCGCATGCAGTTGCCGTAGCTGAAATGGGTCCGGTGACGCCGTAACGGATGCTTACTTGCCCAGCCGCCATGTTCACGATAGCCGCGGGAATAAAGAAGGGAGAGATCTTGCGCGGGCCGCCTTGCAGCAGAGCGGTGTGCTCGCGTTCGATGATTTCAAAACCGCCAATGCCGGAGCCGATAAAAACGCCAACGCGGTCGGCGATCTCAGGTGTGATCTGAAGGCCCGACTGAGCCATGGCCTCCTGTGTGGCGGCGATGGCAAAGTGTATGAAGCGCGCCATTTTGCGCGCTTCTTTTTTGTCTACGAACTGGAGCGGGTCAAAGTTCTTGACCTCGGCGGCGAAGGTGGTGGTGAAATCAGTGGTGTCAAAGGCCTGGATAGGCCCCATCCCACTGGCCCCGGCCATCAGTTGCTGCCATACTTCGGGAGCGGTATTACCCACTCCGCAGACCAGCCCCAGGCCGGTAATAACGACTCGGCGGCTCACAGGCTACTTGCCGCCTTTCGCATGTGCATGCTTCTCGATGTAATCATGCGCGTCCTTCACGGTCTTGATCTTCTCGGCGGCTTCGTCGGGAATCTCAATGTCGAAGGCCTCTTCGAACTGCATCACCAGCTCGACTACGTCCAGCGAATCCGCGCCCAGGTCTTCCTGAAAGCTGGCGCTGGGGGTCACTTCAGCTTCGTCCACCTGCAACTGCTCAACGATGATCTGCTTGATCTTCTCTCCAAATGGCATACGTGCTTCTCCTCATGATTTTTGAAAACTTCAGAATCTTCCTGGGGCTCGCCTTTTCAGGCATGCTTGTTTACCATACCGGCTCATGGCACAGGAATACAACTACCGCGCTAAAAAAATGCACAGCTCCCCGAAGTTTCAAGTCTATCGGGTGCGGCGGGGGGTGTAAAGCGCGCAAGGGGTCAGAGATCAGGGGACAGGGATCGGGGGAGAAAAACTTGCCGAATTTCACGGGAAATCTACCGGTTGAAGGCGTATATTAGGCGAAACAGGGAAATGGAGATTGTGATGCAGGATTTGGTGATCGGGGTAGTGGCGGTTCTCCTCGGCGTGTTGCTCGGGTACTGGCTGGGAAAAGTCTTTGCGCAAGCGGAGAATCGCCTGCTACGGGAACGGTTGGCGGAGTTGGAAAAGGAAAAAGCCGCGCAGGCCGCAGAATTGAAGAGACTGCAAGAGAGCATTACGGGCCTGACCGGTGAACTTGGCACGGCAAAGGCAAATGTGACCGCAGAGCAGAATAAATATGCCTTGATGAAAGCCGAGATCGAAACGGCTTTTGGCGATTTGGCCTCCAAAGCGTTGAACGCCAATAACCAGAACTTTCTTACTTTGGCGAAGCGGGAACTCGGTGGGCAGAGCGATGCGGCAAAGCAGACCCTGGAAGCCAAAGAACAGGCGATTAAGGGAATGCTCGATCCCCTGGAAAAGGCGCTCATAAGTTTGGATGCGCAGACGCGCGCCATGGAAACCGTGCGTTCCGGGGCCTACGCAAAGGTGGAATCGCTCGTCGATGGCTTGCAGAATACCATTCCCGCTTCTCTGAATGCCTTGAAAGACGAGACGGCGCAGCTCATCACCGCATTCCGCGCTCCCAAGACGCGCGGCAACTGGGGCGAACTGCAACTGAAGCGCTGTGTGGAATACGCCGGAATGTTGCAGTATTGCTCCTTCAGTGAGCAGGTCACCGCCCGCGACGAGGATGACAAAATGCTCCGTCCCGACATGACCATCCATCTGCCCAACGGCCGCGAGATCGTCGTTGATGCCAAGACTCCGCTCGACGCTTTTCTCGACGCTACGGGAACTACCGACGTAGCCACGCAGACGCTGCGCTTCGCCGCCCACGCGCAGCGCGTCAAGGCGCATCTTAAAGACCTCTCGGGTAAAGCCTACTGGAAGCAATTTGAAAACACTCCGGATTTTGTGGTTTGCTTTTTACCTAGCGAAGCGCTCTTCAGCGCAGCTCTGGAGGCAGACCCTTCGCTGATTGAATTCAGCTCGAAGAACCATGTGGTGATGGCCACTCCAACGACGTTGATTGCCCTGTTGCGCGCAGTGGAATTCGGCTGGCAGCAATCGGAGATTACGCAGAACGCCAAGCAGATTCACGAAATCGGTCGCAAAATCTTCGAGAAACTCGTCGTCGCGGGGAGCCACCTGGAACGGCTCGGTAACGCGATTCGCGGCAGCGCCGAAGCCTACAGCAAATTCATCGGCTCCATCGAAGGCAAGGGAGGGGTCTTTTCCTTTGGCCGTCAGTTGGGCGAGCTGGCTCACTCCGATGGCGAGTTAGCCGAGATCAGCCGACTGCAACCCGAAGTGCGCGAGATGGAGTCGCAGGAGTGGTCGCAGACTAGCCTGTCGCTGGCCGCCGGAGCCGAGGAGAATGGCGAAGCAGAGTGAGGCGCAGCAACAGTGGATGCGCTCAATTCCGTTTGTTTTCTCTGGAATCGCGAAGACGGAGAGGCGCAAAACGTGTGGGACGATCAGAGCGCCAGTCTTCGCTTTCGCTCAAAGAGCTGTGTTGGAGAAGTTCGCGCTCATAATCCGAGCCAAAATAATCGCGGAAAGGTGCATTCTTTTCTCTTTGTCTTGCATGGAATGCTCTGGCAGCAAGAACAATGGCGAGAACGAGGACAAAGACGCCGGCGAGAAAAGGAAAAATCGATAGCTGAAACATCGTGTTCTCCCTTGCATTTAGTCTCCGCAACGGGCAGAAAGGGACACAGCTTTGGGCCCCTGCGAATTGAATCGAAGTGTGAGGCCGGGAGAAACAGGAAGACTGTTCAACATTGCACAGTTCGGGAGAAAGATGGATTTCGGAGCCATGGGCTGAGCGCTAATGCTCGTCTTTGCCGGGGCGGAGCATTAACTCCTTGATGGCTTCGTGGGGGTCTTTGCCTTCGTCCAGAATCTGCTCCATTTGCTCGGCGATGGGCATTTCGATGCCTTGCTGGCGGGCGAGGCCCAATGCGGCGCGGGTGGTCAAAACGCCCTCGGCCACTTTGCCGCCGAGGCCTTCTAGAATCTCCGGCAATTTGCGTCCTCGGCCCAGTTCCTGGCCTACGGATCGGTTGCGCGAGAGCGAGCCGGTGCAGGTGAGAACCAAATCGCCGACGCCGGAGAGTCCCGCCAGCGTTTCGCGCCGTCCGCCACAGGCTACGGCCAGACGCGTAATCTCGGCAATGCCGCGGGTCATGAGCGCGGCGGCGGAATTGAAGCCCAGGCCCACCCCGGCGGCGACTCCGGCGGCGATGGCGATCACGTTTTTCAGCGCTCCGCCCAGTTCGACGCCGATGAGGTCGGTGCTGGTGTAGAGGCGCAGGCTCTCCGAAGAGAATTCGTTCTGGATGCGGGCGGCGATGGCCGGGTCTGTGAAGGCAACGGTGACGGCGGTGGGCTGACCTTGCGCCACTTCCAAAGCGAAGCTGGGGCCGCTGAATGCGCCCACGGGCAACGCCAAACCGGCTTCTGCAAGGCTGGAAGCGATGACCTGGCTCATGCGCAGGAAGGTGTGGTCCTCAACGCCTTTGGTGGCGCTGACAATGATTTGACCAGCGTGAAGATGCGGACGCAGGCGGGCAAAGGTGGAGCGAAGAAACTCCGAGGGAACGACGGAGACAACGATTTCGGCGGCAGCAACGGCGGCGTTGTCGCCTGTGACGGTGATCTCAGCCGGAATGGGGAAACCGGGCAGGAAGAGCGCGTTTTCGCTCGCGGCGTTAATCTCCTGGGCAAACTCCGGGCTGTGCGCCCAGAGCGAAATCTGATGGCCGCCGCGACGATGAAGCGAGAGGGCGATGGCGGTTCCCCATGCGCCGGAACCTAAGACGATGATACGGCTCATGCGGGCCTCCGGTCCTTCGAATTCGCCCCGAAGCGGGATTCGGTGCCCGCGATCAGGCGGCGAATGTTCTGGTGATGCTTGACGATGATCAGTAGCGCGACGGCGATCTCGACAGCGATGAAAAAGTGTGGTCGAGCGCCGCCGTTCTGCAAACGGTTCAGCAGCCAAGCAAAAAAAGGGAAACTGCCCGCGCCCAGCACAGAGGCCAGCGAGACATAGCGACTGATGGCGAGAACCAGAAAAAAGACAGTGATGGCGGCCAGAGCAGCCAGAGGCGCGGCTACGAGAAAGACGCCAAAGCCCGTGGCTACGCCTTTGCCTCCGCGAAAGCCCAGCCAGACCGGAAAGATGTGACCCAGGACGGCAACCAGAGCGGCTAGCGCCTCGGCGTCATGCAGCGGCCAGCCGGGAAGCAGCATACGGCCCAGCATTGCGCCCAGCCAGACGGCGGAGCAGCCCTTGAGCATATCCAGCAGAAAGGTGGCCGCACCCAGGCCTTTGCCGCCAGAGCGCAAAACGTTGGTTGCGCCGATGTTGCCGCTACCGGCCTGACGAATGTCTTGTTTGAGGAAGAGCCGCATCAGCAGGTATCCGGTGGGCACGGAACCAAGCAGATAAGCGGCGACCACGATGAGCAGGATTGCAAGGACCATATCGAGTGAGAGTTTAGCAGGTGAAGGCTCTCCCTCACAGTCTCTGAAGGCGTCTAAGCGTTGAACAAGGCGCTCCGGGCGGAGCGAACTTCGGCGGCTAGCACTTGCAAAATCTTGAGCGCCAGCAATGGGTTAGACTGCATCAGGCTTGTGAAGTCTTCACGCGGAACAAAGCTGAGTTGTGCGCCGGTTCTAGCGATGGCCGTGAGAGTATATGGCTCGTTGCCGATCAAAGCAGGCAGGCCCAGCAATGATCCGGCTTGCGCCTGCGCGTGCATAATCTGATCGCCGCGAGGCGAAGTCATGGTGAGGGTAATCTCCCCACGATCGAGAATGTAAAGTCCTTGTGGATCATCGCCCTGATTGAAGAGACCACGGTCCCCGCTGCACGAGATGGCAGTGGAGTGCTTTTCCAGAGCCAGAATCAGTTCAGAATCGGCGACAAATGCAGAGGGGTCGAGCTTCACGGGCGCCTCCATGGATGAACACGGGGATGTACGGGCACAGATGAATCAGATGGCCTGCACGTTTATATTTTCACTTTTAGGGATTGTTTTTGGTGATCTGTGTCACCTATTGGTGTTTAAGCTGACTCTCAAAAGCTCCAGTCAGGCTCGCCATCCGCAGCCAGCGCAATGCCAAAGTTCGGCTATACCTGTATTCTGTTTGCGTTCCATCTTGCTGTCGGAAAGAGGTTTGGATTGGCGCTGGCAATGAATTGGACGATCGGCAAAGGTCGGCTCGGAGCGGGATTCTGGAACACCCTTGCCACCGGAGTGCGCAGGCACTGGCGCTTTACCGGCATCGGCGCCTTGCTGCTGGCTGCGCTTGCCGGGGCCTTAATGGCCGCCTCTCATGGCAGCCGTTCTGCCGCTGCGCCGGTGCCCTATCCCCACGACTTGGCCCAGGTCAGCTTTGCCGTGGCTGGCGACGTAATTCCCCACGAACCGGTTCGCAATGCTGCCGCCGCTGCCGGAGAGGGCGCTGTGGGCTGGGGAGCGCTTTTTGCCGATGTAACCGACGTTTTTCGCCATGCCGACTTTGGCTTCGTGAACCTCGAAACTCCGGTTGCCCCGGCGCACTCGCATGGCTCGAAGCCGTTTATGTTCGACGCTCCCATAGCGCTCATCGACGCGCTCAAGGCCAACGGCATCAAGATTGTTTCTTTCGCCAATAACCACGTCATGGACCAGGGCTGGGCGGGCTTTGCCGAGACGCGCGAACATCTGCGCGACGAGGGCCTGCTCTTTGCCGGTTCCGGCGACACGGCTCAGCAGACTTGGCAGCCGGTTATTACCGAGGCCAACGGCATCAAAGTCGGCTGGCTGGGCATGACGCGCTGGCTCAACGGCAACCGAAATCCCGAAAAAGACGACCAGCCGCATGTAAACTTCTTCCCTTATCCAGGAGAGTCCGGTGGCGCGGCGGGCATGGATGAGGCGGGAGTGCTGGAGGCAATCAAAAAAGCACGCGGCCAGTGTGATTTTCTGGTAGTTTCCATTCACTGGGGCGTTGAGTATGCGCCCACACCGCGTCCTGAAGACGTGGAAACAGCCCATAAGATGCTGGAGGTCGGAGCCTCAGTGATTGTCGGCCACCACCCCCATGTTTTACAGCCGGTTGAGACCTACAAAACCAGTGACGGCCGTAACACGGTCATCTTTTATTCGCTGGGAAATTTTCTTTCCAACCAGTCGCGAACCTATGTGGACGGACTGATGCCGGACAAGAACGGCGACCCGCGCGATTCGATGATTGGGTTGTTTTCAGCCGTCCGCAAAGACTACGGGCCAGCCGGTGTGACGGTCGAGTTGGGCCATGTGGGCGTTCTGCCTGTCTGGGGTGAGAATAACCGCAATGAACTGGCGCGGGGTAAAGAGAAGACGCCAGTGATTCATCCCGCACTGATTGACCGCGAGATTCCACGCTTGCAGGCTCGTCTGGACGAGTTGACCAAGTTGAGTACGCCCGCCACACCGCTCACCGCGGAGCAGAAAAAGGAGTTTATCGGAGTGATGAACCGGTTGAAGCTGCTCACCGACCGTCGCGCCCTGCTCATCTCACGCGTCGGCGACGAGTACATCACCGATCCGCCCAAGCCGGTTGCAAAGCCTTAAGAAATCGGATCAAGCCAGCAACGAAACACCTGCGATCTGCGCAGCGGCGCGGAGCTCTTGGTCGAGAGTCGCTAACGGTAAGTGATTACGCAGCGCGACGGCAAGGTAGGCCGCGTCGTAAAACGACAGTCTGTACTGTCGTGCACATTGAAAAACTGTTTCTTCGTCCTCGACCCGGTCAACTTGAATGGGAAATGAAGAAAGTAATTCGAGATAATGTGCGGAATCCGCGACCGTCATCCGCTGCCGCCGTTCGCTAATGATCAAGAGGTTCCGAACTTCATACCACCAGAGCGTGGGCACGAGAACATTTTCAGTTTTCATCCGTTCGGCAGCAATATCCGCCACCAAAGAAGACTCGTCAGCAAGTGCCCAAACAGCGGAAACGGAGGCATCCAGCACGAATGCCATCAGGCGCGGCCTTCATTTTTCATTTCGAGTATCTCTTCGAGAGAAACCTTTCCAATGCGCCGTCGTAGCGCGAGCATCCCATCTATGGCCCGCTGAACCCGCTCCTGATCAATTTCGACGTCGGGGATAATGCGGGCAATCCGCCGGCCATGGCGGCTGATGATTACGCTCTCTCCGCGCTCCACTTCATTGAGGATGCGCAGGAAATGCGTTTTGGCTTCGGATGCTTGAATTGTCTGCATAAATTGACCAGTCCAATCGACTAGTCAAAGTATAGCGCGATTTGTAGAAAGATCGACAAAATTATCTATCTTACTCAAAATAAAACTACTGCACTGTCCCTTGCGGCCTCAGACGCCGCAAATCCAGCGCGCAGGCAACAGCATTCTGAGCTTGCAGGCGCAGGTTGTCTGAGGCGATCCACAGCCACAGTCGCGTTACCTGGCCGGAGTTGCGCGCGCCTTGAGCGGTATTTAGCTCCGGATGCAGCCGAACCAGCACATCATCCTGCCCGGTGGCGGCCAGGTTCGAGGGCGAATCGGTATCTTCCAGCACCAGGTCCAAGTGTCCGCCGCTCAAAATCTCTTCGAGGGCCGTAATCTCCACCGGCTTCTCCAGTTCAATGGCAAAGGAAAAGCTGTGGCCGTGGAAGACGGGTGCGGCAACAACCTGAAGCCCCAGCACAGGCCAGCGTCCGGCGGACAATGCGGCATAGTGGCGGCGAACCCGTGCCTCCACTGCACTCAGGCTGACCTTGGCGGCCTCGCCCAGGCCGCAGAGCAGGTTATAGGCCGCTTGCGTGTCGTAAAGTTCTCGCGGAATTCCCTGAAAACTGAGCAGACTCACGGTCTGCTGATGAAGTTCGTCTAGCGCAACGCGGCCAAACTCGCTGGCTGGCAAAAGCAATGTGGCAAAGGAAAGGCGCACTTTGGCTGCCAGTTGCAGCCGCTCCATCACCAGCGCAAGCGCCAATGCAGCCGGATGCGCCGGGACTACAGCGGGCGTATAAAGATCCACTGTCACCGTCTCACCGGGCTCCTCAGAGTCCAGCCAGGGAGCGCGAACCACGACACCCTTCTCCTGGTCCAGCGCACCAGAAAGATCAAGTACGGTTGAACCGGCTCTGAGCGCATCCCGCCAGTGCTTGCGGGTCAGGTCTTCCGTACCGCAAAAGAATGTGAAATCCACACGGTCAAAAGAGTCAGGAGCAATGGCCTGAATAAAAGTGACTTCATCGCCCACCTGGTCCAACTGACCTTGTGCTTTCTCTTCGTCCAACAGCACAAAGTCAGCCGCCGCCAGAGGCGACTCCGACAGCGCTTCCTTCAACTCCCGGCCCACCAGGCTTGAAGCTCCGGCAATGGCGATCTTGTACAAAGGCGTCCTCTTGTTCAATGTGTTTGGTTACGAAAATTACTCATGCTTCAGCGGTTCCGGATCAGCGGGAACTACAACAGTCAGAGCGGCTGCCGCACCAGCGAAAGGCCTGCGCCGTCGCCGCGACCACGAGTATGCCGCCCGCGCCCAGATGCCGCTGAACATATAAATCAGCGCCAGCGTGAAGAGCACCCAATCTGAAAACTTGAAGATCAGAAAGAGCACAATCGAGATGAAAAGAAGAATCTGATAGGGATGGCTGCGGGAGAAGCTGAGTTCCTTGCCGGACCAGAAGCGCCAGGTGCTGACCATCAGGAAGCCACTGGTGCCCACAATGGCCAGCCAGATAAGGGCTACCCACCACGCCTGAATAGGAATGCCAAACTTGTAATGAACAGTGGCTGCCAACAAACCTGCAGCCGCAGGAATTGGCATGCCAACAAAATACTTGCGATCCGGGTTTCCAGGATTGCGCGGTTGAGCGTCGTGGCTGATGTTGAAGCGCGCCAGCCGCGAGACTCCGCCGATGAGAAACAAGAAGCAGATGAAGGCCCCGGCGTGGAGCAGGTTCTCGTGCAACTGCGGACTGATGTTCTCCGAAAGAAAATGAAAGCCCCAGATGAACGCCAGCAGGCTGGGCGCTACGCCAAAGGTAATGGCATCGGCCAGCGAATCCAGCTCTTTGCCGAACTCGCTACACGTGTTGGTCATGCGCGCAATGCGTCCGTCGAGCGAATCCAGCGGGATGGCAATCAGGATCGCGATAGCCGCCCAGTCAAGGTGCGTACTCGCGTCTCCGATGCCGGTAATGGCCGCCATGGTTTGCATAATGGAGAAGTACCCGGCGGCGATATTGCCCACGGTAAACAGCGACGGAAGCACAAACATTCCACGGCGCAGCCGAGCCTTTGCCCTGGCTTTGGCCTGTGCGGAGTCGATGTGGTTCACAGGCGATCTCCTTTCGGCAAGAACGCCAGCACGCTTGAGCCGCCCTTGACCTTCTGGCCCACCTTGACGCGCAATTCAGCTTCGACCGGCAGTATCACGTTTACGCGCGAGCCAAATTTGATCAAGCCCACCCGCTGCCCGCGCTCCACGATGTCGCCCTCTTTTAAGTTGAAGACAATCCGCCGTGCCAGCAGGCCTGCAATTTGCTTGAATGTCACTTCGTATCCGTTGCCAGTGACGGTGGCGACATTCTGCTCGTTCTGGTCAGCCGAGTCTGGGTTCATTGCGTTCAGGTACTGACCCTTCTGATAGCGCACACAGCTCAACACGCCTGCAATAGGTGCACGATTCACATGAACATTGAAGACGCTGAGGAAGATGCTGATTCGCTGCCGAGCCCCTTCAGGGGTATTGATCACAATGGTCTCGGTGACCACGCCATCGCCGGGCGAGACAATCAGTCCCGGCTCAGATGGAATTCTCCGCTCAGGATCGCGGAAGAACCAGAGAAAAAACGCCGCCAGCGCGACCGGCGCAAGCGCCAGCCACAAGCCGCCGGTAAACCACCAAAGGCCCACCGCCAGCGCCAAAAATACAATACCGTAAATGTAACCGTCTCGAACCATGGTCCAAACGATTATACGGCTACGTGGCTCACCTGCGGATACAGCATTGCGCGGCACATGTGGCACACCTGCCATATGGAGGCCGCGCAAGGCTGGCACTCGGGCAATTCGCCTGCATTCACCGTTGCTTCAAAAAACCTAAGCTACGACCAGAGACCTACGTTCCAGCGCGTAGATCAGGTCTTTGGCGTGCAACTTCAGCTTTTTCAGTTTGACTTCTTCGAGCTCTTCCTCGACAGAGAGGTAGGGTTTCTGGAGCAACTCTTCCAGCCGCTGAGCGTAGTTATGGTGTTCGGCATGCAGACGATTAAGTTCTTCGCTC
This sequence comes from uncultured Occallatibacter sp., assembly GCA_964414945.1. GTDB lineage: Bacteria > Acidobacteriota > Terriglobia > Terriglobales > Acidobacteriaceae > Telmatobacter. The sequence goes on from CAYPYJ010000061.1 coordinate 11,415, forward strand.
AGCGTGGAATCCTGTATTTCATCCATTCAGGCACCTCCGTTTATTAAGGAACACTTACATATATCGCCGTCAACGAGCATTTCGCAAGTCAAAAAAGAACCGAACGTAACCTGCGGCTGTGGAATTCAGGACCGAAACCACCTCGCGTGATGGCAATCACGATCTCTCACATTGGACGTTGCAAAACCCAATTCCCTTCGTCCCGTTAAAGCTTCAGGCGCATCTGAACCGCGTCCTCCACCGGATCGTGATAATAGCTTTTCCGGCGGCCCGTCTCCGCAAAACCAAGCCGCCGATAAAGCCCAATCGCCGGGTGGTTGGAAGCGCGCACCTCAAGCATAATCCCAAAAACCTTCGCTGTGTAAAGCTCTTTGGCCAGTGCCTCAAAAAGCCGTCCCGCCACTCCCTGCCGCTGCGCCTCGGGAGCCACCGCGATCAACTCCAGTTCGCCTTCAGGTGGCAGCAGACTAGCTACGGTAAAGCCAATCACGCCACCAGAATCAGCCACCAGAGCAATTCTTTGCGGGGAGCTTTCAGCCTCCAGCGCGGTCAGGTAAGCTTCTCTTGTCCAGCGAGGCGCTGACGGCAAGCTCACGGCAATTTCCATCACCCGGTCGATGTCCGTCGACGTCATGCGGCGAATCTGGGGCACCGTCTGAGGCAAACTCATGCGTGCAGTCCAGTCGTCTGCTCGCCAAAAATCTCAGCATCCGAGCGGCGCAGATAGTGGCCGTCCAAGAGCGCCAAGTCAGCAATCTCCCACTTCCTGGGCGCGCAAAGCTTTAGAGCGTCCGCAGCGGTAGGCGCCGACACGCGAACCAGCTCCGTCTGAGGCCAAACCTCACCCAGCAGCCGTTCTGCTGCTTCGTCGCAAACCGCAATCTGCTCCGGCGCGGGGACGATCTCCGCCAACTCATGCGCCCTGGCAAGCATCTCCGTTGCCTGCGCGGCATCGCCCAGCCGTAAATAAATCTCTTTCCGATGCGCATCCAATGCCGCCGTTGTTGTGCCCGCGATATTCGCCAGCACCTCCAGTCGCGATGCCGCGATCACCGGAATCTGCCGTCCCTCCGCCAGCCCCTTTACCGCCGCCAGCCCCACGCGCACCCCGGTAAAACTCCCCGGCCCATTCACCACGACGATTGAATCGAGTAGCCCGAGTTGTATCCCGGCCTGCTTGAGAAGCTCCGCAATCGCCGTCACCAGCGTTGAAGAGCAGCTTCGCCCGTCGATCTCCGTCTGCCCCAGAATCTCGACTGTGCCTTCCGCAAGCCGCGCAAGTGCCACCGAGCCCACAGGGCCACAGGTATCAACGCCGAGCAGCAGCTTTGCCTCAGTCTGTCCCGGTAAATTGGATGGATTAAGAATCGTCATCATCAACAATGGATGATAGTACATTGCTCAAACATTCGCGGAATTGACCCTTTGGCTCCGATTTAGAATCACCAAATTCTTATATGTTCGTCGATGCAACGGCAATGCTATGATTTCACTCGATCATGGAAATCACTCTAGTTGACAGCATTCGTTGGGCAATCCTTCCAGGTGTGGTTGTGGGTGCAATGGTACTCTTCCGTAAGTTATTTCCTGCCGGGAAGTCGATGTTCAAAGTGGGGAATCTCGACTCCAACGAACTTTATGACCAGTTCATGCCAGTCCGGGGTCGAATCATTGGCGCAATGATCTTGATCGCAATCCTATTCGTTTTCGGAACATGGTTGGCGCTCACTGGTTTTAACCGCATTCTCGCAGGTATAGACACAACTGCCTCATTTATCCTTCTGCCACAAACTGCAATCTGGTGGCTCTTTCCACTTTTTGGTGCAGTTTCGCTTTGCTGGGAAATCACTTTGCAAATCTGGGCGCTCTTCGGTGACCGTGATACCGTCAATCTTTTCAGTAATTGGACAAACCATTCCACCGCATTCTGGGGTGTTGCCAGTTATCCCGGCATGGATTCACGTAAAGTTCTTCGATGGATGACACTACTGATCGCGTTGCCCATCGGAGTCTTCACTTTAATGGCCGTCAATATGCACGCCACAGTTGGTCCCAATACGATCCGTGACTGCGGCTACGCCTTCAAACCCTGCGAAGTCTATCCGCTTGCGGATGTAAGGCGCATGACTCAGATCGAAGGATTCGGAACAAAGGATGGCAAGATAACGAGAAGAGCTCGCATAGTGCTAGATTTCAAAGATGGACGGCGCTGGTCTACTGCCGATTGGGGAAACTTTAATGATACGGTTGATCCTGCACTTGCTGACTTTTTCATTCAGAAAACAGGTCTTCCTCTTAATTCGGCCTCCACTGAAGAGGAGATTCCATCCCTGATTAACCACCAGCCGATCAACCCGAAGTGAAATAGGGCGCAAGACGCGCAACATCTATCACCACAGCCGAGCTCCCGCTACAATGAAGAGGTGACCAAAACTTCCCCAACCGCACCCCCCGTGGTCGGCTTTATCTCTCTGGGCTGCCCCAAAAACCTTGTGGACTCCGAGGTGATGATGGGCCTGCTCGACCACGCCGGAGCGCGCCTCACCTCGCATCCCGAAGAGGCGGAAATTCTCATCGTCAACACCTGCTCTTTCATCGACACTGCCAAGCAGGAGTCCATTGACACGATTCTCGAAATGGCCGGCCACAAAGTCACGGGCAAGGCGCGCAAGCTGATCGTTGCCGGCTGCCTGGTGGAGCGTTATCGCGACGAGATCCGCAAGAGCATTCCGGAAGTGGACGCCGTCGTCGGCACCGGCGAGCTAGACGCCATTCTCGAAGCTGCGGGCCTAGCCGCTTCAGCCGCCGCGCCTTCGCATTTCAACATCCTCAGCGGCAGCCACGCCGCAGAAGTTCGCCCCGGTCAGGAATCCCGCTCAGGGGCGCACAAATCAGAATCCATAACCTCAAGAGCCGAAGGCGATCACCGCGAGCAGCAAGGCCGCTTCTGTCGCGACGACTGGCAGGGTGCGGCGCATCTATTGCCCACTTACCTCTACGACGAAAACACGCCACGCTTCCTGACAACACCCAAGTCTTCCGCCTACATCAAGATTGCCGAGGGCTGCGACCACCCCTGCTCTTTCTGTGTCATTCCGAACCTGCGCGGAAAGTTCCGGTCGCGAAGATTTGAGTCGGTCGTCGCGGAGGCTGAGCAGCTTGTCGCTCGCGGCGTGCGGGAGATCACACTCATTGGCCAGGACACCACCTGCTACGGCGAAGACCTCGGCATGAAAGATGGCCTTGCCCAGCTCCTCGACGCTCTCGCCCAAATCGAAGGCCTGCGCTGGCTGCGCTTCCTCTACGCCTACCCCAATCGCATCACCAATAATCTTCTTGCCACGATCGCACGCCACGACAACATCTGCAAATATCTCGATCTGCCGTTGCAGCACGCGGCTCCCGATGTTCTGAAGCGCATGAAGCGTGGCGGCAGCCCGGAGATTTTCTTCAAGACGCTGGAAAAAGTTCGCGCCGCCGTTCCTGGCGTTGTTCTGCGCACCTCATTCATTGTCGGCTTTCCCGGTGAGTCGCCCAGCGACTTTGAAATTTTGCAGGAGTTTATCCGCGAGGCCAAGTTCGATTGGCTCGGCGTTTTCAACTACTCCGACGAAGAAGGTTCTGGAGCTTTTTCGCTTGACCAAAAAATTCAGAAGCGCACCATCGAGTCTCGCAAGCGCAAGCTGATGAAGCTGCAGCAATCCATTAGCAAGCGCGCCAAGCAGCAATGGGTCGGGCGAGAGTTAGTTCTTCTGGCCGAGGGTGAAAGCGAAGAGACGCCGCTGCTCTGGGAGGCTCGCACACAGTTTCACGCCCCGGAGATCGACGGCAAGGTCTACATCAACGACTTCGGCGAGTTACCCAGCCTCGAACCCAACCGCTTTTACCGCGCCCAGATTACCGAAGCTCACGACTACGATGTTGTAGCCCGCATCCTCGATGGACCACTGTAAAGCTGAGCCGCGGTAAAATGAAACAGACCGATGGCGACCAAGAAAAAATCCGCGAAACTTCTCCACTGCCCTACCTGCGGAATGCTCGTGCAGTTCAAGGACGAGGACTTTCCTTTTTGCAGTGACCGCTGCCGCAAGATCGATCTTGGCAAGTGGGCGATGGGCGTTTACAAAATCAGTTCACCCGTACTCGACCCCGAAGTTCTTGAAGACCTGGGCGGCCTCAGCGGCCGTGGCAACGGAGACTCCAATGAATACTAGCGATGCATCCAACGCTCCAACGACTGCTCCCGCTGGCCACAAGACCATTTGGGCATGGACCGTCGCCACGTTCTTCGGCTCAGGCTTCGGCAAGCCCGGTCCCGGCACCTGGGGCTCGGTAGCTGCCGTGCTGCTGTGGGCTGCTTACGCGGCGTTTGTCTCCTCCTCGCACGATGCGCTGCTGCTGGCGCTGCTCACTGGAATCGTACTGACTTTGGCTTTTGGCATTCCGGCTTCCACCATCGTCGCCTGCGAATCCGGCCGTCACGACCCGCAATTCGTCGTTGTCGATGAAGTCGCAGGCCAATGGATCGCGCTGCTCGGCAGCCACGCCAATTGGCGTCATGCACTCATCGCGCTCATCCTCTTCCGCCTCTTTGACATCACCAAGCCATTTCCCATCCGGCATCTGGAAAAGCTTCCCGAAGGCTGGGGCGTTGTGCTCGATGATGTCGGCGCGGGGTTGTATGCTTTGTGTGTAGCATCGCTGTTGCATCTGTGGATATAAGCCATGACAAGCGCCAGTCCCCAACTCGCCCTTGAAACTCCGCGCATCGATGATGTTGTGCCTGCCGCCGCGCTGCCCGGCGGCGAGATCGAGCTGGCAGGCACAAATCTCGGCCCGCTTGACGCAGCTCTCCCCGAAGTCTTGGTAGAGGGCCTGCCCGCGCAGGTATCGATGAGCCGCCCCGGCCGTCTAGCTTTCCGTGTTCCCGATGAAGCCTCCACGGGCCTCCTCGAAGTCCGAAACCCTGCTGGCTCCAGCAACGCCGTCCCTCTGCGCGTCGCCCGCCTGCTCTCAGATGGTCTGCATCCGGTCACTAATCCCGCTGTCAGCCGTTCCGGCATGATCTACGCCACCATCTCCGGCCAGAGGGGCAAGCAAACCCCGGTGGCCATTGTCCGAGTGAGCCCCGACGGTCGTGGAACCCCTTTTGTCACAGACATTCTCAACGCCACCGGCCTGGCCTTCAATCCTGAGGGCGACCTTTTTGTCACCTCCCGCGCCGAGGGCAACGTCTACCGCATTGACGAGGCTGGCGAGCCAACTCTATACGCTGAGGGCATGGGCGTGGCTACCGGCGCGGTCTTTGACGCCGACGGCAATCTCTTTGTCGGCGACCGCAGCGGCACCATATTCAAGATCAATTCCGAGCGGCAAATCTTCGTCTACGCCACGCTCGAAGCCAGCGTCTCGGCCTATCATCTGGCCGTCGATGCCGCCGGAACGCTTTACGTCACAGGCCCCACGCTCTCATCCAACGACGCCATCTGGGCCATCAATACCGCTGGCGAAGCCCGCCCCTGGTATCGCGGACTGGGCCGTCCGCAGGGCCTTGCGCTCTCCAAAGAGGGCGACATCTACGTGACAGCTTGCCTCCATGGCCGCCGCGGCGTGGTCCGCATCACACAGCAAGGCGAGGCAAGCCTCGTGCTCTCCGGCGCAAACCTCGTCGGCCTGGCATTCTCTCCGCTCGGCACTACGATTCTGGCCACAGGCGAAGCCGTTTATGATGTGGACTTAGGAGTAGAAGGACTGAATTTGTTTTGATCCCGAATCCCTGCCCCCCAATCTATGAACGCTGAAATCATCGCCGTCGGCTCCGAGATGCTCACGCCTTTCCGCCAGGACACCAATTCCCTCTATCTGACGGAGAAGCTCAACGAGCTGGGCGTTACCGTAGCTTTCAAGACCATCGTCGGCGACCGCCAGCGAGATCTGGTCAGCGCCCTCTGTGTTGCGCTGGGCCGTACTGACATCGTCGCTATCATGGGTGGACTCGGCCCCACCGAAGACGACCTTACCCGCGAAGCTGTTGCAGAAGCTCTGTCGCTCAGCCTGAGCCGCGATGATGCGCAGATTGCCGCTCTGGCCGCGCGCGCCGCCACCTGGCGCATCCCCATGCCGCCGAACAATCTCAAACAGGCCGACTTGCTTGAAGGCGCAACGCTGCTGCCCAACCCCAACGGCAGCGCACCAGGCCAATGGCTGGACACCACCTTCGAGGGCTATCGCAAGCTGCTCATGCTGCTGCCGGGCCCGCCCAACGAGTGCCGCCCGTTATTCGATGAAGCCTGCCTGCCCCGCCTGCGCGAGCTTGTGCCCACGCGCCACATTGCCAAACGTACTATGCGTGCCGCCATGATTCCCGAGTCGCAGGCCGACAAGCTTCTCGCCCCCATCTACACCGAATACAAGGACGTGGAAACCACCATTCTGGCCCACGCTGGAGATATACAGCTCACGCTGCTTTGCTCCAAAGCCAACGCCGCCACCGCCCAGAAGCGCGTCGATGAGCTGGCCAGCCACATGGAAGAGGCTCTCGAAGACTGGCTTTACTCCTCCGGCGACGAAAGCGCCGATTCTTTGGAACAGATTGTCCTCTACTATCTCGGTCTTCGCCAGGCCACTCTGGCCGTGGCTGAAAGCTGCACCGGCGGCATGATCTCTGAGCGCATCACATCTGTTCCCGGAAGCTCGCGCTCGTTTCTCGGCGGAGCCATTGTGTACTCGAACGAATTAAAGATCGCTTTCGCCGGAGTTCCACCTGAGCTGATTGCCGAGAGCGGCGCAGTCTCCAAAGACGTGGCCGAAGCCCTCGCCTACGGCATCCGCCGCCACACCGGCGCAACCCTCGGCCTGGGCGTAACCGGCATCGCCGGGCCCACCGGCGGCACAGAAACCAAACCGGTGGGTCTGGTTTACATTGCATTAAGCGATGCAAATAAAACCGAATCTATCGAGCGCACCTACAAGGGCGACCGTCAGCGCGTGAGAGAGTGGACCACTCAGCAGGCACTCGATCTGGTACGGAGACGGCTGCGGTAAGCTACTCACGCAGCGCACTCAATCCAGCCCGTCTAAATGAGCGTCCCCGATACCCAAATGTGCAATCTCACATAGAACATTGCGCCTGGAGTTCTTATAAATTCTTAATAGCCGCGCCGCTCTAACGTATTGATACTTATAGCCGATAAACAAAACAGTTGGCCACGCGATTACGAATGCGATCACGCAACCGCGGCTGGCATTATTTTCAGAAACAGGATGTCATGAAACGAAAACTAGCGCTCAGATTTATGCTACCGACCGTTCTTGTTGTTGTGCCGGTGATGTTGCTCTTTGGGTGGGTTACGGATCGCACGCTTGAGACCGAAGTATCCAGCCGCGCCAATCAGGAGGCGGCTTCCCAGGTGGACCGAGTGGAAGCGAGCCTTCAGACCATCGATAACCTTTCCTCGGAGCAAATCCAGTCGGCGATGAATGTTTTGAAACGCGAAGGCGGCCAGACGGGCGAACCCGCAGTTCGCGGTACGGCTTCGGTCGTGGGTAATTCTGTTGCGCAACTGTGGCTGGGCGGAACAGCCCAGGACAACGACTTTACCCTGGTGGACCGCATTAAAACGCTCACCAGTTGCACAGCTACCCTTTTCGTGAAACAGGACAATTCTTTTATCCGCATTTCCACCAATGTCAAGAAGCCAGATGGAACGCGGGCCATTGGAACCCCTCTGGCTCCAACCGGTCCGGCCTACGCCGCCCTCAGTAAGGGGCAGGCATTTTATGGCGTTACGGAGATCCTTGGATCTCCTTACATGACCGGGTACGAACCCATGCGCGACAAATCCGGGCAGATTGTCGGGGCTTGGTACGTTGGCATTCCGCTCACTGCCATTGCCGAGGTCGGGAAGGGAATCGGCAGCACCAAGATTTTGAACAACGGCTATGCGGCTCTGCTCAAGTCGAGCGGCAAAGTCGTTTTCAAGCCGGAGCAGGTTTCAGAGGCTGAAATTCTCCAGCGATTCCAGCATCCCAATGAGGGGCATTGGAAGGTCTTCTCCCGCTCTTTTGAGCGCTGGGGATATACGCTGCTGGCCACCTATCCGGAATCCGATGTCACCAGTAAGCTGCGCCGGATGCAGGCAAATGTTCTGGTTTGCTCTATATTGCTTTCCTTGCTGGTCCTGCTGGCCGAATACATCCTGGTCACCCGCCTAGTTGTGAAGCCCTTGGAGCATCTCTCCACGCGGATGAAAAACGCCGACCTGAATACGTTGCTAAACGAAGATAGGGACGACGAGATTGGCGTGCTTGCAAAGAATTTCGCTCAATTTGTGGGAAATATTCGCGAAACTCTCATGGCTGTGGCCTTTACTTCGGAGGCAATCGCCAGTGCTAGCAAACAAATCTCGTCGGGGTCCGGCCAAACCGCCAAAGGAGCGGGCGAACAGCGGGACCAAGTGGCTCAAATTGCCGCTGCCATCCAAGAAATGTCGGCCACGGTCGGCGAGGTCTCGGAAAACTCCCATCGGGCGGCTGACTGCGCGCGTCGTGCAACCGAGTCGGCGCGCGAAGGCGGCGCGGTCGTGGACGATACGATGAATGCCATGCAAAATATCGGTAACTCGGTTCGTTCCGTCGCCGAGGAAGTTCAGGAACTGGGCAGCCGCTCCAAACAAATCGGAAGCATCATGGGAGTCATCTCGGAAATAGCCAGCCAGACCAACCTACTGGCGCTGAACGCCGCAATTGAGGCAGCACGCGCCGGAGAACACGGGCGCGGCTTTGCTGTGGTTGCCGGAGAAGTGAGAAGACTGGCCGAGCGCACCAGCGGCGCTACCAAGGAGATCGCCGAAATGATCGAAGGGATTCAGTCGGAAACTGAAGTCGTTGTGGGGAAGATGGGGTCGCGGACTGGAGAGGTTGAAAAAGGAATGATGAGAACCAGTCAGACGGGTGAATCCATTCAACACATCATCCGTCTCTCTGAGGAGACCGGAGCGATGATTGCGCAGATCGCCGCCGCCACCACACAGCAGGCGGCTGCTACCGATGAAGTCAATTCCAGCATTGAACAGATCAACCGTGTCGCGGCGGACTCAGCGGAGACCGCGCAACAGTCCTCTCATGCCTGTGCTCAGCTTTCCCAACATGCATCGGATCTTCAGCAGCTTCTTCATCGGTTTCAACTGAACGAAACAGGGCATTAGGCAGCCGCGAAGCAGACCGGTTTCATTGCTTTTTGGCAGACAGGTCGCCTTACGCCTCGGCTCTCAAATAATGAGAGCCAGGGCGCAGTGCAGATTTATTGATTGTTCCCTTTAAGTAGTTCCGCTGGAACGGCCGTCAGGTAGCCCAGCAATCCGCCGGATTCCCCGCCGGGACCGGCGGAAAAGTAGAGTTCGGTGGCAGGCGCTGAGGCTGCGTTGTAGTTGCCAGCACTGGCGTTGCCAACGCTGATATCCCAGAGGCCATCGATTGCGATCGGAGCTCCGCTGGCATCTTCCAGCAGTCCTTTGAAGCGTCCTGAAAACAGGTCATACGCCGCAATATTGCCGCTGCCGAATTGCCCGATCAGCAAATCGTGGCTGTAGAAGCCAAAGTCAGTGGGAGCAAGAGCGATTCCCCATGGAGCATTCAGCCAGCTTCCATGCTGAAAGCGATTCAGCAACTGGCCGGACGAGTTGTAGACATCTATGCGGCCCAATCCAACTCCATCGGTTTCATCGGTCGATCCCGCTTCTTTCTTTGCGTAAACAACCACAATGTCATTGCCGATAGCCTGGACATTGAAGGGTGCATAATCTTCGGGGATCTCTTCATCCTTAAAGCTGTCTTCTCCCAGGTGGACACGATGAAATGCCGTGTCGTAGACATCGACGCGGCTCTTGCCGAAATTCGCGATGTACAGATAGGTGTTGGTGCCAATGTTGCCGCTGGTCATTCCCTTGAAAATGGAGCCATCCGTTCTGGTGACCATGGTGACGGCCGTTTTAGACGGGGGCGTGGCTCCGGGAGCTAATCCAGCCGCTGAGTTCCAACCGGCAATTGTCCCGTCCTCGGTGACAAACAGGAAGCGCGCCGGAAGGCCTGGTCCGAGCAGAAAATTAGTCGCGACTCCGTTGTAGATGGTGCCGGTAGGTGTGCCGGTATTGCCGGAGACTGCGGCAGGAATCGTGACAACGATCCCTTGCTTGGCACCGGCACCGTTATACAGGGTGGAAAGTCCTGTGCCGTTGTCTGAAACCCACCATGGAGAGCTGGAACTGCGGCTCATGCCCCAGGGGTTGACTAGGTCAGTATCGGTGGCGGGAGCCCCCATCGCATTTGAAACGAGGTTGGTTTGTACGTAGTGCTGCCCAAACGCGGCAGCTCCTGCCAGAGACATGGTGATAACTGTCCCGGCCATCAGGCGAAGAAATATTCTCATTTGAGACCTCCGTGGTTCGGTAAGTCCCACCTGCGCACGGACTATCTCTGGCCGGGGTCCTCTGGCTGCCCGCTTCGACGCAAAAATGGGGATTCCATGCGTGAGTGAGGACGAACAAGGAGCTTCAACTCCAAGGGGATTCTAGGACAGGCTAGTAGAGAGGTGCAATACAGTTCTTGTAAGTATCTTGTAAATACAATCACTCGGATTTACTTTGTTTCAATTACTTTACAAGACGGAGCGGAATGACGAGTCGCCACGCGGTGTATTGAGCGCTACCTCCGTCTTTCGCGTCTACTTGGTAGCGAAGGGCCGTTGCGAGTAGAGTGGGCAGGAACTGGTAACCTTAATCTGAGAAGAAATACTCTGGGCAAGCCGGTTGGTCCGGTTATTCTCACCCGGCGAGTGAACTTATGGCGGAGTTTGTGATTAAATTGGCCGACGAGCGCGGCCGCGTGCAGGA
>CAYPYJ010000062.1:0-21644 GCA_964414945.1 uncultured Occallatibacter sp.
GCCGGGAATCACCGCTCACGTACACTTCTACATGCAGTAACAGCCGATACCCTGTAGCTGGGGATGGCCGGGAATCACCGCTCACGTACACTAACGGCAATCTTACCCTTACCAACGCCTTGCTGGGGATGGCCGGGAATCACCGCTCACGTACACTCACCGTCATGTAATCGGCGTCCAGTGTTTGGCTGGGGATGGCCGGGAATCACCGCTCACGTACACTCCAACACCGAGCGAACCTAACCTCGTGGCTGCTGGGGATGGCCGGGAATCACCGCTCACGTACACTAATCACCAGAGGCTTACCTGTGACGGCTGGGCTGGGGATGGCCGGGAATCACCGCTCACGTACACTGAATGGAATTACCATGACAGTCCAAGAGATGCTGGGGATGGCCGGGAATCACCGCTCACGTACACTTAGCATTTGAACCGCCAGCCACAAGACGCGCTGGGGATGGCCGGGAATCACCGCTCACGTACACTTCGCAATTGAACCACCCGCCACAAGACGCGCTGGGGATGGCCGGGAATCACCGCTCACGTACACTCACAATGTTTGAAGACAATCGAAACCGTTCGCTGGGGATGGCCGGGAATCACCGCTCACGTACACTGTGGCGACAATGCTCAAGAGTCACGATCACGCTGGGGATGGCCGGGAATCACCGCTCACGTACACTCAACGCGCCGCAGATCATTTTAGATGAGAAGCTGGGGATGGCCGGGAATCACCGCTCACGTACACTTTCCGTTTTATACGGAAGGGTAGAGAAGGCGCTGGGGATGGCCGGGAATCACCGCTCACGTACACTGGAGTCATCCGTATATCTGCCATCTTCATCGCTGGGGATGGCCGGGAATCACCGCTCACGTACACTCGTTGTAGCAGCTGGTGTTGTCACATATCCGCTGGGGATGGCCGGGAATCACCGCTCACGTACACTCGCGGGCACATCTCCCACGGCTTCTTTTGCGCTGGGGATGGCCGGGAATCACCGCTCACGTACACTTGAAAACATAACTGGTTATCGAGGATGGAGCTGGGGATGGCCGGGAATCACCGCTCACGTACACTGTCCGCTTCCACCTTCACAAACGGGAACTCGCTGGGGATGGCCGGGAATCACCGCTCACGTACACTGGGCTGCCCACTCACCGGATGCACATATACGCTGGGGATGGCCGGGAATCACCGCTCACGTACACTTATAGACAAGTTGGAACCTCGCGCCGAAGCGCTGGGGATGGCCGGGAATCACCGCTCACGTACACTAGGACGCCTGGAACCTACTGACAAAAAATAGGTTCCAGGTGTACCGACTCTCAAAAAAGAAGAATCTGCTCCGGAATATCCTCCGGGTTTCGCGGCTTTTTACCATAAAATACCTCCATTTTGGCGAACTGAATATCTGTAATAGCCATCAAGCGCACCTGCCCCAGCGGCGGGATGCAGGACTTGATCGTTCTGCGATGCGCTTCGGCAGCTTCCTCGCTGGGGATGAAGCGCGCATAGACGGAGAACTGAAGCATCATGAATCCGTCCTTGAGCAGAGCCTTGCGAAAGCGCGTGTAGTCGCGCCGGTTCTCCATCGTTTCGACCGGTAGGTCGAACATTGCGATCAGCCACATACACCTGTACGCGGAGAGGTTGATTCGTCTTGGCACGGCAATAACATCTCGGGTAGATCAAGTTTCTCCTCGCTGCCTGCCAGCACGTTGGCTAGCGAACCGGCTACGCGGAAGAGAATGTCAGAGAGCGCCCGCTCTTCCCGATTTATCCAATATCGCATGGTTACGGTCTCAATCAACCATTTTTTTGCAATTGAATTGAGCGGAGCTTTTGGGTCGTTACGGGCAATCCAGACGGCGACACGACGGTCGATGAGGGGGCGGAAGGGCTCCATAAGGTCGGCGGCTAGGCAGAAAGGATCGTAGCGGTTGTGGTGGCGCAGTCCAATGGAGGGATGCAGACCTGCTACGCAAATCGCACGAGCGACTGCTGCGCGCAGAACTGTGTAACCGTAATCAAGATGGCGGTTCTGATCTGGACCGGATTCGAGAGGGTCCGCGCCGCGCCGGAATTTGGGGTCGGCGAAGATGAGCCCCCAATAACGACGAGCGGCCTGGGCTTCTAGGTTCTCCGGGTCGCCGGAGCGGACGCGGGCCGCTGTACCAGTCAGCCCACCATCTGAGGTGTGTAGCTCCTTTAGTAGGCTGCCCTGAGCGCGAATCTTAGCTTGGACGATCTGCGTCCATAAGCGCTTGCGGGTGACCGGTTTGATACAGGCTTGCGTGGCCAGCCGCTCAGTTTGCAAACTGTGAGCCTGGAGGGGCAGAGTCATGGCGACGGGCAGATAGTGGTGGTCTATGGTGACTACCATTGCGCCAGCCTCGGCCAGTCGGGAAACAACGGCCTGCGTAAGCACGATCTGCGGATGAGCCAACAGCAACGTGTTGACACCGCTAACCGGCGTGATAAAGGGCAGGCATTCCTCTCGCTCGATAACCAGTTGAGAATCCTTCACGCTCAGCCGTGCTGGATTTGCAATTTCGAGAATGCGGTCGCTCATGGGTCAACCTCCGGCCTGATGTATGCGGCCAAGGGAATCAATCACAACCTTAACGGCATCGAGTCCACGCAGAGCATCCTGCATCGGTGCCCACCATTCTTTAGCCTTCTGAATGTCCGATTTTAGACGAGCATCGTTGATACGCACCAAAGCGAGCTGGCCATTCGATGCAATCGTTCGCAGCCTCCAGACAGTCGGATTGCAGAGATTCTTCTTGTGGTCGCAGTCTTTGTGAAGGAGGATGGTATCGCCGCCCATCAGCGAGAACTTGAAGACATAATCTCCTGCTTCTGGGTAGAATTTTAGGATCAATGGCAGGTTAGTTCTCTTATGCTTTATCGCTTCCATTCTCTCCATCGCATCAAAGAGCGAGACAATGACCGACTCCCACCGATTCTCCTTGCCCCGCTCGTCTAGCAGCGCAAAGATTGCTACGTGGTGATTGCTTGAGAGTGCCACATTCCGTGTGCGATTGCCTTTGCCTATGGTCTCCACCCCCAACGACTTTTTGATGCGCACCCGCTTGATCGGAATAAACTTTCCGGTCTTGGTTTTGAGTAGCGGCCAGTCTTCATTTCCCTCTTTTGGGGTCCATTTCTTGAGGTCTCCTCCAAACGAAACTGCTTTTGCGCGCACAACCTCGCGCACAGCGGAATCGACAATGTTTTCAATATCCCCAGCAGACATGCCCACTACCTGCTTGCGTATGTGAACTACATCCTTGCCGCCTTCTTTACGCGGCCTTCCGTAGTTGGTCTCATCATGCAGCGCGCCGGTGAGCCGGTGCTCGGGACGGTGGGAGACGAGCATCTGCTCGAAGTGAGGGCGGATGGAATCCACGAAGTCTTTCCATGGACTCTGAATTTTAGGCGCTGTGCGCCCGGTGCGGGGCCAGTAAGGGTCTTGGGCGTTGAAGCTGCTGAGTGCCGCAATCATCTTTGGACGGCTAAGGGCGATGGTGACGGCGTCTATCGCGTGATGGCGGTGGTCTGTGCGCGGCTTGCCGCGATTTTGCCCGTTAGCGGAGGGCGCGGCCTCACGCAAAATCGCCTCCAGTCCCCAACCTTTTCGCAGTGTAGCCGTGACCATGCCGGAGGAAGCAAAAACCACCTGCCGCGATCCAGAATCCGTCTCGATGTTGCGCCCGCCGTATAGCGTGCCTACAAGTTCACAGGCCAGCTTGCTGGCATAGCGGGTATCGTTCAACTGGCGTTCCGAAAAGCCCTCCAACTCCTCCAGCGTGCGCAGTTCAAAGCGGCGCTGCTTGCCGGGGTTGTGCGTTTTCCAGTTTTTCACTCGATGGAGAATGGCTTCATACTGCGCAGGGTCCGTGTATGCCTCGAAGGGCGTCCGATTCCCTTTGTGTTGGTTCTCCTCGTGATAGCACAGAGTCTTGTTCTGGAAGGAGTCATCCGGGATACGACTGAAGGGGATGATGTGCTCGACCTGTAAAGGAGGATTCTCACCAAACAATGAAGAAAAGGGAAAGCGCTTGCCAGTGTAGGGGCACTCGCCCTGGCACTCTTCCCACAGCAAAGCCTTTTCCACATCAGCGCGTGAAGGATTCTGGAAGCCGGGGCCAACTTCTCGCAGCATCTTTTCCTTGGCCGTGGTTCGCTGCTTTTCCCGGTCGCGGTTATAGCTGATAGCTTTGGCCCGCTCATGGCGGGGCTTTTTCAAATCTCGCGCCAGTTCGATACGGACCTCGGTAGGTTTGCCATATTCACTGACTAGCGAGTTGACTACCTTGCGCAGTTCGGTGAGGGCGCGTTCAACGGCGGGGTTGCGTAGAGTCCTCAGCGCGTCGCGGACTGGCGGAATGCGGTCATAAACTTCGCCGCCGGTGAGCCGGTTGCCATAGACTTCCTTCTCCGCCGCTTTGAATCGCATTCCGGTGGCCATCAACGGAAGTAGTTTGCGAATGGCCTTGCGGGAGTACATAGAGTAACCATTCGGTGCGGGCTTATCTGCCAGCCATCGTGCGCCTGTCTCATCCAACTTCCAGTGCTCAATGGCGCGGCGAACGAGCGAGTCGTCCTGTGGAATCGTCCGCCAGTCCTCGACTGCTTGCATCTTATCGGCATCTGACATTTCGGCCCAACGCTCGGCGAAGACCACGGCCATGTGTGCATTGGTCAGATTGCCTTTAAGCTTGGTCTCTCCGCCGCGTTGCAGATTGAACCCGATGTTCTTTTCGAGTTTGAGAGCCTTGCGAATCTTGTCGAAGCTGGCTGTCTCGGCACGTTCGAGAAGGTCAAGAACTGTCTGGCGCTGCTCCGCCGTGAGCGGGACGCCGGTTACCTGACCGGGAAGAATAATTTCAAGGTCATTGACCTTTTGCAGAACGCGGAACTGTTGCGCCTCCAACGTTGCCCAGGCCGCGCGGCGTTCGCCGGGTTCGAGTTCGCAGCCCCCGATAAGATGCGATTGCGCCTTGATTGGGCGCTGATAGAAAAGCAAGCGTTTGATCTGGTGAAGCAAGTCATCAGTAAGCAGTTCAGGGTGGAAGGCAGACTGCCTCTCCCATATGGCGGCAAATTCGTCCTCGTACATTTTGCGGGCTGTCCAGCGGCGGCGCACCTTCTGCGTGTGTGGATCAAGAGAGGCGAAGTATTCTCCCAAAGTGCGGAATGAGCGCATTGCATCTTCCAATTCCTTGATGCCACCCTCCACAGCACCAAGATCGTCGGCCTTCTTCCTATTTCCCGATATCTCCTTACCGCTTGCCTGCTCTTTCCGATTCGACCGATAGCCACGTCGCTGGCTCAAATGATAGAAGACGCGCCCGAGTTCATAGGGTTCCAAGGCTGTATCGAGCGCCGTTTTGCGTAGCAGATAGAGTGGCAATTCAATCGCCACCAGCGCCTCATTATCACCCGATTTTGCCCATTTCACTTCAAGCTCCAGGTCCAGTGCATTAAGAAGAACATGGCGCTGTTCTGAGGAGTCGGCTTCCGCCCCCACATAATGCGGGAGCAGGCCTTGGTGCTGGAGTAGCCGGAAAAGCTCACTCTGCCGAGCGGCCCGGCGGCGGAACTGGCGGCGGATAAGCCGAGCGGCCCGACGGGCGACAGCGTTGGATTCATCCTGCCCTTTCTCTATGTCTCCTGTGACTGCTGGGTCAAAGAGGCGGACGCCCGCGCGCATCAGGTTGGTGGCCATGCCGGTTTTATCTAAGCCAATTGCCGCCCATCCAAGAGAGGCAGAGCCAAGGTCAATGCCTAAAACATAGTCATGTGCCATGAAACCGGATGCATTCATTTTTTTCGAGCCTCTTGACTTCGCTGTTCAGGAGAGGTAGAAATTATAGCAGTGTACGTGAGCGGCGATTGCCCAGCTGTTTCTCAGTAAGCTTTCGTCGTACGGTATCGGTTCGCCCGTAACCGTTGAACGCCCCGGAAACGGGGCGTTCTTGTTTTTCACATAACATTGCTTCTTTAGCCTAAATTGCGAAAGTGTTGGCACAACTCCGTATACATCTCCTGTCAATACATACAGCCGTCCTAAGCGCAATTGCGCATATATTAATCCGTCGAAGGCACGTCTGCGAGATATTTAAGAACGGACCTAAAGTCAATTTCACTTCTGCTGCCCCGGTCATCCCAGGTACGCTGGACGGTTGCCTCGCTCACGCTGAACTTTTTCGCCGCGCTATTCTTAGCTTGTTCAAGCGAATAACCCTTAGTGTGCTGCCGACCAACGAACCCAATAATCTCACTTTTCTGTTGCAAATCGAGTCCAGGCCGCCCGCGAGGAATCGGCGGGAGGGTCTCTTCAGCAGCTTGCGACAATTTCATCAGTCCATAGCGCAGGACTTGCGGGATATATCTATATCCACCCAATATGAATTGCCTTTGCAACCATGAAGGTTCTGGCAACTGATCGAGAAATTCTCTGAACTGTTCCTTCGTTCGCATCGGATCGAAGTTCTTCTGTACATATTCCAGCAGCTTGGAAAATGTTAGAACCCCGCTCTCATAACTTTCAGCCCCTGCAATTTTCCAGCATCTCTCAGTTTCTTCTATTAGCTTCTCTCGCAATTCAGCGTTCACACAGGCCATCCCTTCATGGACCAAATGGATTTCGCACAATCCCGCCAATTCTGAGACACAGGTTCTCAGAATTGCCCTCAATTATTCCGCATATAAGCAAGTTTAATCAACAGCAGCAGAAAGTGCGCTGAATTGAGGCGTGTTGAGGTGAATTCATGAAACGCAAAAAGAAGTCAGCAGGCGAAGGCTACGCCTACACATTCCACGGTTCGTATAGCGCCAAAGACAAAGCCGAAGCCAAGGCACGCAAGCGCGGCGGCTTTCTGATTAGCCGCGTGCCGCGCGGCATGAAGAAGCGGCGCTACATCGTGATGACAGAAAGGGTGCCCTTCTGATGCGCTTCTTCAATCATCGTCGCCATGGACACATTATCGGTTTGGTCTATCTGGTGCACTTTGCACACCGCTATAGCGGTGCGCAGCACTATCTGGGCTTCAGCACCAACATCCCGCAGAGAGTGAAGGCGCATCGCGCAGGCCGTGGCGCTCCTTTACTGGCTGCCGTAACGAAGCGGGGCATCCCCTGGCGCGTGGTGCGCACGTGGAAAAAGAAGGATGGCTTCTTTGAGCAGCACCTCAAACACAGTTACGCATTGAAGGTTTTGTGCCCGGTATGCAGCGGACCCAACGCCTACAAGAAAGGCCATTGACATGAATATTGAGATTGCAGAGCACAGCGACAACCAGAGCGGGCAACGGTTCTTGAACGGCTCCGCCCCGCGACTTATACGGCACGCTGCGCCTTGCAAGACGGCAGGCCGGGAATCAAACTCCCTGCCTGCCGGTAAGGATCAAAAGCCGTTCCGGGAGTTTGAGGGCAGAGCCCTCATCAGCGCCGCAGGCGCTGTGCCTTCTTCACTTGACGAAGTACAGATTAACCGTGACAGACCAAAGGGCTGGAAGCGAAGCTGTGGAGCCTATACAGCACGTGGAGCCTCCAAGACTCAGGCCGGGAAGACACGTTACTGCCGAATTGGGTGCAAGTGCTGGAACTGTTCCGGCTGTGGACCGCGTCGGGCTGCAATGTACGCGATTCGGGTTCGGCAGGCTGCGGAGAGGCTGAAGCTGACAACGCTTCTCACTTTGACCCTGGACCCCGCCAAGTTGCACGGGGAGGAGTCAACCAAATACATCAACGAGGTCTTTGCCGACTTCCGCGTTTATCTTCGGCGTAAGCTGGGGCACGCCCCGCAGTACATCCGAGTATTGGAGTACCAGAAAAACGGGAACGCTCACTTACACATTCTGTTGAATTGCTACCTGGAGCAGGACTGGATATCTGACACGTGGTCCCAATTGGGCGGTGGAAGAATCGTGGACATCAGACGTGTAGATATGCACCGCGTCTCTCGTTATCTTTCAAAATACCTGACCAAGGAAATGTTGATCTGTGCGCCCAAACGTGCGCGGCGTGTAACCACCTCCAAGGGGATTCGCCTACTCGAAAAACAACCAACCGATTTTGAATGGCGAATGATGAAGATTCCAATTCTCCGGCTCTTCGATGTCTTTCGACCACTGGTGACACGCATTGACCCAGACACGGACGGTTATCTCGCCGCTTTCGAGACATTGGAACCTTCGGGCGAGGTTCCGCCCTGCACGTCCCAGTGACGACGTGCAGCACGTGTACTTCGCGGATTTGAACGTGCAAATATGACACGTCCTAGCCGTGCCTAAAATTCACTCGCAGCGAGCAAGTGTACGTGTTGACACGTGCACTCAAAATGCAGCGGGACGTGCAAGTTCAAAGAAGCCAGAAATAGCTACACGTGCAATGTTTGCCCGTTGTTTAGCACCACTCTAACGTGACGGCATCTTGGAATACGTTGACGCAGTTCCCGAACAATTTCCTAGCAGCTAAAGGACCGTCTTTGGACGTTGAGTTTTGAAGTTTCGGGGGACCGCATGGCATCGAATTCTAATCGCAATTTATCCGTGGTTTCGGAGACGGACTTTGAGCCGCTTTTGTCGGCGGAAGAAGCGGCGGCACATCTACGAATTCACACAAAGACTCTTCAGAAATTGGCACGCGAAGGACAAGTTCCCAGCATACGAATGGGCAAGTATTGGCGATTCCATTTATCTTCGCTTGACGTCTGGGTGCGGTCGATTGAAAATCATTGCAGCCAGCCGTTTTGCGTGAAGTAGTCAGGAGAAATCGTCTTGAAATTCACGCGTAATCGCTACCAACAAGGAAGTCTTCGAAAAGTGCAGCGTAAATCTGGAGCTGACGTTTGGGAATATCGGTACCGCAACCATGCGGAACCGGGCAGCCCGATGCGTCAGATAACGCTCAGCGCACTTGAGTATCCAACGGAAACAAAGGCTCTCGTCCGTCTGCAAGAGGACGTGCTCCGAATCAACGATCCGAAAGTCTTCAGAGCGCACAACAATCCAACAATGGGATTGGTCATCGACCGATTCACAAAGGAGGAGCGCCTGGAGGAAATCGTCAAGCAACCGCCGGGGGAAGCCATGATCGTGGACGGCTTTTCCTGGAGCACCGCTGCTGGTTATCGCAGCTACCTAAAGAAGCACGTCCGGCCCAGATGGGGTACTACGCCAATCGCAGAAATCAGGGCACTCGAAATCTCCGCGTGGCTGAAATTTCTGCCCCTGTCACCAAAGACACGGGGGCACGTGGGAGCACTGCTGCATCTGCTGTTCGAGCGGGCAATGCTGTGGCAGTTGATGGACGTGCAGAGAAACCCGATGGAGCTTGTAAGGCTGAAGGGAACCAGCAAGCGCCTAAAGAAGCCGCAAATCCTCACTCCTGAGAAGTTTCAGGAATTAGTTTCTAGGCTGCATGAGCCACACAGGACGATGGTCATTGTCGCAATGTGTACCGGAATGCGAGTGTCCGAAGTTTTGGCTCTTCGTTGGGAGCATATCGACTTCAACGCCGGAGCGATGTTGGTTCAGCAGGGAGTGGTCAACGGTCGAATCGGAAAAGTGAAGACTGAGGCATCCAATGACTATATCCCGCTCGACCCGGCATTTGCTCAAACCCTGCTTGACTGGAAAGGGGACCAGTCGAACGGGCTTGTATTTCCTTCCCACGTCACAGGGGGCTGCTACTACGCAGGCATGATTCAGCAGCAAGTTCTGAAGCCTGCTGGGGAAGGGATTGGCCTTCCGGGTATCGGTTGGCACATCTTCCGGCACACGTATCGTTCTTTCTTGGATGAAACTGGTGCCCCCATTGGAGTACAGCAAAAGCTGATGCGGCACAGCAACGTGGCCACGACCATGAATGTCTATGGCAATGCAAGTCTCAGAGCCAAGCAGCAGGCAAATTCTAAGGTCGTTCAGATGGTAATCGCGCAACCGACGTCTCAGTTCGAGCTTGAGGCAGTGGCGGTCTGAAAACTGTGGGGTTCTGTGGGGTTGGATAGTCTGTCAAAGTATCGTAAGTTATTGATTCTTTGGCTCCGCAGGTAGGACTCGAACCTACAACCCTTCGGTTAACAGCCGAATGCTCTGCCATTGAGCTACTGCGGAATGCGTTGCGTTGAATTGTCCTCTATCAAGGTAGCAGAGAGAGCGAGGGACGTCAAAATTTATGAAGCCGCCCCTCACTTCCGTCCTGCGATCCAGTCCAGATTGCAAGTGTCTGATCCAGAAATGGGAATCCCCCCTGCAAAGGGTGCCAGAAGCCGACGTATTCGGTACGATAGAAGGAGCGGACGCCGTCCTCTGGCAACCACGACTCTCTCGTTCCCGGAACGCGATTGCCACTGGGAACAATCTATCCGCTCCTGGCGATGCTCTGCCAGCACATGAATCGACCCAGCACTTAATATTTCTTACTCAATAAGGAGTTCTCTGCACCTATGAAACTGAAACTGCCCGCCGGCGACTTCCGCGCTTATCTCTTTGACTGCGACGGAACCATCGTCGATTCCATGCCGCTGCACTACATTGCCTGGAAGACTGCGTTTGATGAATGGAATTGCCCTTTTCCCGAAGATCTCTTTTATTCCTGGGGCGGCAAGCCCACGCGTGAGATTATCTCCACACTGAATGAAATGCACGGGCTCAATATGCCGGTCGAGGCTCTCGCCGAACACAAGGAAGAGCTCTACTTCCAAATGCTTCCGCAGCTAAAAGCTATACCCGAGGTGGTAGAGCTAATCAAGGCCGAGCACGGTCGAATTCCCTTCGCCGTGGTTTCAGGTGGCAGGAGAAACTCGGTGACCAATGCTCTGAGCGCGCTGCACCTGCTGGACAAATTCGAGACCATTGTCGGCTCGGAAGACTACGTCAACAGCAAGCCCGCGCCGGACGCATTCCTTTTGGCAGCCGAACGGTTGGGCGTGAAGCCCACGGATTGTCTTGCTTTTGAAGACACGGAGATGGGCATTGCCGCCGCAGTAGCAGCGGGCATGGCTACCGTTAAAATTGCGTCGCCGCAGGAACGAGCTGAACGAGAGCGCTTATTGGAACCAAAGTGAGCAGTGGAACGTAAGACTCAACAGGAGTGACCGAAAGTGGCCCAGGTTGGTTCAGCGTCAATTGACGAGAGGCGCAGGTGCGAATGGGTGATCCTGATAAGTGTGGCGGCCGCCGTTGCGCTTGTCCACTTGGCGACCAACGGTCGTTACGGCTTCCATCGCGACGAACTTCAGTTTCTCAGCGACGCGCGACATTTGGACTGGGGATTCGTCGCTTATCCGCCGCTCACGCCATTCATTGAGCACATCGGCCTTGGCCTCTTTGGCCTTTCACTGGTTGGGCTGAGGCTGTTTTCGGTCATTGCGCAAGCACTGGTTATTGTGGTCAGCGGGTTGATGGCCCAAGAGCTAGGCGGTGGGCGACTGGCCCAGCTCACGACCGCGCTGACGGTTGCGCTCTCGCCTCTTCCCCTCTTTCAAGGCACGGAGTTTCAGTATACGACCTTCGATTTCCTTTGGTGGGTGCTGATCGCTTATTTCGCGGTTCGACTGCTCAAGAGCGAAAACCCTCGCTGGTGGCTCGCAATCGGAGCAGCCGTCGGCCTGGGCCTAAATACGAAATACGCAATCGTCTTCTTTATTGCCGGAGTTCTCGGCGGCGTTCTACTCTCGCGTGCGCGGCGCTATCTCATCAGCGGCTGGTTCTGGGCCGGCATCGCCGTCGCTCTTGTTGTCTTTTTGCCTAACTTTGTCTGGCAACTTCGCCACGATTTCATCTCTTACCACTTTCTTCACCACATCCACATTCGCGATGTGGGCCAAGGCCGCGCCAACGGCTTTCTGAAGGCCCAATTCCTCATCTGCATGAACGTCATTGCCACGCCGGTCGCTGTTGTCGGGCTCATTGCATTTCTACGCAGCAGCCGCTACCGAATGCTCGGGTGGATGTATATCGTCCCGCTGGCGCTCTTCATGCTCGCCAAAGGCCGAGGCTACTATATGGCCGCGGCCTACCCAATGCTCTTGGCCATGGGAGCGGTCACGAGTGAGCGATGGCTGCCTTCCCTGCCCATATGGGGCCGTCGGAGCATTGAAGCTGTCTTCTTTACGAATCTGGCGGTCTGCGGAGCCTACATCTGCGCAGTGGTTCTGCCACTGGCTTCATCAGGCCCACTGAAGGAGTTTGCGCTGCACAACAATGGAGATCTGCGCGAAGAGATCGGCTGGCCCGAAATGGTGAAGAACGTGGCCGGAATTCGCGATTCCCTTCCCGCAGAACAGCAAGCCAGCACGGGCATCCTGGTTGGCAATTATGGCGAGCAGGGCGCAATCGAGATGTTCGGGCCGGCCTACCATCTGCCCCTGCCCATTAGTAGGACAAATTCGGCGTGGCTGCGCGGCTATCCTATTCCTCAGCCGACTACGCTAATCGTGCTTGGATTCTCATCAGAGGATGCCAACCGAGCTTTCATCGGATGCCGCTTGGCTGGACGCAACGGAAATCTCGATGCCCTCAAAAATGAAGAGAGCCAGTACCACCCCGACATTTTTATCTGCGGCGGTCCGCGACTTCCCTGGCCGGAATTCTGGAAAAAGTACCAATCTTTTGGATAAAGATCAGTAGAGTAGCACGGCTAGCCGGTAGGCGGTGAAAGAGCCTTCCTGACCTTGCGGCAGACAACTACCCACAGCCGCCTGACGATACGTTCCCGATGCCAACTGATCCAGTAACGCATGTGGCAGATGGGTCAGCTCCGCATCTTGCCAACGCATGATGAAGCGGATATGCAGGCCGGAATTTGAGTTGGGCGTCCCGTCATCCATGGCGCAAACAGCGCGGGCTAGGCTCGCATCGCGCAGAACGATGACTCCTTGAGCCTGCGTCAGGTTGGTAATCGTGGCCTCCACCTGTGCTTGCGACAACGTGGGCACAATGCGCTCGTAATCTGCCACCGCATAAAGCCCGCCCCGGCTGGCCACCACGGCCACACCGATATGGTCCACCTCGGGATTCAGCAAGTTGGAGCGGTGATGAGGCGAGAACATCCAGGCATTGTGAATCGCGACAGGATCAGGGCCAAGCGCGACATTCTCCTCGATTGTGCTGAAGTGTGCCCCAGCATTTGCGGCGCGCTGGCCAACATCAGGCTCACCTGCGTATTGGTGAGCGATTTTCCCTTCGGCGACCATGCGCAGGCAATGCGTGCGCGCTGAGGCTGCCAAGGCAGCGTCCCACTTGAGCGGAACAGCCCCAGCTTCTGCACGAACCTTATTGGCCAGCATAACAATCTGCCAGGCTTCGGCCTGAATCACTTGCGAACTTTCAACCCGAATGGAGCTAGGAGGCGGCGCTTGCGCAAACAACATGGGCGCAGTCAACACCATAAACACGACCGCACCCCGCCGAAAAATGCCCATAATTGATTAAACCCCGCTTCAGCGCCGCTGTCGCGGTATTCTTGCTGTGCGGATGTCTTTATTATTTACCAACACGATTCCTGCTCTGCGCAGCCGTATGCGCCGCCAACCACTAGCTGTCGTGGGCGTCATACTGCTCACAGCCTTTATAGTGGGCGGAATTGCCGCGCCCTGGCTTGCGCCTCATAACCCCGCTGCTATTGACCTGCTGCACCGCCTTGAAGGTCCATCCGTGCACCATTGGGCCGGAACCGACGAGTTGGGAAGGGATACATTCTCGCGGCTGCTCTTCGGTGCGCGGCTCTCGTTGGCCGTCTCCGTCACTGTTGTTGCGATCTCGTTGGCGCTGGGTATCGCCATCGGCGGCCTAGCTGGCTACTGGGGTGGCTGGATCGACACCGCGCTCACCACATTTGCGATGAACACTTTTCTCGCGCTGCCGGGGATCCTGCTGGCCATCGCCTTTGCCGCCTTCCTGGGACCGGGATTTACTAACTTGGTTCTGGCTCTGGCCATCGGCGGCTGGGCCGGCTACGCACGACTCGTTCGAGCGCAGGTGATGTCCGTCCGCGACCGCGAATACGTGGATGCCGCTCGCGCTTTGGGAGCAAGCGGCCTGCGCATTTTCTTCCGCCACATTCTACCGAACATCGTCCAGCCGATTCTGGTTCAATCGGCCATCGGCATGGCCGGAGT
Organism: uncultured Occallatibacter sp.; assembly: GCA_964414945.1. Taxonomy (GTDB): domain Bacteria; phylum Acidobacteriota; class Terriglobia; order Terriglobales; family Acidobacteriaceae; genus Telmatobacter. The sequence continues at coordinate 14,136 of CAYPYJ010000062.1, forward strand.
GATTCTGGCAGAGGCCACGCTCTCGTTTCTTGGCCTTGGCATTCCTGCCCCCGCGCCCAGTTGGGGAGCGATGCTGAACGACGCCCGCCTGCATCTCTTCGACTCACCGCATATGGTGCTCTTCCCAGCATTGGCCGTGGCAGGCGCAGTACTGGGCTTCAACTTTATCGGCGATGCCCTGCGTGACCAACTCGACCCGCGCACGCGGCTGGAAATCGGAATCTAAGCTGGGGAAACTCAGTGCAGCCGATAAGGCTCCGCCGGAACAGGCACTGGTTCCGCAGCCTTGGACGCATCAATCGTCGTCGCTCCAGTAAGCCCTGTGCCGGTTACATTGCTCACGTTGAGCAGCGGCCCCTGAAAGCCAGTCAGGTTGATATTTTTGATCACGGCGTTCCGCACATTCGCCAGAAAGATTCCTTTGGCGCAGCTTCCGGTGATGTTCGTCAGAGAAAAGCCATCCAGAGGCTTTTCTGGCGATACGCTGGTTCCGTCCACAAGCATCGGCGCATCGGTGACGTGAATGTTGGAGAAGCGATAATTCCGGACCGTCGGAATGCCTTCCATGCCCGGCACGGGCGACTCGTCCTGCTTGCCACTGGCCGTCAGATTGAAGCGAAGCAAACCACCCTGCATTCCAGAGACCTCCAGGTCGTTGGCCACGATATCCTCAATGAATGCACCGCGTCCCGGACGACTCTTGATGTAGAGGGCGAAGGTCTTTGCGCCGGTGAATTTGCAATGCTCAATGTGAACGCCGCGGATTCCTCCGGAGGTTTCGCTGCCAATGCCGATGCAGGCAAAGTTGGAGTCGGCAAAAGTGCAGTTGGAGATATGCACATCTTCTGTTGGCATGTGCAATAGATAGCCTTCGCTACCTCGGCCAGACTTGAGTGAAATGCAATCGTCTCCGGTCGAAATGTCGCAGCCGTCAATGTGAACGCGCCGGCAGGAGTCCACATCGATGCCGTCGCCAAGCCCACCCGTCGAGCGAATGGTCAGATTTTTGATGTTGATATCTTCCGAACAAGTCAGATGCACCGACCACATTCCGTGATAGCTGGTAGAGAAGCCCTCCAGGTGAACGTCTTTGCAATCGATTGGCTCAATGAGTGTGGGACGGCGCAGCTTCATCGGCGGATAGAACGGCGCGCTGGCAGGTGCGTAACCAACGATTTTCCCCGGCCCGACAATGCCGATATGCTCCGCACCAATGGCATAAATTAGCGCAACGTGACCCTGAATCCACTTCCCTTCCCAACGAACCTGCGAGACCGGATAATCTGCGTAGTCTGAGCTACCCGTCAGAATCGCATCCTGCGCAAGACGCAAAACAACATTCGACTTCAACTGGATCGATCCGGTGAGGTAATTGCCAGCCGGAACAAGCGTCTCGCCGCCGCCAAAGACCGAGCAGCGGTCGATGGTCTGTTGAATAGCAACGGTGTCTTTCGTCGCGCCGTCGCCGGTTGCGCCAAAGTCGCGGACGCTCAGAACAATGTCGGGTTTGGCGGCGACCGGATGTAAATCGGCGGCGTTTTTCTTGCCTGCCTTCACGGGCGTCACCGCTTCTGCGGTAACAATCTCCGGCAAAAAAGTCATTGCAGGAAGAGCTAGAAGGCCCTTTCCTGTCTTCATCAAAAAGCTGCGGCGCGCAAGAAATCCATTCTTCATTTCAGTACCCTTACGATGTGACGTAAGCGACTGAAAAACAGTTTCTAATGCACGAGTGTTTTGAGCGGAGTGGAAGTCTGGCCAAGGTCATCCGTGCCCTGTAGCGGGCTGGTTTCGGTCAGACGACCACCAAGAGTTTTTCTGAGATCGGGAATGTCGTACCGCAGAAGGACTCCGAAGAGAATATCTTCCGGCGCGCCGGTTGGCAGCGGAGCATCAAGCAGGCTCCGATAGCTGGTGAGGACGTTGTCGGTGGTAATGTGATTGAGTCGCGAATCAAGAATGGCTGCATGAAGCAGAACCAGTCCCATGTGGCCACTGGCAACCGCGGTGATCTTGCCGGGGTCAACATCGGCGCGACTGGCAAGATAATCGGTGGCGCGAATCACGTCGTCAATGCGCAGGCCAATCAGCGAGCGGGCGACCAGATCGGCGCGCAGGCTGAGCAGGTAAAACGGGCCGAGGAGCGGGGACTTCATGGCGTCGGTCCCGGGGGGAGATGGGCGCGGCGTTATCGTCAAAACAACATTCCCTGCGGCAGCGAGTTCGTCGAACTTCGCACGGTTGGCGCGCGCAATAGGACTGTCTCCACGAATTGAATCCGGCGTCAGCAACAGCACGGACGGATGACGGCCCTCACCGGATGGAACACTCAATTCGCCTTGCAGGTCGTGCGCCGCGCTGGGGGTAGCCATGCCTGAGGAAAGCATGAGTGGCCCGCTCTTTGCCGCCAGCAATTCCGCGCCGGGCCGGTATCGGCCGGGTACCGCTTCCGCGCCGGTGACCTTGCGAATATCCGCAGTCAACTTTCCCGGCGTCAAAACAGGGCGGCTGGCGGGAATCTTTCCTGCGGCGCGCTTTTTGTTGAGAGTAAATACAGTCGCCGCATGAGGATAGCTGGTAAGAACCTGGCCGGTGGGCGTGACTTGGAGAGCGTCCTTGGGCAGGCCCTTGGGATCGAGTTTAAAATCGCTTGTTCCACCGGGAAGAGGCAGCGGAAGAAGGGGATGGGGATCCGTCACACCAGGCATCAAATTGCGCTGGAAGAAGGCCAGAATATCGCCCATGATCGGAGCAAGCGCGCCGTGGCCGCCGGGTCCGGTGATGAACTGGAGAGCCGCTGTGGGAGAAATCTTGTTACTCGTGTCGGCATTCAGAGCGGGGTCGGTCGGCGTGGGCGGAATGTGGGGTGCGCCATGGCCGGAGGCAACTCCTGCGTTGGCCGGATCAAAGAGCGCGTAGATGCGGCGAGCTTCGATCACGCTGGCGCGCGCCCCGTCAAAGGGAAACATATCCGAGTAAGTGGCGATGACCGCATAAGGACGGGGTGCGGCCAGCTCAATCCAGTCGGGAAAATCGAGGCCTGAAGAAATAAAGCGGGGGCTGGACTGCTCGCCATCCTGCGGGCCAATCGCCGGCAGCAGCGTGTCGAAGGATGTGATGTAACAGGCGGTACCGAGGGCGGCAAGACGCGAATCGAGCGCGCCGGCAAGCGCGGTCATGGCGCCACCGCCGGAGCAGCCAAAGGCGCCAATGTGCTCTGCATCGACCTCGGGAAGTTGGGTAAGATAGTCGATGCCGCGAATCGCATCCCATACAAAGTAGCGGGCAAAGGGCTCGCCGATCAGCATTGGCTGGAGGCTGGCTTCGCCGTGTTCGCCGGTCGCGCCGGTGGCCAGGGTCGATTGCGGATTGGCCGGATCGGGATACTGAAGCCGCTCACCCTGGCCGATGGGGTCGTAAGACAAAACAATAAAGCCATTGCGGGCAAAAATTGCGGCAGCAGGGTAGTCACCAGCCTTGCCTGCGGGACTGTGGCCGGGAGTCATGAGAATGGCCGGACGCTTGCCGCCTGTCGGCTGCCCATCGGGAAGATAGAGCAAAGCAGTAACAGGAAAATCCGGTTGGCTATCGAAGAGCAGCTTTTTTATTTGAAAACCGTCAGCCTGCGTGGAGCCTAGTATTCTGGCGTTCAGTGGAATGCGTTCTGGCAGAGTGCCGATCAGCGCATGAATTTGATTGCGGACCATCGCCTGCCGCTCTTGGGCCTCGCCACGTGTGTGAATCGTCGCGACACTGGCAGCGCGAGAGGCGGTAAATCCGGCTGCAATGCTATCCAAAGAATGAGTTAGCTGGGTGCGACCAATTTGCGCTGGGCTATTCGGGTCGAGCTTGGCAACGGGAACAGGAGCCGGACGCACAGGCGCGGGACTCTGGGCAGCAGCGTAGTTTGCCAACAAAACACCGATACAAACCACGTGAAAAACGGATTGGATTATTTTGCTCATTACCTGCATTGATACACTTTCGATGGAGAACAGGTCAACCGAACTGGCAGACAGGAGACTGAGATGAAGATCGGCGTCGTCAGCGACACGCACGGACTCTTCCGTCCCGAGGTAGCCGACGCGCTGGACGGGGTGGAGCGCATTCTGCATCTGGGCGATGTGGGCAAGCCGTCGGTGCTCAAAGCACTGGACGAAATAGCTCCTGTAACAGCCGTGCGAGGCAACACTGACCGCGAAGGCCCGTCCAGCGAGCTACCGGAGACTGATGTTGTGCTCGTCGCGGATCGCTACGTTTATATGCTGCACGATCTAAGTACATTGCATCTGGACCCAGCCGCAGGAAAATTTGCCGCCGTGCTTTTTGGCCATACCCACATGCCCAACCACTACCTCCGCAAAGGCGTGCTCTACTTCAATCCCGGCTCCTGCGGGCCTCGACGCTTTCGGCTGCCGGTCTCTGTGGGGCTGCTCAATGTGGACGAAAACGGCAACTTCAAAGCGAAAATCATCGAGCTGGATTGCGACTGATTCGACATATAGTACATTCGTCATACGGAATTGCTCAAAAATGCATTAAAGTTGAGATATGGAAAGCAATTCCCCTACTTTTCCACCTAGCGATGAAAGACTCGTACGCGGAGAGTCCGGTTCCGCGCCGGAATATCTGCGTCCTGAGCCCGGTTTCAATCTACCGCCTGAGGTGCGTAGGCCTCGCCCCACATGGGCTTACGCGCCCGCGACTTACGCACTGGTAGCCATTAATTGCCTGGTTTTTCTAGTCATGACGGTGCGCGGAGTCAACCCGATGGGTCCGACCTCGGAACAACTGCTGCATTTCGGCGCCGATCACGCCGGAGCGGTACTGCAATACGGGGAGTGGTGGCGCATCGTCACCGCAATGTTCGTGCATGTAGGCATCATTCATCTGGCCACTAATATGTGGTGCCTGTGGAATCTAGGATTGTTGGCCGAGCCGCTGATGGGTTCGGCGGGCGTACTGGCGGTCTATATCCTGACCGGCGCGGCGGGCAATCTTCTCTCTACCCTCTATAACTGGTTGTACCCTATCCGCGATGTAGTCGGAGGAATTGGTTTCCCCGTCGGCGCCGGAGCCTCTGGAGCCGTCTTCGGTATTGCAGGAGCGTTGATTGTCCTGCTCAAATCGCACCGGCTACCGGTGCCGCCTCTGGAACTGCACAAGTTACGCAGGTCGGTAATCTATTTTGCCGCCATCAATCTGCTGATAGGCTTCACTATCAGCCTGGGTGTCGTGGAAAGGCATACCGGGGTGAGCATCGACAACTCGGCCCATCTGGGCGGTGTGCTTTGCGGATTGCTCTTTGCGGCTCCGATGGTTCCCCGCATCGGAGCGTCCCGAGGTCTTTTTTTCGTCCGCCTACGCATGGCTATAGCGATGGTGGTCGGATTGCTGGTCCTCTTTGGCTTCTACCTGGTCCATGTACCGCGGCCAAATTGACAATGGCGAACTGTGATTAAAAAAAGACCGCAATAGCCGCCTTACCGCGTCGCCGTAGCGGCGAACTTCTTCACCATCGCCAGCAGCAGTTTGCGGTCGCTCTCGTTCAAATTCGTCGAATAGCGGCGAATCTGGCTCAAAAAGCGTAACTCTTCGTCGGTGAGTTTTTGCAGATTTGCCTGCTTGCCCAGCGAGTCATCCGCAAAAAACTGCGTAATCGGCAAATCCAGCGCCCGCGCGATCTTCGAGAGCGTGTCCAGCGAAGGTACCGTATGCCCGTTTTCCACGCGCGATAAATAGCAGCGCAACAGACCCGTGCTCTTTTCAATGTCTCCCTGAGAAAGCCCTTTTTGCAGCCGGAAAGCGCGGATCGTTGTGCCGATCTTCATCATGGAAAAACTCCTGGTGGATTGCCACCTGGTTTACTTGCTTGGTAGCAATCATAAGATTATTAGCATAAGAGTTAACATGAGCCGGAACCAAATGCAAGTGCTTTCATTTCGCTCTGAAAACAAAGGGGTATCAGGCTTGGTAAAATCACAGCATGACACTTTCCGCACTTGATCGCGCACGGCGCATTAAAATCATTCTCTTTGACGTTGACGGAGTTCTCACCGACGGCACCATCTGGATCTACCCGATTCCTGTTGCCATGCCAGACGGCACGACGGCAACCAAAATGGTGGAGGCCAAGGGCTACAACGCGCACGACGGCGCTGGCGTTACACTGGCGCGACTGGGCGGCATGAAGCTGGGCATCATTACCAAACGCATCAGCGAGACAGTGGCCCTGCGCGCTCGCGATCTAAAGCTCGAATTCGTCTATCAGGGACAGGCCTTCAAAATGCAGGCTGTACGCAAAATCATGGAAGCGGAAGGCGTGACGTTGGACGAAATTGCATATGTGGGCGACGATGTGATTGACCTGCCGGTGATGCGCGTTTGCGGATTTGCCGTCGCCACGGCCAACGCAAGGGCAGAGGTGAAGGCCGAAGCGCATTATGTGACTCCGAACCGGGGCGGCGAAGGCGCAGGACGAGACGCAATTGAGTTCATTCTCGAAGCCAAGGGAGTGCTGAAGCAGTGCCACGAGGCGATGATCGACGAAAACAATGCCACCTTGGCTCTGATCGACATCGGTAAGGGCGGAGATTTGCAGTAAATGCCAACCATGGAGAACAAAGCAAAACGCGCGGTGGTGCTGTTGAGCGGGGGCCTGGACTCGGCCACGGTGCTGACGATTGCCCGCAGCCAGGGCTATGAACTCTACGCGCTGTCTTTTTCTTATGGCCAACGGCACATTGTTGAGCTGGACGCCGCACGCCGTGTCTCCGCTGCCATTGGAGTGGCCGACCACCGCTTTGCAGCCATTGACCTGCGAGTCTTCGGCGGCTCGGCGCTCACAGACGACATCGCCGTTCCCAAAGGCCGCGATGCAGACCAGATGAGCCACGGCATTCCCATCACCTACGTTCCGGCGCGCAACACGATTTTTCTCTCTTTTGCGCTGGCGTGGGCTGAAGTGCTGGGATCGAGCGACATTTTTATCGGCGTCAATGCGTTGGATTACTCGGGCTATCCTGACTGCCGTCCGGAGTTCATTGAGGCTTTTGAGCGAATGGCGAATCTGGCGACCAAGGCAGGCGTCGAAGGCCGTCAACGGCTCAAAATTCATACGCCGCTGATTGCACTCACCAAAGCTCAGATTATTCATCGAGGCTTGGAACTGGGCGTGGATTACAGCCTCACCAGCAGTTGCTACGATCCCGCGCCCACGGGGGAGCCATGTGGGCAATGCGACTCCTGCCTGCTGAGGCAAAAAGGCTTTCGCGAAAATGGAATCTCTGACCCGCTGCCCTATCGCGACGCCCGGAATCAGGCTTCGCAATGAGTTACGCGGTCAAAGAAATCTTCTATACGCTCCAGGGCGAGGGCGCGCACACAGGCCGCGCAGCGGTCTTCTGCCGCTTTGCCGGCTGCAACCTCTGGTCGGGACGCGAAGCCGACCGTGCGTCTGCTACCTGCCAATTTTGCGATACGGATTTTTTCGGCGTGGATGGGCCGGGCGGC
>CAYPYJ010000063.1:0-21414 GCA_964414945.1 uncultured Occallatibacter sp.
GCTTGACCGGGTAGATCAGAAGTTGGCCGATGAACTGAGCAGCATTCCATACTCCTCGTCGATTACTGTGAACCTGATTTACGACGAAAACCAACTGGGCCGTCTGCCGGATGGTTTTGGCTTTCTGGTTCCGGTGGTGGAAGGCCGCTCAATGCTAGCCTGCACCTTTGTGCATAGAAAGTTTCTGGGCCGAACGCCACATGGCAAAGCCGTGTTGCGCGCATTTTTAGGCGGTATGAATAACGAGACTTCGATTACCAAAACAGACGCCGAGTTAATAGCCACCGTGCGCCGCGAACTGAGCGAAATACTCGGCGAGAAGGTTCTTTCGCGTCAAGCCGCACCGGAACACACACAGGTCTCGCGCTGGCCGCGGGCAATGGCTCAGTACGCTGTTGGCCACCTGGAGCGCAAGCAGCGCATAGCCGAGCGTGTGACTGCATTGCCCGGGCTGCGGCTGGCTGGGAATGCTTACGACGGAATCGGTATCCCCGACTGCATCCGGTTGGGGCGGCAGGCGGCGAAAGAACTGATCGCGACCAACAAATCTGCAAGCTAGCCGATTTTGTGAGCTTCCACTCTTACCTTGGCACTACCGGCAAGATCAATGCCGAAGGATGCGCGGGATCGTGGTAAACGGTGTTGGTGGCCTTCACAAAAGTCGAACTGGTGCTGGCCGGTTTGCCGGTGTTCAGATTGCGGTCGAAGCGCGGAAAGTTACTACTGCTCACTTCCACGCGAATCTGATGACCCTTCAGAAAGACGTTACTCGTAGACCACAGATCAATTTTGTACTCATAGATTTTTCCGGGGACGATGGGTTTCGGATCAGCGGTCGTAGATTCGCGATAGCTAGCGCGCAAAATTCCTTCCGTAAGATTCTGCTCAAAGCCATTAGGCCATACATCGACTAACTTGGCAGTGAAGTCCGTATCCACTGCGGACGAGCTGGCGAATAAGTCTAGAGTTACCGGGCCAGTAACTTCCGTGTCGCTGGTGAGAGGCGGAGTGGAGTACACCAAAACATCCGCGCGGCTCTCAACTTCTTTCTGATCGCGCGGCCCGGCGGGCAGATGCACTGCGTCGCAGCAGAGTGGCCCGCCGACGGTGGGAACAGGATTGGCCGGATCGTAGATGAAGCGATCAACGGCTTCTTTTGCGGCAGCGGAAGCGGAAAGAGCACCATCGCCGGAAGCGCTGTTAGCCTTGCCCGACGAATGCAAAAAGTAGCTCGTGTTCTTTGCACGCTCCAGCGGCCAGCTTTCTTCATCGCGCCACTTGTTCTCGCCCATCACGAAGATGCGGACCGGCTTGCCATTGGCAAATTGATTCTGCTTGCCGAGGAAAAGATAGTCATACCAATCAAGAGTGACATCGTTCTCGTCAAAGGGAGCATCAGGACCGAAATCAACTTGACCGATATTGCGTCCCCAGCCGGAGTGGCCGCCAATGGCGACCAGTAGATGTTGGTTGTTACGGGCCGCTTCGCTGCCAGCGTGGGCTTTCAGTCCCATGTAATTGCGCAGCGAGCCGCCTTGAAAAATGTCATACCAGGCGGCGATGACAAGCGCGGGAACCTGAATCTTATCGTAGTTTTCCTCGATGGACCACTGCTTCCAGTAACTGTCATAGGTGGGATGATCGAGCCAATCAAGAAAGTAAGGCGCGAGGGAGCGGGTGAGAACCGTACCATCTTGAGCGGTCTTGATATTGAAGACTGGATACTGTTTGAGCGGCAAAACCTGACTACCGAGCATAGCGTTTTTCGCTTCGGCTACCTGACGGTTGAAGGTGTCCTGCGATAGTGAGGAGGTCCAAGATTCATTGAACCACTGCTCGAATGCGCCGCCTTGGTATGTCCAGTTTTCGTGGTAGTTGCTGGCAGTGACAACAGGACAGATTCCGGCTAGATGTGGCGGCTGGCTGATGGCGGCAAGCATCTGCGTCGCACCAACGTACGAACCGCTGAACATGCCTACCTTTCCATTGGAGTGAGGCAGCGCCGCCGCCCATTCGACGGCGTCGTAACCATCGTTGATTTCGTGCTTGAAGGTGTACCACTCGCCCTCGGAGGCAAATCGTCCGCGCACGTCCTGCGCTACAACCATGAATCCGCGCGCGGCTCCCTTGCGCCCAAACATGGCGGTGTTGTCTTTGCTATAGGGAGTGCGTTGCAACAGCACGGGGTAGGTTCCGTCGCCGGCGGGGCGGTAGATGTCGGCGCGGAGGGTGACACCGTCTCGGGTTTTCATTGCAACATTGCGCTCAAGGACGATGTCGGTTTGTGCAATGACAGGAATGCACGGCAGCAGAGTTACGGCGAGAGTGAGTAAGTAAATATTCTTTTTCAGCACGAAGTTCCCCCACGGGCATCAGCCGAATCTATTTTATCGGTTGAGCCCATGGAGAAAGCTACAAGCTAAAGAAAAGAACTTACATTCCGCCTTTACCGAGCATGACGCCGATGCCGTAGGTGACTGCGCCTTCGATTGCGCCGACAGCGGTCATTTCGAAACCGGAGGACCACCAGGAACGGACCGTGATGAGCGACTTGGCTGCGCCTACGGCGAAGTGAGCAAGCAGCGAAACGACTGCTGCGGCAATGACCGCCTCAATTCCCTGCAAAAAGAAGAAGGGAATGATGGGAATGGCCGCGCCGACAGCGGTGGAAAGCGCGCCGGAGCCGGCGGAGACCAGCGGGTTGGCCAGAGCTTCTTCGCTGGTGCCGAGGCGCTCGCCAGCCAGCGCGCGGAGCAACTGCTCGGGATCGCTGGCAATATGGTTGACCATCTTCTGCGCGTCTTCCTCCGGCAGGCCCTTGACCTGGTAATACAGCGAGAGCAACTCGCGGGCTTCAGGGCCGTTCATCTTGATGGCTTCGCGTTCGCGGGTGATCTCCGCGTCATAGATTTCGCGCTCGCTTTTGGCGGCAAGATAGGCGCCGGAACCCATGCTGAGGGCCGAAGCGATAAGACCGGAGAGCCCGGCCAGAAGTACATATTTACTGTCTCCAGCGGTGGCTCCGCTAACGCCGCTGACGATGCCGAAGATGGCGCCCAAGCCGTCATTGACACCGTAGATGGCGTCACCGATCCAACTACCTGGCTGTTTGCGGCCTTGAGCGCGCTTGGCCAGCATCTCATCTAAAATCTTTTGCGCGTCGATGGTGTGCGAACCGGCTGGCTGCTGGTAGTGGCCGCGCAACAGCGACCCCAGCTCCTTGTAGTGATCCTTCTCGTCCTCAATGACGTGTTCGAGAATGGCGATGGATTCCTCATCGCCCAGACTTTTGAGTTGCTCGCCATAGCTGGCGATGGCGCGGCTCTCTTCGATCTCCAAGCGGCGCAGGGCCATACGGATGCCGCCAGCGCGACTAGCCAGTGAGTCAGCATCGCCTCCGGGCTTGCCATGATAAACCGGCTCGGGGCCGCCTAACTCAACGATGCGACCGTGCCACAATGTGGCGTGCTCCCATTCGGCACCGGCCAAATGGCGCAGCACCTGGGCGCGCACCGGATCCGTATCCCGCTCGGCCAACCCTTGATATGTGTGATAGCCCTCCATCTCGGCCTTCCAGTTGCCTTCTAATGCAGCTAACACTTTTTTCAACTTGGCGCTGCTTAGCGTTCCATTGGCCATTGATTATTCCTCGCTTTCCATTGAGGATACGGCATTTGCGTTCCACACAGCAGTAAAGTTGGTTCCGGGGCTAAAGCCCCGATTGATTTCATTGGCTTTATGCGGAGGTTGAACCCCCCGCCTCCCTCCGGGGCGAAGCCTTCAGCATCGAACAATTATCTGCACTTTTTCCACGACTTCATTTATCTTCACAGCCTTTGTCCGAGAGGTTCCAACCTAAACTCAAATGAATGGCCACGCTCCCCACCCTCGCGTTCGACACTGGACTGCCCGCCAACGTCGATGCTGAAAAAACCATTCTTGGCGCAATCCTGCTGGACAACGCCGCTCACGCCGAGGCTGCAGAAAAGCTCAGTGACGACGATTTTTCTCTCGACTCGCACCGCCGCATCTTTTTGCGCATGACGGAGTTGATGAATGCTCAGCGGGCAGTGGACATTGTCACCCTGGCCGCCGAGTTGGACCGCTACAAAGAGCGTGACGCCATCGGTGGCGTGGCCTACCTGGCGTCGCTGACTGAGGGTTTGCCGCGACGTCCAGTAATCGAAGAGTACATCCGCATCGTCAAGGATAAGAGCCTGCTGCGCAAGCTGATGCTCATCTGCTCTTCCGCCATTGCACGCGCCGCCGATCAGGGCGAAACGGCTCTGGATGTTTTGGGCGCAGCCGAAGCGCAGCTGATGGAGGTCAGCGAAAAAGGCATTACCAGCGGCTTCCAGTCTCTGGACCAGATTGTCCAGCACTCTTTTGGGACGATTGACAATCTCTATAAGCAGAGCCGTGAGGTTACCGGCCTGGCCACCGACTTCACCGAGTTCGACCGCATGACCAGCGGCCTGCAAAAAGGCGAGCTGATTATCATCGCTGCTCGCCCCTCGATGGGTAAAACCGCCTGGGCCATCAACATCGCGCAGAACGCGGCCATCAAGAGCAAAGCGATCGTGGCCGTCTTCAGCCTGGAAATGAGTAAAGAGTCGCTGCTGCGTCGTATGCTATCTTCCCAGGCGTGGGTCGATCAGCAAAAACTGCAGAAAGGCTTCCTGGTCCGCGAAGATCACGACAAGCTCACCAATGCTTTGGGTCAACTGGTTGAGTCGCGGCTCTTTATCGACGACACAGCAGGCATTTCGTTGGCCGAGATGCGCGCCAAGGCTCGGCGGCTCAAGCAGAATGCCGGAGGCCTGGACTTGGTTGTAGTGGATTACCTGCAGCTGATGACGGCTACGCTGCCCTCGAACGGCAAAAAGGGCTACGAGAACCGCACGCAGGAGGTTTCGGCGATTTCCCGTGGACTGAAGGCTCTGGCCAAAGAACTGAACGTGCCGGTCGTGGCGCTCTCTCAGCTCTCCCGCGCGGGCGTGCAGCGCAAAGACGACCATCGCCCCATGCTCAGCGATCTGCGCGAATCCGGTTCCATTGAGCAAGATGCCGACGTTGTCGCATTCATCCATCGCGAGTCGTATTACAGCCGCGACGAAGAAATGAGCGAGGCCGACAAAGCTAAATCTGAAATCATCATTGCCAAGCAGCGTAACGGCCCCACCGGAACCGTGTACCTGAATTTCATTTCGCGCTTTACTCGCTTCGATAATCCCGACGTTGGGCACGAGGTCTGAAGAACAGCCATATGACCAGCGCTACCAATTACTTGCAGAGGCTTTTCAGCTTGTCGAAAGGCTTGGGCTGGAACGTCGGATAGGTCAGATGGCGCGAGTCCATGAACTGGTCGGGTAGGGTCCCGCCGTACGGTAGAGCAGCGTCGGGATCGAGCGCAAAGGCATGATTCTGTTCGACCTTCGGTAGAGCTGCAAAGCGAAAACCTTGCGTTTGCAGCAACTCAATCAGGTCGGGCAACATCAGCGTGGTGAAGGCTGTGGCGTGAAGCAGCAAAATGTTGGGAATCTCGTGCCCGAAGGCGATGCTTTCTTCGCGGCGGCCCAGCCGGATGTACTCCGCTGCACTGTCCAGATAACTCTGCCTGAGCCACGCGATGGCCATGCTATCTGATTTGGCAGAACACCGCGCATAGGCGTCGTTCCAGGCATAGTCTTCAAAGTCCAGCGTGACTTGGGCGACGCGGTAGCCGTGGCCGTGGAGATAGTCGCGAACGGCATGGCGCTTTTCCAACGTCTCGCCCTCCCACAGAAACGGGTAGCGAAACCAGTGCCAGTCACGCGTTCCAGCGTACTGTGCCAGAGCCGGTTCGTCGCGGGCAATCTCCTGCTCGAATGCCTCAATCGTGTCGTTGGAGATCGCCTTATGCGACCAGGTGTGATTGCCAATATTCATGCCCGCGTCCACCCAGATACGCAGGGCCTGCTGGGCATCGGGATCGTTTTCGAGTTTGATTGCGTTTACAAATCCGTAAGTTCCGCCCAGATGGTTGGCCTTCAGCACGGTCGCAAGGGCTGTGGCAATCTTTGTGCGGTTTTGCCCCGGCGGCAACGTGCCCGCCGACGGCAGGTCGTCAAAGGTGAGCGCTACAACGGGGTGCGGGTCAAGTGTGCCGACGAAAGCTTTCCTTGCTGCCGGTGTGGCTGGCTGATAAGACGATTGAAATGCTCCGGCAGTCAGAGGCGACACACAGACCGCAATGACTAAAGCAGGAAATCGTAGTTTCATTCGAGTAACCTCCCACTCTGCATCCTGCCGCATTCTACCAAGTTGAAATTTTAATGCTTTGCTTGAACCTGCCCTGCCTCCCGCTACAATAAAAGCGTAATGGAACTGGTGCATATATCCCCAACCCGCACGGCTCCCGCCCCCAAGCCTGAGTGGCTCAAGGCTCGTGCGCCGGTGGGCGAAAACTACCACGCGCTGAAGCAACTGGCCCGCTCGCTGCAGCTTAACACCGTTTGCGAAAGCGCTCATTGCCCCAATATTGGCGAATGCTGGCACCACAAAACTGCAACATTCATGATGCTGGGTAACCTCTGTACCCGCCGCTGTGGCTTCTGCGCCGTGCCCAAAGGCCGCCCGGAACCGATCGATTTTGACGAGCCTCGCCGCGTCGCCGAAGCCATTGCCGCCCTCAATCTGGAGTATGCCGTCATTACCAGCGTCGACCGCGACGACGACCTGCAAGGCGGCGCTCGCGCTTTCGCACTGGTGATTGATGAGGTTCGCCGCACTGCCCCTGGTTGCCGCATTGAAGTGCTCATCCCCGACTTTCAAGGCAATGAACAAGCCATTCGCACGGTTGTCGATGCACGGCCCGATGTGCTCAACCACAACATCGAGTCGGTGCCGCGGCTCTATCGGGCGGTGCGTTCCGGTGCGCGCTACGAGCGGAGTCTTGAGCTATTGCGCTACTCCAAAACGCTGAACCCCGGAGGGATTACCAAGTCTGGAGTGATGGTTGGCTTGGGCGAAGAAACCGTCGAACTGCTTGAAGTCTTTCGCGACTTGGCCGCCGTCGGCTGCGACATTCTCACCGTCGGGCAATATCTGCGTCCTTCGCGCGACCATCTGCCGATGGCCCGGCTCTATACTCCACGCGAGTTCGCCGAACTCAAAACCGAGGCGCTGAAGATGGGCTTCCGGCACGTGGAATCTGGCCCGTTGGTGCGCTCCAGCTATCATGCTCACGAGCAGGCCGCTTCGACCGGGATGACCGCGCTGGCGTAAGCTGGATTTGCGATTTTCAACAGAAACCGATCTATTGGCCACAGTTTTAGTAGAATGTTCGTTGGCAATCTGCACTACGAGGACGACACCTATGGCAGCTTCGATTATGGCCGGTATTCCGGCGCTCAAAGAACTCAACGCCGACCTCCGCCGCCGCATGGACGGCGCGGTAGCCACCTTCCAGGCCAACCTTGCCTCCACCCGCACCGGCCGCGCCAGCGTGCACATGCTCGACCAGGTCAAGGTGGACTACTACGGCACTCCCACCCCCATCAGCCAGCTAGCCCAAGTCTCTTCGCCAGAGGCGCAACTGATCCTGATCGCTCCCTGGGACCCGACCGTACTCAAAGAGATTGAGAAGGCCGTACGCACCGCCGACCTCGGCTTCAACCCACTTTCTGACGGCAAAGTGATTCGCGTCCCCGTTCCGCCGATGACCGAGGAGCGCCGCCGCGAAGTCTGCAAGCACCTGAGTCGCGTTCTGGAAGAGCATCGGACGGCGGTCAGGAATGTGCGCCGCGACGGCAACGACGCTCTCAAGAAACTCGCCAAAGACAAGAAGATCAGCGAGGACGAAGAGAAGCGCGCTCTGGAAGAAGTCCAGAAGATGACCGACGAAGAAATCCGCCGCATGGAAGAGCTCTCGGCCAAGAAGGAAGCGGAAGTGATGCAGGTGTGAGGACCTCCACCCTCCAATAGCTACCAGCTTCTTCTGTTCTACTCTCCCCTATCGAGCCCCACCCTCGCCTCGTTCTTTATTTGCAGCTTGGGTGGGACCACGCCCCACTTGATATGCCATTCAGACTTGCACGCTATCAACGGGCTGGGGATGCTCCTTCCTCACCTTCAGTTGTTACGACAGGTTGTCGTTTTTTGCCACAGGCGCGGCTTGTGAGTTGTTTGAGCGTGCTACCTGTCAGGCTTTGGGGCACACAGGTACTTGGCTGCTGTGATATATGTCTACCTATGGATGGCCGCAGATTATTGATCGCCGCTTATGTTTTTGTCTTTGCCGCAACCCTCTTTAGCCCCGTGCACAATCTCGCACAGAGTCCAGCGCCTTCGCCGCCGATGGGGTGGAATAGCTGGGATGCCTATGGGTTGACCATCGACGAGGCTGACTTCCGGGCCAATGTCGCGGTACTCAAGGGGATTGAGGACCTGGGGTGGAAGTATGCGGTGATCGACGAGGGATGGTATATGGAGAATCCCTTCGGCGCGAAGCTGGCGGAGAGGAAGTATCTGCTGGACGGGAACGGGATTCTGATTCCGGTGGTGAGCCGCTTTCCTTCGTCGGCGAATGGCGCGGGCTTTAAGCCATTGGCCGACTGGGTTCACAAGCAAGGGCTGAAGTTTGGGATTCACATTGTGCGCGGGATTCCCAAGCAGGCGGTGACGGAGAATCTACCGATTGCGGGGTCGAAGTTTAGCGCCGCCGATGCCGCCGACACGACGGAAACCTGCCCATGGGATGACGGAAATTTTGGGGTCAAGGACGCCGCCGCAGGGCAGGCTTATTACGACTCGATGCTGATGCTCTATGCGGGCTGGGGGCTCGACTATATCAAAGTCGATTGCATTGCTGATCATCCTTATCGGATCGCTGAAATCAAGCAGATTGCGGCGGCGATCCAGAAGACAGGGCGGCCAATTGTGCTGAGCCTTTCGCCGGGACCGACGCAACTGGAGCATGGGGCCGAAGTGGCCGAGTATGCGCAGATGTGGCGCATCGGCGACGATCACTGGGACGGCTGGACGTTTCCTCATACCGGCGGGAGCGAATTTCCGATGGGCGTGCGCGACGAGTTTGACCGGCTGGCGAAGTGGTTTCCGTATACGCGAGAGGGCAACTGGCCGGACGCGGATATGCTGCCGTGGGATTCTTTGACGCCGCATCCGGGCTGGGGCGAACCGAGGCAATCGCGGCTGACGCACGACGAGCAGCAGACTGAGTTCACGCTGTGGGCGATAGCGCGCTCGCCGCTGATTTTGGGCGCAAATCTGACTAAGCTGGATGATTTCACCAAGTCGCTGATTACCAACCACGCGATGCTCTTCATGAATCAGAACGTGACATACAGCCAGCCCGTGGATACAAAGAACCTGGGGAGCAGCTTTGAAAATGCGCGTGTGTGGCGTGGGACGATCAATGCGCCAGGTGCGGGGAATTATGCAGAATTTTTTGCGTTTTTCAATTTGGGCGACCAGCCTGTGACTCTGCGTGCAAGCTGGGCGCAGTTGGGGCTGGAAGGTAAGAAACATCTGGCGCAGAATGTGTGGACAGAAGGCGGCTTTAAGGAGTCGAAGGAAGTAACGGTGACGCTGCCGGCGCACGGAAGTACGGTATACGAACTTCGGTAAGACGAGAATTTTGTCGTTCGGAGAGGATGGCTATGCCAATTCTTCGGTCGTTTTTTATCGCGCTCTCTCATAATCGCGCTCTTCGTCGCTTCAGCGAGCGGTCGCGCGTGGGCAAGCGGCTCAGTTCGCGGTTTGTGGCGGGCATGGAGATTGAAGACGCGCTGCGCGTGGCCGAGGCGGTGAACCGGCAGGGCATGGGCGTGACGCTGGACTCACTGGGCGAGAGCGTGACGACGGAAGCCGAGGCCGCGGACGCCGCAGAGGTGTACCACCGGCTGTTGGATGCCATCGCCGAGCGCAAGCTGAAGGCTAACATCAGCGTGAAGCTGACGCAGATGGGGATGAATATTTCGCCGGAGATGGCGGAGGGCTTCGCCGAGAATCTTGCGCAGCACGCGCGGGCGACAGACAGCTTTGTGCGCATCGATATGGAAGACTCGTCGCTGACACAGACCACGCTGGAAATTGTGCGGCGGATTCATGCCAAGCCGGAGCTGCGCGATGTGATCGGCATTGTGATTCAGGCTTATCTTTACCGTTCTCAGGCGGACATTGAACAACTGATCGTAGAGGGCATTCGAGTACGGCTGTGCAAGGGTGCATATCAAGAGCCGGCGGAGGTAGCCTTTCCGCGCAAAGGCGATGTGGACGCAAATTATGTGCGGCTGAGCGGGCTGCTGCTGGCGAGTGGAATCTATCACGGGCTGGCGACACACGACGAATTGATGATTGCCGCAGTGAAATCCTTTGCCAGAGAGCATGGAATCGAAGCCGACCGCTTTGAATTTCAGATGCTCTTCGGAGTGCGCCGCGATTTGCAACGCAAGTTGGTGCGTGAGGGTTATAACGTCCGCGTGTATGTTCCTTTTGGCGACGATTGGTATCCATATTTTATGCGCAGACTGGCGGAGCGGCCGGCGAATGTGCTGTTCTTGGCGAGGAACTTTTTCCGGTTCTAAATAATTCGCGGCACGATCGTTTCAATCTTTTCTTGCGACCTTTTCTAGCTTGCCAGATTTGAGCGCGAATTTTTCACCGCGCCAGACGATGATGTTGCCGGCAAAGCCTGCGACCCAAACGCCCATGGCCACTAGGTCGCGTAAAGGCAGCAGCCATAAACCCGCAGGCACTTGGCGGTCGCCCAGCACAGCGACACCGACGGTCAGCGCCAGCGCGAAGCGAAGAATGAAACTCGACGCCAGAAGCCAGAGACTCAGCGGAGTCGCTCCGCTGGCTAGTACATTGAACAGCGCCCAGGCCAGGCCATGCGTAAAGATCAATCCGAAATAGCCCCAGAAGCGCGCGTCGCGCACTGTACGCGCCCAACGCAACTGGTGATGGAGAAAGCCTTGCCAGCCGTAGGGCGCGATATTGGTTTCGACGACTTCCGCACTCAGCACAACGCGGTAGCCTGTTTTGTCCACTCGCGCGCCCAGTTCGTAGTCGTCAGCGAGATGGTCTACGAGAACTTGCAAACCGCCGATCTTGTCTAGTGCTTTGCGGCTGACGGCCAGCGTGGAGCCGAGGCCGTAGTGAAGACCGCCTTCGATCCACTTCGAGAGCAGAACTCCCGCCTGAAAATCCGTGGCAATGCCCAAGGCTTCCAGCCGGGAGGGGAGCGTGCCGTGTGCGCGGCCACGATAAAGTACGGTGACCAAGCCGACGGTTTCAGCCGCGTCGAAGCAGGCCATAACTCGCTCGAGGTAACGCGGGCTGACGGTGATGTCGGAGTCATTGATGATCAGGTAATCGAAGTGGGCGTGGGGGGCAAGTTGCACGAGAGTACTGACTTTGCCGTTGGTTCCGAGGTGCTGAGGGCACTCGATCAAGCGGATCGAATGTTGGGGAAATTCGGCA
This sequence comes from uncultured Occallatibacter sp., assembly GCA_964414945.1. GTDB lineage: Bacteria > Acidobacteriota > Terriglobia > Terriglobales > Acidobacteriaceae > Telmatobacter. The sequence goes on from CAYPYJ010000063.1 coordinate 11,485, forward strand.
ATCAACTGCCGGACTGCTTCGACGGCCGGGTCGCTGAGCGAGGCGACGCCAAAGAGCAATTCGTATTGACCTGTATAACCCTGGTGACAATGGCTGCGGAAGGCGTCGATCATGCCGGGGTCGAGGCCTTTGAGAGATTTGAGAATGCTGACGCCGGGGGCAAAGGCAGCCAGTGGAGCGCAACGCTCAGCGAGAAAGATTCGCGCTGCAAGCAATGCTGCTACAAAGTAACCCATTCCCGCAACGGCGAAGACCGTGGTGAAGACTGCCAGGGATTGGGCTAAAGTGTGGGGCATCGCTTGGGTAAGTGTAACGGAAGGCGGGGACCAGGAAATAGTCCCGGCCTTCTGTTACTCGTAGCGAAGCGCTTCTATCGGGTCGAGGTTGGCGGCTTTCCATGCGGGATAGATGCCGAAGAGCAGGCCGATGGCGCAGGAAACACCAAAGCCGATCATCACCCATGTAGTCGAAAGGGAGGGTGTGAGTGGAATAGGCAGAAGATAGATGATCCAGGTAAGAAATGCGCCTCCCAGAACGCCGATGAAGCCGCCCAGAGCGCACAACGTTACTGCTTCCGTAGTGAACTGAGTCAGAATGGTGCGCTTGGTTGCGCCGAGAGCTTTGCGAATTCCGATTTCGCGGGTGCGTTCGGTGACTGAAACGAGCATGATGTTCATCACGCCGACGCCTCCCACCATGAGGCCGACGCTGGAAACAGCAATCATGAACGCGACCAGATAGCCGGTGATATCGCCCCAAAGTTTGGTCAGCGAGTCGGGCCCGAATATCTCGAAGTTGTCATCCTTTTCCACGCTCACCTTGCGGCGGATGCGCATCCGTTCGCGGATTTCCTCCTGCACTAGAGCCTTGTATTGGGGGTCATCGTACTTGACGCTGACCCACATTTCTTTATCTTCAGGGTGCAGGTTATGATAAGCGCCTAACGGGAAATAGACTTGATTGTCCTGCGGATTCTTTCCGCTGCCAAAGATTTGTTTCTGCTTGTCTAGCACTCCGATGACGGTATAGAGCCCGGTTTCTATGTTGACCTCTTTGCCTAAAGCGGACTGCGTGCCGAAGAGTTCCTGCCAGGTGTCGTAGCCCATGACAACTACGTGTGCGCCACGCCGGTCCTCCTCGTCATTAAACATGCGGCCTTCAATGATCTTCAGATCGTAAACATCACCGACCTGGGCGGTTGAGCCCTGCAAGATGGTTCCGGCGATTTTTTTACCGTTATATTTTACGGAAACGGCGCCCACGCGGAACTGCGATTTTACATGTTGAATTCCGCCGTCGGCGGCCACCACGTGGGGCAGCGTGCGCAGCGACATCACGTCGTCTATGTTGAGCTTTTTGCGGGTGAGCTGCTCAGTGGTGGGCCGCACTCCGATCACCGGCATATGAAAGACCCAAATAATATTCGATCCCATTGAATCGGCAAAGTCGGAGACGCGGTTGTTTACGCCGTTGATAACGGACGAGATGACAATGACCGTGGTTACGCCGATGACAATGCCAAGGATGGTGAGCCCGGAACGCAGCTTGTTCTTCCTCAACGTATCGAGGGCCATCTTGACGGATTCGCGGGTCTGACCCTGAGCCATGAAATGCAACTCCTATGCTTCTTTCGAGAAGCTACTTCTTATAACTCTGCCCTCAGCGCGACGACGGGGTCTAGCTTGGCGGCTTTGCTGGCCGGATAAACTCCGAAGAACACGCCCGTAGCCGTTGCCATGAAGAGACCCATCAGGACGCTCCACAACTGAACGCTCGTGGGAAAGCCGATGACGATGGTGATGAGCTTAGCCACGGCCACACCGATAAGCACGCCGATGGCTCCTCCCGTCAGAGCCATGGTGGCGCTTTCAATGAGGAACTGCAAGAGCACATCGCGCTGCCGAGCGCCGAGGGCTTTGCGCACGCCAATTTCGCGGGTGCGTTCGGTGACCGAGACCAGCATGATGTTCATAATTACGATTCCGCCTACCACCAATGATATGGAGGCGATGCCAATCACTACGTCGAAAAAGATTGCGCTGAACTGCTTGTACATGTCGAGAAATGTGTCGTTGGTCTGGATCTCGAAGTCGTCGGGTTGGCCGGGAGCATTGTGACGGCGGGCGCGCATCAGTACGCGCACTTCGTCTTTGGCCCGCTCCATTGCGTCTGCGCCGCCACCGGCGCGCGCGTAGATGCCCAGCGCGTCGTTGTGGCCGTAGGTCTGTTGATATGTGGTGAGGGGCACGGCCACCCAATTATCCTGCGACTGGCCCAGCGTTTTTCCCTGGCGGTCACTCACGCCCACGATGGTGTAGGGGACGCCGTCAACCCGGATCTCTTTGCCGATGGGGTCGCCGCCGCCTAGGAGGTTGTCCACGATGTCATAGCCGACGATGACGTTGTGGGTGCCAACCTGATCGTCCGCTGCATTGAATCCGCGGCCCTCAACAATGTCCATGTCGTTGAGCGTAAGCATGGTCGCGGTAATGCCGCGCACGCCGGTATCGTTGGTTGAATGCCCGTTATATTTCACGGTGGTGCTGCGATCGCTGCGCGCGCCCACCTCAACGCAATCTGTGCACTCATCCCGCACCGCCTCGAAGTCCTCAATCCGCAGAACCTTGCGCTTCTGATATTTGAAGTACTCCTCGGCGGAGAAACAGCAGGCGGCAGGGAAGCGCCCAACCGTGAGCACGTCTGCGCCGTGCGAGACCAGTTTGGTGGCAACGTACTTGTTGGCTCCGTTGACCAAGGTGACAACCATGATAACCGAGGCCACGCCCATCACCACGCCAAGCAGCGTGAGAATGGAGCGCATTTTGTTCGCCCACAAGGATTGCAACGCGAGTTTGAAGGCCTCACCGAATAACATGATCCTGCTTTCTCATCCCAAACTTGCCCCACCGGCCTCTCCGGCAGACTGAAATTTCCGGTACTGTATGGACGCACGACAGGTGCGTCTGGTCGCTTTCCGGCTGAAACAACCTAAAGTCGAGACAGTTTCGCACTTAATGATACGCAAAGTGGCGGCCTCGGGTTCCGGGAAGCTCAAAAACCGGGCGATAATTACCGTCCCGAGCTGCCAAACCCCTTTTCCGCACGCTGGGAGTCCTCCAGACTTTCAACTTCTTGGACTTCGCCGGTCAGAACAGGAATCGGAATCATCTGGGCGATTTTTTCGCCAACCTTCAGATCGACGGAAAGCTCTCCCAAGTTGGTCATCAGCACCAGAATCTCGCCCCGGTAGCCCGCGTCGATCACGCCGGCGGTGGTCGCGACGCCGCGAGCGGCCATCGACGAACGATCCCGGACTAGCAAGCCCAGTGGCTCACCGGTGGCCGGGTGGCGTGCCTCGACGGCAATGCCGGTACGCACTTTCACTGTAGCTCGGGGAGCGAGGACCGCGCCTTCCAGCGCAAACAAATCATAGCCCAGATCCTCACCTGGATGGGCCACCACAGGGGCACGCGCCCCGGCATCTATCAGCTTCACTCGCAGCATTTCTCTATTTTAGTGATCTGACCCGAAGATAGCGCTGTACTTTTCCACCCTTTTCTGATGAAAATATACGCGGGTCTCTCGACGCGGTGAGCCGAGGCCTTTAGCTCCCCTTGACTCACGTAACTTCCCTTATCGGGCTTTTCGTTCCAATTCCGGCAGAAGGTATAGCTGCTGCGTGGCTTTATCCAGAAAAGTCCCCTTAATTTCGCGGTAAACCTTTGAAATTGATATGGAAGATAGCCATCTTACAACTCAATTCAAGGAAGGAACTGAGATACCCATGAATTTCACATTCAAAGCTGTATCAGCGGCAATTTTGGTAGTGAGCATGGCAGGTCCGCTTGCCATTACTCAGGAGACCAAGGCGGTGGTCAAGAAACAGGTTGCACCCGGCAAGGCCAAGACGCCTTCCGTGGCGGAACAGATTCAATCGATGCGCCTTGAGTTGGAAAGACAGGCGCGTCAGATTGAGAGCCTCAAGAGCGGAATGGCCGCAAAGGACGAGCAGTTGCAAAAGGCTCAACAGGCGGCGGCAGATGCCCAGGCCGCGGCTGCCAGAGCGGAAACCGCGGCTTCCTCCCAGCAGCAGGCCGTTGGTGAAAACTCGGCTGCGGTGACAACGCTGCAGTCGGCGGTGACCAACCTGAAGGGCAGTCAGGAGAAGTTGGCCGCCACCGTCACAAAGGTTTATGCAAGCGTGCAGATGCCTCCCAATCCCACCGAGCCGGGAGCGCCAGCCGTCGTGGATAGAGCGCCTTCGAAAGCTCTCAATGCAGCTCTGGTGCCCATTCGCGTATTTCCGTTGAGCGGTGTGAAAAGCGATTCCCAAGCCGCAATCAAGGTCGGCGGAGTCGGTCTGAATCCATATGGATTTATCAAAGCTACCGCAGTGCAAGACAGCTCCTCCCCCAACGGGGATGATTTTCCGCTTCCCGGTTTTGTTGCCGCCAATACCGGTCCGAGCGGGGATCCGGAGTTCCATATCAAGGCTCGCAGCACTCGCTTCGGGCTCAACTTCAACTGGCATGACCCAAGTCCGAAGTGGGAGATGACAGGCAAGGTGGAATTCGACTTTGAGGGCAACTTCAATCGCTCGGATAACCGCAATATTTCCTCGCTTCGCTCCAATAACCCATCGCTACGGCTGGCCTGGGGCCGCATGGATTACCACTTCGACAAAAACAACACTTTCTCAGCTCTGTTCGGGCAGGACTGGACGTTGTATGGGTCATCGACCTTGCCGAACATCCTCGAGACCACCGGGCTTGGTATCGCATTTGGGTCACTATACGAGCGCGACCCGCAGATGCGCGTGGGTTTTACACACAAGGCCGGCGAGTTCTCGATTATGCCTGAGTTCTCCATCGATATGCCTTCATCCGGGCTTCCGCCCAGCGCCGCCAATATCTCCAACGAACTGGGTTATGGGGAACGCCAGGGTCCGGATTCGAGTCGTCCCCAATTTGAGGGGCGCATCGTGGGGCAATGGCAGTTGGACCATGCACCCGGTGTTGCTCCCGCACAGATCATATTCAGCGGTTTTAACGGAAAACGCACCGCTAATGTGTTGTCTTCCGCCATTCCTAGCGCTTACGCGACAGCCTTCCCTAACGGCGTAAGCGCTAGCAGCAAGCAGGATGGGTGGGATGCGGAGTGGCAATTGCCTTCGCGCTGGTTTACGTTGACCGGCAAGGCCTACGGCGGCAGCGACCTGAGATGGTTCTTTGCGGGGCAGCTCTATTCTTTCTTCAGCGACACTGCCGGTCTTACCAATACGGCAACCGCAGCCTCGGATGATGGCGCCTCCAGCGTAGTTTTCGGCACCAATTCTGGCGGACAGAGGGTGGTTGCTCCGGAGCGCCCGATTCGTGCCGTGGGCGGATTCGCGCAACTGGGCCTTCCTCTCTCCAGAATCTTCAACGCCAATCCCGCAGGCCGCAACGCCGGCTGGTCCCTTTATGGACTCTATGGCGTGGATCAGGCCAAGGCGCGCGATATCGACCGTGCGAGTGGAACTCGGCACACAAGCACGATGGCCATCGGCACACTCAACTACAAGATCAACAAGTGGGTGTCGTTCTCTTACGAGCAGTCGCTTTATACCACGCACGCCAACACCGAAGTAGCGCTGCCGCTGTTTAAGGGCGTCCCATCCCGCGAGTGGAATGATGTACGCGAAGAAGGTGGTCCGATCTTTACCTTCTAGGGTTGCTGGCGCAAAACCGCTTGGCTGAAAATGGTCAGCCCCAGCCGGAAAGCTCTCCCGGCTGGGGCTGTCTTATTGCGGCAGAACTCTCGGCACGAGGACCTGTAAGCCAAGTGGTGTCCAGACCAAACGGAAACCCACAACAGTAACCGCTAAACCCATGATTCGATGGTGTCCAGCGGTGTCCTGGTCAATTGCAAGGCCTCGTGTACAATCCTGTGCGAGGTAACAATGTTCGAAAAAAATGGCAAGTTTTTTGCAGATTGGCGTGAGGCTGACGGCACACGCAAGCGAAAATCTTTCAAGTCCGCTAGGGCAGCGCAACTACACGAGCACGATCAAAAAGAGGAATCGCGCCCAAAACCAAAGGCACGGGGTCCACACTCGCCGAGATTCTCCGCGCCCAGTTCCTCGGCCTCAGCACAGCTAACAATCTGCACCAGGTCGCAAAGGCTCTCATCGCCCAAGCCGGGTCCACAACGCCGCGCCGACTCAGTGCGGCCCAAGTTGCTGACCTTGACGAAGCGATCCACACCGGCCCATACGCCTATCAAACCAAAGCGGAAAAAGCCTACGCCCTGAGACGCATCCTTCGCTGGCTGTGGGAGTACCACGGAACGCCGCGCCTCGAAAGCCAGGTACGGCATTACCCAGGTGTGCGCCCACGTAACGTGACGGCCACGCGTGAAGAAATCGATGCACTCCTGCACCGCGCAAACGCCGCACTTCAGTTGTGGCTGCTCCTCTGCTCAGACCTAGCCATCCGGTCAGGCACCGCAGTGCGCCTCAGCCCACAGCACTACGACCAGCAACGCGCCGAACTGCGCTTTGTCACTAAAGCAAATGCCCACATGACACTCCCGGTCACAACCGAGATTAAACGCATTCTCGACCAATGCGACCAGAACTCCGACGAGACTTTCATCCGGCAACTTTGGAACACAGGAAAAGGACACCAAGGTGCGCACATAAAAAAAGGTTGCGACGGAATCGACGCGCTGCGCTGGCAATTCCACAAACTGTGCAAAGAGGTCGGAATCACGCGTCGCATCACGGCCCACGATCTACGCCGCACGACTGCCGTCGCCATGCTCGAACAGACCCGCGAGATTCGCGACGTGCAAGCAGTCCTTGGACACCGCAGCCTTCAGTCAACGATCTGGTACCTCGATCACGATCTGCGCCCGGTCAAACGCAGCACCCTCGAACTCATCAAACGCCCAGCATGGAGAAAGGAACAAATCGCATGAGACTCGCCCTAGTAGCACAATCGCAAACACTCGATCTCGAAGCCGGAGCCGCGCCGCCGCGCGACCGGACCAACCGAACGGACAAAGCCATGACCGAATGCAAGGAAGCATGGAGCCACGCCTACGAAGTCGCCGAGGCGAAAGGCCTCTCGGCACCGAAGGCGCTCCGCATGGCCTGTGTCGCCTACAAGCTAGCGATGCCTAAAATGGACAGCTTGCCAACCATCCGCGCCTCAATTTCCTGCATCGTGCAGGGCATAACGCTAGAGGTCTTCGACGGTCGAGACGGCTCCCAACTCCTGTACGCGGCGCAAGTTGCGCTCTCGGTCCTGAAACAGAAAGGCGGCAAGCGGTGACCACCCCCCCACCCCATGACGACCTCGCCTGTGCGTCAGGCCAGTGCAAGCGGAACCAACCCAACGGCTGGGCCGGACATTGCCCCTGCTCATGCCACGCGCCGGAGCCGAAACCCAACCCAGAGGACAATATACCTTGGAGTGAAGATAGCGATCCACTCTGCGCTGAGGCGCGTAACCGGCACCATCCTCCAGAGCCAAAACCCAAACCAGCCAGGAGGTCGAAGTGCAAGGATCACGCATAGCCCCTGGCCTCCAAGGAGTCACCGAAGAACAAGGTCCACTGGTGCGCCAGCCAGTGCCAGCCGCCCGGTTGGCCAGAATCCTCCACCACTCGGCAGAGGAGCTCTGGGACTTGTGCACCTACACCGACGCCGCCAACATGTGGGAAGAAGCCCGGTGTATCGCCAGCCGCATCCTCGCGGCCTGTCCAACCAAGTAAAACCACCATTCCTTGTGGTGTGGCTTGCGCCACACCACAACAGGTGGTAGTATCGGGCCGTGGAATCCTCCGACGCCCTCGCCTGTGTGAGCAAGACGACAGCCAAGGAGTCCCACGAGCTCGCCAGTGCGCCAGCGGCAGCGCACTGGCTAGAGCATCCCACCTCTACCGCACAGCGAGAGACAACACGGGCCGAACGCTGGGCAGCAGAGCCCGCGTACGACGGCCCAAGGGAGCCCGTCTACATCCCGGAGGTCAAACTTGATAGCAGCGATGCACTATAACGAAGCGCTCGCCGTTGCCCGTCTGCGGCAGTGGGCATCGAATCGGGTAGCCAACCTTCAAGGCAAAGGCCGGAGGCCGAACGCGCACGGCTGGCAGCGCCGCGACGAACGCACCTACGACGCGGCCCTTGTCCGCGTACTCGACTTCGAGAAGGCGCTCGGCCGACTCGACAATTGCGAACAGGTCGCCCTGGTGCTGCGCTACCGCGACAAGGAGCCAGCCGAACGAATCGCGATGGCGCTTCGTTGCAGTGTCCGCACAGTCGGTAACATCCTCCCCAGGGCACGCCGCAAGCTCGCCGACCAACTCGACAGGATGAACCTACTGTGACGGCGGGATGGTTCAAAAATAAAACGTGGCTACCGGCGCCGCTGCCCCACACCGAGCCGCACCCGGAGCCGGCCTATCCCGCACTCACCCCCGACCAGGGCAAAGCACTCCGAACCCTAGAACAGCAGGAAGAAGCGGCGGCCCGTCGGGCCAAACATCCCCCCACCCCACCACAGGAGAAGTAATTTATGCCTCATGTGTCCAAGGAAGAAGAAGCACTGCGCGAAGCTGACGACGCAAAGTTCGCCACGCTAGGCCGCGCGTTGGCTGACGCCACGCGCTCAAGCCGCGGCTACGATCATCTGGTAGAACAGTGCGCCATCCATCGCCGCATCGAACAGGACAACGCGGACAAAAACACATTGTTCGCAGGTCTGGCGCGGCAGGTCGGCGACGCGGCAAGAGTAGGCCGCGACTTGCAGCCGCTCCTCGAAAGACTCGCCGAACTCCGGCGTCGTGAGCTTGGACGCAGTTCGTAAAGAACCATAGATACAACCCGTCTAGATAAACCAAACCAATAGCTATACAAGGTGCTCACGCGCTTTGGTGCAGGTCAGCCGCCGCGCAAAGAACCGCGCGTCTGCCGCCCTGCAAGGCGCGTTCGGCCACATCTCCCACACACGTTACGCCTGACAAAGCTGAGGACAGGCCGGTGCGAAGCGCCTCCGGCGCGGCTGCGTGTGTGTCCCGCTTCGCGGTCTCGCGGCCCTTCGCTTACAGCGGGCAACTGGCGCAAAGAACGCGCCAACTGCCCGCCTCTTCGCCGTTGGCTCAGCCGCTCTCCCCCGCTCGTCCCTCGCGCCTTGCGGCGCTCAGGCTGCGGGCGAAAAGAACGCCCGCCCTTGCCGCTCCGAGAAACCATAGATAAAATGCCCGAAGAGCACGCCGCACTCCGTGCGGCCACCATACGCTGTGTGGAACGTGGCGTTTTCTTTTCATGTTGTAGCAGGGCCGTAAAGGCGCTTCGCCCACCTTGTGGCGTGGGCTGAAGCCCACGGCCTTGACTGCCCTGCAAAAGCCACAACATGAAAACGCCACGTATTACCTGCCCTCGTCGCTGCTGCTGGTGTGGTTCAGCAGTTGGCCGTCTTCACCTAACGCTCGGTGGTCCGCGTCTTCAGTCCGGCGTTTGCCGTCGCTGGCTCTTCTGCTCGTTGCTCTGCCTTCAGGGCTGGTGCGCGTGTGAGCGTGGCCTCTCGGCTCCGGCTGCGCCGGTGCCGCCTTAGCCGCGCGGCGCTCCGCGCCGCCCAGTGTCCACCCGGACACCAAAAACGATGGTGTCCAAATTATCATCGGACACCACTCGACACCAACAACAATGCGGGTGTAACATGTTTTTCGGCACGAGGACCTGTAAGCCGAATTCTGTCGTGTGCGGTCATTCCTCTAGACGCCGCGTTGCCGCGGACGTTCATCAGCGACCTACCCGGAGGTTTCGGCACGTGCAGCGAGCCGCCTGAACGCATCGGGCAGATGCGCAGCGCCGCATGACTCGATGCGAACGCTTCCCTCCCTATTTGGTCTTGCTCCGTGTGGGGTTTACCCTGCCCCCGGCGT
>CAYPYJ010000064.1:0-21300 GCA_964414945.1 uncultured Occallatibacter sp.
AGTCAGTCAGCCGCACGCGAACGCGTCCGCCGCCGCAGCGGCTTCGTTCAAGTCGCCAAGTGTTCCTCTATTTGCAATTCACTGCTCCGAGCTACCCGAGAATGCGCAAAAAATATCCTTATGAGTATAGATATTTTCGCGTCCATCTCTAATTCCTAATCCCTGGCATCTGTTCGCCGGGTGCCTCGGGTAAAGAACGCAGAAGAGTGAGGCATTGCGGCAATCTTCGCGAGCACCCCGGCCTCGGCTTTGTCGTTCTTGCTGCTCGTTCACCGGTGCGTCGGCTCGGTCTTGCCCTTGAGGTTAAGCGCTACTGCATCGAGGATGAGAACCTTCAAGGCTGTCTCATTGATCTTGTCGCCTTCGTGGATGTCGATGGCGCGCCTGACATTGCCTTCGAGGCTGGAGTTGAATAGACCTGACGGGTCGCTCAACGCAGCTCCTTTGGCAAATGTCAGTTTGACGCCGGTTTTGTACGTCTCTCCGGTGCAGACGATTCCGCCGTGGGACCAGACGGGAGTCCCCCTCCACTTCCACTCTTCGGTTATCTCGGGGTCAGCTTTCAGGATCAGCGCCCGCACGCGGGCCAGAGTCTTACCGCGCCAGTCGGCGAGGTCGCTGATCCGCTGGTCAATCAGTATGGACGCGGTCTTTGCGGTCGCTTGCTCAAGAGTTTGTTGAAAAACTAACTCGGGGGAGTGGGTTTCTCCCTCAGGGGCTAAAGCCCGCATTGATTTAGCTGTGTTTGCGGCACGACTGAAGTCGTGCCCTGACACAATACCGGCTTTTTCCAACAAGTACTCAGGTCTGCTCATTTTTTTCTCTCCTTGCACGGAGGACATGGATTCGACGAGGCAAAGCTCCGAAAGCTGCGGGTCGTGTTATCGCTCCGAGTGTGTTATCTGAATAAGGTTGCCGCAGGTAGCCGAAGATGGGCACGACGCCATGGGGGTTCGAGTGAAATTGTCTCATCTGCGCGACTCCGCCGCTTCTGATAGGAAATGCTGCGAAGATGGTCGCAGTCCAAAAAGGCTAACACTGTTTCAAATTGCATTCTTGCGCAATCTCAACTTCTTCGATTGCGCGGCAGACGAGACCCGGTGGACAGATTCACGACGAGCTTGGCTTAACCCAGTCTGGAATTTTCCGTTTTCGGTTTCCTGACCCTTGTTATCTGTCCCGCGATCCTTGGCAATCATGCGCTGGTACAATCTAAATGGATGAAAAGTGGCTAATTTCAAACGATTTCTGAGTGTGAATGTGCAAGAAGTTCGACCGATGACGCTACGGCTATTCAATACACTTTCGGGAGAAATGGACCTGCTGACGCCTGCCGATGGCGAGATGCTGCGGATGTACGCCTGCGGGCCGACGGTTTATGACTTTGGGCATATCGGCAACTTCAGAACGTTTTTGCAGGTGGACGTGCTGCGGCGGTTTCTCAAGCTGACCGGGACCAAGGTTCGCCACGTGATGAATATTACTGACGTGGACGACAAGATTATCCGCAACGCGACGGCGGCTGGGATGCCGATTGGCGATTATTCAGCGGGCTTTGAGCAGGCATTTTTTGAGGACTTGGAAGCTCTCAGAGTGGAGCGGCCGGAGGTGATGGCGCGGGCGACCGAGCACATTCCGCGGATGGTTGCGCTGATTCAGAAGCTGGCGGAGTCGGGTGCCGCGTATCAGGCGGAGGACGGGAGCTGGTACTTTCGTCTTGCGGCTTTTCCGGAGTATGGCAAGCTAAGCAAAAAAGATTTGTCCGGGATGGAAGACGGCGCTCGTGTGGACGTGGACGAATACGAGAAGGATTCGGCGCGCGACTTTGCCTTGTGGAAGGCTGCGAAACCTGGCGAGACTTCATGGGATACGGCGATAGGGCGCGGGCGGCCCGGTTGGCACATCGAGTGCTCGGCGATGGCGATGGAGTACCTAGGCGAGAGCTTTGACCTGCACGCGGGCGGCGAGGACTTGATTTTTCCGCACCACGAGAATGAGATTGCGCAGAGCGAGAGCGTAACGCACAAGACCTTTGCGCGGCACTGGATGCATGTGCGGTTCTTGCTGGTGGACGGACGCAAGATGTCCAAGAGCGAGGGGAACTTCTATACCCTTCGCGATCTGCTGCTAAAGGGCTACAAAGCTTCGGCGATCCGGTTGGCTCTGATTTCAGTGCCGTACCGGCATCAGTTCAACTTCACTTTCGACGGATTGGTGGAGGCGACGGCGGCGATTGAGCGCCTGCGGACGTTTGTTCAGCGGCTTAAGGCGGGAGCCTTCGCGGCTGGCGAAAATCCGGCATTGCAAGAGGCGGCAACAAAGGCAAAGACGGAGTACATTGCCGCGCTGGCGAATGATTTGAATACCGCCGAGGCGCGTGCGCCGATCTTCGATTTAGTGCGGGCGGCGAATACTGCGTTGGATCAGGGACAGTTGCTGGCCGGTGACCGCGATGCGATTCTAGCGGTGTTGGCGAGCTTCGATGCGGTCTTTGATGTGTTGACCGATCTCGACGCGGATGCTACCGGGCGGGCACTAGAGTGGGCTGAAAAGGCGGGACGGCTGGGCGAGGCTGCGCCCGAGTTGATGGCGCGGCAAGGACTGACCGATGAAACCATTGATGCTCTGGTGGCGGAGCGGACCACGGCTAAGAAGCAGCGCAACTTTGCCCGCGCGGATCAGATTCGCAATGAGCTGGCGGAAAAAGGTGTAGTCATCGAGGACTCAAAAGATGGAGTTCGGTGGAAGCGGAAGTAGCAGTGATAAGTTTTGAGGTATCCCACCCTAGCCGCAAAAACAAAGACGCGGCGAGGGTGGGGCACCCAGCCTTTAATGTGAGTGAAAGAGAACAATTCCTGAATTGAGGAGATTCACCCCATGGAAGCGAATGAAGTGCAGGAACTGCAGGAACACGCGGAGCACGGCGGGCATGAGAAGATGCTGCGTCCGGTGGCCTTTACGATGAGCGTACTGGCCGTGCTTGTGGCCGTGACCACGGTGCTGGGTCATCGCACGCATACCGAGGCTGTGCTCAAGCAGAACGAGGCCACGGATCAGTGGAACTATTATCAGGCCCACAAGATTCGCGCCAATGACACACAACTGGCCGCTGATCTGTTGAGCGTTGTGACGGTCGCCGACAAGGAAAAGGCAAAAAAGCTCGTCGAGGGTTATGCCGGACACCAGGAAAAGTGGGCGGAGAACCTGAAGGAAGAGCAGGAAAAAGCTGAAGCGCTGGAAGCCGATGTGAAGCACGCCGAGGTACGCGCGGACCACTTCGATCTGGCCGAAGCGTTGCTGGAGATTGGTCTCGTGATCACCTCGATCACGCTGCTGACACATAGACGCATCTATTGGTATCTGGGTATATTCTTCGCTGTGGCTGGGATTGCAAAGGTCGCGCCGATTCTTATCCAGATGTCCTTCGAGTTTGTGCATAGCCTACACGGCTGGCAGGATTTCTTTCAGCGCATCTTTTCCTGAAGGCTGACGCAGAGGATCTATTTGACTTAAGGCAGTCCGATTAAAGACCCCTTATGAGTCAGATATTTTTCCCGAGTGTATCGATTTGAGACAATTTTTCGGTTAATGCTACTCACCTAAATAACGTACAGCCGCTTTTGTATCTAAAGTGGACAAAGCGTGCAGCCGATGATGGGGGCATGAGAAAGCATCATTCCACCCTCCTGATTGCATTGATGATGGTTGCCCCTGCTACATGGGCAGCACCACGCAATTCCGCCGTCCATGCCGCGCCATCGCTGGCGACTGCGAGGGTTCAAGGCCCGGCCAATGATGCAGTGCGAACGGTTCTTCACGGCAATGTGCATCCGCGGATTCAGAGTGGAGCGGGCCTGCCTAGCATTGATGAGGGGGTGGTGGAGAATTCTCTGCCCGCTGGACGAATGCTGTTGTTGCTTCAGCGCTCCGCATCGCAGGAGGCGGCTTTAAAGGACTTCATCCAGGACGCGCACACACCGGGCAATCCCGCATTTCATGAGTGGCTCACACCAGAGGATTTCGGTCGCATTTATGGACCGGCTGACTCGGACGTAGAAGCGATCACGGGTTGGCTTGAGTCGCATGGGTTGACGATCAACCGTGTACACGCCGGGCGCGTGGCGATTGAGTTCAGCGGCAGCGCGGGCCAGGTGAGCGCAGCCTTTAGTACGCAGATTCACCGCTATCAAGTGAACGGCGCGATGCACATGGCCAATGTAACCGATCCGTCGGTTCCCGTTGCGCTGGCGCCGGTGATCAAAGGTCTTGCATCGGTCAGCGATTTTCATCCGCAGTCGCATTTGAAGATTCTGGGGCAGGCTCAATTCAACCCAAAGACTCATCAGGCGACACCTCAGTGGACTTATCCAACGGGGGGCGGAGTCAACTTTGTGATGGGGCCGGGAGATTTTGCAGCGCAGTATGACATCAATCCCGTTTACAGCTCGGGAATCACAGGCACGGGGCAGGCGATTGCGATTATCAGCGAATCCAATGTGGACCTGAGCCTGGTGCAGGCCTACCAGACGCTTTTCGGGTTGAGTTCCAGCCTGCCGCAAGTGGTGGTGGATGGCGCTGATCCCGGTGTGAACGGCGCGGCCACAGAGGCTTACCTGGATCTTGAGATTGCCGGTGCGGTTGCGCCCGGAGCAGCGGTCATACTGTATACCTCAGCCGGCACGACGATGAGTAACGGGCTAGCTCTGGCGGCGGTGCGCGCGGTGGAAGACGATCAGGCCAGCGTGATCAGCGTCAGCTATGGCGAGTGTGAGTTGGAGTTGGGGCAGAGCGGCAACGCTTTTTGGAATGCACTTTGGCAACAAGCGGCGGCGCAAGGGCAGACAGTATTTGTTTCGTCGGGTGACGGCGGCTCGGCCGGTTGCGATAACTTCGATTCTCAATCGATGGCGTACAGCGGCTTGCAGGTGAACGGTCTTGCCTCCACGCCTTATAACGTTGCGGTTGGCGGCACGGACTTCTACTACAGCCAGTTTGCCGGTTCGACTTCCGTGGTCAATGCACAATTAAGCACATACTGGAGTTTGAGTTCATCGACCGCACCTGTGGTGTCTCTGAAGCAGTACATTCCCGAACAAGTGTGGAACGATTTTTTTGGCTTCAATCTATACAACAACGGAAGTCCTGCGACCATGCCTCTTGAGTTGATTGTGGGCGGCGGCGGCGGCGGCAGCAATGCAGCGCTCTACCCCAGCGGTAGCGGGCAAGGCTACGCCAAGCCGTCGTGGCAAACGGGAAACGGCGTACCCGCCGACAGTGTGCGTGACATTCCCGACGTTTCGCTCTTTGCCGCCAATGGCTATAACTTCAGCTACTATCCCTTCTGCGCGTCTCCCGGCGACTGCTCCGGCGCGAATCTGAACAGCAACGGCGCGGTGATTATCACCGGGCTGGGCGGCACCTCTGTCAGTTCTCCAGCGATGGCCGGCATTCAAGCTTTGGTCAATCAGAGTATCGGCAGTTGGCAGGGACAGGCCGACTTCATCTACTATCCTCTTGCCTCACAGCATTCAGCGGTCTTCCATGATGTGACAGTAGGCGGCAACCAGGTGCTTTGCTATCCAGGCTCGCTCAACTGCGTCGTTGGTTCCTCAGCTGCAACAAACTCAATCGGCTACAACGTCGAGAACGGCTACGCCGCCGGAACGGGCTACGACCTGGCAACCGGTTTGGGATCGGTCGATGTGGCTAAGTTGATTCAGTACTGGAATACGGTGACGCTCACGCCGACAACCACCACGTTGAGTGTCAACCCCACAAGCATGGTTCATGGCACGACGACGACAATCAGTGGCACGGTTGCTCGCACTTCAGGATCGGGCACGCCCAGCGGCTCCGTGAGCCTGACCGGCAACGACGGCCTCACCCACTCGACTAGCATTTACGACCCGTCACTGACTGCGGGCAACTTCTATGCCTTGGTGGATAACTTGCCGGGTGGGACTTATCAGCTCACGGCCAACTACGGAGGAGATGGAACATTTGCCGCCAGCAAGTCGGCTCCGGTCACCGTTACTGTCACGCCTGAGAACGATACGCTGGTCACCTCCGGCTATGCGTGGAATCCGTACGATCTTTATCTCTATTCTCTTTCTTCGGGCATCACGCTGCCCTATGGAGCGCAAATCTATTTGGATGCAGTGCCGACGAGCGTGAACGCCACCATAGCCAATCAGCCCACCGCAGCCACCGGGAGCGTGGTCTTCACCGACACACTGGGTACGCTAATCACCAACTCCACGCAGCCGCTGAACGGCGCTGGCATGGCAGAGTGGTCGACGGGGGTTTTTGCGCCGGGCAACCATACGATTAGCGAGTCCTACTCCGGCGACGCAAGCTATAACCCGTCCACTGCGACCACGGCGGCTTCGTTCACTGTGATTCAAGGCAGCACCAGCCTTGTCGTCAAGCCGCTGGTCACCTCTGTCACCGCTGGAGCCAGCGTGGCCGTCGATGTGCAACTGACCACCGGTTATCTTTCTCTCTACGGAGTGCCGCCCAGCGGCAACGTAACTGTGACGCTGGGCGGAAAATCCTTAACCGCTCCGTGGCAGGCTTTTGGCGCCACGAGCGACGCCAGCTTGGAGGCGGTGGTTACATTCACAAATGTTGCAGCAGGGATTTTGCCCGTCACCGCGTCTTACGCTGGCGACGGCAACTGGCTGGGCAGCGCGGCCAACGGCGGAACGGTTATTGCGCTCTCCAGCAAACTGACACCAACTGCAACACTGACTTCGAGCCTGACCAGCGTGGCGTCAGGACAGACGTTTAACCTCACAGCCACCGTAGTCGGCGTCTCAGGTTACCCAACCCCTACCGGCACAGTCCTGTTCCTTTCTGACAATCAGAGCTTCAGCGCGTACGCCACACTGAGCAGCGGAGTTGCGACACTCGCTGTTCCCGGCTATCAAGCCGCAAATGGAACAAACGTCTTCACCGCGGTTTATCAGGGCGACGCCAATTACAACAAGGCCGCCTCGAATCCTGTTAATATCACCGTCTCTCAATCGGATTTTTCGTTCACCACGCAGAACCCGGCGCTTTCGATTTCACTATCCGGGTCGGGAATCAGCACGTTGATGCTCACGCCGATTAACGGTTTCAGCGGCAGCGTTACCCTGACCGTGAGTGCTCCCACCGGCATCACTGCCTCTCTGGCCACGGCTACACCGGCCGTGAGTGCGCCCACTTCTGACGTTCTCACCATCAATGCCGCAGGTACAATGACGGCCGGAATCTATCCTGTGATCATCACTGCATCGGGCGGCGGACACGTGCACACCGCGCAGATAATGGTGCAGGTTCTGACAGTTGCGGCCCCGGTCTTCTCTCCTGTGCCAGGCAACTATACCACTCCTCAAACGGTGACAATCTCTGATACGGCAGCCGGAGCCGCCGTGTATTACACCACCAACGGCAATGCTCCAACGGCTTCATCGACTTTGTACACCGGGCCCATTTCGGTTTCGGCAGCATTAGAGACCGTCAAAGCGATTGCGTTCGTCAGCGGCCAGGGACCATCGGCCGTCACTACGGCAACCTACACGATCCTTCCACTCGCGGCAACACCCACTTTTTCGCTGGCATCGGGAGAGTACAAGACCTCGCAGACGCTTACCATCTCTGACACCACGCCCGGTGTGGTCATCCACTACACCACCGATGGCACCACCCCCACGATCAACTCGACCGTTTACACCGGCCCGATCACTATCTGGTCAACAGTGCCATTGACAGAGACCGTTCTGGCCATCGCTACAGGAACCGGTTACACAACTTCGCCTGCGTTTTCAGCAACGTATTCTCTGATGCCGCTTGTCCCAACCCCAACCTTTAATCCACCAGCCGGTGCGTATACCAATACACAGACGGTGACCATCTCTACCATCGCCCCCAGCCCGACGATTTACTACACTACGGATGGATCAGCACCGAATACCGGTTCAACCAGGTATACCGGCCCCATCACGGTTTCCATGTCAGAAACGCTGCAAGCCTTCGCCGGATCAAGCGGCTATGGAAACAGCATTATCGCCTCGGCGCCTTACACCATTGCCTCATCCATGACTGCCGCGCCAACCTTCTCCCTGGCGGGAGGCGAGTACAAGTCTGCCCAAACGCTTATCATCTCCGACACCACACCCGGCGCTCTCATTCACTACACCATTGATGGCAGCACGCCCACACTCAACTCGCCGTTTTACTCCGGCCCCATCGTAATTTGGTCTTCAGTGCCGTTGACGGAGACCGTTCAGGCCATCGCTTCAGCCAGCGGCTACGTACCGTCCTCGGTGACTTCGACAACCTATGTCCTTATGCCGCTGGTCAACACGCCTACGTTTACACCTGCGGGCGGCAGTTACGCCACGGGCCAGACGGTGACCATCTACGACACCACCCCTGGCGCCATCATTTACTACACGGTGGACGGCACAGCGCCGAACACCAGTTCGCCAAAGTACAACGGTCCCATCACCGTTCCGGGAACAGAAGTGTTGCAAGCCTTTGCAGGGTCGAGTGGATACGGCAACAGCGTGGTCGTCTCAGCGACGTACACCATCGCGTCTTCGGTTACTGCTGCACCTACATTTTCTCTGGCATCGGGAACTTACAAGTACGCCCAAACGCTTACCATCTCCGACACCACTCCCGGCGCTGTCATCCACTTCACCACCGATGGCACAACGCCCACGGCCAGCTCGACCGTTTACACCGGTCCCTTTACGGTCTGGTCCCCAGTGCCTGCGACTGAGACCGTCCAGGCCATTGCTATCACCAGCGGCTATTCAAATTCTCCGGTGACTTCGGCAACCTACAATCTGATGCCTCTAGTCGCCACGCCGACTTTCACTCCCGCAGCCGGGACGTATGCTTCGGCACAGTCGGTGACCATCGCCACCACCACGCCAAACGCAACCATCTACTACACCACCAACGGAACAGCGCCCAGCACCGGCTCGACAATTTACTCGGGGCCAATACCTGTTTCGTCATCAGAAACAATTCAGACCTTCGCCGGATCTCCCGGTTACGGCAACAGCATTGTCGTATCCGCGCCGTACATCATTACAGGGTCAAGCGGGACTTCCATCATTGCGCCGCGAACTGCGCTTCCGCCTTTACGTCCGCAGATTGGGCCGTCACCTCGGCTCAGTTACTGACTGTTGCCGCAATCTGAACGTGAAAAAATGTATCGCGAGGCGCGATTGATTGAAAATTTTGCGCGATGTCGCGTCATGTTCGCCTCGTCATCGGAGCGCGAAATCGCGGAACGCGATTCCGTGATGAAAAAATTATTGACTATTTTTCCACCACTACTGCTTTTTTCTCTTGACATGTGCGATGCATAAATCTATACATTCTTCAACTGCAATATTATTGCAGGTTTGACACCAAAATTGTCGAAAGGGAGAATAGGCAAATGGCAACCAAGAAAGCAGCAAAGAAGGCGCCTGCCAAGAAGGCCGCCAAGAAGGCCGCAAAGAAGAAGTAGCGGCGCCTCCAACTTGAAGGCAACAACCAAAGGCAACAGATCAGGGGAACGCATTACGCGTTCCCCTGATCTGTGTTTGGGATGGATTACACTGATAGACGCACGTTGTGCAGGAGAGAAAGATGACACGCCGCCGCTGGATAGCTGAGCATTGGGACGAAGCCACCGCAACGCTCACCGGCGCGCAGGCCGAGCACATGACGCGCGTTTTGCGCGCGCAACCCGGGTTGGAAGCTGACGTGGTGGCGGGCGGCCACGTCTTTCATGCGCAGGTGGCGGCGGTGGCGGGCGGCGAGGTTCGCTTCAACCTGATCGCGGAACTCGAGACTGATCCGGCACTGCCGGTCACGCTGGTGATGGCCGTCTATAAATTCGATCATCTGGAGTGGGCGATTGAAAAAGCCACGGAGCTGGGAGTGGCAGCGATTGCACCGGTGATCTCCCGCAGAACGGAAAAGCATCTAGCGCACGCTGCCGTGAAGCGTGCCGAGCGCTGGCGGCGCATCGTGCATGAGGCGGCTCAACAAGCACGACGCGGCGATGTTCCACTGATCTTCGATCCAACTCCGCTGTCGGAGCGCATCACTGCTGGCTCCGAGCACGCCGCGGCGAACTTTGCGCAGATAGTGCTGGCTGAACAAGAGCGCACCACCACACTACGCAACGCGCTGGAGGAAGCCATGGCCGCAGCCGCGACCGAGATGCCCGTCCTGGAAATTGCCATCGGCCCCGAAGGCGGATGGGCACCGGAAGAAGAGGCGCTCTTCGATACCAACGGCTGGCGCGCCGCGTCCCTGGGTCCGCGGATTCTGCGCGCCGAGACAGCGGCCATCGCCGCGCTGGCGGTGGTGGCTTCGTACCTGGAATGATTTTGGAGTCAAGATTTACCAGCGAGGGCACTGAGCGTTCGGCGAATTTCCATTTCTTGTATCCGTCGCCGACTTAGAACCACGTCTGTTTCTTGTAATCGAGATAGGTTGCGCCAAATTTTTCTGTCAGCACTCGCTCCTCTTTCCTGCTGCGAAAAAATTGCATTGGAAGCAGAACGGCGAGAAGCAATAACAGCCATGGCTGATTTGCCCAAAGAATGAGTCCCGCAATCATCAGGCTGCCAGAGAGGTAGATCGGATTGCGAACGCGGGCATAGAGGCCGGTAGTAACCAGCGTGGTTGCTTTAGCCTGTACGCTGAATGCCCGTCCGAGTTGAACGCGAGCCAAAACGAGAAGCAGAAACGAGGGGATTGCAATGGCCAGACCCGCGATTCGCAAAGCGGACCAGGGAAGGCTCCAGAAAACCCATAGAAAGGCTGGCACAGCGGCGGCAACCCAGATCAACGTTCCATAATTCAGTTTCACGAACAGCCTCCAAAACACTTGCGGCTCCATCCTACGCCAAAGCGCGAAAGATGAAGCCGCCAGAGTTGCAAATGAAAGCGCTATTGTTTCGATTGTGGAGCGGCACCCAGCGGCACATCGCCTGATTCTTCAACCTTCTTTTTTGTCTTCTTCTCGTTGGCTAACCGGGTCTTTTCTCCGGTTGTAGTGACAACTTTTTTCTTTTTCTTACTGGAAGTGTCACCGGCCAGACCCAGCGGACGAGCCTGGGTCTGACGGTCGGCAATCTCGGCCGCATCAGCCGCTTTGGGAGCCATCGCGTCAACCTTCGCTCCATTTGCGACCTTGGCTTGCTTGGCAACCTTGGGGCGCGCGCTGAGGCGTGTTTTATGCGTAGGCTTGTCACTGGCCTCAAGTGGATTGACTGGCTCGGGTGTTGCAGAGGCTGAAGGCGCTACCGCGCCAGCGTCCTCGGTGGCGATTTCTGGACCGTTCGGCAGAGTTTTGGTAGGCGCCTTGCCGTAGCGGATTTTCTCCTTCTTGCCAGGCTTCATCGCGGCCCGTTCCGCTTTCCTTTCCTTTTTGCTCATTTTTGCCGGAGCAGAGGCCGACTCGGCTGAGGGGGCATCTGCCATTCTGCTCTTCTTTCCCTTCTTTGCCGAAGTGGCGGCGGGCTCAGTAGAGGCAGCGGCATCTTTCTTGTTCTTCTTTTCCTTCTTGACCTGTGCAACGGCTGGTTCGGCGGCTGGGGTGGCATCGGCGGCCGGAGCTTTCTTTTGCCGATAAGTACGAGTGCTCTCGCGGAAGCGTGTGCGCTCCACCTTCTTTTTCTTCTTGGGCGCGGGCGGAACATAGGCGCTGTATGTCGGCTTGGTCTGTTTGGCGCTGGCGCCGCTGTCTGTGAAGCCTGGTTTGATGTCGATGAAGGCCTGTTCGCGCATTGTGGTCAGGTAATCGCGCATGGCAGGCTCCATCCGCGCCATGTAGAAGTTGTTCTCCACCTGATCCGCAACATCTTTATACGCCGGCACGCCGCCTGTGACGCGCTTGACCACTTTGAGAATGACATATCCCTGCCGGGTGCGAATCGGCTCAGTAAACTGCCCGGAGCTAAGCGCAAAAGTTTTGTCTTCCAGCACCTTTGCCAGCGAGCCGCGCTGGAAATGACCCAGATCACCGCCCGACGCTGCTGTGGGGCCGTCGCTGAAAGTGCGGGCCAGTTGCGAGAAATCGCCTCCCGCCTGGAGCTTGGCTTCAATGTCGTCTGCCTTGGCTTTGGCCTTGGCGATCACTGCCGGGTCGTCGGGCTGTGTGCCGCCGGGTACGGTTATCGAGGGAGCAGGAGTACCAGTGGAGATAAGAATCTCAGCCAGCGTGACGCTCTCCGGCTGGGCGTACTCCTGCTTGTGCTGCTCAAAGTAGCGTTGGGCCTCGCCCTGTGTGAACTGAATCTTTCTGCCGATCTCCTGGCGCATCACACTCTGGGTGATGATACCGTTGCGGATATTGGCCTTGAAATCTTCGTACGAGACGCCCTGCTCCTTGGCGGACTTTTCCAGATCTTCCAGGGTTTCCAGGTGGTACTGCTTGCGAATCTCGTCCAGCCGTTTGATCAGCTCGGTCTCGCCATTGATGTTCAGTTCCTTGCCTTTGGAGAGCCAAAGCTGCTGGTCGATCAGATCGCGCAGCATATCCTTGTGCGCCGTAGAAATCTCCTGCATGGAAGCGCCTTTTTGGCGCGCCTCATCATCCAGTTGCTTCATGGCGCGGTCGTAGTCCGAGCGCGTAATGATCTGATCGTTGACCCGGGCGACAATTTCCTCGACCGTGGTGCCGCCGGTAGAGCTTTCAGGCGCGGCGGGCCGTGTTTGCGCCAAAGTGGAACTTGCGAGCAGCAATGTGCCGAACACGAAAGCCGCGGGAGTGCAAAGGATTCTCAGATTCATAGGGTCTAGACACGGCATGGAGGCGACGAATCGCGCACCTGATGCTTAGACGTCATTGTAAATGGCTGGGCAGCGGCAAAGCGATTTCCGGCGTAAATCCCAGAAAAATAGGGTCTCCTCAGGCCGATTTTTCACTGATTTGCCAGAAACGGCGCACGATGCCTGGAGCGGGTGTGTGCCATGCCTCAGGTCTTCCTCAAATGAAAGGATGACCAGACTTGGATTCCAGGACCTGTCACAAATGGGATTTCACCTATGGCAGTGACAGATGGGCGGCCTGGGACCGGTAAGCCGGGTTTTTAACCTCGCCATCTATTTCGTAATCAGGAAACTACCGGCGATCAGGCGGGGAAGCTCATGCAGAATATGCTTCCACCTTCAATTGCGTTTCTGTATTCCAGCCGACCTCCGTTGGCTTCTACGGCGTTCCGGGCAATTGCCAGGCCGAGCCCGGTCCCTTGACCTCTCGAATGGCCATCATTGTTGGCGCGATAAAAGCGATCGAAGATACGGTTCTGCTCCCCAGGAGCGATGCCAGGGCCGTTGTCTTCCACTTCAATAATGCGCCGCCCATCTGGAGCATGCCCAACGCCGACCTTGATGTGGCCGTGCGCGGGCGTGTAGCGAATGGCATTGTCAACCAGGTTGGTGAGCGCCTGCCGCAGACTCGACGATTCGCCCCGGATCGTGGCGGGCTCACGCACATCAACCGAAATCTGTTGTGCTTTCTCTTCGGCCAGAACCCGGACCAGTTCAGAGACTGACGACGCCATTTGTGCCAGATCCACTTCTTCTCGCGGCAACTGGGTTTTAGCCGACTCCGCACGCGCCAAACCAAGCAGACGCTCGACCAACTGGGTCAGGCGATCCACTTCCTCTAGCATGCTGCCAATGGTGTCGCGCGCAGATGCGGCGTCCAGAGGACGGCGCAGAGCGACCTCTCCCACGCTTCGCATCGCCGTCAGCGGCGTGCGCAGTTCGTGTGAAGTGTTGGCGGCAAAGGCGCGCAGCCGTTCAAAGGAAGCCTCCAGACGTGCCAGCGTCTGATTGAAGACAGTCGCCATACGGCCTAATTCATCGTTGGGGTTACGCACCGGCAATCGTTCGGAGAGCGATTCGGCGCTGATCTCCCATGCTTTCGATGCCATGGCGCTGATGGGAGACAGGGCGCGGCCCGCAAGGAAATATCCGCCGGCGATCGACAGCAGGGCAGCGCAAGGAATACTTAGCAGAAGTATGACTAGCAGGTCGCGAAGCGTGCCTTCGAGAAGACTCGTGTCTTCCGCTACGGTTACCGAAAAGCCCTGCCCGTTGACCCACAGCGGCGCTGCTTTAATCTTGTAGTCCACGCCTTTCGGGGACCGCCATACTCCCGAGGCGTCCACAGGCTCGATCTCTGCACCATGCAAACATCGGGTCCGGCACCAAGCGTTTGAGTGGTAAACCAGGCGCCCATCTCGCGTCACGGCGA
Source organism: uncultured Occallatibacter sp. (assembly GCA_964414945.1). Taxonomy (GTDB): domain Bacteria; phylum Acidobacteriota; class Terriglobia; order Terriglobales; family Acidobacteriaceae; genus Telmatobacter. The sequence continues at coordinate 14,264 of CAYPYJ010000064.1, forward strand.
ATAGTATATCTCCAGGCAAATGACCGTACGGTCCCGCGCCATGTGGCGATGCACCGACCACTGTCGCCACAGTTTGGATATCCCGGTCGAGCTGTGCACGAAGAGTCCGTTCCAGGCTCGCCTGCAAGACAACATAGACGCCTGCCGAGAGGCACGCCAGAATGAAAAGGAGTACTCCTGCGTACCAGATAGTTAGGCGCGCTCGAATGCTTAACGGTCTCAGACTCATTCCTCCTCCTCGCTCAGCAGAAACCCGACACCCCTGATGGTGCGGAGCAGCTTTTTCTCATAAGGATCGTCGATTTTTTTGCGGAGGCGTGCGATATGGACATCGATGACGTTGTCCAAAGGGGTTGCGCGGGCCGTCGCCTGCCAAACATCTCGCGTCAACATTTCACGTGAGACAATGTGGCCCTGATGCCGCATAAAGAATTCGAGCAGATCGAATTCCTTTGGAGTGAGGTCGATCTCCTGCTGGTGACGCGTTACCTTGCGGGTTGCGCAGTCGAGATCCAGATCGGCCAGCTTCCAGCGGGCGGCCTGGTCGCCCCTTCCACGACGGGTAAGAGCGCGGATGCGAGCCAGAAGCTCGGGAAATGCGAAGGGCTTGACCAGATAATCGTCTGCCCCGCTGTCGAGCCCCTGAACGCGGTCTTCTACGGAGTCCTTCGCGGTGAGAACCAGCACGGGCGTCTGAAAGCCGCGCTGCCGAAGTGCTGCGAGAATCTCCAGTCCACTGCGGCCGGGAAGCATCAGGTCCAGTAGCAAAAGGTCGAACGGCTGAGTTGTAGCCAGGAAGAATGCTTCTTCTCCGTTGTTGGCGACGACAGTCTCGTAGCTCTCTGCTTCCAGACCCTCCCGAAGGGCCCTGGCCACCTTCACTTCGTCTTCCACGAGCAGAATCCGCACGAACTTCCTCCCGATGCGCGGCTTGCACCGCACCGGCTGGACCCCCAAACAATGTAAATCGAAGTCCTCTCCGAGCTACCCTATGTTACTCGCAATTCGAAAATTCGTAATCCGTCGACGGCTGAGGTCGGCCTATCACTGCAGTAGAATCTGTCCGACCCAATTACTGATCGGTCTCTTCACCAGAGAGCTTCGTTGAACCGGCTGAGAACATGGCGATCTTGTTCGCTGGAGGTGCGCTAAGCGTTACGCGGAACGCCTCTTGCTGACCTGAAGGGTTCTTACCCGAGCCCACAATCACCGAACCGTCGGGCGTAATGTCAAAAGCGTATTGCAGATTCCAAGCGACCAGATTCAGGCCATAATCGGTTTCGAGCACGCTTTGCAAACTACGCATGCCGTGTGCCGCATCCCATATGAAGGCCGTGCCGTGATCGCGGTCGACAAAACTGCCACCGACAATGATCGATCCATCGGCGGTAATGCCGCCAGGATGCGTCGTATGGCCGCCTGGCAGGTGTCCGATGCTCACCATGCCGGTGTCGCGTGTCCAACGAAAAGCCGCATAGCCGGAAGATGAAGAGCTAGTGCCGACTATGACGGAGCCATCGGCAGAGACAGCGTTGGGAAAGCTTGTGCTGCCGCTGGGCAGATAACCCAGTCCCTGCATCCCGCCGGCTTGCGTCCAAACAAAGGCCTCTTCTTTATTCCAAGACGGGAGGTTATAGCTTGAGCCGACTACAACCAAACCATCGGCAGAGACGGCAATTGCGCGGCTGTTGGTTCTGCCTGGTAGAACTCCTAATCCCGCGATGCTGCCGTTTTGCACCCAGCGAAAGGCCTGAGGCCCTCCATCGCCAACCACCACGGAACCGTCAGCGGAAACGCCAAGGGCCTCGTAGCGCGCTGATCCGTCGAGACTGCCCACCTTCACCATTCCGCCGTTTTGCGTCCAGCGGAAGCCTTGGTTGCTATCCGAGCCAGTTCCGACAGGGTTGCCATCTCCAACAATCACAGAACCATCTGCAGAAACGCCCCTGGCTTGACTCTGCTTGAAACTATGATCGGAAAGATTGCCGAGACTCACCATGTCTTCGCTCTGAGTCCAGCGAAAGGCCTGCTTGCCCGAATCAGAGGTACCGTATCCAACGACGACTGACCCGTCGGCTGAAACGCGCAGAGCCGAGCTTTCGAAAGTGCCTCCCGGAAAATCTCCTAGCCCCTGGAACGATGCCTGCGAAGGAAGCGATCGCGATTGCGTCACGGCCTTGGCGCCGTCAGGAGCTGATCCTCTCTTCGGTTCTGAATGAATATTTGCGTTCGCCCTCAGTTTCTCGATGATCCCGGTGCTGACCCAATACACAAGACCAGTGTTGTCTTCCTGGAAACGGGTGAAGAACAGATATTTTCCGTCTGGACTGAGGGTCGGACACAGCACCGCTTTGGCATCTCGATTGATGCGCGGGCCGAGGTTCGCAGGCGTCGCCCATGATCCGTCCTGATTGCGAAAGCTGACCCAGATGTCGTTCTGCGTGTAGCTTCCAGCTCGGGGTGAGTTGAAGAGCATATAACTTTCGTCCGGCGCAATCAATGCATGGGAAGCGCCCCCTGCGTTAATGGGCTCTCTGAGATCTATGGGATCGCCAAAGCCTTCACCTTGCAATTTCGCTACTTGCACGCGAGCCGTTTTCCAACTGCTACCCATTGAGAAGTAAAGGTTCCTGTGGGCAGTGATGTTGGGGTAGTATTCGATTTCTGCGGTGTTAATCACTGCAGGAAGCTTGGTTGGCGAGGAGAATCCGTCAGGGCCGTAGTGAACGAAGTAGAGATCTCCCTTGTTGTAGTAGAAGATTCGCTTCAGCAGCGGATCGAATGAGACCTCCTTGCCCTTGAAACTCGTGGGCACAGGTTGAGACCATCCAGTTTGAGAACGCACCATTTGGAACGAGCTTCCATCGGGATAGCGTGAAAAGATCAGAAGACTTCCGTCAGGCGAGAACCGCAGGCCATGAGTGTTCTTGCCATCCACAGAGATGACTCCCCTGGCGAATACCTGAGGCTCATCACCGGGTGGCGTCTGACCCAGATAATCGTTTATCGGCTTTGTGTTCTCTTGTGCCGCGAGGTTGCTTGCCAGCAACATGATTAGCGCACCGATGATTGCAGACGTTTTCTTCATTTCGGGTCTTCCTTTGAAGGTGTGTTCACGGGGTGCAAGGCCGGTATGCTCGCCGCATCGACCCAGAAGACATCATTTTTGTGACCAGGAGTATGACGGCAAAAGAACAGGTACTTCCCGTCAGGTGACAGTCCTGGGAACACTTCCTGCCTGGGTGTGTTGATCGGCTCACCCAGACTGACCGGATCGGTCCAACTGCCGTTTGTCAGGCGGCGGCTGACGTATAGATCGCCGTAGTTGTCAAGACTGCCTGTACGATTCGAGGAAAACAACAGGTAACTTTCGTCGGGTGCGATGAACGGCGCCCAGTTCAAGAATGGAGGCAGGTTGATATTGCGGGGGAGCAACTCCGGTTTCGTATACTCCCCGTTGATGAGTTCTGCCCGGTAGATGCCATGATTGGACTTCGTCTCTGGCGCATAGCCAATGAAGTAGAGAGTTCCGTTGCGGGCGACCCTTGGCATCGCGGCCTCTCGTAACTCGGGATATCGTGTCACGAGATTAAGGCATTTCGGCTCGCTCCAAGAGTGACCCTGCTTCTCGGCAACCCAGATGTCGAGGGTTGGTTGGCTGTCCTTTGCTATGTCAAAGCGAGGCTGGGGCGCGAAGAAATAGACCCGGAGGCCGTCAGGAGAAAACGCGGGCATGATACCAAACTGAGAAACTCGAGGCGCGGACCATCGGCCGTTCTCCCGTCGCATGGTCATGCTCATAGGTGGCCCATCATCCGGTGACCGGTTCGCCCACCAGAAAACTTCGTTGCCGTCGGGAGAGAAGGACGGTGCGCTATGCTCGTTGGCGTCCGTCGAGACGATTCCAAGCGCGAAAACCTGCGGCGTTGCGCCAGGAGGCGTCTGCCCTAAGTATTCACCCGTCAGATGATGGAAATCGACTTCGATGGGAAGCGAGCGCTGCTCCATGCTTTGCTTGAAGATGATCGCATGGGGATAGAGCGGGAGGGTTTTATTAGTTTCCTCCGCCAACTCCGCCGGCGGAATGTGCATGGCGACGATCTTGCTCGGCTTGATCTTCTCCGCGACGTACTTCTGCGTTGCCTCAGATCGATCGTATCGACTGAGGAAGAGAATATCGATGGGCGTTTGCTCAAAGGGATAGCGATTCAAGTGAGCTTCGCTCTGATCGATACGAGCATCACCCAGATGGAGAAAATGCGCGCCTCCCAGTTCGACGTTGAAGGCCAAGTTCCTCGTTGGTTCTTTTTCGGGGTCATCTGCCATGTGCTTCAGGCAAAGCACATCGAAGGTAATCCCGTTGAGGCTGACGTATTCATAAGCGCCTGGGGCCAGTTTGACTTCATGAATCTGCCCCTCGATCTGCGCGAAACCTTCCTCCTTGCGCAGAAGATCAACTACCTGTGTGTGGGCGACGAGTTGGCACCGCACGTGATTGTGCAGGAACTCGATCACCAGTTTCGGATTGAAGTGGTCGCCGTGTGGGTGGGTGACCAGCAGGAGATCGACATCGGCGAACGGGCCGCTGCCTCGAGTCATCTGGGCGAGCAGCCCCTGCGAAGGAACAAGAAACCTTCCAAATCCAGTGTCGAACAGAGCGTCGACTAGCACCGTCTTTCCGCCCGACTGGATCATGAATCCTTCGTTGCCAATATAGGTCACATCGAGAGGCGGACGCTGGTGATCTGCAGTTGAACCAGATGCCGATGAACCGGAGCCAGGGGTTTGCGCGTCGAAATAATCGAAGAGGTCCGGCAAAGCCTTGGACCACACCGAAGCATGGTTGGTACCGGGATATTCCTTGTAGGAAAAGTTAGGCAAGAATTCCTTCGCGAGCGCTGCGGTGTTCTTTCTGTGCTGGGCTTCGGCCTCCGACATCGAATAGAGAATGGGGAGATTTCGCGCCTTCTCCGTATTCTGCCGATTCAACCAATCCGCTCCACCTTCGACCCCAGCGAAGGCGCCGAAGAGTTCAGGATGCTGCATGGCAAGTCGCCATGCTGTCGACGCTCCAACAGACCAACCGGTGAGAAACATGCGTTTGGGGTCAATGGAATAGATCTCTCGCACTCGCTGCACAAGAGCCATCGTCTCCGGATCGTCGCGCTCGCTGAAAAAGGTTCCCGATGCTCCATTTGGACAGACAACTATGTATCCCTTCTCCTGCGCGAGTTGCTTCAAGCGGTTCTCAAGATGCTGGCCGGGGGATGAGAAAAAATCTTCCCATTCAAAATAGGTGGAGTCGCCGCCTCCAGAATGTATGGCAACAAGCAGAGAATATTTCTTCGTGCTGTCATATCCCGCAGGGACGTAGATGCGATAGCGGAGGAGTTTCCCATCACTGGTCGCGCGAAAAGCCTGCGCCATGTCCCCATAGTGTTTCAGGAGCGTTTCCGGGTCTGCAATAATTGCGTCAACCAAGGATTCTGCGAGCGCTATATCCTGGGGGAAACGAAGCCGCGCGTTGAACTGTGGAAACGGGTTTCCCACTTCCCTGCCCATGGCCTCAAAGTTAATCCGCCCCAGGTACGCGCCGAAGGGATGCGCCGCGCGTTGCCAGTTCCCGCTAAATGCCGTTCGTTCCAGCGTCAGACTTTGTATGTCGTAGTCGATAGTAGACAGCGCCGCAATCATTGAAGCAGGTTGATTAGATCGGCTGTTGCGCGCCGCTGCGGCAAACTTTGCCTTCAGCGAGTCCAAGCGATTTTGTATATCGTTCGCAACAACAACCGCCAGCCTAATCTCGGCTATTGTCTGTCCATTCGGCGAAATCAATCGGTAGCCAACGGCGATGACCCCGCCTGGTAATCCTTCAACCGCGAAATTGACTTTGAATTCCTTCAGCTCCGAAATAGTGTGCGTTTGATCCGACTCAGCAATGACGCCAGACTCGGTTTCGAGCCACGAGTGCATTGTGTAACGGTTCGCCAAGGGACGTCCAAGTGTGAACAGTGGCCGCACCGTCAGTGTGATGTCTTCTCCGCCGGCAAAGATCGCGCGGTTCAGAGATGGCTTGAGCGAGGCGGCGACTTCATATTGTTCAACCTTGCCTTCAGCAATGCCTGCTGTCTTCGCATATAGGCGATAGGACCGATAATAGTCCTGTTTTTTGTACGCAGCGCTCGCAGCCGCCAACAAATCTTTGACTGATTCCGGGACGGCTTTGCCTGATTTCACTAACCGATCCACAAGCATTGGGACATGAAAATCCAGCATCATGGCATCATGCTGGGTGATCTCTCCGAGAGCAGTGCCTTGAAGTTCGAGATCGCTGGCGACGACATCGTGAATCTCTAATGCCCGCATACTGGTTATAGTCAGACATAAGAAAAGGAATGGTAAAATAATTGCCGTGACAAAAGCTCGGTGGGTTGAACAACGCAGAGCATTCATTCTGCCTCCTTGAGTAGTCGGTCAAAACCGTATGCGGCCCATCGCCCCTCCAATGATAAGGCTCACGGAACTGGACCATGCCTGAAGAGTGCCTTAAGAATCCGGTAAGAATTCCGTAAGGAGCAGTTCACGAAGGCCGACAGGTAGCATCGGCGAGAGAAACATGCATACCTTGTTTGGGTTATGGCGCAGGTGTTCCTTTATGCCTTACTGGCGCTACCGGCGATTGAACTGGCCGCTGAACTTGTAGCAACGAGCAGAATTCATGCTTCGAGTATTGCAATCTACATACACACTTACACTATTAAGGACGCGCTGGCACTCATCTTTGCGGAAGAATTGTCTGCACAAGTCAACCCTCGACGAGTGTAGACATATCCAAACTGGCTGTTGAAATGAGATTGGGGAAAGCCCGAATCTTTGCGGTCGGCGCTCAAGCCGAGAATTGAGAACGCATATCGGCGCGAGTGAAAGTCCGCATAACTCCTTCTGGTTTTGCATTTTCCAGGAATCGTGGGTAGGTATCGATATGTCTTAGTGCTGTATCTGGAGCGCCCCACTAAACAGCGCGAGTTTGCATACGC
>CAYPYJ010000065.1:0-21073 GCA_964414945.1 uncultured Occallatibacter sp.
TAGAGAGCGGTACGCTGCGAATCGTGCGGATATTCGAGGTCACGTCCTCACCGGTCTGGCCGTCGCCACGGGTCAATCCAGAAATCAGCGTTGAGCCTCCGCCGCCCGCAGGACCGTAACGCAGCGCCACACTCAGGCCGTCCATCTTGTATTCGGCTACGTACTCCACAGGCAGCGTCCCGGCCAACTCGTGGCAGCGCGCATCCCAGGCGGCCAGCTCCTCAACCGAGTAGGCGTTGTCCAGCGAAAGCATGGGCCGCGAGTGGGCGACTTTCTTGAAGCCCTCGGCTGGCTTGCCTCCCACGCGCTGCGCAGGCGAGTCAGGCGTCAGAAGTTCGGGATGTGCGGCCTCAATCCCCTTCAGCTCATTCATCAGAGCGTCGTAGGCGGCGTCGGTAATCTCCGGCGCGTCTAGAACGTAATAGAGGTGTTCGTGGCGGCGCAACTCAGCGCGCAACTCGGCGGCACGCATTCCAGAACCAGAATTGGCTGAATCACCCATTGTCAGAATTATAGGAGGCGGGGCAGGGTACTATGTTGGCAGAGCTATGGAACCTGTCACACACTTTCTTACTGGAGCCTGTATTGGCCGCGCGGGGCTTAACCGCAAGACGGCCTATGCCACGCTTGCTGCCGTTTTGGCCGCCGAGGCTGCTGATATTGACATTTTCTGGGGGCTGGCCGGACCGGTCGAGGAGTTGAAGCACCATCGCGGCATCACCCATACATTCATTGCCGTGCCCGTGGTGGCGGCTGCTGCTGTCGGTTCGGTTTGGCTCTATGATCGTTGGCGGCAGATGCGGCGTTCTCGGAAGGTCGAGGCTCTCGACCAGAATATAAAAGCGCTCCCGACGCTGCATTGGGGCTGGCTCTACCTCACGGCGCTGATTTCCGCGCTGAGCCACCTGCTGCTCGACTGGACGAACAACTACGGCCTGCGTCCCTTCTATCCCTTCAATCCGCGCTGGTACGCAGGGAGCATTGTTTTTATTGCCGAGCCGGTGCTGTGGGCACTGCTGGTCGCGGCAATGGTGATTCCGGCTCTGTTGAGCCTGGTGGGCGGCGAGATCGGCGCAAAGAAGAAGCAATTTCGTGGCCAGGGATGGGCGATTTTTGCGCTAGTCGGGATCGTGGCTTTCTGGGGTTGGCGATGGTCTGAGCAGGGACGGGCGCGGATGCTGGTTGAGAATGCTGAAATTACGACTGCGCCGGTGAAGCGCATGGCCTTTGAGCCCTATCCCATCAATCCCTTTCATTGGCATGCGATTCTTGAGACTGAGGCGTATTACCAGGTCGCCGAGATCGACTCGCGGAGCGGAGAGATTTTGAGCGACTTGAATCGGGACGTAATCTTCAAGCCGCCTGTGACTGCTGCTTCGGAGGCCGCCAAGCGCACGCTGCTGGGGCAGGTTTATCTCGATTGGGGCACCTGGGCCGTGGTGCGCGATCTAGGTCCTGTCGCAGCTCCCGGGTTGGCCCCACCGCAGGTGACGTCCAACCGACAGTGGACGACCGTCAAGTTTGACGATCTGCGCTGGGACTACTCATATCTTGGCAAGGGCCGGACCTCCAACCGATCTCCTCTAAGCGGATCGGTTTACATCGTAGATGGTAAGGAAGATGCCGGTGAAGTGATGCAGGGACGGGAGCAGAAATAGAACTGCGCGTGACTCTGATGAAAATAATGTTCACCACGTGAATCTTTTCAGTTGACCCAGCGGCCTTTGACCCGCAGAATGAAAGAGCGCGTATCGTTCGTCCAGGGTCTTTTTTTAGAGACGCCGGAATCCTGAATTTTGAGGTGTTCATGCCTAGTTATCTTTTGCTGCTGGTTGCTGTGTTGAGCCGTTTGCTACCCCACCCTGAGTGGCTGAGCTTTACCGCAGTAGGCGGCGCGCTGCTGTACTTTGGCGCTCGGCGTTCATGGCGGGAGATGCTGCTGCCCTTGGCCGCGCTAATGGCCACCGACTACTACCTCACCGTGTATAGCTACCATTACAGCTTCACCTGGGTGAGCTACTTGCCTACATGGGGCTGGTACGTGGCTGCTATGGTGCTTGGGCAGGTATTACTGCATGCGCGGACGACCGTCGCACGCGTGGCGGCAGGCGCGCTGCTCGGACCGACTTCTTTCTTCCTGATCTCGAACTATGCAGTTTGGGCGAGCGGATGGGGCTATCCACGAACGATGGGCGGGCTTGGCGCCTGCTACTTTGCCGGACTGCCTTTCTATCGCAATGACCTACTTTCGACGGCGATTGTGGCCGCAGCAGCTTTTGGCCTTCCGGTGCTTATACGCCGGATGAGCTCGGCGCACCAGCAGACTGCGCTGGCCGGGAAATAATTTCTCCGTTAAGTCTCGATAGTTATTTCTTGTCCCTACAGGAGTGCAAGTAGGCGATTAGATCTTTAATCTCTACGCTCTGCAAATGGTCTCCGAATGGTGGCATTTGTTTGCTGCCATTCGTAATCTGACTCTGCATGCCGGATGCATTCATTCGCCTGCCTACACCCGAAAGGTCGGGACCCTTGTGGCCGCCTGTGCCGCGGATGCTGTGGCAATGCATGCATCCAGAAGTGGCAAATATTTCCGCACCGTGCACGCGCTGAGCTTTTGAAGACGCATAACTCGTAGATGTGTAGAAAATGAAAACTGCAACAACAACGAGTAACAACTTCATTGAGCACTTCCTTCTTCACCAGTCCCATGTTGCGCTGTCAAGTTGCTGTGTACATGCCAGGAGACACTCTCTGAAGTGATCTCCGGGTGCTTGCGCAAAAATTCCAATGCATAAGTGCTGGCAGTGGGATCATCCTTTTGATCCACAAAGGCGGCAGCCTCGCGCGCCGCTTGCTCCTTCATGCCCAGCCGGCGATAAACAATAGAGAGAATGTAGTGCGCCGCTAGGTCGTCGGGATCAATTGATTGCAACGTTTCATACTCCGAACGCGCCTCATCATACTTATGCTGCTGATAGAGGGAGAAGCCAAGTTCGCGATGAGCGTCGCGAGATCTGGGGAACTTCTCGGTGACTTCGCGCAGATCGCGGACAGTGGCATCCAGATGTCCCTGCGTGCGTTCTACCAGTGCCAGATAATAGAGCGCGCGGGAATTATGCGGAGCAAGCTCAAGTGACTTATCCAAGCTGCTGCGTGCTGCTCCATAACGCTCCCATTGAATATTGGCGATGGCTATATTAGTAAATGCGTCCGCATAATCCGGGCGCAGTTTGGTTACTTGCTCAAATGCGCGCGCACTATCGGCATACTGTTGAGCGTCCAAAAGGCCAATGCCATAGTTATTCCAGCGCATCCATTCTTTGTTGTCTTGCGGGTCAGGCGGAGTGGCCAAATTGGAGCCTAGCGCCAAAGTTCGTGTTCGTGACGCTATCTCAACCACTGGCATCTCATAATGCTTGCTCAAAGCAAAGTCGATAAAGTGTTGATTGAAACGCCGATAGTTAATTTTGGCAGTAACACTAATCGGCCCAACAGCGTTCGCGGGCACACGAAACTCATAACGGACAATCTGGGAGCGGCCCGATTGTATAGTGTTGTTATAGGCAACGACCCGGGTATCCCACACCTGATGAAGATCGTTCAATCCCCCCTTTTTGTTGACCAAACGATTCGTAAAGCTGTGCGCCTGAGGATCGAGCGCACCCCCTGGACGCACTGCTCCAGAATGCATCAGCGTGTGGCCCGCAGCGTCCTTGGCCTCAAACTCCACCCAGCTCTCATAAAAATCGCGCTGCTCAGGAACAAAGCTATGAGCGATACCTTTATTCTGCAGCACGACAGAAACCTTAAGGTTATCGCCGGGTGCGATCTCAAATGGCCGGCTCCCAAGCGGTGCGATAACATTGCCTCCATTGCGCTCAATCCCGAAGATATCCACATTGAAGACTCCGTTCTTTAGAAATGCGATGGTCTTCTCCATCTGGGTATCGTATCCGTAATACTTCGACAAAACTGTATTGGCTCCAAGCCAGCGGTGAGACGCCAGTTTACCCTCCTTGGCTCCGTAGTCCGGTAACTGAATCTCCTCCGCCTTCATGTGGCAAGTCTGGCAGGTAGAAACCTGATCTTTCACATAAAACGGAAGTGGAGACTGTTTTGCGAAAGAGGATAACTGCCATTCATCGTAAAGAAAAATAGCCCGCTGCCACTTATAGTCATTCAATATTTTAGGTAGCGCGGCCTTGTGACACGCCGCGCAGAATTCGCTGCTGCGATAAAAGTCCTTCATCACGGCCTTTGAGTGCCGATCAAGGTGAGCCAGAATCTCTTTGTCAGAAACTACGCTGTAGATGGGTTTGCCATCATCGTCTACCAAAACCGCCGGTTGACTGAGCACATAACTGCCGGTACCGCGAGTATCTACTTTCTGAATTGAATGACATACCGAACAGGTTATGCCGTCCTCATCAAACTTACGATCGATAGGAGACCCTTTGGTCAGCGCGCCTGAGGTAAGAGCGATGGGGTTATGGCAGCCTTCGCAGTGGCGAGTAAATTCAATTCCTTTTTCACTCTTGAGCAGGTTAGTGTTCTTGATATACCATGGCGCGCGAAAGGCGTTGGCATGGGCGGTCTGCCGCCACTCTGCGTGCGCCTCTTTATGGCAGTGGCCGCAGTACTCAGCAGTAGGAAAGCTTTTTGGACTCATAAACGTCCCTGTTTCTGTATTGGCATTTGAGGGAAGAAAGAGTTTATCAGCGCCAAAGCGCAGATTGTAATGCTCGATGCCAGTCGGCGGAGAAGCTGGTAGTTGCAACGTAGGAGCATCCTCGCTGAGTGCATAAGCCCGCTCAGCCTGAGGTATAAGAAAACTGCTGACGACTGCTACCGCAAGTAAAATTTTTCCAGTTATCAAAAAAACACAGCGAGAAGAGAATACGGCCTTCAGCGTTATGACTAGACTATTGATTTTCATCGGTTTTGACCTCCTGTGTTGAGTCGGGAATACTCTCTATCCGAGGGAAGCGGCTCGAGCTTGTGACAATGCGGCTCAGGGCTTCGTTCCCTCGCCTTCCTTCAGGGTAACAATGCGGTCGATCTGTGGCGCGGGGAAATGCTCCGTCAAGCCGCTGGGCCAATGCACCTCAATCGCATCGATGGCGGTCGCATCACCAAGTCCAAAGTGAAGCCGTGGGTCTCCGGTGGAAGCATAACTTCCACCTGAGATAACATCGCCGCGCTGGCGCACTTTGTTTGCGGTGACATAAACGGTTGCGCCGACAGCATCTCGCGGACCTTTTGTTCCACCTATTAGCTTAAACTCAACCCAATGATGCTGGTCAGGCGATACATTACGCAGCAACGCCGGAGCGCCATCCAGTATATTGATTACTACATCGAGCTTGCCGTCGTTAAATAGATCACCTACAGCCAGTCCGCGACCTGCATAAGTCTGTCCCAGCCCTGTTCCTTCGGCTGCCGACACTAGATCGAACTTCTTTCCTTCGTTATTGCGGAAAAGCAATGGACGCTCTGCGAAGCTTGTTCCCCAGGGCTCCTTATCCACGATTGGATATACATGTCCGTTCGCTATCACCAGGTCTTTCCAGCCGTCATTATCGTAGTCAAAGAAGGCATCGCCCCAACCAAGGAAAGGAACCGTGGCTTCGGCAATTCCAAGGGGATAACTTACATCAGTAAAGTTGGCATCTCCATCGTTACGATAAAGCGGATCATAATCGTCGCTGAATGTAGTGTTGAACAAATCAACTAAACCATTGTTTTGATAGTCACCAACTGCGATCCCCATCGTCGCCGTTTCGCGTCCGTTTTCGTTTAGAGCAAAGCCGGAAGCATAACTAATATCTTCAAAGCTTCCATCGCCTTTGTTGAGATAGAGATAATTTGGAGTTGAGTCATTGCCAACAAGCAAGTCCGGTTTGCCGTTGCCGTTCAGACTCACAAAGACCGAAGTTAGCCCATAATACCCACTCTTGTCGGCTACGCCATCCTTTTCACTTACATCTGTAAATGTTCCATCGCCATTGTTATGGAACAAATGATCCGGTTCGCCTTTCAGGCCTCGGGGACCGCAAAGAACATTTTCCCCGCGAAACTGGCAGAAACTATAGGCAACGCCATTGTCACCCGAAGCCGGTGGATTCGCCAAGTCATAGTGAACGTAGCCGGGAACAAACAGGTCCAGTTTGCCATCGCCGTCATAATCTCCCCAGGTGGCGCCGGTTGACCAGTTTCCCAAGGCTACGCCAGCTTTTTCGGCCACATCAGTAAAAGTTCCATCGTGATTGTTGTGGTAGAGACGATTCTTGCCGAAGTTAGTTACATAGATATCCGGCCATCCATCATTGTCATAGTCCGCAATAGCCACGCCGAAACCCCATCGATCATTGGTCACACCTGCTTTTTCAGCCACATTTGTGAAGGTGCCATCTTGATTGTTGTGGAAGAGCGCAGCCCTGGGGGGGGTAGACTTGCCAGTCATGGCGTCATAAGTTGAACCGTTTACGAGATAGATATCCAGCCAGCCATCATTGTCATAATCAAGCAAGCCCACGCCTGAGCCATTGGCTTCGATGATAAACTTCTTCTCCGGCGTACCCATCACGTGTTTCCAAGTGGTCAACCCAGCCTGCTTAGCGACGTCTTTAAAAAGGATCGGGCCGTCCTTCACGAATCCGCCGGCAGTGATCGGTCGGTGCTCATTGTCGAACACTGCCGCGTGAGCCCCGCCGGTGTTGACTCCGCCAACTGAGGGGGCCTGTCCGCCTTCACGGGGTTTGTCGGACTGCGTATCGGCAGAATGGGAGTCTGGAGTGGTGGACTGCGCGTTCAGTTGTTGGGAGTCGGCAGCCAGGGCAATACTGATCAACATCGCGGCGATTGGGCAAGTCAGCTTTTGTAGAACGAAACCTCGTAACCTAGGTTTCCAGCTGGTGACAAACCCGGAATTCGGGCACAAAGATGCGAGGGAATACCGGGGAATCGATGGGGACATGCGACCTCCGCAATTGACACACGAATACGATAAAGGACTAGGTGGAAATTTGAACTCATCCAAAAGGTGGAGGTCTGCCTCAAGACAGACATTTCAATGTGGTTTGTTGGCTTGTTGTATTCGATCGGATGTTCTGATTCTGAATCGTCTTACTCGGAAGGAGGGTGCAGTTCTAGAACAGATAACGCATCGTGAAAATCAAGTTGTGATTCGTAGCGTGAAAGGTGCTGGTGGCAATTTGCATGCCTGCGCCAATGCCAAGACCGATGCGGCTGGTCTTGTTTTCGGGGCGAAACTTGAACTTGCCAAACATGATGCCGGGGGTGGCAAACGTTTGGATTTTGCCGTCGTTTTTGCCGCCACGGTAGTAGGTCGAGTTCTGCTCTATCTCCGGCCATGCATATTTGCCAAGGTGGTACTGCAATACCGCGTTCCATGTAACCGGGCGGCCAAGTTTGGCGGTATCGCCGATGGGTAGGATAATGTTTGCGCAGGACTGTACATCGATTCGACCAAAGCCTTTGCCCACGCCAATGGTAGGCGCGATGGTGGCGTCGGTACTGCCGTTCGTGTAACTGCCAGTTGGGATTGTTGCAACCGCAGCGATGCTGGCCACATAGCTGCCATGTTGTTCATTGCCGGCGAACGGACGGAACTTGAGCGCGAAAGAGGCATCACCGGCACCATCTTTGACCGTGGTCAAGTTATGTTGGATGTAGGGTGGCAGGTTGAAATCAATTTCAGTATTTTGAAAGGGAATGAGGTTCACCCCTTTGCTATTGTCATATATCCAGGTTGTGGTGCGGGCGGCGGTGTTCTGCCGGATAAAGTCAGTTCGGGCAACTTGAATCAGAGAGGGGTATTGCGTGATGACAGGAACACTCCACACCGGCTGCCGGGACTGGGTTTTTGAGGCACGGGCCTGCCACTGGCTGAAGAACCCGCTCTGCGCATACACCGTCGCGGGAAAGGCGATGAGGATGAAAAGGCTGATTGTTCGGGTTTTCATTCGACTGTCAACGAGCATCAATCGAATGAGCCATGGCCGCAACCAACCGCAAGTGGAGATGAACCTACAACTTCAGGTTGAGCAAGTTCGTAATCTTTTCCTACTGTCAAGGTTGTTTATGGGCTGCCTGGTTCCTAACGCCAGTTACTCCGTTTGTTGTTGAATCTGCTCAGCAATCACGCGCTTTAAATTTGCCGGAGAATAGGTTGGAGACTTGATGACCTTGCCGTCCGGGCGCTTGTGAATTTTCAGAACAGGTTTCCAATCGCCGTAATGCGCGTTGGCGTCTTCCGGATGCACCAACTCTAGGCCAGCACTCTGCACCAGTACGGCGTCGCAAACGCTGCAATGGGTCCAGGCTTTGCTCATGTTGCTGCGCTGCACTTCATCCCAGGCGAGTTGAGCCTTCACTCCAGCGGCGTTGAGCGCTCCGTAGGTGACTACAAGCTGGTCAATGCATCCGTCCACGTATTCAACGAAATCAGGCGCGCCGCTTGCGTCGAGCACGACACTGATCTCGTCAATGACCGCGGTTTGATCCTGGCCGTTCACTCCAGCAACTTTTCTGGTGACCGTGCAACCGCAGCCTTTGACGAATTCGAGCGCTTCTTCAAAGACCAGCCGCGCACGCAGCAGGCGCGTCTCCGCGTCAGGAAGCTCGGGAGATTCCTTGACTTGCTGGTTGTACTGGTTCATCAGGGTCACAATGTCTTGCTGCGGGCAATAGGGTTTGCCGGTCATTCAGTCCTCAGTTCATTTTGCACGCTGATGGTCATGGCTCGGACTTCGGTTCAGCTAACGAGCGTTGGCGCAATTGTAATTGATATGAGTCTATTGACTATTTAATTAGCTGAACGTTTTTGAAAATATAAATAGGGGGAGGGGGTACCCTAAAAGCAGGGACTAGGGAATAGGGGGGCAGGAGTCAGGGATCAGAAAAGCCCGGCTGCTACGATGCTTGGTCATCTATTGATTGTGCGCCAAGTTAAGGTAATTATCTGCAAGCCACCTGTGGTGGAAGGGGACTGGCCGTCCGGGCGGAAGCCTTTGGCTGGCTGGTCACGGTTCGAGGTATTCCATCCATTCCACGATGACTGTGGCATGGATGGGCCCCCTAGCTGGGGTGCTCATTGAAGGACAAGTCACCCTGCTCGGGACCCGGAAATCGCGGAAAGCAGCCGGGAAGACGACTTCAGGGGGATCTAACCACCATTATCGGAGTGTAATTAAACTCGCTTCGTTAGAATTCGGATTGCCGGGTTCGCGCAGGTTTCAACGCCCACTCTGATTTGATTTCCGCCGTGAACCTACTGATGTAATGAGGATCCGGACGGCAAAAGTGCCTCAAGATTGATTTGTTCTCCGGTGATGGGGTGGTGGAATTTCAGAAATTGGGCGTGCAGGAAATATCCTCCATCGCCGGGGAGGCCGGGGAGATTTTCAAGAGGCTGGCCGGTTAAGCCGTACAGAGGATCGCCTACCAGGGGATGGCCGATGGATGCCAGATGGATTCTGATTTGATGAGGGCGGCCCGAATTCAGGCTTACCTCAAATGTTGTGGTGCTGGTGGTGCGTGAGATCACCTTTGCCAATGACTTTGACGGTTTGCCACTTGGGCTGGCGGCCCACACGGAACCGAGGCGCGGGTGCGGTACGAGGCCGATGGGTGTGAGGATTTCGTAGGCGTCGTGCTGCGCAATGTTTTGAGCCAGCGCTTGGTAGGTTTTTTGAATTTTGGGTGTGTTCCAGTTTGCCTCTAGATTAGAGGCCGCCTGCGCTGTTTTGGCGAAGAGGACGATGCCGGAGGTGGCTCGGCCCAACCGGTGGACAGGGTTTGCGTTGGGGAATTGCTTTTGCACCAGGCGCAGGAGGGTGTTTTCCAGGAAGCCGCCGCCGGGGAGGGTGGGCAGCCCGCTGGGTTTGTTGACGGCCAACAGATGGGGGTCTTCAAACAGGACTTCGAAGTGCTGA
Source organism: uncultured Occallatibacter sp. (assembly GCA_964414945.1). GTDB lineage: Bacteria > Acidobacteriota > Terriglobia > Terriglobales > Acidobacteriaceae > Telmatobacter. Next base: position 9,957 of record CAYPYJ010000065.1, read on the forward strand.
GGGGAGTCTGGTTCGATCCAGGGTGGACGGTTCCAGACAAGGGTTTGGCCTGAAGTGACCGATTCGCTTCCGGTGGCGGTGACGCCGTTGAGGGTGACTTCGCCGTTGTTCAGTTTTTGTTGCCAGGCTTGTGGGGTTGAGTGGGGGTAAAGGCTTGCCAAGTGGGAGAGCAGGGTTTGTCCATGGTATTTGCTGCTGATGATCGTGGTGTAGGCATAGCCTCGGTTGAGCATGTATTTTGAGTGTAAGCTACGGCATCAGCAGCAGGAATTGCTGGGGTTCGAGCGACACTGGATTTAGGAAGCAAGAGCTCTCAATGCGTCCAGTGTTGGGAGCCAGATTCCGCGCGGATCACGGACTACCCGGAAGTTATGCCTTTGGATCAGTACCGGGAGGTGCCAATGTGGCTAGGGGAAGTCAGAGTTGTCGGGTTTCCTAGGTCTCGCTCTTGAGACCAGGGAATCCACGAACATCAACCCGCGTGTTTTCTGATCTCTGATCCCTGACTGCCCGTAGCGTAAACCCGCAAGGTCGAACTCCCCCAATCCGGTCCCTAACTCGCTGCAAAACCCCTCCAAAACGTGCCTGAAATGCGCCAAAAACACCCATAAACAGCCAATTTGACGCCTTATTTTCAACTTTCCCTAAGGATAGAACCCCATATTTTCTCGATTTCCGTCAACGTGTATACGGACATTTCCCCCCTGCAAACTCGACAGCGCTCGTTGGTCGGCATATAGGCAGAAAAAAATCGCGTCTTTCGTCGGCCTGTGGGTATAGCTGTTTTGCCGATCATCAGGTTATTCGAGGTGAGCCATATCGGCAGGCAGATCAATATCAATCTCGCCACCAGGAAAGGTCAGCGCAACCAAAGGGCACGGTGGCTGCAACAATAGGGAGCGCGCACCCTTGTCTCCACGCAGCGCACGCAGTGGAGGAAACACCTTGCGGGGAAACACAGCGGGAATCCCAAGGATGCCTCCGTAAGCCGAGGCCACGATAGACGGAGCTGCTTGCGCGCAAAACGCCGCGAGCATTGCGCGCAGGTGCTCAGCTGAAAGTCGTGGCTGGTCGCAGGCAAGAATCAGGACGCCAGCGGTTTGCGGATCGCTTTCCTCAACAGCAGCAAGCCCCGCCTGAATTGAGCTCGAGATCCCCTGCTCCCAAGCGCTGTTGATGACGGGCGTGAAATTGCTCAATCGAACCGCTTCGCGGATCACTTCGTGATAAGCGCCAAGCACCGTGATCACGGGAGCAGCCCCGGCCTCGTTGGCCAGACGGATCGTGCGCTCGATCATCATTTCGCCGCCGAGCAGAAGTAGTTGTTTGGGCTGGCCCAGGCGGCGGCTAGCTCCGGCGGCAAGAATAATGGCAGCGACATTCATCGGTACCAGTGTACCGGGAATCCCGTCACTTCGACCGTATTCTCAACCCATCAAACTGTAGCGCTGGCCTCCAGGCCGGTTGAAGCGTGGACCTCCCGGTCCACGCTTGCATCTTTCCAGGTTTGAGCGAGAATAGTTCCATGACGGACCTCCAGCGTATATTGCAGTTGTGGCATGAATTGGAAGCTGAAGGGGCGGACTGCGTTCTCGCCACGATCATTGCCATTGACGGGCCCAGTTATCGCAAGCCCGGCGCTGGTATGCTGCTGGCTCAAGACGGCCGCCGCGCAGGCACCGTCAGCGGCGGTTGCCTTGAAGCGGAGGTTGCCCGCCGCGCTTGGTGGCATACCGCCAACGGCCCGTCCATACAGCGCTATTCCACCGCTGAAGAGGACGGCGACCGCCCTTATGGTTCCGGCTGTGGCGGCGTGGTCTGGCTACTGCTGGAACGCCGTTCAACCGCTGCTCCACTATTGAACTCTCTGGAGCAAGCCTTCCAGCGGTGCGTCCCGATAGCAGTGGCAACCATTCTGGAAGGCGAGCAGATGGGACGGCGCGCGTTCGCAGGCCTCAATCCGGGGCAGATGGTGGACCTTTCGTCCGATCCGCTTCAAAGTCTTGCGGAACAGGTACTGGCAAGCAAGAATTCAGCGGAAGGGAAGCTCTCAATTCACGGAGCCGAATTACGTATCTGGACCGACTTCCGCCCCGCCCGCCCCGGCCTATGGATATTCGGAGCAGGCGACGACGCCCAGCCGTTGCTAGAGTTGGCAAAAACATTAGGCTGGTATGTCACCATTGCCGACGGGCGACCTCAACTCGCCACCCGCGAACGCTTCGCTTCCGCCGATGAAACTCATGTTCTGCCTATAGGAGAAAAACCCGCGAGCCAATCAAACGAGCGGCCATTGGCGCTTGCCAATTTGCGCTCGCAAGATGCCGTCGTGGTGATGAGCCACAGCTTTGAGCAGGACTCGCGCGCCCTAGCCTCGCTACTCACTCTCGACGCCCAACCTGCCTACATCGGCGTCCTTGGACCGCAGCGCCGGACACGTGAACTGCTCGCTGAAGCCACCCGCCTGCTCAACCTGTCTGACGATCCAAATTTCTCAAACAGTGCCTGGGTCGAGCGCTGGCTGGCCGAACTCCACGCTCCCACCGGCCTGGACCTGGGCGCGGAATCCCCGGAAACCATCGCGCTCTCCATCGTTGCAGAGATCCAGAAGTGTCTTAACGAAGCCACCGCACTACCACTCAGCGAACTGCGCGCTTCCACACCGGCAATCTCTCAAATTTAGTCAGCCTCAAGCCCAACTAAACCCACTCTTCGACAGCGGCAGCGTCCGAATCCTCTTCCCCGTAGCAGCAAAAATGGCGTTGGTTACCGCAGGCAAAATCGGCGGCAGCGTTGGCTCGCCGAGGCCAGTTGGAGCGTAGTCAGTCTTTCGCCAGTAGACCTCAATCTTCGGCAACTGCCTCATGCGCATCAGCGGGTGATTATGAAAGTTCGACTGCTGGATCTGGCCATCCACGAGCGTGATCTCCTGCCCCATGTGGCTGAGACCCTCCACTGCTCCGCCATGTGCCATGCTCTCTGCCGCTGCGGGGTTAATGATTTGGCTGCCCACATCGCCAGCCACCCAGACCTGATGCACCGTGGCCTTGTTCTGTGCGTCAACGCTCACGTCAGCAACTTCGGCAAAGTAGCCCAAGTGGCAAAACCATGCAGCAATGCCCATGCCGCGACCCGGTTGCTTGTTCCTCTTGGCCCAGCCTGACTTTTCCGCGACTAACTCAAGTACGCCCTTGTACCGCTCCGGGATGAGAACGGATTGTCCTGATGGTTCGTGGTCGCCCACAGGGTCGTGTTCGCCCGAGGACCAGGGCGCTTGCTTGTTGCCGAGCAGTTCGAGTTGGAAGTCGAGCGGATCGCGTCCGGCTGCATTTGCCAACTCGTCCAGAAAGGACTGCGAAACCCAGCAGTATGCGTTGTCGCCGGGGGCGCGAAGCGCTCCGGTGCGCAGTATGAGTGGCTGCTTCGAAATGTAAAGCGCGTAAGCGGGCGGAAAACCGGCAGGATACGAGTCCTGCCCAATGCCGCCGCCGGGGGTCGCATTCTTCTCATCTCCATAAGTGACAAAGTGCTGCCGCCAGACCGTGATTTTGCCCTGCGCATCCAGGCCGCCCTTGAACCCAAAGGTTCCGCCGGGGCGGAAGGGGTCGTGTGTAATGTCGTCTTCTCGCGACCAGAGCAACTTGACCGGCGCGTCTATCCGCTTAGCAATCCATGCGGCTTCCACCAGGTAATCGTTCTGGAGCCTCCGGCCAAAGCTGCCTCCAGAGCGGATCATGTGAGTGGTGATGTCGCTTTCCTGCATCCCGAGGGTTTTGGCTACCAGTGAGAGGCCGTCGCCCGGCAGCGTGCTTGTGGACCACATTTCCAACTTGCCATCTTTCCAGAGTGCGGTAGCACCCTGCGGCTCCAACGTGACATGAGCAATAAATGGATACTCATAAGTTGCCTCGACCACCTTGGCCGACGATTTGAGCGCGGAGTCCATATCGCCATACTTGCGCAGCGAATTTGCGGGCGGGGCCTTTAGAAGTTCCTCTGCGTGCTTTCTGAAGCCTTCGGTGCTTTGTGTAGCGGCGGGGCCAAAATCCCAATCGACCTTGAGCTGTTTGCGGGCCTGCTGCGCCTGCCACCAGGTGTCAGCCACGATAGCGATGCCCGGCTCCATGCCCGGCTCCCACGGCGTGTATGCGGCGGGAGTGATGCCGCCATCAATGACCAGCACATGGCGCACACCCAGCAGCGTTTTGATCTTGTCGACGTTTGCGCTCTTTACCTTTCCGGCAAAGACAGGAGCCTTCTCAATCGCCGCGTACAGCATCCCCGGCACTTCCACATCAATGCCGAAAAGAGGCTTGCCGGTGACGATGGCATGAGTGTCAACGCCCGGCTGTGAGTGGCCGATAATGCGGTAATCCTTAGGGTCTTTGAGTTTGACGCTACTTAGTGCGGGCGCCGGGAGCGCGGCAGCTTTGGCGGCAAGTTCACCATAACCTGCGGAGCGTCCTGAAGCCGTGTGAAGCACCCGGCCGGATTGCGTAGTACATTCATCCGCCGACACGCCCCACGTTTGCGAAGCCGCCGTAACAAGTAACTGGCGTCCGGCTGCACCTACGCGGCGCATCGGCTCCCAACCCAGCGGCGTATTATGGGAGCCGCCGGAAAACTGTCGGCCATATATCTTCTCGTTCAGCTCGGCCTGCTCGACGTGAACATCCTTCCATTCGACATCCAGTTCCTCGGCAATCAGCATGGGCAGCATGTTGCGCATGCCCTGGCCGGACTCTGACGCACGCGCCATGATTGTTACCACGCCATCCGGAGCGATATGGATGAAGGCCTGTGGTGTGAGATCTGGCGGTGTTCCCGGTCCCTGAGCTGCGGTCAGCGGCGAGCGATAAAATTCCAAAGCAAGGCCGCCCCCTGCAAGGGCCGTCAACTGCAGAAACGATCTACGATTCATGCGCATCGGATGGCCCTCCTTTATTTGGTGCGAGCTGCCACGCCCGCTTCGGCTGCTTCGTGAATGGCTTGACGAATACGCGTGTAGGTCCCGCAGCGGCATAGGTTGCCGCTCATAGTTGCATCGATATCCGCGTCGGTGGGATGAGGCGTGCGCGCCAGCAGTGCGGTGGCAGACATGATCTGCCCCGCCTGGCAGTAACCGCACTGCGGCACATCCAGTGCCTCCCAGGCCACCTGAATCGGGTGCATGCCGTCCGGCGAAAGCCCTTCAATGGTGGTAACCGGCTGGCTGCCGACCGAGCCCACAGTCGTCATGCAAGAGCGCACCGCATGGCCGCCGATTAGCACCGTGCAGGCGCCGCAAAGGCCAATCCCGCACCCGTACTTTGCGCCTTTGAGGTTCAATGTGTCGCGCAGCACCCACAAAAGGGGCGTATCCGGCGGCACGTCCACCGTCGTGGCAATGTTGTTTATATTCAATTTGATGGGCATCTGTTCACTCCACAATCCGGTTTGAGGGAAGAGGATCGGTGACGAACACTTGCTTGAGACTGGAGTTTATCAAATATTCGCTCTAGAATTCCACTCGGACGTAGCGAAGACCGGCAATCATCAGAGCAAATCAGGATGCTTACGCCCGTTGTAGCATCGAGACAAGCAGGTGAAAGTATGAAGACAAAAGCCGGAATCCTTTACTCTCACACGCTGTTTAATGTGTTTTCTTTTATTGTCGGATCGGCGGCCCTGTTCTGTGCAAATATTTCCTGGGCACAGGCTACCCTGACTGTTTCGGCAGCCGCAAGTTTAAAGGATGCGATTGTAGAGGTGGAGAACGCGTATCGAGCCAGCCGTCCAAAGATAGAGTTTGCCAATAACTTCGGCTCATCTGGAACTTTGGCGGCGCAAATCAATCAAGGTGCGCCGGTAGATCTATTCATCTCCGCCTCTGCAAAACCGATGGATGATTTGGAATCCAAGGGGATGATCGTCGCCGGAACTCGCAGGAATCTGTTGAAGAACACATTGGTTCTGATTGCGCCGCTTAATTCAAAGCTCACGGGTTTTCAAGGGCTCACGGATCGATCAGTCCGCATGGTTGCCTTAGGCGATCCAGGCAGTGTTCCTGCCGGCCAGTACGGACAGCAGACTCTGGCAGCGCTTCATCTGCTGGACGCAGTCAAAGCAAAATTTGTATTAGCCACGGATGTTCGTCAGGTTCTTGCGTATGTCGAAACCGGCAATGCCGACGCTGGCTTCGTGTATTCCACCGACGCACTAACTTCGGGAAAGGTCCGTGTCATAGCCGTAGCTCCGGAATGGGCGCACGATGCGATCGTTTATCCTGCTGCGGTAGTAAGAGGAGGCCGCCGCGCAGAGGTGGCGCGCAGCTTTGTCGAGTTCCTTGGCTCACCCGTCGCTCAGGCAATCTTTAGGAAGCGCGGGTTTACAATAGCAACACCGTGACACTATCGATCGACCTATCACCGCTGTATATCTCGCTGGCTACAACCTGCGCAGCCACGGTTGCCACGTTCGTTCTTGGATTATTGGCCGCATGGTTCATGTACCGTGTTCACGGTCGCTTACGAGCCTGGATTGATGGCATTCTGACGTTGCCACTGGTACTGCCGCCCACCGTGGTTGGATTCATCCTGCTTGTAATTCTAGGTCGGCGAAGCTTTATTGGCCACGCATTAGAGTGTATCGGAATCACGATTGTCTTTTCCTGGCCTGCAACGGTAATAGCCGCAACTGTCGTTGCTTTTCCGCTAATGTACCGTACTACTCTCGGCGCATTCGAGCAGGTTAACCCAAATCTACTCGATGTGGCTCGCACCTTGGGCGCATCAGAGCGCGCCGTTTTTAGCAGAGTTCTGCTTCCGCTGGCTTCTCCCGGAGTGGTTGCTGGAACAGTCCTTGCATTTGCACGCGCCCTCGGCGAATTTGGCGCGACAATGATGATTGCAGGAAATATTCCTGGCCGCACACAGACCATGCCGATCGCTATCTTCTCCGCGGCGGAGGAAGGCAATCTGAGCGGAGCTTTTATATGGGTGAGCTTGATTGTTCTATTGTCTTTGGCGATGATTCGACTACTTAATAGACAAAACGAAACCCGAAGGCGAAGTGTGAAACGGATAACTTCGACCTTGGATTCTGTTTTGACGTCGTCACCTCCATCGTTACATGAAAAAGAAGAGCCGACGTCTTTGCCTAAGCTCGAAATTGCAATTGAGAAGAAGTTGGAGCACTTTGATCTGGATGTGAAGTTCTGCGCAAATAAGGGTGCTGTGGGTTTGCTGGGTGCTTCAGGCGCGGGCAAATCGATGACGCTCCGCATGATTGCAGGAATCGTTACGCCAGACAGTGGTCGCATCGTTCTCAACGGACGTGTGTTATTCGACAGCACGACGAACTGCGACATTACACCTGCTCGCCGCAGAATCGGCATCGTTTTTCAAGACTACGCTCTGTTCCCGAATATGACCGTGGCGGAGAATGTCGGTTTTGGCTTGAATGCTTTACCCGTCAGTAGACGCCATGCGAGTGTTCAGAAGCTGCTGGCACAGATGCATATCGCCGAGTTGGCAGACCGGTATCCAGCCGAGATCTCGGGCGGGCAACGGCAGCGCGTGGCCATCGCGCGGTGCATGGCCATTGAACCGGATGCGCTGCTCTTTGATGAGCCGTTTACTGCGCTCGATCCACACCTGCGGAGGCAGATGGAAGAACAGTTGCGAGAGGCTCTGGCAGGGTTCAATGGCGCTGTTGTTTTTGTAACTCATGATATGGAGGAAGCATTCCGCTTCTGTACCGATCTGCTTGTGTTAGATTCTGGCCGTGTGATTGCCAGCGGTCCCAAGCATCAGCTTTTCGAGCGGCCGAGAACTGTCGCAGCTGCTCGTCTGACTGGGTGCAAGAACATCGCCGCTGCCAGGCGTATTGCAGAGAATCGAATCGCAGTTGACGCATGGAATTGTGAACTGCAAACAGCAATACCAGTTCCGGAATCGCTGACTCACATTGGCATTCGTTCACATCAGATTACGTTTCAACCCGACGCACAAAGCGGCAATACATTTCCATGCTGGTTTGTCAGCACCAGTGAAGCGCCACACGAAATGACGACATATCTGAGGCTGCACACTGTGCCTGAGGCCGGCGATCTCCCTCATCTGCAGGCCGACGTCCCGAAAGAGCGTTGGCGCGCACTGAGCACTCAGCCTCAACCATGGCGAGTCAAAATTGATCCTGAAAGGCTGTTATTGCTGGAGGGTTAAGATGACGGATCCAGCAGGTTTACCTGGATAGGTTTTAAAATTTGTAGGACTCCTGACGGGGAGAGTTGCACTGCCAGAATCATTGCTTGTACATAAACATTACTGTGCTTGTGCCGCTCGACTTGATTCTGATGCTGGCCTTTCCTCCAATAGGCGATCTTTTTTGGCCGTGATGCGATTCGATTGCGTACACATTGTCGAATCGCGTTGCACTCATCGTTTTATCGATGCTTGCGTGCTTTGAAAATCATCTAAAGCCTTGAGGGAAGTAGACTATGTCGACTAAAACGAAGTGTTACTTAGCAGGGATAGTTTCACTCGTACTGATAGTCACTCCCCGTTTGTCAGCGCAAGCCGGCCCTCCATTTCAAACAGACGACCCAACGCCAGTTGATTTTGGGCACTATGAGGCCTATCTCTTTGGCACGGTAGACGGAACTCCTGTGGAGATTGACTCGACAGGCCCAGCATTTGAGTTTAATTGGGGAGCCATCCCCAATGTGCAGATCCATGCAATTCTACCTTTGGGAGCTGCGCGTCCACTCAATAATCCTGTCTATCTTCCTGCCGGTGCCGGCTCAAGCGAATTTGGCCTCACGGACATGGAATTGGGCGTGAAATACGGGTTCATTAAACAGACGAAGCGCCGACCGCAGATTGGCCCATTTCCAATGTTCGAGATTCCAACCGGCAATTCCACACGAGGCCTTGGAGTAGGCAAGGTTTGGTACAAGCTGCCTGTCTGGATTGAAAAAGAATTCGGCACCTGGAGCCTGTGCGGTGGACTTGGCTATGCGGTAATTCCTCAGACTCAATATCGCAATTATCTCTACGGTGGCTACCTCGTGAAGAGGGAGATCAGCAAGAAGCTGGAGTTATCAGCTGAGGTCTTCTCGCACGCGCGCGAAGGTCTCGCCACTGCCCAAACCCAGTCTTCAACGATGATCGACGCGGGCGGTTATTACCACTTCAAATCTCCCGGCTTGCAAATGCTTTTCGCGTACGGACACTCGGTGGCGGGACAAACGGAAAACTACGGTTATCTTGGACTCTACAAAACCTGGGGGAAAGACAATAATGCCAGGTGAAAGTGAGCAAGTATCGTTGGCTCAGCAATCTGAAGACGTGACAAAATGATCCTGGCTATTTCACCTTGAAAACTTCAAAATCAGGTGGGATCTATGAGCGGCTAAAAGACGAGCACCAGTTCACGGGCTGCAACATGATCGTGAAGATTACATGCGTACGGCGATGTTGCACGGTCGGGAGGTGTTCTTTCCACTGACGCATGTGTCGGGTGAGACGCTGGCGGATTACTATACATAGATTTGCTACTAAAAGGCAGTACTACTGCTGGCCGCGGGTCTGCCGGGAAGATTACTGCTGGTCGAGGTCTAGACCATAGAGGTTGACAGTAGAGGTGTGGGCACTGACAACAGGCAGATCTCCAGGCGCCAGCCCGATCAGCCGGTAGTCGGTCGCGGCAATGGGACGTAGATTGGCGATGGTAGCCACCGGTTCTGCTTGTCCGGCGGGCACGTTGATGCGATAGATGGGCTTGCCTGCCTCAAGGAAATCCTGGAAATAGAGAGAACGGCCGTCGTGGGACCAGGCGGGGTCGCCAACGCCGTGTGTGGCGAGGGTGGTCCAGCGCTCTTGTGCCCGGTCGAAGAGCAGTAGCGCCCTCTGGTCCAAGCGGATAGCAGCGATGTAGCGGCCATCAGGCGAAAGTCGCGGGCTGAAAAGTCCGGTCGAGCCTGGAATTTCGGTCACCTTATGGGTCTGGAGGTTCATCAGGTATATAGCTTTGGGCTGACGACTGTCCATGCGGTTGGGCAACCGGCCAAAGACAATCGACTGGCCATCGGCCGACCAATCTGGATCGGCTTCGTTGCGGTCTTCATTGAGCAGAGGGGTGGGCTTTCCGCCTTCCGAGTCGATCAGATAGAGCTTCCAGGGCATCCCCGGTTCCTTGGCCATCAAAGCCAGACGCTTGTTGTCCGGAGACCACTTCATGGTGAAAATGCGCAGCGGCGGGGTGGTTAATTCAATCCGTTGGCTGCCGTCGGTCCGGCTGCGCCACAAGGAATCGTCGGAGGCATTCAGCCATGCGACCCATTGGCCGTCGGATGAGTATTCGGCCAGGTCCGCCGCACTCAGATTTTGCTCAAGGGGAGCAAACGCAGAGGATTTGGGGAGTGCGTGTAGCAGCTCAATCTGAGCGTTTTCCCCTATAAAAAAGATGCGATGGCTTCCCGGCGATGTGCTGGGCGCCTGGTATTTGAGAGGCCCATTGGTGATCTGCCGGGGCTCACGGTCCCTGAGCAGCCAGGGCCGTTCTCGGATCGCCCAAATCTCGTTGTGCTCATTGTGGCCGGACTGAAAGACAAAAACCTCGCCATCGGAGGTCCAGCTTCCGCAGCACTCAGTGGCAGGCTGGCTCCATCCGGGCAGCAGCGGATGGAGATTGCTGCCCTCGCTGGTCACTTCCCATAGCTCAGTGGTTTGACGCTTGGAGTCGCGGAGGGTAAAACGCAAACTCTTCCCATCCGGCGACCAGCGCAGCCAAAAAGCTGGGCCGAAGGTGGCAATCAGTTTGTGGGGGTCGCTGCCATCAGCTCCCACGATCGTCAATTCGTTGCCATTGGCGATAAGCAGACGATGACCGTCGGGCATCCAGGTGGCATCGTGAGCCAACACGTTTGGCACCCGGCGGGCATCGCCACCCAGCGTGGGTACAATCCACAGGGGTTGTTCCGGCTCGGCCTCCAAATGGCTGTGAATGATCAGCCTGGAGCCGTCCCGGGCCATTGAGCCGATTAGCGGAGCGCCAATCTCTGAAGGCACAAGAACGAGGCCAAGCTCGCCATTTGAGGCCAGCGCAACAGACAACTCCACGAAGCCGTTGACCAT
>CAYPYJ010000066.1:0-21005 GCA_964414945.1 uncultured Occallatibacter sp.
TTTACCGGCCTGCTGACCGAGAACCATGAAACCGGCAACTACCACTGCGCAGGCTGTGGAGCGCTGCTGTTTTTGAGTGGAGCCAAGTTTGACTCCGGCTGCGGCTGGCCCAGTTTCATGTTGCCCGCCGACTCCAAAGCCGTCGCCGAGCACGAAGATTCGAGCCTGGGAATGCGCCGCGTGGAGGTTACCTGTGCGCGTTGCGGCGGCCATTTAGGCCACGTCTTTCCGGATGGCCCACACCCCACTGGCCTGCGCTATTGCATCAACTCCGCTTCGCTGACATTTGAACGGGGACCTGCGGCGAGGTGATTGAAGGTCACAGTAAAGATAATTCATTTCGTATGGGATTTTTTAAGTGATGAAAGCCTCCAACATTCAAAGATTCACTGCCACTCTGGAGCCGGATCAAACGCGACTGCGATGGGTTATTGCGCGAATTCCGTTTGATGTTGTGAAGGTCTGGCCAGAGAGGCGGGGCCTCCGGGTTCGCGGCGAGATTGAGGATTTCCCTTTTCGATCGTCGCTCTTCAGAGATGCACGTCACAGCGGACACTTTTTGCTGGTCAACAAAAAAATGCAGTCTGGAGCGAAGGCAACAGTTGGTTCACGCGTGCGGATTTGGTTGTAGCCGGACTTGGAAGAACGTGTGGCGATTTTGCCGCCCGAACTTGTCCGTGCTCTGAAGCAAGACCGCCGGCTGCCAAGGTGGTTCGAGGGGTTGAGTTACTCCTGCCGCAAAGAAATTGGCGACTGGGTTGGCGAGCCAAAAAGCGCGGAGCTTCGATTGAAACGAGCCGATGCAATGGCAGAGCGCTTATTGCTGACTTTGGAAGGCGAAATCGAGCCACCACCGATTCTTCAAGCGGCCTTCCAGCGCCAGCCATTGGCGCGCAAAGGTTGGGAGGCGATGACGAAAGTGCAAAAGCGAACCAATCTGTTGGCTATTTTCTACTATCAAACCATTGAATCGAGAGAACGTAGGGCAGCAAAAGTGGTTGAAGAAGCTCTGCGCGTAACTAAGCGCGTTTCTGGGGCGGCCCGAGAACCGATCCGGCCCTGATTCCTAACAAATCATAAGTTTTGTAAAGAGTTTGGATTTCGGCGTCTCCAAGAACAAATCTGTCGTCTAATTAAATGTGATGAGTATAGCCGCAGCAGTACGCCCATTTTTCGGTCAAGGCTCCGCCACCGCAGTAGATGAACAGGCGCGAGCGGAGAACCTTGCTGTATCCGAGGGTTTGAAGCGCCAGGATGTGGGCCTGCTGGATGAGTTGATCGTCCGCTACCAGCACCGGCTAATGCGCTATCTGCTCTATCTGACTGGCAATCGGGAGATGGCCGAGGACGCATTTCAGGAAGTCTGGATGCGGGTTCTGGTGCGCGGGGCGCAGTTCAACGGCAAAGCGCGTTTCGATACCTGGCTGTTTACCATCGCCCGTAACTTGGTGATCGACCAGCGGCGCAAGAAGACGATGTCCAGCCTGGACGAGCTTTTTGAACGCGGTGGCGATGATGACCGGCCGATGAGCTTCGAGGTTGCCGACGGCGATCCCACACCGTTTGACCGTTTTGCTAACATTGAAGATCGGGAACGGATTGCCGGGGCGCTGCTGAAGATGGACACCCTTTACCGCGAAGTGCTGGTGCTCAGATTCCACGAAGATCTGTCATTGGACGAGATCGCCAAGGTGACACGGGCTCCTCTATCGACCGTTAAATCAAGGCTTTATCGCGGTTTGGCTGCAATCAAACCCAAGCTGTCGCTTACCTCCGGCGCCGTCGGCGTCAGTCCCAGGGATGAGCAGGTTTTGACGGAAGCAGAGCTGAGGGTGGGATGAAACCCGATGTGAACGCTGATTCCGACCGCGATCTGGTTTCGGCGTTAGCCGGAAACCAGGCTGACCGGGAGCGCACGGTGGCCCACCGCACCCGCCGAGTGGTGATTGCCTCACAGGGAGTAATTCAGGAACAAAAGGCTGGCCGGAAACGGGGTCGCGCCGTGGCGCTGGCGGCAACACTGGTGGTTGTATTCGCTCTGGGTCCACTGATTTGGTGGATTACCGACCTCCTGACAGAAGAAGAGCACCATCTGAACGGCCCACTGGGCCAACTGGGTTTGTGGGTCGTGTTTGTCAGTGCGGCTCTGCTGGCCTCAGTGGTTCTGGCTGGCTGGCTTAAGCGCAGGCCCTGACTAAGTGATTTGTGAAGACTTTCTGCCGCTAACCTCTCGCAACTTACCGATTCTTCTTTCCGTCTCTCATAGAGAGGGGTTAAGCTATGCTTGATCCCCTGAAAGGCCCTCTGAGAGAGGGATTGCCTATGCGAAATCCCGAATCGATTACTGTCAACGATGATGCCCGCATGATTCCGTTGTGGTCGATTGTGACGGCGGCCGCGTCTTTCCTGCTTGTGGAGCATTATGTCTGGTGGATTTTGCCGCAGACGCAGCATCATTTGCCACCTCTCGGCCTCAGAATCTACCTCAATGTCTCCTGGGGACTATTGGCCTCGCTCTATTTTCTGATGGTGGGTTACGTCAGCAGAGACGCTCCCCGGCGAGGAATGAGCTCGCGATTCTGGATCGCTATCTGCCTGGTAATGCCCGGCGGCATCGGCGCTGTGCTTTACTTCCTACTGCGCCAGCCAGAGGTATCGCGTTGCCCAGCCTGCTCAACACATGTGCAGAGCGACTTCCATTTCTGCCCGCAGTGCAATTACCGTCTTGCGGCAAGTTGCGGCCACTGCTTCCGCACGGTTCGCGCTACGGACCAGTATTGCACTCAATGCGGCCATGAGCTTTCCACGGATCAGATGCCGGCTCGGCTCAGGGTGATGGGCGAATAACCACCTGCGGTGGGGCCAGCTGCCTTCGGCCGGTCCGCGCCGGAAAAAAGGCGCGGGATGATGATTGTTGCAATCTGTGAAAGGTTGAATTCGCCAAGTTGCGTGCGGCAATGGTGCCTCCCTACAATCAGCTGCATTTTGATTCCGTCTAAAATGACCCTCTCCGCATTAATCATCGACGACGAACAACTGGCCCGCGAGGAGCTTGCCTATCTGCTTGCCGAAGTAGGCGGCGTGGAGGTGGTGGCGCAGGGTGCCAACGGCATCGAGGCTGTTGAGTTGATCGAGGAGTACAAGCCCGACATGGTCTTTCTGGATGTGCAGATGCCGGGACTGGACGGCTTTGCCGTGATTGAGAAACTGCTGGCGCGCAAAGCGAAAGAGAACGGAAATACCGCGCCGCAGGCGCAGTTGGCCGCAGCACAGGTGGTGCCGCAGATAGTCTTTGCCACGGCCTACGACCAGTACGCGGTGCGCGCCTTTGACGTGAATGCGGTCGATTACCTGTTGAAGCCTTTTGACAAAGCGCGCGTTGAGCAGGCGGTGGAGCGGGTGCAGGGGCGGCTGGCGGGAAATACGCCGAATGGCGCGATGGGCTCGGCACCGGAGTCACAGATCGAGTCTCTTCTGCGCTTGTTGAATCGTCCGCAGGGCACACCGCAGCCGGCCAAGCTCATAGTCCAGGCACAGAGCAGGCTGCTGCTGATCGACCAGGCGGAGATTTGCTATGCGGCCATCGACGAGGGCGTAATCCGCGTGGTAACGCAGAGCTTTGAGGGCTCTTCAAAGTGCCGCACGCTTGAAGAGCTGCTCGATCTGCTCGACCCGGCCGTCTTTTGGCGCGCGCATCGCGGCTTTGTAGTGAACATTAACCACATCCGCGAGGTGGTGCCATGGTTCAAATCGAGTTATCAGTTGCGGATGAACGATAAAAAACAGACCGAGATTCCGGTGAGCCGTGCGCAGACCAAGCGGCTCAGAGAGTTGTTCAATCTATAGAGAGACAAGCTCGTGTGTTCACCACAGTCGGTGAGGCAGTAAGTAGGTAAAGCCCGCAATCCCCTCCCATTGCGTGGATGTGCTGGTGAGGCCGCGGTTGAATCCCGCATCGACAACGAGATTCTTGTGGATTGCATAGGAAACACACCATAGATTGCCGACGGCATTGCCACGGATGAGCGGCTGCGAAAAATGCCACAACTCACTTGCGATCCCCACCTTGCCGAGAGGATGAGAGATAGAAACCGTCTGTCCGTATTGGGCACGGCGGACGCCTGCATCCGACTGCTCGGAGACCATACCGTTGATGTCAAAATGGAAGCCTGCCTGATCTGCGCTGACGAGTAGGATAGCGGTGTTTTTAGCGGTGCCAATGTCGATATCCGGCGCAGTGCCCGCGTAGAGTAGGCGAATGTAGCTGGCGGAGACGGTGGGGCGCTTGCCATTACCAGGCGAGAGGACGCCTTGAACGCCCGCGGAGACCCCTCCGGCATCAGAAGAGCTGACTGCGCCGTCGAAACTGCTGTGTGCAAACGGCTCGGAGAGGGCAAGGAACTGCAACCGCAAATTGACCGCCAGCTTGGTGACTTGATTGACGCTTGACTGCGTAGCAAACTCCCCTGAATCGGAGGCATAGAGCCCGCCATTTTCAAATTGCAAATAACCAACAGGAGTGAGCGTTGCCGGAGTCGCTACGGTAGGTCGTGCGGGATTGCATTCCGGCGTTTTGCCCGCGTCTTCCTGCGCACATGCGATAACCACAGAAAATATCGACGAAATCCCAAACAAAGCCGACAATAATCTCTTCAAATGGATCACCTATAAAGAATGTAATCGGACACACTGCGCAGTGACAGCAGAGATACCATAAACAATCTTTGGCGCCTGATCCCAGATTTGGCTTCAGTCGTAGCGCTCGAAGACGATCTGCTTTTTGTGCCAGCCAAAAGTGGTGAGGCGTTCGCGGACGTGGGAGACCATTTCGTTGAGGCCGCAGATGTAGGCATATATATCGAAGTTCAGCTCCGACTGCAACAAACTCGGATCGGGCAAGGGCGATGGCAATGTCTGGCCGAGAAAGGCGGCGCGGGCTTCGATTATTTGCGCCATATGCTCCTGAACGTAACCGCGCAGCCCGGTCCAACTATCGAGGGAGCGGCTGAGTGTGGGCAGATAGTGGAAGTTCGGCTGGCGCTGGGCAAGCGCCTCGAATTCGGCCTGATAGTAGATATCGCTCTCATGGCGTGTGCCGTAGATCAGCCAGATCTGCTTGCCGTTGCTGCGGTCGGGGCCGTCCTTGGGGAAGAGCCACTGGGTGTAGCCGCGCATAGGTGCAATGCCAGTGCCGGTGGCAATCAGGATGGAGTCGGTGATGGGCTGGTGGAGAGTGAAGTAGCCGTGGGGGCCGTGGACCTGGATGGTTGCGCCGACAGGAAGATCAGGCAGGTCGGCCAGATGGTTGGAGAAGAATCCTTCTTCGACCCGGTTCACGCACAGATCAAAGCGGTTTTTATTGGCAGCCGACGCGATGGAGTAGGCGCGGGTCTGCTGCTTGCCTTTTTCGTCCAGGGCCACGGCAGAAACAAACTGACCGGGGGCAAAAGAAAAATTCTCAAGATCGTCAATGACAAACTCGAAGTGATAGCACTGAGCAACTTCAGAGATGCAAACTTTGCGATCCAGACGTGCGGTAAGCAGTTCACGTGCCATGACGTTCTCGCTTGCTGAAGAGATGCCCGCAAGAGCTGGGCTCATTTCTTTGATGCGACGAGCAGGAAAAGGGAGCAAGCCCCGCAGGAGGCGTCCCCACTATAATCAACAAGGAGCCGCGGGAGAACCTGGAGGGTTTTTCTGCGCCGAATGACAAGGATTCGAGGAAGATATGGCTGCATTGCTGGAAGCAATTACCGTAAAACGCAAAATGTACTTTGAGTACGAAAACGTTCCTTACTACTGCATGGACGCCGAGGTTTCAACGCCGACGGCGCGGGGCGGGCAGACGCTGGTGCGGCTCAAGATGCGCAACCTACTGACACGCGCGGTCTTCGACAAAACATTCAAGGCCGGCGAAAAGTTCAAGGAGCCTGATCTGGAACTGGTGGAAGCGTCATATCTCTACTCAGACGGTGAAGGTTCGCACTTCATGGATCAGGAGAGCTTTGAGACCCACACGCTCAACAGCGATATGGTCGGCAATGCGCTGGAGGTGCTCGTCGAAGGCGTGATCATCCAACTGCACAAGTTCAACGGGAATCCGATTGGATTGCAGTTACCGGAGAAGGTCGAGCTAGAGGTTGTCTACACCGAAGGCGGCGCACGCGGCGACACTAGCGGCAATGTGACCAAGCTGGCCCGTCTCGAAACCGGCCTGGAGATCAAGGCTCCGCTCTATATCGAAGTTGGCGAAAAAGTGAAAGTCTTCACCGAGACGCGGGAGTTCGCGGGGAGAGCCTGAGCCGAGACTCTGGACAGAAATCAGTATTGGATCCCGGCCCATTGTGCCGTAACCCCAGGGTGGAGGAATCTGTTGCATGAGAAAGGCATTGCTCTATACCGATCTCGCGTTCACATACCAGTCGTCGACATTCGAGAACCTCTCATATTTCCGCACGTATCCATTCGCTGTAAGAAGCGAGAACACCTTTTCTCTTAGTGGCGTAAAGTTATGTTCGCAGGTAATCACTCCGAACCGATATTGATCGAAATCGAAGCTTTTCAGAATCTCAAACTCGCTGCCCTCTGTGTCGATCGAAAGAAGGTCAATCTTTTGGGGAGCATTGTATTTCTTCAGCAAGTCCATAAGTGAGATCGTGTTGACCTTGTATTTCCTTCCATTTTTTCTCGCGCGGTCGTGATAATCCGCTGACTTAAACGCGTCGATGGTCGAGAATTCCCCGTTGATCGCTTCCACAAATGCCAGCTCGCGATTCGATTCGCTCCAGACGCAGCTTGTCTCGATCGAGCAGATTCGATTGCGCATCAGTTCCGCGTGCCATCCCCGAGCAGGCTCCGCAACGATTCCGCGCCAGCCAAAGTCCTTTTCCAAAAGATATGAATTGCTCCCATGAAAGCCATCTGTCGCACCGAAGTCCACAAAGAACCCGTCTCGCTTGAACTCCAGTTCAGACAAGACAAAAATGTCCTGTCCAAGCTGACTCCGCGAACTCCGGAGACATTTCAACAACTGTTCCTTATCTCGTTGCGGCAACTCCAGTAGCAAGCCAACAAGGTCGCCAGCCCGACCTTTCTCTTTTAGCTGTTCTAGTTTCTTTTCGGTTGTAATCGCTATATCGAGTTTCTTCAGCGTTCTTCTTACGAATCTCGTAGGCGAAAAAAGCACCGCTTGACCCCCTGCTGCCCGCTTAGATAGTGGTGTTCAAATGGCCGGGAAGGTTTTACCTCGCGGTAAAATCCTCCCCGGCGGTTGAAGCCAGATTAATCACTGAAACTGTCGGTCGGCGGTCTATTGAATGGTGTAAACTGCCGATCCGATTGGGCTGTTATCGTAGCCTGGAAAGACTGCGATTGCCTTAACCGTCTCAGTCGCAGTCATAGTGATTGGACCAGTATACAGGGTTGACGAGGTTGTCGGCGTCGTTCCATCGGTTGTGTAGTAGATCGCAACCCCAGGTGTCGCATCCGAAATTGTTACCGTTTGCGCAGTGGCGTAAGTGTTCGCTACGGGAGAAAAAGTGGGTTGGGCCATCGCAGTGGTGCAGCTTGTGTCACCAGCCGGTTGCTGGAATACGAAGGTGTGGAATACAGTGTCCTCATAGACGGGAATGTCTTGCACGCAGCCTACCGTTCCGGAGTTTAGAGTGACGGCCTGGGTGGCCCCGGAACCGCTCGCCGTTCCAGTGCTCTGGCTATTTGTCCAGGTCATTTTATTATCGATGGTCAAGGAAGGCCCTATTCCGCCCCCCAACTTGAGAGTGGCGCCGACCGTCAGGCCGTCCGACCACCCATATGTCTGAGTTGTTTGGGTGTTCTCTTGCTGGGTGAAGGTATTTGGGCTGTTATTGCATCCAGAACAATCCATTCCCGTGAGCGTCACGACTTCTTGCCATGTGCCTCCGGGCGTACTTGGAACGGGCACGTATCGGCAATTGGCGCCAGAGGTAATTGGGAGAGTGACACATTCTGTTGACGTGTTAGCTTCCAGTGGGCTCACAGTGGCAGGATATGGGCTGATCGGATTTGTGGTGCCATTGTAATACAAGAGTGGGTCTTGGGCCAAAATCGGCGCAAAGTCGGCGGGAGTGCATCCGCATTGATCTGCCAAAGTGCATGTTCGCGCCCTGACACTTCTTGCAATCTCCGTTGAATTCCGCAAGTGGCTCTAGCGGTAGGATTCGTCGCGGTGGATGACGAACTCGGGATAAGCGCCGCCGCCTAGTTCGTGCAGGTCCATGCCGATGCGCTCACCATCTGGGTCTACTCGGAAGGGGACGAATCGATTCAGTATCCAGAAGAGTAGATAGACGAGCGGCAGTAACAACCCGAGCAGTGTGGCGATACCAACCAACTGCGCTATGAGCTGACCGGATTGCGAAGAGAAAATGCCAGCGGCCAGCAATCCCCAGAGGCCACCGACGGCGTGAACCGTGATGGCGCCGGAGGGGTCGTCGATGGAGAGAGCCAACTCCAGCAACTCCACCAACAGCGGCGTAATGATTCCGGCTATGATGCCTATAAAAAGCGATTCAAGCGGCGTGAGCAGGGCGGCGCAGGCGCTGGAAGCCACCAGTCCTGCAAGCCAGCCGTTGGCGCAAAGGCTAGCATCGGGCTTGCCAAAGCGGACACTGGTAATGGCAAACGTGGCTACGATCGCTCCCGAGGCGGAAAGCACAGTGTTGATAGCCGTAACCGGCAGAGCTGCGAGCGGCGCATGAAGCCAGAGCACAGCGCCGGCTACGTTCCAGGCCAGCCAGCCGACCAAAGCTAACAGGCAGCCAAAGAGCACATAGATGGCGTTGTGGCCAGGCAGTGCTGTGGAGAGGCCTTCCTTGGGAAATTTGCCTTTGCGGGGACCGGCAATCCAAACCACGGCGAGGGCGCTCACGCCGCCGAGAACCTGCACCGTCGCTGCACCACCGGGGTCAAGAAAGCCAGCGCCGTGCGTGAAGTTTACACCCAACTGAGAGAGCCAGCCGCCGCCCCAAACCCAATGAGCCAGGAGCGGAAAAGCTATTGCAGCCAGCACTGCGGCGATTGCGCAGCCAGCCGTGAGACGCAGCCGGTCCGCTCCCGAACCCCAGGGAATGAGAGCTACCATGGCTACAGCCAGGAACTCAAAAAGCAGCGCGAGTTGCGATTGCAGCGGAGCAGTGCTCATTCCGCCAAGAAGATACGGGCCGGTGCCAAGCCAGTTCCAGGATTTGCCTGCGAGGAATGCGATGTGTCCCGCGCCACCTGGAAGACAACCCGCAAAGGTTGCACCGACCAGTGCAAAGACAATGGCGGTTACAGCAGCCATAGCCAAATTGCCGAGCAGCGCCTGAGCGGCGGAGCGGCAGCGGCCCAGGCCGGTGTTGATCAGGGCCACTCCGGCGATGGCAAGCGGGGCGAGCAGCAGTAAGGCAAGGCAAAGAGCGAAGGTGGCGTCCGACATCGGGTTCATTGGCCTGCTCCCCGCGAGGCCATGTGCCCGCGCACAGCGACAACCAGTCCCAGAAACTCGACCGCAAGGCCGCAAAGAATGAAGGCTGCCCGCGAGGCTGGGTCGGGAAAGAGCACCAGCGCGGCCATCGCGAGAAAGAATCCGGCTGGCATCACCAGCAATCCAGCGTATTTCATGTGCGTTCCTTTCTGAGCTGTTCAGGAGTCGGCCGCACGGCCTTCCGGGATTGAAGACGTCAGACCAGCTTCGCTGCCGAAGTCCGCAATCTGCCTAAATTTTTCTGAGTGAATCGGCTGCAATGCCTTTTACGAAATACTAAACCATCCGGTCGGTGGAATTGTATGAGCAAGACCGTATGCTAGCGGCTATAAGGCTGGATTGGTGCGCGTCAGGCGGAGGTTTTGGTACCGTCTCGTTTTGCTAAAGCCGCTTGAGAAAGGCCTGCGCTTCGGCGAGGTGGGGAAAGAGGCGCTCCTCGGCTTTGAACTCGCGGGAATGCACGCAGCGGCGCAATCCTTTCAGCTTGACTGGGTGCTTGAGGTGCAGCATCTCGTGGTAGAGCAGGTACTCGATGGCGTAGCGCGGGCTGGAGGGGCGGTCGAAGATGCGGCTGACGACGATGGTGTTGTGGGCGGCGTCGTAGTGGCCGAGGGCGCGCTTGGCAACGCTCTCGCTCCATGTCAGCTCCGGTCGGCCGAGCAGCCCTCCGAAAAAGCGCGTATTCAGCGAGTCGAAGACTTCATCGAGGTTATAGTAGCGGCCTTCAGGGCCGAAGAAGCGTTTGTTGCCGCGCGCACCGCGGATCAGTTCGGTTTGACGGGTAACAGCAGCGCTATAGACAAAGCGCTTGTAACGCAGATCCTGTGCGGCATCGATGGGCTTTTTGTAGAGCTTGGCCAGCAGAATGTGCGCAATGGCGCGGATGACGGACTCCGGCGCGCCCTCAAGCAAGTCGGACAGGCTGACCTGAATCTGGCCTTCGCGCAGACGGATGCGCGTGTTCAGCGAGGTGAACCGGCGAAAACGGAGAGCGATGAGAGGCATCGGCGCCCGGGGGCGCAATGCACGGTACTCTTCCTGAAATATGGGAATGAAATCAGCAGCCACTGATTACAGTTTACAGCGGACAGCTTACAGTTTCAGCGCCTTTGAACCGTGTGCCGTCCGCTGTTAGCTGTCAGCTACTTTTTGCCTTCTAGAAACTGCAGCCGTTGCTTTGCCTGCCACTCCTGATTGGGGAACTTTCCTGCCGAGGCGTCGAGGAAGTGATGATAGTAAGTCGCAGCCTGCGTTTTGTTGTGCAGCGTATCGTACGCCGTTGCCCAAAGGAAATAGGTGGATGCAACCTCTGGTAGATACTTTGAGCGCATGGTGAGCGCGTGAAGCGTTACATTCGGCTGGTTGGTTTTTGAGGCTGCAAAGGCCAGTCCGGCCCAGCCGTCGGCGTTGGCCGCATCCAGCTTTGTGGCTTTGTCAAAGGCGGCGAAGCCTTCGGCATATTTGAGTTGATGAATCAAATTCTGCCCGTGAGCCACCAGCAGGGCGGGGTCGTCAGGACTGGCGGTCAGTAGGGCCATGTACAACTTGTCTGAGCCGGCGTTGTCTCCGGCGTCGGCCAGAATGGTGGCCATCATCCGTGTAATGGCGGCATCTTTGGGGTGTGCGTCGTGCAGCTTTTGGAAAAGATCGAGGGCTTCGGGCTTGTCTTGAATCGCCAGTACGGTAGCCAGTTGTGTAATCAACGCCGTGTCATTGGGCGACTGTTCCAGCGCCGTGCGAAGAAAGCTTTCTGCCTCGGGATACTGTTTGCGGCTGATCATCAGGTGGGCCAGACCGGCATTGGCCGGGGCTGACTTGGCATCTTTAGCCAGAATGCGGCGATAGGCCGCCTCGGCGGCTTCGTATTGGCCGGCCTGATCTGCAAGAATCGCGGCCAGAAGCGTATCGTCAGGAGTTTCGGGCGAGAGCTTCAACGCCTCCAGCAAGTCATTCGAGGCATCGGTCGGACTGTTCACGCGATCAATCTCCGCCAGCGCCCGCCATGCCCGCGCCTTTGCTCCTGCTCCAGCCTTGCCGGGATCGAGCTGAGTGGCGGCGGCCAGCTCTGGACGCGCATCCGTGGGCTTGCCTTGCTGCGCCAGAATCAGCCCCAGCTCCAGATGCGATTCAAACGACTGCGGATTCGCCTCGACGGCTCGCCGGAAAAGCTTCACTGCATCGTCCAGCCGATTTTGCGCGTCTGCCACATAGCCTGCATCAAAGAGCGCACGAGCATCCTGGGGATGGGCCGTCAACCAGAGAGCCAGCTTGGCCTCCGCCGCTTTCCAGTCGGAGCTCGCGATGGCCGCCTCAGCCGCCAACACCTCGTCGGAGACAGGTTGAGAGACAGAATCGGGCGACTGCACGCCAGAATCCTGCCCGAAGCCAGCAATCGATACGCAAATCGAGGTCAGGAAGAGAACGAAAATAGCAAATCGAAGCACAAATTACCTCTCTAAACAGTTTACCGGGAAAGAACTGGAGCGAGGGCAACTGAGACTTCGACGCGCGGAATCGGGGAAAGAATCATCAGGGAGCAATAGTGACCTGATTTGCATCAGTGAGGGGTCCACTCTGGCAACAGGAGAATAACAATGTCCAGGCAATTTGAAAATCCAGCAGCTGCAAAAGTGGAACATGAAAACATCTCTAATGCCAGTGCAAAGAGAAAGATAGACCACGTGGCAGAAACGGCTGCGGAGAAATCCTCAAAAACCGAACAGAAGTTTGATAAAGTCAACAGCACTCTATTTTCAAAATAGTCAAGATATTCTCAACCGAAGGCCCACACACACGGGCAGGAAGGAACCTTTCAGTGCCCGAGACGGAGCGTGTTATGAATACTTCTGATACCCGGCATTTCATTCCGCTTTCCAGAGCCTACCTGTGCCAGGATTGCAACTCGGTTGGCAGCAACGCGATGCGCTGCCCTTCGTGTGCGTCAGAAGTCCTGTTGGGCTTGGCAAACGTCCTCGACCGCAAAGTTGCCGTCAAGTATGTCCAACTCTTCCAATTTCCCTCACTGGCGGCCTAGGTCTTATCCATTGCCACGGATTTATTCTTCGCGCGGGCGTGTCTTTGCGCTCTGGAATGACCCCTTTACAGGGAAGCCCTGTCCTGGGCAAAAGTCGCCCAAATTCTCACCATTCCTCATGCTAAAATAGAGCTAGGCAAGTTCGGTCGAAAGCCCTGTCTTTCAATTGGTTAGACCCTTGAATTCCGGCCAGAAACGGCATGCCGGGCACTGTGTCTACCGTGGCGCTCGAAGCGAATTCCTTGCGAAGGAAATTTATGGCGACTGATGCTCTGAGCACTCCCCCTCTCCCCGTAGAGAACGGCAGCTATACTGGCGAAAACATTAAGATTCTCGAAGGCCTGGAGGCAGTTCGTTTGCGTCCTGCCATGTACATTGGGTCCACTGGTGAGATGGGTTTGCATCACCTGGTCTACGAAGTGGTGGACAACTCGGTGGACGAGGCGCTGGCCGGCTATTGCAAAAAGATTGACGTCGTCATTCATGTGGACAACTCGATTACTGTGGTCGATGATGGCCGCGGCATTCCGGTGGACTTGATGCCTCTGTCGAATGGCACCATGATGCCTGCTGTACAGGTAGTGCTGACCAAGCTCCACGCCGGTGGAAAGTTCGACGCTTCTACTTACAAAGTTTCTGGCGGATTACACGGAGTCGGTGTCAGTTGCGTCAACGCGCTTTCGCAGGAGTTCAACGTCGAGATCTGGCGCGACGGCTACACCTGGGAGATGGACTTTAGTGCCGGCGATCCTGTGAGCGAATTGCGCAAGGCGGGCATTAGCAAGAAGCGCGGCACCAAGATTCATTTTCTGCCCGACAGGAGCATCTTCACCGTTACCGAGTACAACTACGACACGCTGGCTCAGCGGCTGCGCGAGATGGCCTTTCTCAACAAGGGCCTGGAAATCACGCTGACCGACGAGCGCACCGCCGATGCCAAAACCGGCGAAGCCCGCCGTGCTGAATTCAAGTACGCTGGCGGCATTTCCGAGTTTGTGAAGCACATCAACCGCGGCAAGACCGTGTTGCACGAAAAGCCGATTGTGATGGAAGCCGCGCGCGACGGCGTCGAAATCGACATCGCGCTGCAATACAACGATAGCTATTCCGAGACGGTCTTCAGCTTTGCCAACAACATCAATACGGTGGACGGCGGCTCGCATCTTTCCGGCTTCCGAACATCTCTGACTCGTACTGTGAACGCCATCGGGCAGTCGCTGGGTCTCTTCAAGGATATGAAAGAGAACCTGAGCGGCGACGACGTGCGTGAAGGTCTGGTTGCTGTAATCAGCGTCAAGCTGCCGCAGCCGCAGTTTGAAGGCCAGACCAAGGGCAAGCTCAACTCAGACATTGCCGGCACCGTGCAAGCCTTCGTCAATGAGCGGCTTGGTGCTTTTTTAGAGCAGAATCCCCAGGTTGCCAAGAAGATTATCAATAAGTCCATCGAGGCTTCTCGCGCGCGCGAAGCAGCCCGCAAAGCCCGCGACCTGACCCGCCGCAAAGGCGTATTGGACGGCGGCGGATTGCCCGGCAAGCTGGCCGATTGCAGTGAACGCAATCCAGAGCGCTGCGAACTGTATCTCGTCGAGGGAGAGAGCGCAGGCGGCACCGCCAAACAGGGCCGCAACCGCCGCTTTCAGGCGATTCTGCCGCTCAAGGGAAAGATTCTCAACGTTGAAAAAGCCCGCTACGACAAGATGCTGGGCCACGAGGAAATCCGCGCGTTGATTACCGCGCTGGGCTGTGGCATCGGCAAAGATGACTTCGACGCGGCTAAGATCCGCTACGGCAAAATCATTCTGATGACCGACGCCGACGTGGACGGCTCGCACATTCGCACTCTGCTGCTCACGTTCTTCTTCCGCCACATGACGGAGCTGATCAAGCGCGACAACATTTATATTGCGCAGCCACCACTTTTCAAAATCAAGAAGGGCCGCTTCGAGCAGTACATCAAAGACGAGCGCGAGTTTGTGAAGGTGATGGTGAATCGCGCGTCGGAAGGCATGATCGTGCGCCACGGCGAAGCTGCCTTGCGCATTGAGGGCGCTGACCTGACCCGCTTCATGGGCGTTCTCAGCGAGTATCTTGATTTTGTCGAGAAGGTCGATAAGCGCGTCCGCAACGAGAAATTGACCGAAATGCTGGCGCGGGCCGAGTTGGTGCATCGCGCTGACTTCGCTTCGAAGGTTGAGAGTGAAGTGCCGGAAAAGCTTGCCCTGCTGCACGCTCAACTGTTGGAACTCGCAGATGAATTCGAGTTCAAGGTCGCCGATCCGGTGGAGGACGAAGAGCACCACACCTGGTCCATCTGCTTCACGGACTCGCAAGGTGCGACGCGCTGCATTAATTGGGTTCTGGCTTCCAGCCCCGAGTTCCGCCAGATGATGTCGAAGTACTCGCTCATCAAGGAGTTTCTTGAGCCGCCCTTCCTGATTGAATATGCCGCCAAGGCCGCAGTGGTCGAGGCCAGCGCTGAAGTACCCGATGATGCCGAGGCAGAATCCGAAGCTGCTCCTGATAGCGCGGAAGGCCAGGCCGAAGCCAAGCAGGCTCGCCGTGCCGCGCGCCTCTCACGCGAGCCGGTAGAAAAGCAGACTGCCCGCGAACTCTTCGTTTACATTGTGGAACAGGGTAAGAAAGACTACCAGGTGCAGCGCTACAAGGGCCTGGGAGAGATGACCGCTACGCAGCTTTGGGAGACCACGATGGACCCCGAACATCGCACCCTGCTTCAGGTCAAGCTGGAAGACATTGCCGAGTGCGAAGCGATCTTCACGACGCTGATGGGCGAAGACGTGGAAGCCCGTCGCAAGTTCATCGAAGACAATGCTCTGGACGTGAAGAACCTAGACATCTAACCACCTGCGGTGGGGCCAAACGCCCTTCGGGCCGGGTGGTTTGCTGAAGTCTTGGAGATCGTGTTTTCTATCCTCGCGCCAAAAAAAAGGCGCGAGGGTGCGGCACAGGACACAAGACGAAAACTAGCCCTACTTATCGGTTATGTGGGGTTTCGATGTATGCTCCTGAAAAGGGGAAATGATCGATGGCCCGCTTTGCAAACCTTTACACTCGTTTTCTTTTTGCGTTATTGATATTGCTTTCAATTTTGACCTTGGTGATCCACATAGGTGTGCTGATAGGGGCGAACGAACACTACACGGTATCTATCAATATTTTGTTTATCGGAAACCTTTTTGTGCTGTTTCCGATTTTCTCTTTAGCAAAGGACAGGAATATCTGGGGAAATGAGTTTAAGAGCTGTCCAAGATGGATGCAGATAGCAGTTGTTATATTCGCAGTTTATGGGCTTGTTGTATCTTTCATAGGGGTAGTTATTGTTCGAGGTGGCGGCCTTCCTTTTAGGGAAGGAACGTTACCAATCTCTGCTTTTTTTGTTGGGTTTGATGCGATTTCAATGTGTATTCCCTATTCACTTTTATGGGCATCTCCCATTGAACAGTCTGAACTAATTAGGCGAGCACGAATTTCCGTCATTGCGGCAACTCTAGCCGTGATCGTGTTTTCGGTCTACCGTGCTGGATATTTGCACCGTCCTCACGCTGAAACTCAAACCATCGATTCGCAACCCTAAACCGCAACCCGCCGGACCCGTTCGCCGATACGCGTGAAAACCTCCCAGGGAATCGTCTCTGCGGCTTCCGCGTGGTCGAAGGCGCTGATCGTTTCGCCGCCCTGCGTGCCGATGATCACCACTTCGTCGCCGGCTTCGACGCCGGGAATCTCCGTCACATCCAGCACCGCCTGATCCATGCTGATGCGGCCCACCAAAGGCGCGCGCACTCCGCGAACCAGCAGGCTGAAGCGGTTGCCAAGACGCCGGTCGAGGCCGTCGGCGTAGCCCACAGCCGTAAGCGCGAGGCGCATCGGTTCGGTAGCGACAAAGGTTCCGTTATAGCCCACCACGGCTCCCGCCGGAATGGAACGCACACCAACCACACGAGTCTTCCATTGCAGTACCGGATGCAAGTGCTCGCGGGCTGCCGTCAAAGAGGCAGGCACCAGAGAAAATTGCGGATCGAATTGCGGAATCAGGCCATAGAGCGCCAAGCCCGGTCGTAGCAGCGTCTGCATTCCGTGGCGAGCGGCAAGCACGGCAATCTTCGAGGCCTGCCCGGCCACCAGCGCAGCGGAGTTGCCCACATTGAGCCATTCGGCATAAACACCGGCGGCCTCGATCCTCGCCAGCGCCTCCTCCATCCGCGTCAATTGCGTTTCGGTCACCGTGCCGTTGGCTTCATCGGCGGCAAAAAAATGAGTCATCACGCCTTCAAGGCGCAGCGGCGAATCGGGAGTAAAGCGAGCCAGTAACGGCGCAAGCCCATCCGGCGCGTCGAGGGCGACGCCCTGGCGGCTCATGCCGGTGTCGATCTCCAGATGGACGGGAACGGAACCCGCTCGAACACCGGCGGCATGCGCGGCGTTCTCCAGCTCGTCCAACTGAGCAGGCTCCCAGGCTACGGTGGTCAAGTTATGGCGTACAACAGCCTCGCCCTGGCCGGCAAATACGCCGCCGATCACTAAAATCCGGACATTGGGGCAAAGCGCACGGGCGGCCACGCCCTCTTCGACGCTGGTGACGCCCAGCCAGCCAGCGCCGGCCCGCACTGCTGCCGGAGCGCACAACTCCAGCGAATGCCCGTAGGCGTTGGCTTTGACAATGGCCAGCAATTCCGCGTGGGGCGCAGCCAAAGCTGAGAGAAATCGATAGTTGTCTTCGAAGGCGTGGGTGTGAATTTCAACCCAGCAGGGGCGCATTGGCATTAGGCTATCCAAATACCAGTTTAGCGCGGATAAAAGCTGGATGCGATCCGTCGCTCCTAGCTGAGCAGCGCAAACGCCACCACTGTCTCATTTTTTGACGGAATTTCTTCAAGAATTTCCGATTCAAGATCGTAGGGAACGATCATCTCGCAAGCCGCCACATCGTCTGTGCTGGCACCGATAAAGCAGAGTTCGCAGTGGGCCAGCGCGCCGCCGTCTCCCACGCGGACCGGCGGACCGAAGACGCGGCAGGTCATCGGCCTCCAGGCATATACATCGCACCGGCCAGTGGCGGGGTCTAGCGCCGGACAGGCGGCACTATTGGCAAAGTTTTCAAAGCGCTCTCTCTCTCCCACGGAGTTGCCGAGCGCGCCGGTTTCAAGGTTGCCTGGAAACTCCGCACCATGCTCAACGACCCACATATCCGCGCGATGCACAACCTCTGCCGCGAGATCTGGATCCGTCTCCCGCAGCTTTTTCACACCGGATTTCAGGCGCATCGCGTCCAGCGGACCAACGGCAAAAGCTCCATGACAGCATTGTGTACAGCCCGACTTGCAGACCAGGCGGTCACCTGCGCGCTTCGCTGCATCGGCGAAGGCGTCATTCATAATTTGTACGAGTAAAGAATCACCCAAGGGCAGACACATGTCGTAGAGAATACCGGATTATGCTTACTTTCGTCGCCTGCAAAATGGGCATTTTATTCAGCCATTGGTTACAGGCTGAGTTGCCACATCGTACTGTGCCAAATCGGAAATGGTAACCGAATCGTATTCGACTGCCTCGTGGCAACTTGCCGCTGGCGGGAATCGAAGATATAGCGCTGCGATCTTGCTGTCAAACATTGATCGGGGCGCATCTTCGCGTTACTCTGGCCGCGGAGGTTCCCCCATGTCTGAATTTCGCACAAACGTCTTCCCTGTGCATCGCTATCGCAACGCCCCTGCCGCCATCGACTGGCTCTGCAAAGTCTTTGGATTTGAGCGCCACGCCGTGTACGAGGACGACAACGGAACAATCGCACACGCTGAACTGACCTTGGGCAACGGCATGATCATGCTCGGATCTCAGTGCGATGACGAATATGGTCGCGGCTTCAAATCGCCTGAGGATTTGGGCGGGGTAGAAACGCGAAGCCTCTATATTGTGGTTCCTGACGCCGACGCTGCCCATGCCCGCGCTGTTGCCGCCGGAGCGGTGGTCGTCCGCCCACTTCAGGACATGCCCTACGGCAGTCGCGAGTTCTCAGTGAAAGACCCCGAGGGACACATGTGGAGTGTAGGGACTTATGATCCTTGGGCAAAGCACGAGTAGAGCAGAGCGGCGTTATGCAGTTCCTCAGCCGATCGGCTTGTCCCACGTCTCTAGCGTGCGCTGCAACTCGCTCATGAACTTGCCGGAGTCTGCGCCGTCGATGGTGCGGTGGTCGAATCCCAAACAGAAGTGCTGCATGGAGCGAATCGCAATCGTGTCGCTGCCCTCGCCGTCGGTCAGCACCACCGGCTCTTTGCGCAGGCCGCCGATAGCCAGAATCGCCGACTCCGGCTGGTTGATGATGGGCGTGCCGTACTCGCCGCCGAAGACACCGGAGTTGGTCAGCGTGAATGTGCCGTCTTGCACCTCTTCCGGCAGCAGCTTTTTCGAGCGGGCGCGGGCGGCCAGGTCTGCAATGGCGCGGGCAAGCGCCACAAAGCTCAAGCCCTCTGCCTGCTTGACGACCGGCACGATCAGCCCCCACTCCAGAGCCACGGCAATGCCGAGGTTGATGTTTTGGTGATAGTGGATTGCGCCGTCAACCATTGAAGCGTTGACGATAGGAAACTTGGTCAGCGCCTGAACGGCGGCAGCGGCAATAAACGGCATGTAGGTGAGCTTGACGCCGTGTCGCTGCTCAAAGCTGGCCTTTTCGCGCTCGCGCAAACGAACAATGCGGGTCATGTCGATCTTATAAACCGTGTGCGCGTGAGGGCTGATACGAACGCTCTCCACCATGCGCATAGCGATGATGGAACGCATCTTCGATAGAGGTTGTGGCTCCTGCGGCACCTCCGCCACCTGCGGTGGGGCCAACTGCGCCTGCGGCGCGTGAGTGCCGGGACCATGCTTGCTCAGATGGTGAAGGATATCGTCTTTGGTGATGCGGCCTTCCGAGCCGGTGCCGGCGATCAGGCGGAGGTCCAGGTTATTGTCTTGAGCAATGCGACGCACCAGT
This sequence comes from uncultured Occallatibacter sp., assembly GCA_964414945.1. Classification (GTDB taxonomy): domain Bacteria; phylum Acidobacteriota; class Terriglobia; order Terriglobales; family Acidobacteriaceae; genus Telmatobacter. The sequence goes on from CAYPYJ010000066.1 coordinate 19,540, forward strand.
GGCGAGGAACGCTGCTTTCCCTGCGCCACCACCTGCGGTGGGGCCAACTGCGCCTTTGGCGCGGGTATATCAGCAGATTGTGAGGCTGTTGCCGGGACCGATGCACTCGCGGCAATGCTGCTATTGGCCTCATCGCCGGTGTCTGAGATGACCGCAACCACGGCGTTGACCTCGACGGTTGTGCCTTGCTGAGCTTTGATCTCCGTGAGCACTCCGGCTACGGGTGAGGGGATCTCCGCATCCACCTTGTCCGTAGAAATCTCAAATAACGGCTCGTCTTTATCGACCTTGTCCCCGGCCTTTTTGAGCCACTTGGTAATGGTGCCCTCAAAGATCGATTCGCCCATCTGGGGCATGATTACGTCGGTCGGCATGTTGGTCTCTCCGCGATGCGGGCAGGTTCGGCAACGCTCAGGGCAACATTTCAGGGAAGATACAAGAGCTCGCCCGCTTCAAGCCGGATTATAACTTGCGGCGCATGGCACGGATGGAATCTTCAAACGCGAATCGGCCGCTCGGCGCAACCAAGGAGATGTTCCACTTCAGCAGGAGCATGGAGGGGAGTGTCTTCCGCCGAAAACTGTGCCGGGGTTGCATCCGCCTGAGCACGCAGCGCGGCGAGGCATTCGACCGCCAACACCTGCTCGCTGAATACCTGGCCGAAGTGTCGAGCAGCCTCATGGGCTATCTCTTCGAGCGTGGGGAGGCTCTCCGAAGTTTTGATTTCCTGTTGCAGGCTGGTGACGGCGTGGTCGGCAATGCCGCAGGGGACGATGAGCGCAAAATCATCGAGATCAGTAGTCACGTTGAAGGCGAAGCCGTGCGAGGTGATGCCGCGCGCGACATGAATGCCGATGGCGGCGATCTTTCGTTCCTTGCCGCCGCTCTCCATAGGAAGGCACCACACGCCAGTTAAGCCTGAGATGCGGATGGCGCGCACTCCAAAGCCTCCGCACATGCGAATCAGAGCCTCTTCCATGCCGCGCACAAAATCCACGGGGCCCATGCGTCCGCCGCTGACGGTGCGCAGTGTGCGCAGGTCGAAAATTGGGTAGCCGACTAACTGGCCGGGGCCGTGATACGTCACGTCGCCGCCTCGGTTGATTTCGTGAACCGTGACACTGCGGCTGGCCAGCAACTCCTCTGACGCCAGAATATTGGCCCGGTCCGCGTTACGACCCAGCGTAAGCACCGGTGGATGTTCGAGCAAGAGAAGCACGTTGCGCAGGCGGCCTTCAGCGACCAGCTCTGCGACCTCCGCCTGGAGGCGCAGAGCTTCTTCGTAACTGACCCGGCCTAGATAGAGGTACTGAATCATCGTCAGTCTGATTGTATCCACCACCACCTGCGGTAAGGCCAAACGCTCGCTATCCGCTCGCACGGGCTTTTGTGCCCCGCTCAGACCTTGTCTTCAGCGTCTACCTGAGGCACGGAAGACAGCGATTGTTTTCAAATACTCTCAAGTT
>CAYPYJ010000067.1:0-20530 GCA_964414945.1 uncultured Occallatibacter sp.
GATCTGCTCCACCGATTCCAGATCGTGCAGCGTCACCAGCGCGCCTAAGCCGTGGCTGCTATTGCTGTCGTGGATAAAGTCCAGCGAAACTTCAATCCTGCGCCATGTTTCAGTTTGTACCTCCTTTTTGACCAGAGGAGAGCTGGCCTCGAAGGCATCGATCAGGGTTTTGCCCAGCACGGTCGTTTCGTCGAAAATCTCCTGCGCACTCTGACCCAGAAGGCTGCCCCGATCCACGTTGAGAAGCCGCCTCGCCGCCTCGGAGACCAGTACAGCCTTCCCATCTTCCGTGAATAGCAGAATTCCATCCTGCAGGTTGCCGAGAAACTGATTCAGATTCTCCTTCAACGCCGAAAAGACTTCTTCCACGTTGCGCATGCGCTGGCCAATCATCTCGATTTTGTTGGAGACCTGGACTGCCGTGTCTTGATCGGGAGCCTTATCATTCTCTCCATCAGCTTGACTTGAAGCCTCACCCGCAGTCCAATAGTCGAGTTGCAGGCTGATATCCTCCAGCGGTTCTAACGCCAAATTACCCAGAAGAAAGGCCACGATTAACGCCGCACCCAGCACGATTTCCATCAGTGTCAGAGTTGCAGAAAGCCACGGCTCATAGACGGCGCGTAAAAACGTGGTGCGCACTCCAACGTGCACAGTAGCAAAGAGCGCTCGATTGCGCTCCAGAGGCACCACCACATCAAAAACCTTGGGTGGGCCAAAGACAGCTTGCATTCGCTGGATAGGATTTGCGTCCAGAAGCTCTTTGTAATTGGTGCGCGTTGGCAGCGGCTTGTCTTGGTTTTCGTGATTGGTGCTGAGCAGCGTGCTCTGCCGGCTGTCGCCAATGTTGATGTCGTAGACCGTCAAGGAGTAGCGGTTCACGGAGTCGATCACGGCCTGCAGTGGGGCATTGTCGCGCACCGCCGAAGCCGCCAGGTTGCGCAACTCCACCGGATTGTTGGGATCGACCTTGCGGTCCTTGAGCCCGGTCTCCAGGGCATTTTGCAAAGCAAACTTTACCTGGTCGGCCACCATGTAGTTGGTGTCGTAAGATTGCTTCACGGCCGCGTCCAGCAACTGGCTCACATATACCAGCGACAACAGTCCGGCAATCAGAAACACCAGCAAGGTGATGGCCAGAACGAGTTTGGTTTTCAGGCGCATGGACTAGCTGCCAACCTCTTCGCGGACGTTGCTATACTCCTTGAGCTTGTTGTGCATGGTTTTCAGGCTCACGCCCAGAATTTCCGCAGCGCGGGTCCTGTTCTGCCCGGTAGCTTCCAGAGTGCGTAGAATCAGCAATCGTTCCATATCGCCAACTGTCGAGCCCACGCGCACCGGCACCACGCCTGCATCCATAACCTGCGCGGCCTGCGTTTGTGCCTTACCGAAACCTGCGGGCAAATGACCTGCATCGAGCGGCGCTCCATCCGCACACAAAATCACCGCACGCTCGATGGTGTTGCGCAGTTCGCGACCGTTCCCCGGCCAGTCGTAAGCCATCAAACGGTCCAGCAATGAGGCGGCCACGCCGGCAACAGAGCGGCCATGCTTCTGATTCATTTGAACCAGCATCGCTTCCGCCATTGCCGGCAGGTCTTCCATATGCTCACGCAATGGCGGTATCGCGATATTGAAAACGTTCAGCCGGTAGTAGAGGTCTTGCCGCAGATGGCCCTGGGCGACGGCCTGACCGGGGTCGCGATTAGTGGCGGCCAGCACCCGCACATCCACCTCCTGCTCGCTGCGCGCGCCCAGCCGCCTTAGCTTCCGCTCCTCCAGAACTCGCAGCAGAGTGGTCTGGGTTGCAGGGGGCATTTCACCAATCTCATCTAGAAGCAGAGTGCCGCCATTGGCAAGTTCAAAGCAGCCCGCGCGCCTGTCCACCGCGCCGGTGAATGCGCCTTTCTCGTGACCAAAAATCTCGCTCTCAATCAGCGTTTCGGGAATCGCCGCGCAGTTGACCGCGACAAATGGACGTGATTTGCGCGGGCTCAAATCGTGCAGCGTGCGCGCCACCAGCTCTTTGCCCGTGCCGCTCTCGCCGGTGATAAGCACCGATACATTGGACGGCGCAATCTGTTCGATCAGCCCAAAGATTTCGCGCATAGCCCGCGAACTGCCCACCATCGAGCCAAGCACTCCGGTCTCCCGCAGACGGCGGCGCGCAATCTCCAGCTCAATAGCGGTCTCGCGTTGCCGCGTGGCGTTGGCCAGAATGGTTCTGAGCCGTGTGGCATCTACAGGTTTTTGCAGAAAGTCGTACGCGCCCATCTTCATCGCGTCCACGGCCAACTGAATCGAACCCATTGCGGTCAGCATCACCACGGCCACGTTGGCGTTAATACCAGAGCCTTCAGCAGAGAGTTTTTCGAGCAGTCCGATGCCGTCTAGCCTTGGCATCTTCAGGTCGGTAACCACAATTGCCGGATCCCAGGCCAGCGCCTTCTCCCAGCCCTCAATGCCGTCGCGCGCAGTTTCGGTGCGGTATCCCCAGCCAGAGATCAGCTCAGCTAACCCCATCAAAGCGTTGGGTTCGTCTTCGACAATCAGGACCTTCTCTGCGTTTTCCATCAAGGCTTCCTTGCAGCTCACCTTCAATCTACCCTGTTACCAGGCAAAACACCAAAGGGTCGCAACGATGGTCTCTGCAATTTATTGCGCTGGAGCGGGGATTGCGGCGGGTTTGGTCGGTAATGTGCAGGTAATTTGTTATGGCGCAGCCTTGCGGATCGCTGCCAGCGGACCGGCTAGCCGTGGATCGTCGCGGGTGAGAACCTGCGGCGCGTGATAGACGGCATTCACCAAATCTAGCGGATTGGCCTTCTGGATAAACTCGCTCCAATCCATGAAGTAAGTCCAGCACGGCTGCTTTTCAAGAACCCACGGATAGGGCAATCTGCCTACCTCGCCCAGCGCGATTGGTTTGCCATCAGCCAGCGCGAGAATGCTAGTGTAGTACTCCTGTTTGAACTCGCCGTAGTTGTCCATGGTGACCAGATCGGCAAACTGCGCCCCTGGATAATAGTCGGCTATCGGCCCAGCATTGTTGCCGTTCGGAGAGTTCGCATTCCACACCCACAGCAGGTTATCCAGGTGATGCACGTTGACGAAGCGATCATACATCTGCCGATAGAGTGCTGCCGACCCCTCCCGGCCCGGTCGGCCGCCCCACCAGAACCAGTTGCCATTGATCTCGTGGTAAGGGCGGAAGAGTACCGGCACGTGAGCGTCGCGCAATTGTGTCAGGTGGCCTGCAACCACGTCCACCTGCGCGCACCAGCGGAGATTGAGTGGACTGCCTGGGGTGAGCAACTCCTTCCACTCAGTGTCAGTCAGATGGCCCTGGACACTGTCGCGAAAGGTGACCGGCTCGTTATCCGTAGGTCTCACCTCATGCCAGGTCAGCGTGACCACCGCGCCGTTCCGGTACTGCCGCTTCACCTCTTCGATCATCGCTGGGCGCGAAAGTGTTGAGTCCTTGTCCTCGCCGCCAGAAAATCCGAAGTCTCCGCCAAAGAGCCCCGGATATTTGGCCGTCAGGTCATAGGCCATGTCAGTCCAGCGTGCGCCCTCATTGGGATAGTTATGCTGCCCGGCAATCGTCGCCTTGCCGGAGATCGAATCCAGATAAGCCAGCAGCGCCCGTGCCTCTGGCGTTGCATGAGGGTTGACTGGCTCTGGAGCCGTCTGCGCCCAACTCGCGCAGCTCAAAACAAGCGCCAAATAAAAAAACTGGAATTGCTTGAATCGCATGATCAAACTTCCTCTACGAGCGGATCATAAATGAAAACGTTAACTTCAAGAAATCTGTGGAGCAGGCAAGTGGCAGTACAGCTTGGCCATCTATCCCGCCTTCTCTGTCAACTCCGCCCAGCGCACATACAACGCGTCGTTTTCATGCTGCGCCGCGTCGAGCTCAGCCAGCGCCTCCTGCAGCGCGGTGGCGTTGGTAGCAATCTCCGGCTGCTCAACGCGCTCGCGGGCGGCGGCCAGACGCGTATCGGAGATTTCAACCTTCTTTTCGATAGCCGCGAACTCGCGCGCTTCCATGTAGGAGAGCTTCTTCTTCGATCCCGAGTTCGATGCCGTGCCGGTTTGCTGCGCTAAACTGGAGCCGTCCGCCTTGCGGTCCGTCTTCTTGTCCGCCGATTGATCCTGCTCTGCGATCCAATCTTCCCACTGCGCATAATCGGCAAAGCGCCCCGTGTGGCCCCGTCCGTCTAGGCCAAGCACGGTAGAAGAGACGCGATTCAACAGATATCGGTCATGCGTCACCAGAACCAGAGCGCCAGAGAAATCAAGCAGATTTTCTTCCAGAATCTCCAGCGTCGGAATGTCCAGATCGTTGGTCGGTTCGTCCAGCAGAAGAACGTCGGCTGGCTCCAGCATCAATTTGGCTATCAGCACCCGCGCCCGTTCGCCGCCGCTCAGGTTTCTCACCGGTTGGTTCAGTTGCTCGCTGGTAAACAGAAAACGCGCCGCCCAGCTTGCCACGTGCACCATGCGTCCCTGATGGAGAATCCCATCGCCTTCCGGAGCCAGTGCACGACGCAGCGTGAGGCTCTCATCCAGTTCGCGCATCTGGCTGAAGTAGACCAGCCGCAGCGCATCGGCACGGCGAATCGATCCCTTGGCTGGCTCGATCTCGCCGCGCAGCAGCCGCAACAGCGTCGTCTTGCCGCTGCCGTTCGGGCCGACGAGCCCGACCTTCATCCCTGCCGTAAGAATAAAATTCAATCCTGTAAACAGGCGTCTTCCCGTCTCGTCGGGAGAGTCGCCACTGGGCACATCGCAGGCCACATCTTTGAATTCCACCAGCCGCTTGGTCTTTCGCATGCTCGCGTCAAAGTCGATCCCCGCCGTGTTCACCGCGGTTCGCGCATTCAACTCCGCCAACTGGCCAATCATCGCGTTCGCAGTGTCGATGCGGGCCTTGGATTTGGTCGCCCGCGCTTTGGGTCCGCGCCTGAGCCACTCGATCTCGGTCTTCACCTGGTTGCGCAGGCTCTCTTGCTGTCGATTTTGCGCTTCCAGATAAGCCTGCTTTTCTTCCAAAAAACGGCTGAAGTTTCCTTTTACGCGTAGCAATCCATCGGCGAAAATCTGATTCAGTTCAACGATTTGGCTTGAAGTCGATTCCAGAAAATAGCGGTCGTGGCTCACCGTGACTGCGGCAAATGAAGATGAAGTCAGCAGCTCTTCCAGCCACTCGATCCCCGCCAAATCAAGATGGTTGGTCGGCTCGTCCAGCAGCATGACTTCTGGCTCGCTAACCAGCGCCTCGGTGATGGCCAGCCGCTTCCTCCAGCCGCCACTAAGAGACGCCGCCTCGGCTGTCAGGTCTGCAAATCCGGCTCGTCCGCTCAGTTCACGCAGCCGCCCCTCGCGTTCGGATTCGTTAACGTGCGCCTTGGCCAGCGCATGTTCCAAAACCTGACGGATCGAGAGTCCTGCGGCAAAGCGTGAGTCCTGAGGCACATAGGCCGCGCGGGCACGCTTGCGCACAGCCAGTTCGCCGGAGTCCGGTTCAAGCTGTCCGGCCAAAATCGCCAGCAGAGTGGACTTGCCCGCCCCATTGGGACCGATCAGGCCAATGCGGTCGCCTTCTTCGACGGTGAGAGAAATGTTCTGAAAGAGTGGCTTGGCGCCGAACTGCTTGGTCACGGATTGTGCATTGAGAATCGGAGGCATCTATCTTGAGGATACTGTGCCACCCTCCCAATTTGGTTACCGGCGCCCACTCTTGCCCAGATGGGACACAAGCGCGAATTCTGCCCGATGACAAATGCGATCAACAATGTGTGCCGGTTTTATCCTGTCTCTGCGAATTGTGGAGGTAAGCAATGCATTTCAATCTTCCGGCGACGACGCTGCAACTAATGTTGGCGGGTTCAATCGCAGTGAGCGCGGGTTTTGGGCAGTCCTATTCCACAAACTCAAACGGCAATATAGTTCCCGTCCGGCAGCCGCAAAAAAGCGCTCCATCCGTAAGCCAGCCCCATCGCCAGGGCGCACCGGCTCTCTCTTACACCCCGTGGAACGATCCGGCTGAAGGTGCTTACTCAGCCTCTTTGCCGCACGGCTGGCAAGTTACCGGCGGTACTCAGCGAACCACGCGCATCGAGCCGCATTACGTGATCCACGCACAATCGCCCAGCGGTGGCGTTCAAATGTTCATGGACGATCCCCGAATCGCGATCCGGCAAGTTCCCAACGCCATGTCCTCACGCGAAGGCACGGCGATTCCATCGGCATGGGGAGGCAAACTGCTGGTGCAGCGTTATCGCCCCGCTCCGCAGGCGGCTCAGGAATATGTCCAGCGGATTTATTGCTCTGCGGCGACCGATTTTCATGGAGGCATCATTCCCGGCCAGACACAGGACCTGAACAATCAATTCGGCCCGATTGCCCGCGCCGAGGGAAAGCAGATTCACGTCGATGTCGGCGAGCTGTCATTCAAATGCGGTGATCGCATCGGCTATGTTTATGCCATCACGCTTCAGGCTTGGCAGCAGGGCGGGCCAGTCTCGCTGTGGTTGATCTATCGCATCGCCGGCTATCTGGCCGCTCCCGCTGAAAGCACGCAGGCCGCCGCAGCCATGCACACGATGCTCGGTTCCTTCCAGATGAACCAGCAATGGCTCCAGCGTTTTGCTCGCGAGTGCAATGACACGGCTGGAAATGTGATTCGTGAATCGAATGCCGTCACGCAAACCACCATCGCGCGGGCCAAACAACAGGATGCGGAGTCCCAGTCCCGCTTCGAATCCTGGAAAAAGAATAGTGACGCAAACTTCAACGCCATCCAAAAGACTTCTCGCGCCATCACAGGAGCGGGATCGTACAGTGGCGGCGGCGTCGGCAACGGCCACGACTACAACGCCCAGTTAGGCACCAAGCACGTATGCGATGATGTGGGCCATTGCAGTAACGTCGATGCCAGCGTGACCAACTGGTATGCCGATTGCAGCGGAACCTTCTACCCTGGCTCTGAATCCGGCAGCTCGCCTTCCAGCAGCACCAGCGCCTGTTGGAACAAAGGACATTAAGCCAATCTCCTGAACGGGCTATACTTCTCATGTTGATCTACTACATGAAGGAGTACACCCATGTCTTCACCAGCTGTAACTTACGCCCGCCAGAATTACCCTCGCTTTCTGAATGAACTGAAGTCCCTCCTGAGCATTCCTTCCATCTCCACTCTGCCAGAGAATAAAGCCGATTGCCGCCGCGCCGCTGAGTTCATCGCCGCCGAGCTTACCCGCATCGGCTTCGAGCACGTGCGCCTCATCGAAACCCAGGGCCATCCGCTAATCTACGGCGATTGGCTTCATGCCGCCACGAAGCCCACCGCACTTTTCTACGGCCACTACGACGTGCAGCCCGTCGATCCCGAAAACGAGTGGATTTCGCCTCCCTTTGAACCCACCGAGCGCGACGGCAACCTCTACGGTCGCGGCACCTGCGACGACAAAGGCCAGGTCTGGGCGCAGATCAAAGGGCTGGAATCGCTTATGTCCGCAAACGGCAAGCTGCCCCTCAACGTCCGCGTTCTCTTCGAAGGTGAAGAAGAGGTGGGAGGGGAGGGAATTGCCGATTTCGTCGCCTCCAAGCCGCCAGAGCTCAAGTCAGACTTTGCCCTGGTCTCTGACACCGAACTATTTGCTCCCGGCCTACCCACCCTCTGCGTAGGACTGCGCGGCATGATCTACACCGAGCTTGAAGTTCGCGGAGCCAAAACCGACCTCCATTCCGGCATGTACGGCGGCGCTGCCCCCAATCCTTTCATGGCTCTGGCGCAGATGCTCGCCCGCCTTAAAGACGAAGAAGGCCACATCCTCATCCCCGGCTTCTACGACAACATCATTCCGCCCAGCCCTGAAGAGCTGGCCGCGTGGCGCAGCCTGCCATTCAACGAGGAGCACTACCGCATCACCGAGGTTGGCTCGCGCACACTGGTCGGCGAGGCTGGCTACTCTGTGCTGGAGCGCACCTGGGCGCGCCCCACGCTCGACGTGCACGGCATCCCCGGCGGCTTCATCGGCGCAGGCGCAAAGACGGTCATTCCCGCTAAAGCCCTCGCCAAAGTCTCCATGCGCCTGGTTCCCGGCATGACTCCGACCAAGACCTTTGAACTCTACAAGAACTACGTCGGAAAGATCACCCCCGCTGGCGTCGATGTCGATGTGCGGCTAATCCACTCCGGCGACCCCTGCCTCATTCGCGTCGACAACCCCTACATCCAGGCGGCCACCCGCGCTCTGGAAGAGGTCTGGGGTAAGAAGACGGTCTTCATCCGCTCCGGCGGCTCCATCCCCATCGTCGGCGACTTCGACCGCCATCTCGGCATCCCCAGCGTCATGATGGGCTTCGGCCTCCCCGACGACAACATCCACGCCCCTAACGAAAAGTTCCACCTCAAGAACTTTGAGCTTGGCATAGAATCGGTGGTGCGTTTCCTTGAAGAAGCCGGTGCTTAATTAAGATATGCGCGGACAGCTTTAGGTTGATGAAACCAGAACAAACGGTATCTATGAAGGATACCGTTTGCTTGGTTTTCGTGGAGGATTCTTCATAGGCATCGCGTTTTCTCCTAGTGGTAATCTTCCAATTATGGCTGTCAAGTCAGTCCGCGTCTAACGCCTGATGACTGGAGCTGTGCCCCAAGTCTTGATTTTAAGATATGGGAAACTGCGAGCTTCTGGCGCGCGAGCGCCGTTTGGCCCACCGCAAATGGCCGGTGTTTGCAGATAATTACTCAGCCTTGGAGCACAATCATCCATAGTGTTTCTCATTTGTGAGCCAAATCGACGGCGTTCCAGTGTCGGTTGGCCGCGTCAGGACCTCAAAACTCCGGTGAAATGCCCGTAACCCCTTTGGTGTGAAGATTCTGCGGGTAACCCCCTGTAGAATGACGATTTTACAGCGACACGCATGATGTATCTAGATGAAAACAAGTGCCTTATGTCCAGAATACCGGGGGGTAGGGTACCCTTCCCCGTCTGCCCCACCGCAGGCGGTCGTGCCGCAAATGCACCTGAAGAAGGCAGAGCATTAATCGGTGCGGCTATATTTATATCGAACGGTATCATAGACAGGAGGCACTCGATGAACAAAGTAATGAAGGTAATGTTGCTGGCGTTGTTGCTCCCGCTTGGGTTGACTGCGCAGGATTCCAAGGGATATCAAAGCTTCCAGATCGGCGCGGCGGAAGTGACAGCGCTCCAGGACGGCTTTCTAAATCTAGACACCAGTCTGCTGAAGGGAATCGACGAGGCGGGAATCAAGCAGTTGCTCGGCAAGACCGGTCCGGTGCATACCTCTGTGAATGCATTTGTCGTGCGCACCGGCAAGCACACCTTCCTGATCGATGCCGGGTCCAAGGGCGACGCTTACGGCGGTTCCATGGGGCATCTGCTGCCGATGATGCAGCAGGCGGGTATCGATCCGGCGTCGATTGAGGCGGTGTTGATCACTCACATGCACTTCGACCATGTGAGCAATCTGCTTACAGCGGATGGAAAGCGCGCCTTCCCGAATGCGACCGTGCGTATGGCCAAAGCGGAGTACGACCACGCCCTGGACCCCGTACAGGCAAACGACCCAGACCACAAGCAAAACCTGGAGATGCTGAAGGCCGTATTGGCTCCCTATGAGGCAGCGGGAGCCTGCAAGCCCTTTGCTCCCGGCGAAGAGCCCTTCCCGGGCGTCACAGCGCTCACGCAGGCAGGACACACGCCGGGTCACACGGTCTACAAGATCGGCAAAGGCAAAGATGCGGTTTGGTTCATCGGAGACCTGATCCACTATGGCGGAGTGCAGTTCGCGCGGCCAGAGGTGGCCGTGGTATTCGACACGGATAGCACAAAGGCTATAGCCAATCGTGTCGAGGTATTCCGGGAAGCAGAGAGGCAGGGAGTCGTGCTAGCAGGCGCGCATCTGGCCTTCCCCGGCATGGGACGGATCACCGCCAAAGGCAGCGGCTACGAGTGGGTTCCCTTGAAATAACACGATGAGAGGGTGTCCCAGGTCCCGCCTTTGGGACCTGGGAAATTACGAACTACTGGCGAGCAAGCGCCGTATGGCCCCACCGCAGGTGGAATTCATGGATTCAATACGCATCGATAAATGGCTCTGGGCGGCGCGATTCTTCAAGACGCGTGCGCTGGCCTCGAAGGCCTGCGATCTGGGCCGCATCAGCTCCAACGGCCACGAAGCCAAGCCGTCGCGCGATGTCCATGTCGGCGATCGTTTGGAAGTGAAAAACGAAGGCGGCGACTTTCAAATTGAAGTGCTCGCGCTGAGCCAGATGCGCGGTCCTGCGGCGGTGGCGCAGACGCTTTTCCGTGAGAGCGAAGAGAGCATTGTCGCTCGTGCCAAAGCAATAGCAGAACGCAAGGCAATGCAGCAATATGCGCCTTTGCCGGAGCATCGTCCCTCCAAGCGCGACCGCCGTCGCATCATCCAGTTCCGCGGCGGAGCGTAGCTGCGCTATTGCTCCCAGTGCCCAATCAGCAGCAGACTCGCGGTTCCCGGCGTCTCTGTAATCGAACTCGTGGCGCTCACGTAGTAGTTGTGCATGATCAGAGTCACTCTGGTTCCTCCCGTCACCGCGATATGAACCGGCTGCGAAAGCACGTAATGCGGATTCAATGTAAAGGAACCTGCCCTGTTCGCCGTAAAGCCAACCATCGACTCATAGTCTCCAACGACTGTGTTGAGATACCACTCGGCTCCGAAGGGCAGCGCTTGGTCGTAATCTGCTTCGGCAAAGAGATGGTCGATGACAAAGGTTCCGCCCGCCGGAATGGCGATGCACAAATAGCCCTTGCTCGCAGGCTGCGGAAAAGTGTCGAACTGCTGGAATTGCTCGTAGGCGCTAGGGCTGCCGTCCGGCACAAAGCATGATTGCGCCTGGTCTGTCGGTATTTGCAACTGAGGATCATTAGACGGCGAGTTGGGAAAGCGCGAGTGCCGAGGGCGATGAATCTGTCCACAGAGAGGCAACGAACAGAGAAAGACGCTGGCAAGAACTGCGAGAGAAAGGCGAGAGCACATTTTTCGTTCACCTCAAAGCAATCTGAGCTGCTAATTCACGTACTGGACGCAAAGCCGCGCGTCTTCGCTTGCCATACTTTTCCTGTTTCCGACACTTATCACGCCTCATGCGCGGTAGGCACATGAGGCAACGGCATCAGTTCGGTCAGGGCAATGCCCGCCAGTATCATCAGCGCGCCCGAGGCTGGCCGCAAGCCAAGCCGCTCGCCCATTATCAGAAAAGAAGTGACCCACGCGAAGACTGGTTCCATGGTCAATAGCAGCGCCATGTGCGTAGGCGGCAATATCGACTGCGTCCAGCTCTGAACGGAGAAGGCAAATGCAGTGGCCAACACAGCTGCAACAACCAGGGCTACGGCCAGCCGCGGCGTCAAGTTAATCTGCGGACGCTCGATCAGCGGCAGGCTCAGCGCCATGAAGAGCGCGCAAAAGCCCACCTGTAAAAGCGCCAGCGGCTGAAAGGCTATTCGCGGTGAGTAGTGGCTCAGTGCAACGCAGTGAAAGGCGAACCCGATGGCGCAGCCCAGCGTCAGCAGATCGCCCAAATTGATCGAAGTCATGTCTGGAAGCAAGCACGCCGCCTGGGTCAGCAGGGAAGCAGGTCCATCCGCGTGGGGAACGGCTGGCGCGGTCAGCAGCACGATCCCCACAAAGGCCATTCCAGCGCCCAGAAAGGCATTCCAGCGCGGCCGTTGCGCTCCCGGCACGCGCAGGCCGGGAATAAGCGTAAGCAATGGCACCAGCACCACCAGCAAGCCGGTAATAAAAGCCGACTTAGAAGGCGTAGTGCGAGCCAGGCCCGTGGTTTGAAACTGGTAGCCCACGCCAAGGCAAAGTCCAACCAGCGCTCCAGCTCCAACTTGCCAAGTGCGAATCTCGCGCCAATAGCGGTGATAAGCCACTCCCAGCACCGCGAATGCCAGTGTCATTCTCAGTAAATTGAAAGCCGCCGGGGTGGCATCGCCTAGTGCACTTTTGACAAGCACAAAAGTCGAACCCCAAACGGCAACCACGAAGAGCATCAGCAGATAGGCACGTAGCTTCATCTCTTTGAATTATGCCAGCCGGACGCGCTATTGCTCTGCGGCCCACCCGGTCATGGCCAGTGTAAGCAGCAGTACGCGCCGCAGCCCGGCCTCGCGGTTCTTGGCCGAATACCACTCAGATAGCGTATGGGCGCCGCCGCCCTCGCCGCCCGCGCCCATCGATAGCGCTGGTATCCCAAGTGAGAGCGGGATGTTAGCGTCAGTCGAGCCCACGCGCAAGTCGGTCCGCAAACCCAAATGGCGGTCCACGGCAAAGATCATATCCAGCAGCGGCGATGAGGCTGGCAGTTGCGCGGCGGGCCGATCGCCAATCAGGTCAATGGCAAAGGCCAGCAAGCCTCGGACATTTGTGCCAGAGGATTTCGCCTGCGAGTTGCAATGCTCCACGGCGTCTTCAACGGCGCGATGCAGCAGCACTTCCAGCCGGACAAGCTGCTCGGGGCTAGTGGAGCGAAAATCGATTGTAGCTTGCGCGATTTCTGGGATCGAATTCACGCTAGTGCCGCCGCTGATCGTACCAACATTCATCGTCGTACGCGAGGTCTCGTTGGGCGAGTCCTGGGGCAGGGAAGTCTGCGTCAGTTCAGTCAGTGCTATCGCAAGCGCGGCAATCGGGTTCGGCGTGCCTGCATCGGTAAAGCTATGCCCGCCCGGTCCGGTCATGGTGACTCGAAAGCGGCGGCTGCCCAGAGCCTGGGTTACCGCCGAGTCCGCGCCAGCACCATCGAGCACAATATGTGCGGCAATTCGGCCAGCCAGAGTGGGTCGGTTGTAGAGGTGGCGTACACCGCGTAGGTCGCCTTCGCCCTCTTCGCACACATTACCCAGGAAAATCAAAGGTGCAGCCAATTCTGTCCTGCTCTTTATCAGGGCATGAGCAATCGCCAACATTCCCACTACACCTGCCCCGTTGTCGCAGGCTCCGGGCGCTTCCAACCGGTCGCCATCCACTATCGGTTGCAGAGGCGTCTCTGCAGGGAAGACCGTGTCCATGTGTGCTGAAAGCACGATCACCGGGCCAGTGTTCTCCGGTGGCAGCAAGGCCGCAGCCAGCCAGCCGAAGACGTTACCGAGGTCGTCGATTTTAACGGCGTCGAGTCCGGCCTCGACAAAGCGCGCGGCAAGCCACTCAGCACGAACCTGCTCGCCGAAGGGAGGTGCGGGAATGGCCACCAACTCCCTTTGCCAATCCATGATCGTCTTGGGATTGCTATGCAGCCACGCAAAGGCTGCGTGGACCGGCCGCAACGCGGCCAGCGCAGTTACTCGTGAAAATGTCGAGATGGGAGGGAAGTTCGCCATACGGTTGGTTTTAGGGTAGCAGGAGCTGGCAGCTGTTGATTCTCTTTCAACCCACTCAAAAAGCGTCGGCAACACGGTTGTCGCGGCGATTCTGTGACGGGCAAGAGAAATAGACAAAAAAACACCCCCGAAGGAGGACGTCTCTCCGGAGGCGCTTGTGTTCACAAGATAGATGGGAGCCAGTAGCCGGCGCTGGAGGTCGGTAGCACGCGGCTACTGGTATTCCCTATACAAACGAAGCAAGCAGCGGCTTCCCCTTTCCACGGCTACCTCGTGTCTCCCGGCTCCAAGAGTGCATTTGTACTCACACTCCGAACCATGTTGACAAATGGAGTTTCGCTTATGCATATAAGGCCATTCCGTGACGGCCATCACAGGGCTGTGTAACTGGTTTGAGACTCCCAATTTTGTAGCAGATTCGACCACATGCATTGTCTGGCGACTTTGGAAATCTCGAACAACACACATTGTTGCTTCAGAACCTTCACACTGAATAATTTTTCTCTGCGAGGCCGGCGAAGAAAGGTTGACAAAGTGCGTCGCTGCTTTGAGAATCGAAGACTCAGTTCCCTCCTACGGAAGGTTTTCCCATGACTGCACTTTTGACGACGAACCTGGGCGCAACTCCTCTGCTTGGCAGAGGCAAGGTTCGCGATCTGTATGCGGTGGACGGGCATCTGCTGCTGGTGGCCACCGACCGCATTTCGGCATTCGACCATGTGCTGGGAACAGGCATTCCCGGCAAAGGCAAGATTCTGACCCAGATATCACTCTTTTGGTTCGAGTTGCTTGAGGAGTTGGTTCCCAACCACCTGATTACAGCCGAAGTTAGCGAATATCCCGCCTCGCTTCAGCCCTTTGCCGATCAACTGGAAGGCCGCTCGATGCTGGTTAAGCGGGCGGAAATGTTCCCCGTAGAGTGCGTGGTGCGCGGATACCTGACTGGCTCTGGATGGAAGGAATACCAGTCCAACGGAACGGTCTGCGGGATTCCTCTGCCGGTCGATCTCAAGGATGGATCTCGGTTGCCGGAGCCTCTCTACACGCCCTCCACCAAGGGCGAGGCTGGCACCCATGATGAGAACATCAGCTTTGCGGCTACTGAAGCGGCAGTCGGCGCGGCCGATGCGGCGGAGTTGCGTCGGTTGACGCTGGCTATCTATAACAGAGCTGCCAAACATGCCGAGTCGTGTGGGCTGATTTTGGCGGACACAAAATTCGAATTCGGCAGAACAGCGGAAGGTATGATTCTTGCGGATGAGGTGTTGACGCCGGATTCCTCGCGCTTCTGGGAAGCCGCAGCCTGGAAGCCGGGCGGAGCGCAACCTTCATTCGACAAACAGTTCGTGCGCGATTATCTTGAAACAATCCATTGGAACAAACAGGCGCCTGCGCCGGAACTACCGGTCGAGGTTGTGGAGCGGACGCAGGCCAAGTATTTGGAGGCCTTCCGCCGCTTGACCGGGCATAATCTGGAAATGTAGGGCACAGTTGTTGCTTGCTGTTAAGCCCGCCGGAGCGGAATATGGAGTGGGAAGACATAGTGATCGTGTTGGTCATAGCGCTTGCCGTTCTGGGCGGGCTTAAACAGGGCTTCTTTCGTTCGTTCTGTTCGCTGGCCGGTTTACTGCTTGGTCTTGCGCTGGCAGCCTGGAATTACGGCCGAGTCGCCGCGGTGATTTCGCACGCAGTGCACGTAGGACCGGCGGCCAATGTGATTGCATTTCTGTTGATTGCGCTTTTTGTAATGGGGTTGTTCGCGTTGGCTGGTGCCCTGCTGTCGAAAACCTTGCATGGAATGGGTTTAGGTTGCCTGGACCGGCTGGCAGGAGCCGCCTTTGGTTTCTTTCAAGGCGCGCTGATGGTGACGCTTGTGATTTTGGTGACAGTTGCTTTTTTCCCGCGTGCTCACTGGCTGACTGAGGCCAGATTGCCCAAACTATTTTTCGGAGCCTGTCATTTAAGTACGCGCATGAGCCCGCACGATTTGGCCCAGCATGTTCTAGTGGGACTTAAGATTCTGGAAGAAGAGTCGCCTAAGTGGATGCATAACGGAAGCAGTTGAGCGTGATTAGTGGCACGGCGCGTCCCTGGGAATTGTGGCAAACTATGAATGCAAGTTGAGGTGAACGTGAAACGAGAACTGGACAGCCTGGTGACCCAAATGCGCTCAAGCGGCGTAGGCTACGAAGACGCCGTGCGCGAGTTTAAGAAGCAGTTCCTGCGTGAAGTGTTGGTAACACACCGGGGAAACCAGTGCAAAGCGGCCGAAGAACTGGGGATGCACCGTAACACGCTCAGCCGCACCATGGCCGAACTAGGGTTGCAACTGACCGAAGTGCGCGCCACGCTCAAGCGTCCGCCGCGCAGCGAACGTCCTGTTTTCAGCGCGGCCCGCCAGTTTTATCGCCAGGGGTAACTGTTGTTAGGTGCACGCAAGTCTCATTACTTTCAAACGTTCACTATCCACGGAGCGTCTTGTAATCAGAGCGATCGCCAGCACTGGCGATTAAACTGAAAATATGCAGACCACTTCACAAGCCCACGAAGCACGCGTGCGGATCGAGCGGGGCTTTGCCTGGGATGGGCAGGACGCGTACCTCTTCGATATCGATGGTACCCTGCTACGCGACCCTGACCGCATCCACATGGACTCGTTCGTTCCTAGCGTTCGGCGGGTTACGGGGTTTGCGATCACGCTGGACGGCGTTTCAGTCCACGGCAACACGGATACGGGTATCCTGAACGCAGCCTGCCGTCAGGCGGGTATCCCCGCAGAGGTGTTGGAGCCGCAGTTGGCCGCGATCCGCAATGCCATGTGTATGTTGGTTGCCGAGCAGAGGGACCAGATGCATCTACGGTTGATGCCGGGAGTGAAAGATGCCCTGTGCCACTTGACCCAAAAGGGCGCGCTTTTGGGCGTGGCCACCGGCAATCTGGAGATGATCGGCTGGATCAAGATTGAAGAGGCGGGGCTACGCGAGTGGTTTCGCTTTGGAGGATTCAGCGACCATTTTCCCATCCGCGCCGAACTGATTGGCAATGCGGCAAAAAAGGCGAGAGAGATTGCTGGGGCGGATGCCCGCGTCTGCGTGGTTGGCGACACTCCGCGAGACATTGAGGCGGCACGTGCCAACTCCCTGCCCGTGATTGCCATCGCTACGGGCAACTATAGCTTCGAGGCTCTGCTCGAACTCAAGCCGGAGGTCTGTGCATCGTCGCTGGCCGATCTGCTGGCGCAGACAGAGGGTACGCAATGAAGCCGCACTCCTTGCCATTTAGTTTCTATTGCACTGCGGTAATGCTCACGGCGATGGCAACGAGCGCCGGACTGGCCCAGTCGGCGCTGCCTACAAACGCGACTAAAAATGCAACCCCACCAGACACTTCTGCCCATAACAGCAGCCAGACCAAGCAAGCACGGAACTCAGATCGTCGGCGGGCGGCGAAACTCTATCTTGATGCGAGCAAACTCTATGAGAAGGGTGAATTTGAGGCGGCGTTGCGTGGCTATATGCAGGCGGTTGCACTTGATCCTGACAATGCTAACTACCCGCTCGCAGCCACAGTAGCTCGTAGCCATGCCGTGACGGCACTAATTCAGTCTGCTGCTAAAGATCGCTTGATGGGCAAAACGGAGGCGGCGCGGGCAACCCTGGCCCACGGACTCGAACTGGAGCCGGGGAGTGTCCAGTTGAACCAGCACATCTACGAACTTGGAGACGATGCCCTACGAGGGGAGCAAAGGCCAATCTATGAGCAGGGTGCGCGTACAGCCGGAGGGCTCGAGCCGCTGGTTTCTTCCAGGGAGCTTCACAGCTTTCACCTGCGTGCCGACCAGGGCCAGATTATTCGGCAGGTCTTCAAGTCATACGGAATTGATGCCAACATAGACAACAGTGTTCGCATGACCCAGACCCGGTTGGATCTGGACAATGTTGACTGGGATGCGGCGGCGCGAGTTGTGGGCATGGTGACAACAACCTTTTATGTCCCGCTTGATGCCCACAGGGTGCTGGTTGTCTACGATACCAAGGAGAATCGTCAGCAGTTTTTGCGCCAGGGAATGGAGACAGTTTATCTCTCGGGTCTGACCAAGGAAGAATTGACCGATGTGGGTAATCTGGCCAAGAACGTATTCAATGTGCAGCAGGCGGTGACTGAGCCTTCCGCCGGAACCATTACACTTCATGCACCGGAGATGACGTTGAATGCTTTCAATGCCACTATGCGTGAGCTGCTTGACGGCCGGAGCCAGGTCTTTCTCGAAGTGCGGATGATCCAGCTTGCGCATACTAACCAGAGCAACACTGGAGTCCGTCCGCCTCAGTCGATGACTGTTGTTAATGTTTATGCCGAGGAGCAGTCCCTGCTGAACGCAAATCAGGCGCTGGTACAGCAAATTATCTCTTCTGGTTTGGCCTCACCCGACGATCCGTTGGCAATTCTGGCGATTCTGGCGGCTTCCGGTCAAATCTCCAGTTCACTGCTCACCAACGGCGGCGCACTGTTTGGCGGTGGAAAGACGCTTTCGGCACTCTCTCCTGGCACAGCCACCGTCAACCTGAACTTGAACTCCTCGGACTCACGCGAACTCGATGATCTGAAGTTGCGGATGGGTGATGGCGACGATGCGACGTTACGCTCCGGCACACGCTACCCCATCCAGACATCTTCGTTCTCGAGTTTGTCGCCCAGCTCACCGGCTATTGCGGGGCTGACCGGAGCTGGAACCTCCAGCGCCTTGTCTTCGCTGTTGGCTTCCTACGGAAGCAGTGTGCCGAATATTCCGATGATTGAGTATCAGGATTTGGGCCTGACTCTCAAGGCGACCCCCAAAGTGATGCGTGGCAGCGACGTGGCGCTCAAGATCGACATGAAAATTACCGCCCTCGCCGGAGGCTCCATCAATGGAAATCCCATTCTCAACAATCGCTCCTATTCCGGCGTAGTGACGCTCAAACAGGGCGAGACAGTTGAGTTGATTAGCGATCTGGATAAGTCGGAGACCCGGGCCATCAGTGGCGTGCCAGGAATCAGCGAGATTCCTGGTCTGAACGATACGACCGGCAAAGATACCCAGAAAAGCTACGCATCGCTGCTTATTCTTATCACGCCCCATGTAGTCCGCGGGACACAAGCTGCCGGACATTCGCCGATGATGCGGATAGATAAGAGCGCATCGGCGCAGTAACGAGACTGTGCGAATGGCAGTGAGATCAGCTCAACACAAAGTAAAGCCCCAAGGCAATGGCAATCCCTTTGATCGGAATCGCGCTTGCCATGGGGCTTTGGGCTTACACTACATTGGTTTGGATTGCCGGTATTATTGTGCCGACACTCCATCCAGTTTGGCCTGGAAGAGGATGATCTGCTTGATCGTGTCGTAGGCGGCGTTGGCGGGTACATGGCGTCCGTTGATCAGTAGTACCGGCACCTGATTGATGTTCAGGTCTTGAGCCAGCTTCACCTGGGCGTCGACGGTAGCCTTGGTCGCGGGTGTGGTGGCGCATTCCGCGATCTTGGCCGGGTCAAGTGCGGCCTTGGTTACAGAACTGTTCAGAGTCAGTGTGGCCCCATCTTCTGTTGCCAACCCTTCCTGGCCTTCAAACACGGATGCGGCAAAGGTGAAGAAGGCACTGCTTCCGCCCAGCTTAGCCACGCAAACGCCATAAGCAGATGCGCGAGCCGACTGGGGATGGATGCTGATCAGCGGAAAGCTCTGGAAGACTAGGCGGGCCTTGGGGAAATCGACAGCTAGCTTCTCCATATTGGCCTGTGCTTCCTTGCAATGGGGGCATTGGAAGTCGGCAAACTCAACCATTTCCAAATCCTTCATTGCCGAGCCGCGATACGGCCCGTCGGCGCGTTGCTGGGCTATGGCGCGGTAGTCGGTAAAAGGATGCTCTCCAAAAGGAAGGATATCGCTCTGGGCAATAATGTGCTTGCCGTCAGGAAGAGCAAAGAACTCAGCAACAGTCGACTTTTGTTTTCCCGTCTTGTCGCCGAGGAGAATAGTCACTTTACTGATTCCTTCTGCAGGAGTTTTCTGGATGGCCCAGACCTCCCAGACGCGGCTCTCATCGTAGCCCCAACTGGCCTGCAAGAAGGCATCGACCGTCTCTTTAGTGGGTAAAGCGGCTGTAAAGTTTGCTGGATCGGGTTTTGGAAAGACAGGTACTGCTGCAGGGGCTGGTCCGGATGGGACGGTTGTGGAAGACTCTGGTGCTGCGGGCACATTCTCTTGTGCCGTGGCCTGGATGACGGGCAGAGACAACGCGAACAGCGCCAGGGCGCTGGCAAAACGGGCTGACGGACGGATCAAGCTGTTTCTCCTTAAGCTGTGCAAAAAGCTAAATTGCGGGAAGGCTCCCAACCTCTAGCTTATACCTGAACTTTGACGGCAATGGGAAATCTGCGGCCCATGCCAAACGACTTGGAGGTGACTTTCAGAACTGGAGCGGCCTGCTGGCGCTTGTACTCGCTACGTTCCACCAGGTGTACCACTTGTTGGACGAGTTCGATGGGAATTCCGTTTGTCAGGGCGATCTGCTCGGGGGTCTCATAGTGCTCGACATAGGCTTCCAGAATAGGATCCAAAATCTCATAGGGCGGCAGCGAGTCGGTGTCCTTCTGGTCTGGTCGCAGCTCTGCCGAGGGCGGCTTATCGAGAATCGAGTGGGGAATCACCTCATGATCACGGTTGATCCAGCGACAGAGGGCGTAGACGCGAGATTTTACCAGGTCGCCGATTACAGCCAGCGCGCCGACCATGTCGCCATAAAGCGTGCAGTAGCCCACGGCCATCTCCGATTTGTTGCCTGTGGTGAGCACCAAAGCCAAGAACTTGTTGGAGAGAGCCATCAGCAGGCAACCGCGAATCCGGGACTGAATATTTTCTTCTGTGGTGTCTGGTTTGGTTCCCGCGAAGAGCGGTTCTAGAGAGTTCGTATATTCCGCAAAAAGGCTGCTAATGCCGATCACCTCGTAACGAATACCCAGGTTGGCGGCCAATAGGCGGCTGTCATCAATCGAACCCGCTGAAGAATAAGGGCTCGGCATCCCGATGCCGATGACGTTTTCCGCCCCCAATGCTTCCGAGGCGATAGCCGCCACCAGCG
>CAYPYJ010000068.1:0-20041 GCA_964414945.1 uncultured Occallatibacter sp.
TAAAACAATGAAAAAAACACTTTAAAAAACACCGCTGTATACTTTTCGGTAAACACGAACCCCGAAAATCAGCCCCATTTTGCCTTAAAAGCCGACTTTTTTGCCCGATTCGAGCCAAAAACAAACCGTTTTACAGCGCTTTTCCCACCACTCACGGATGTAAAAGACAGCGTTATAATCGACGGCTACAGCTCTCCCGCAAATGCCTTAGAATGCTCTCTAGCGCGTTGCGCGTCTAATCTTTGAAGGAGCAATCGATGCGTTTTCCTGCACTTGCCGTACTTGCACTCGCCTTGGCAACTCTGGCCGCAGTTTCTTCCACCGCGCAAACCGCTCCCTGGGATTATCAGGGTAAGCGAGGCGAACTTGTTTGGGGCAAGCTCGATCCGGAGTACAAAAACTGCGCCAAGGGCCATGAGCAGTCGCCAATCGATATCCGTGGCGCCCGCCTGAACAAAGCGCTCCTGCCCATCCAATTCCACTACATCGCAAGCGCGGTCACGGTGGAGAACAACGGCCACACCATTGAGGTCCTCGTGAAGTCGGGCAGCTACATCGTGGCCGGCGGCGTCCGCTATGAGCTTGTCCAGTTCCACTTTCACCACCCCAGCGAGGAAACGGTAAGTGGCAAACGGAGCGACATTTCTATCCACCTAGTGCACAAGAGCACCGATGGCAAGCTGGCCGTGCTGGCGGTGCGTATGCACGAGAATATGGATGCTCCAAACGCCGTGCTGGCCCAACTCTGGCCGCACATGCCCAAGGCCGCTGGCGCAAGTGAGAAAGTTACTGAGATGGTGAATCCAGGAGGTCTTTTGCCTGCCGACCAAGGCTACTGGACCTACATTGGCTCGCTGACCACCCCCCCCTGTACCGAAGGAGTGCGCTGGTTTGTCTTTGAGCAGGAACTGACCCTGAGCCGTGACCAGTTGCGCGCCTTCACGGCGCTCTACAAAATGAATGCGCGCGCGATGCAGGACGCGCACGGGCGGCGCATCGAGGCCAACGAGTAGCACCTGCGGTGCGGCCAATCGCTCGCTATCCGCTCGCATGAGCTTACTTGCCAGTCCCTGGCCCTAGCGCAGGTGGCAGGTATACTTTTCCCATGCACGTCCACGCAGCGCCTTCCGGTCAAGGCGCAAAGAGAACTCAATCCGTACTACGTTTTTCGCTGGTGGCCACGCTTGCATACGTGATGGTCACTTTCGTGGCCGGGTTGCGCGCGCACTCACTGGCTCTGTTGTCCGAAGCCGGCCACAACGCATCCGACTTTCTCGCTCTGCTGCTCAGCTTTACCGCCGTCTACTTCCAATCCCGCCCCGCCGACACTGCGCGAACTTTCGGCTACCAGCGAGCTGGGGTGCTGGCAGCTTTCATCAACGCGGCCACGCTGATCGCCATTTCCATCTGGATAGGCATCGAGGCCATCCACCGGCTCTCGTCGCCGGTAACGGTGCAGCCCCGGCTGATGATGTACGTTGCCGCCGCCGGCGTGGTGATGAACGGCGTGATCGCAGCTCTTTTGTGGGGTGTGGCCCGCGACGTGAATCTACGCTCGGCCTTTCTGCATATGGCTGGCGATACGCTCTCGACAGCAGCTGTTATCGCTGGCGGCGCAGGCATTCTCATGACCGGCCAGAACTGGATCGATCCGGTTCTCTCGCTCATTATTGCCGCGCTGATTCTATGGACCAGCTTGGGAATCGTACGCGAGACCCTCAATATTCTGCTCGAAGGCACCCCGCATGGTGTCTCGCTTACGGAGATACGAGCCGCGATGCACGCCGTCGAAGGAGTCGTAAACGTCCACGATCTGCACGTTTGGTGCCTCGGCTCGAACTCCAGCGCCCTAGCTTGCCATGTAACCATTGCTGACATTCCGCCGTCAGAGAGCGCGTGCATCCTGATCCGGCTCAACCATCTGCTCCACGAACACTTCCACATCAGCCACACCACTATCCAGTTCGAGAACCTGGGCTGTACGGAAGTGGATGGCTGTGTCGTACCGATGGACGAGATGGCCGGTGCTCGCGAACACCACGGACACGCGCATTAGAGTCTGGAGTTCATTTGGCGGCTTTTGATTTTAGCGTCGGCGAGAATGCAATCAACTCCACCGGCGCTCCATTGTCGAGAATCATTGCCACGGTAATGCCTTCCCCGGGTCTATTGGGTGGCGTCAGAATCTCTTTTCCTACGAGCGCTGCAGCCAGGTCGTCCACCTCAAATGCAATGTGAGGCATGGTCATCACGATCTCTGGATGAGGCGCATCCGCGTCGAAGCGCATCCACTGAATGCCATAAGGGCTGGATTCAAATCCCGAGACGTACATCTTAAGATGCGGCAGATACCGCTCCCCCGGACGCGGAGTCTGGGTTGGAATGCCCAAGTGGTGATAACGCCAGCCCTCGACAGCAATCGCCGGCGGAGCTTCGTGGTCCTGCCGTGAAAAGATCGCCGCAAGGTCTCCGTCTTTCCCTGTTTTTTCGCTCAAGCACTTCTCCTTTGGCCGTTTCATCAACCGCATAATCGTACATTAGTTGATTTCGCGGTAGAATAGAAGACGACGTGGCCCTTCATCATCCCATCCCGGCCCTGCTCTAGCGGCGCTCGCCGCCTATTTATTTCTTCGCCCATTTCAGGTTCATCCCCAAAAGCAGCAGCAACGCGCCCGGCACAGGCGAATGTTTGGATACGTGCCCAAGAGGCTTTCCCGTGATTGATCGTTTAGAACAGATGGAACAGCGGTACGAAGAGCTCTCCGCGCAGCTTTCGTTACCTGAGATCGTCAACGACCGCGAAAAATATCAGAAGGCCGGCAAGGCGCTCAGCGACCTGGAATCTCCGGTGATGAAGTTCCGCGAGCTGAAGCTGGTGCGTCTGGGTCTGGCCGAAGCGCGCGCCATGCTGACCGACCCGGAGTTGAAAGAGATGGCCGAGGAGGAGATTGCCCAGCTTGCCCCGCGTGAACCCGCGCTGGAGAACGAGATCAAGGTCATGTTGCTGCCCAAGGATCCGAACGACGACAAGAACGTGATTCTGGAAATCCGCGCCGGCACCGGCGGCGATGAGGCCTCGCTCTTTGCCGCCGAGGTATTCCGCATGTATCAGCGTTTTGCCGAGCAGCATAAATGGAAGATCGAATTGCTGTCGATGTCCGAGTCAGGCGTGGGCGGCTACAAGGAAGTGATCGCCATCATCGAAGGCGAGCGCGTTTACTCGCAGATGAAGTGGGAAAGCGGCGTGCATCGCGTGCAGCGGGTTCCGGCCACGGAAACACAGGGTCGGGTGCATACTTCTGCAATTACTGTGGCTGTGCTGCCCGAGGCCGAGGAAGTGGATGTAAAGATCGAGGCCAAAGACATTCGCATCGACACATTCTGCTCTTCCGGTCCCGGTGGACAGTCGGTGAACACAACTTATTCTGCCGTGCGCATTACGCACATTCCGACCAACACGGTTGTAAGTTGCCAGGACGAGAAATCGCAAATTAAGAACCGCGAAAAGGGAATGCGCGTGTTGCGTTCGCGGTTGTATGAGCAAGAGATGGACAAGCAGAATGCGGAGCTGGCCAAGGAGCGCAAACAGCAGGTGGGCACCGGTGACCGCAGCGAAAAGATTCGCACCTATAACTTCCCGCAGAACCGGCTGACGGACCATCGCATCGGTCTGACGCTGCATCAACTCGATCAAGTGATGGAAGGCCGCTTGCAGCCCATCGTTGACGCGCTGATTACGCACTTCCAGGCTGAGCAACTCAAGGCCGACAGCAGTCAGGCGGCGTGAGTTTTGCCCGCATTGAGCAGCATCGTATTCGACGGCGCAGCACGCCTGTGTTCCGGGCCGCATCCTGAGCGCGCACGCCAAGATGCTGAGGCGTTGCTGCTTCATGTTCTCGCGAAAAACAAGGCCTGGCTGATGGCACATGGAGATGAGCCACTCGACGATAAGTCAGTTTTGAGTTATACCGAATTACTCGAACGTCGCTATCGGGGCGAGCCAATTCAATACATCACCGATAAGACGGAGTTTTATGGGTTGCCTTTTCATGTTACACACGATGTGCTGATTCCGCGTCCGGAGAGAACATCTGGTCGAAAAGGTTCTTTCGTTGGCTAGATATTTTAAACATCCGCGCATTGTGGATGTCGGCACCGGCTCCGGCTGTATCGCAGTTACCCTCGCCCACCAATTGCCTCATGCGCAAATTACCGCCATTGATCTTTCCGCGCTCGCACTGGCTATAGCCAAAGACAATGCAATGCGCAACGGAGTTGATTTTCGCTTGTTTAAGGGCAATTTGCTCGCGCCGGTTGCTGTGGAGAAGTTTGACTTCATCGTATCCAATCCGCCTTATGTGCCCACCGCAGGCCGCGAATCTCTCTCTGTTGAAGTGCGCGAATTTGAGCCGGCGCTGGCGCTCTTTGCCGGAGACGATGGCCTCGAAGTCTATCGCCGCCTCATCCCCGCCGCTTATGGTGCACTAACTCCCGGCGGCTTCGTCGCACTCGAAATCGGCTATGGACAATCCCTCGCAATCACTGAACTGCTAGCTCTCACCGGCTTTCAGCAGATCGAATTCATTCCCGACCTGCAGGGCATTCCGCGCGTCGTTTGCGCACAGCGGCCACCTGAACCCGCTTGATGTAGACTCGACTTCGGAAAGGATTCATCCATGCCCACTGCAAAAGGCTACGCCACCCCGAATGCACAATCCCCTCTCGCTCCCTTTAGCTTTTCTCGCCGCGAGCACGGCCCCACCGAGATCGTCGTCGACACACTCTACTGCGGCGTTTGCCACAGTGACCTGCACATGGTTCGCAACGAGTGGGGGGGCTCGATTTATCCCCTCGTTCCTGGCCACGAGATCGTTGGCCGCGTTACTGCTGTCGGCAACGCAGTCACAAAATTCAAGGTCGGTGGCATCGCGGCCATTGGTGTGATCGTCGATTCTTGCCGCAAGTGCGCTCCCTGCAAGCGCAGCGAAGAGAACTATTGCGACGAAGGCCCCACGCTGACCTACGCCGCCAAAGACCGTGTGGATGGCTCGATCACCATGGGCGGTTACTCCTCGAATTATGTTGTTGACGAACGCTTCGCTCACCACGTTCCGGCAAACCTCGACATGGCCGGCGTCGCCCCGCTGCTCTGCGCCGGCATCACCACTTACTCGCCGCTACGCCATTGGAAGGTCGGTCCCGGCAAGAAGGTCGGCATCGTGGGCCTCGGCGGACTCGGTCACATGGGGCTCAAGTTTGCGCACTCTCTCGGCGCGCACGTCGTGCAATTTACCACCAACATCAGGAAAAAGGAAGACGCTATCCGGCTCGGCGCAGACGAGGTCGTACTCTCCTCGGACGCCAACGCCATGAAGGCTCATGCCAATTCCTTTGACTTCATTCTCGATTGCGCTGCCGCACCGCACCCGGTTGACGACTACACCGCCCTGCTCAAGCAGGACGCTACGATGTGCCTGGTTGGCCTGCCTGACCATCCTCCGGCCGTCAGCATCTTCAACCTGATCGCACGTCGCATTTCGGTTGCCGGGTCGATGATCGGCGGAATGCCGGAGACACAGGAGATGCTCGATTACTGCGGCAAGCATAACATCACCGCGGATGTTGAAGTGATTCCAATCCAGAAGATCAACGAAGCCTACGAGCGGATGTTGAAGCAGGACGTGAAGTACCGCTTTGTGATCGACATGAGTTCGTTGAAATAGACCTGAAAGGGCTCTGTTGATTTGTACTCTCAGCAGAGCCCATTCGTGGATTATCGAAAAGCACTTGAGTCTGTCGCAGCTTAGCGTTTTTTATCCTGCTCAGCGAACAAATCAGCTAGCCGGTCCAACCTGCGTTCCCACACCGAACGGCGATCTTTGATCCATTGCTCCATCGCGTCGAGGCCCGTGGGTTCGATGCGGCAACTGCGCACCCTGCCCAACTTCTCGGTCTGCACCAGGCCGCACTCCTCCAACACCTGCATGTGTTGAACCACCGCGGCCAGAGTCATGTCGAAAGGCTCTGCCATCCGCGAGACCGACATGGGGCCCTGGCTCAGCCTCTCCATCATGGCCCTGCGCGTGGGATCGCCCAGAGCGTGAAAGATACGGTCGATATTGGGCTTCTTTCTACTCATGTCCGCGCTTTCCAGTATCTCTCCGCAATTAACCGGCAAGCTCCGTTGCCAGCTTATCAAGTAGCTTGCGCCATCCGGCTTCTCGCATTTCAGGGCCGTCGGAGCCTTCGAGGAATGCGCTCTGAAATGTGAGAGTCAGGTCGGTGCCTTTGTCGGATGGCATCAACTCAATCGTGCCGAGCGACACCGAGATGCAACGGTCGGCCACAGCCATCGTAGACGTGAAGATGATGCGCCGGTTGGGGACGATGTCTCGGTAGACGTTCTCACTCTTGAGCGAGAGACCCATCAGCGGATGGCCCTCGTTGAAGCCAAGGGAATAGTGCTCCCTACCTCCAACGCGAAAGTCGTAATCATAGCTTTCGACCTGGTGATGTTCGCCCTCAACAAACCAGCGGCGCTTCTGGGCGGGGTCGGCAAAGGCAGCGAATACGCGCTCCGGCTTGACGGGATAGCTGCGCTCGATGGCAAAGGTGTTGTGAACTACAGGTCGCTGATCCATGATCTTCTCTCCTCCAAGGGGAAATAGTAAAGTACACACTTCACTATTGAGCGATCTGGATTATTTGTCAAGTGAAAACTTAAGTATTTTTAGACTATCCGCTGAGGACTGATTCAGGGTCCCAGCTTCTCCGCCGTGACTGGGCGGATCGATTCGAACGCGCTTCAAGAGAGCGCAACCCAAACAACTGACGACCCTAGCCGTCAGCCTGCCCGGCCGATCTTGTTTAGATTGCTATGAAAGCCCATGTCTTTGCCTGAGAGATTCTTGGCGATATAAAGGATCTGCCCGTAGTGCATGCCGAAGTGCTCGACGACTTGATATACAGCGTACAAACCGGTCACATGATAGCCCTGGATCTCGTACGCCGCGAGCAGGTCGGCCTCGGTCAGTCGCGCCAGAACCGCTGAGGCCTCCTGGATCGTCGCGCCAAGTTTTTCGAGCAGAAGGGAAGCAGAAAGCCCGCGCTCTGCTGTGAACTCCGACGGCCGGTCGCGGTTGTCTTCCTGGCGATTGAACGAGGCCACCAGCCACTGCCGCACATTGCCGTTCAGATGCAGCATCAGGTTGCCGATGCTGTTTGAGGCCTTGTTGGGACGCCACCAAACCTGTTCATCGGTGAGCGCTTCCACGCAACCTCGCAGTCGCGGCCAATTTTGCTCGATCAGCTTGTTGCGCGAAAACTCAAGAAAAAGTGCGGTGACATTTATGTCTGTTGCAGCCATTGAAATACGAAGCTCCTTTACGCATATTCATCCAAACAGAACGAGACTATTCGGCAACCAGCCGTCCAATCTCCCAGTGGAGGCCGAATGGATCAGCCACGCGTCCCACGCGCCAGCCATGTTCCTCGATCACGGGCTGGATCGCCGATGCCCCGGCCTGCACAGCCTGCCCAAACACAGCATCTGGATCGGCAACCGTCAGGATCATTCGTACCGGTGTTCCGGAGCCTGCGGACGGGCTCGTGTCTTCAGACCCATCGCTCACCCAGAACTCCGCCCCGTCAACCGAAAGTCGCGCCACCACATTCCCGTCAGGATCTTCGATGTGAAAGACCTCTTCCGCGCCAAAGGCCGACTTGTAGAAATCGACAGCCTTTGCGCCGCCGCGCACCGAAAGCCATGGAGCAATCGTCGTACGAAACGATCCGTTTGCCGCCGAATCCATTCCCATAAACGTCACCTCACGGATGCATCCTAACAAAACAAAGCACGCGGCGCATTGCCAAACTTCGAGCCAGCAGCATAGAATTCCCTCTGAAATCGTTTTCTAGAAGGACCGACCATGCGCGTCTTTACCTCGCTCTCCCTCATCGCTCTTATCGTCGCCCCCCTAGCCCTCTTTGCTCAAGCGCCTGCAAATACGCCAGCCGCACAGCAGGTGCCGCCGATGGGCTGGAACAGTTGGAACTACTTTGCCGAGCGGGTGGACGACAAGGAGATCCGCGCAGCCGCCGACCAATTGGTCTCGACCGGCATGAAAGATGCGGGCTACGTTTACGTCAACATCGACGACACCTGGGAGGGCGAGCGCGACGCCGGCGGTGTGCTGCATACCAACGCCAAATTCCCCGACATGAAGGCTTTGGCCGACTACGTTCACTCGAAGGGCCTCAAGATCGGCATCTACTCCTCGCCCGGACCCAAAACATGCGCCGGCTATGAGGGCTCGCTGGGCCACGAAGAGCAGGACGCGAAGATGTACGCCGAGTGGGGCATCGACTATTTGAAGTACGATCTTTGCGGCTTCATTCCCGATGTGATGGAAAAGCAGGCGCCTAATGACAAAGCCGCACAGATGAAATTGATGGTCGCAGCCTACGAAACGATGAACAGTGCGCTGAAAGCCACTGGACGCCCGATCATCTATTCATTCTGCCAGTACGGATGGGACGCGGTTTGGGAATGGGCTCCGGCGACCGGGGGTAATCTGTGGCGTACGACGGGAGATATTGAACCCGAATGGAACCGCATCTACACCATCATCAGCCAGCAAGAGGGTTTGGAGAGCTATGCCGGTCCCGGCCACTGGAACGATCCAGACATGCTTGAAGTGGGTAACGGCAAGCTGACGTTGGCAGAAAACCGCACACACTTTTCATTGTGGGCAATGCTAGCCGCGCCACTGCTGGCCGGCAACGACCTGCCCAACATGAAGCCGGAGATCAAGGCGATTCTGACCAATCGCGACGTAATCGCTATCGATCAGGACCAACTGGGCAAGCAGGGCTCGCGCATCTACTCTGATGGCGAGGTCGATGTCTGGACGCGCTATCTCTCTGAAGGCGCATTGGCCATCGCCGTGGTCAACGCCGGCAGCGACCGCTATGCGACTCATCCCTTCCACCTGAACCTGCGCAAACTTGGCCTGGCAAGCACACAGGCGGGCAGGGATTTGTGGACGGAAAAGACGATCGAGCTAACGGAAAATATGCCGCTGGAACTTAGCAGCCACGATGTGCTGCTTATGCGCGTGGATGCACCGAGGAGGCCGGGGGTGCTGTTGGCTCCTGCGCCTAAGACTCAGACGGGCGCGGCGCAATAACATTGTTTGCCGGCTGTCGTATTATCACGTCTAAATTGTCAGGGACTGGTAGTTCGTCCCCGAATTCCCCTCTGGAGTTAGTATGAAAATTTGTCTTTTATCTACGATTGTTTTGGTTTCGGCCATCGGCACGGCCACTGCTCAGGATGCGCCCACCACTCCGCCTGAGGGCCAGACCTCTACTCCGTTTCCCCGTCCAGGCAGTAGTCAGTTGGGTTGGCGCGCGGGTACCACGGGCATAGACGGACGCGGCGTGACCGGAACCGTCACCGCGGTTGCCGCTGACCACTACATTGTCAAGACCGACGCGGGCCAGATTTACATTGTCCGTTTAAGCGCCGACACCCACATTCAGAAACAGACGATCCGGCGGCCGGGTGAGGGTGGGAGCACTCCCCAGCAGACGCTCAGCCCTAGCGATATCAAAGTTGGCGATGCGGTTGCCGTCTTAGGTAGACTGAACGCGGCAAGCAACGCCGTTGCTGCCACGGTCGTTCTGCAGATTGATCCTGAGCGCGCCCAGCGAATGCGCGAGCAGCAGGCCGATTTTGGCAAGACATGGCTGATGGGGAGGGTGACTGCGATCAGCGAAACCCGGATCACACTTCTGGGCTCGGTAGACAACGCAACCCACACATTTCAAACCGACGAGAATACGACCTTCCGCAAGCGCCGCGACCCGATCACTCTGGCCAATGTGAAGGTGGACGACATTGTGCGCGTAGAAGGAGCCGTAAAGGAGGGAGCTTTTGTAGCCACGTCGGTCTCTGTGTTGGGAATGCCGCCGGGAGCAATGCTGGCTCTGCCAAAAGGCGCTGCACCTGCACAACAGAACCAATAACCACTCAACTTGCCGAGCGAACCGCCTCTTCCGCCCAGAGCAGTGCTTCAGCATAACAGGCAACCAGCATCTCCTGGTTGAGGCTGCTTGCACGTACGATCACATCGCAGGCGGCCCAATCGCCTTGCTCATGGCATTCAAGCCAATGAAGCAGAACACGTTCTGGAGTGGCCCTGCCCAGGAGCGCATCGCGAATCTCTTCGCGCAGCGGCAGCGTCGGGGCCAGCTCTTGCATGGGAAGGCGCAGCATCGCCGGCAGAAGGCTCAACAATCCCAACAAGTACTGCTCGGTGGAATCCTGTTCAAACAACCCCGCGGCTAATTCGCAGAATCGCCCTCGCAAAAAGGCCATGCGTAGAATTTCTGAAGGCTGCTTGCAATTAAGTTCACTGGCGATGGCCAAAGTAGCAATGCGGCGGAATGTGTCCTCGCCTACCGCCAGCAGCGCCGCCTGAATAGAGCGAACTTCCTGGCGCATTGCGCACATCGGCGAGTTGACAAGCCGAAGCAGCCGGTAAGTGAGCGAGGCGTCGCGCTTCAGCAGAACTGTCAGTTTGCGCACATCAATCACATCGCTCCGCAGAATTTGCAGAATTTCGATGTGGGAGAGCTGGTTTGCGGGAATCTTCCGGTTCTCCATCAGCGAAGGGCGGCAGAAATAATATCCCTGGAAAAAGGTAAAACCCTCATCGCAGGCTTGCTTGAACTCTTCCTGTGTTTCGATCTTTTCCGCCACCAGCGCCACTGTGATTCCACTCAACCGCTTGAGCAGACTCTGCCGCTCCTGGGGGCCGGTCTGCATAAAATCCACCTTGATGTAGTCGGCGATCTCTATCAGCGGATCGAACTTAGGTCTCCAGGTGAAATCGTCCAGCGCGAGCCGGAACCCTTCTCCCTTTAACTTGCGACAGGCGTCAATCAGACTGGGTGTTGGCTCCAGGCTCTCCAGAATTTCCAATACAGTCATACCTGAAGGCAGAACATGGACCATATTTTCGGTGAGAGCTTCGTAGGTGCAGTTCACAAAGGCTGGCAGTCCCCCGGTCAGCCTTTCCAAGCCGAAGATAACAGTATTGTCGAGCATAGTACGGGTGGCCATGTCGCCGTCGCCGCGAAAAACAGCTTCCGGTCCTGCCCGGAAGAGCAATTCGTAACCATGGACCCTTCCACGCAGGTCCATAATAGGCTGGCGCGCCACATAACGCAGCGGTCCTGCAAGCTCGGGCGTTGCAGGTTGCGTGTCGGTGGCCCGAATAGCTTGCGTTGCCATGCCTATCATCCCGAATTGTTCATCGGCTATGGCACGCACAACTTGAGGAAACTCCGGGCGCTGGAGTTACCATTACGTAGCGCCCGGATTAGAGTCTATTTATCACTGCCGGTAGACAATTTATTTCAGATTGCGGGGTTAGGCTCTGGCCTCAGCCTCCCATGAACATTCCGCCGTTCACATCCAGCACGTGACCGGTAATGTAAGAAGCGTCTTCCGAGGCTAAGAACTTGACTGCATGGGCTATATCCTCGGCCGTTCCACGCCGTCCCAGCGGAATATTGGCCAGCATCGCTGCGCTCACCTTCTCGTCCAGCACGGCTGTCATCGGCGTCTCAATGTAGCCCGGCGCCACGGCATTCACGGTAATTCCCCGCGATGCCACTTCGCGCGCCAGCGAGCGCGTCACACCAATTAGCCCGGCCTTTGAAGCCGCATAATTTACTTGGCCTGCCTGACCCGCGCGACCCACCACGCTGGCCATATTCACAATCCGCCCCCAGCGGTTCTTGATCATCGGACGGAGCAGCGCCTGAGTGAGCAGAAATTGCCCGGTCAGATTGATGCGCAACACCAGATCCCAGTCACTCTTTTTCATGCTCATCATCAGCGCGTCGCGGGTGATGCCGGCGTTGTTGACCAGAATCTCAACCTTCCCAAAGCGCTCCAACACCGCCTTGGCACCGCTCTCAATGGACTCCTCGTTGGAGACGTCGAGCCGGAATGCAGCCGCAGTGCCACCCAGGGCTTCAATCTCCGCCGCAACCAGTGCCAGCTTCTCTTCGTTAATGTCGGTCACAGCCAGCGTTGCGCCAGCCTTCGCCAGTTCCAGCGCACAGGCCCGCCCGATTCCCTGCGAAGCCCCAGTCACCAGCGCAATTCTTCCCTGTAAATCCTTTGTATCGCTCAATCCATCCTCCCGCGCACACGTCGCCGCGCCCCTTCGATGCTCATTATAAATGGGCTGATCATTGCTTGGCAGGCGGCAAAACCACTCTGCCAAGCCGCAACGCGCGATTGACGGCGCTCAGGATGGCGTCAAGGGATGCGGTAACAATATTTGGATTTGTTCCGACACCAAAGACCGATCCAGAATCCGCGAATTGTATCTCGATAAATGCCATGGCGCTGGCGGAAGCGCCTTCGCTGATGGCTTGCTCCTGGTAATCGACAACGCGAAGGTCAAGGCCAAACTCCTTGTCCATCGCTGCTGTGAAGGCATCGATGGGGCCATTTCCATTCCCAGCTATAGCGTGCTCTACATTGCCGTTTTCGACCGTGGCCGAAATCGATACCGTTCCAGCGCGGGAGTTCTCCGAGTACTGCATGCAAGTAAGTGGGCTGTGCTGTCCAAGATATTCCGTTTCGAATGCAGTCCATATCTCAGCGGGGCGTATCTCGCGGCCGGTTTCGTCACTAATCTTCTGAATAATCCGGCTGAACTCAATCTGCAATTTACGCGGCAATCTGACGCTGTAATCGCGCTCCAGTAGATAAGCCACTCCACCTTTGCCCGACTGGCTGTTGACGCGAATAATTTCCTGATACGTCCGGCCAATGTCATTGGGATCCAAAGGCAGATAGGGAACCTCCCACAATGCCTTGGTGGCCTGAACCGCGAATCCCTTTTTGATCGCATCCTGGTGCGAACCGGAAAATGCTGTAAATACCAGTTCTCCTGAGTATGGGTGACGCTGATGCACGGGTAACTGATTGCAATACTCGGCGCACTCAATCACACGCGGTATGTCGGAAAAATCCAGTTTCGGATCAATGCCTTGCGTGTATAAGTTAAGGGCAAGAGTGATCAGATCAACATTGCCGGTGCGCTCTCCGTTTCCGAAGAGTGTGCCCTCAACGCGATCGGCTCCCGCCATCATGGCCAATTCCGCCGCCGCCACTGCGGTGCCCCTATCATTGTGTGGATGCACGCTGAGAATGACGGCATCTCGATTGCTGAGATTGCGGCCCATCCACTCTATTTGATCCGCGTAAACATTGGGCGTCGCGTTTTCCACCGTTGCCGGCAAATTAAGAATGGCGCGATGCTGCTGCGTGGGCTTCCAAACATCCAATACAGCTTCAGATATTTCCAGCGCGTAGTCCAGCTCGGTTCCAGTAAAACTCTCTGGAGAATACTCGAAGATCCATTCCGTTCCCGGATAGGATGCCGCAATATCCTGTAGCATGCGCGCGCCATCGACAGCTATCTTTTTAACCCCTTCGCGGTCGAGCTTAAAGACAACATCGCGTTGCACGGTTGATGTCGAGTTATAGAGGTGAACAATGGCGCGAGGTACGCCCTGCAATGCCGCAAAGGTGCGATGAATCAAAGCTTCGCGGGCCTGAGTTAGCACTTGGACTGTAACATCAGGAGGGATTCGTCCCTTTTCCACGAGTTCGCGGCAGAAATCAAAATCTGTTTGCGATGCGGCGGGAAATCCTATTTCGATTTCCTTGAAACCCAAACTAACCAGCAAATCGAACATCTTGTTCTTGCGTTCCGCATCCATCGGATCAATCAACGCTTGATTTCCATCGCGCAGATCGACGCTGCACCAGATTGGCGCCCGATTGATGCTTTTGCCTGGCCAGGAGCGATCATGTAATTGGACAGATCGAAATGATGCGTACTTATCTACTGGATTTTTCATGAGTCCCTTTCGCTCCCTCGCGGACACATTGTAATAAAAAACATGATTTCATTGTTCGTGCGTAAAGCGCATACAAGATCATCTTAGAAGAATGGCGGGCATAAATCCAATTTAGAAGAAGCATCGCGCTATAACATGATCGAAAGCGCCACGCGCATGCCGCGATGGATTGAGTTAGCAAATCACGCAGGAATGACGAATCATTTCTAACTCTCGGCGCGCACCAGCAGGCAGGTGATGTTGTCGTGACCACCAGCAATGTTTGCGGCGTTCACCAGGCGGGCGCATAAGTCTTCGAGCGGCAGATCAACCGCGAGCATGGACTCCATGAGCGGATCAGTGAGTTCGCCTGACAGGCCGTCGGAACAGAGCAGAAAAATCTCTCCTGCCTCGGCTTCCAACTCATATAAATCTGGCAGAACGGTGCTTTGCGTGCCCAAGGCGCGGGTGATGACGTTGCGCAGCGGTGAAGTCAAGGCCTCATCCTGAGTCATGCGGCCCATCTGGACCTGTTCGGAGACCAGCGAATGGTCCTGAGTGACCTGCTCCAATCTGCTCAGGTTCATTCTGTTTGGGTCCATCGACAGATTGTGCAGCCGATAACAGCGGCTGTCTCCGACATTGAAGACCAGGACGTGGGGGCCCTCGGCCATCAGGCCCACCAGCGTGGTGCCCATGCCGTTAAGCTGTGGGCTGCGCTGAGCACGGGAATGGATGGCCTCATTGGCAGAGCGTACAGCTTCTTCTACAACCTCCCGCAGCGGCACTGGATCGCCCCACGCGCGGTTGCTGAGTTGGCGCAACACCACTTCAACAGCCACGGAACTGGCGACCTCACCGGCAGCGGCGCCACCCATGCCGTCACAGACAAGATAAACTCCGTGTTCGGCGGAGAAGCCATAGGCATCTTCATTGGTAGGGCGCTTGCGGCCAAGATCGGTAACCGCGGCAACCGCGTAGCGAAGAACGGACGTGGCCAATGGAACTCTCCCGAAGCACAGTTTACACGTTCGCAATTGCCGAAGATCAAGAGTTTCTGGTGCGCGGCCAGATTATGGCAACAGCGGCGGCGGTGGCAAATCGAAAACCTGGATAGTACCACCGTTGAGCACGGCCACACGCCGCCCTGAAGGCGAGATCGTTACATTTCCACCGGCGTCGAGAACCGGGCTGGCAGCCGTCACCAACTCTACTCTGCCATCCGCCGCATCAAGGATCTCAACGAGTTGCCCTTTGATTTCGGATTGATCGACGGTCGAGCGGGTGCTGACGGGGTGGTCGAGGGCTAGGGCCTCGCGCACCAATCGCGTGCCGTTCGCTGCCATGATGACCAGAGGCCAGAGCGTGGCCGCCGAAGTCTGCGCCTCCCAAAGACGGCGGCCACTGGTGGTCATCACCAAAAGCTTGCCAGTGCCCGTCGGGGAGCAGGTGGTCACCAGCACATGGCGCTGTGAAAGAAAGTCGAAAAGCGGCGAACAAGTCGAGTCCACCTCGCCCAGAATCCTGCTGCCGCCGCTGAAGTAATGCAGGTTCAGCAGCCATCCTTCTCCATTCGCACGCAAGTTCTCCAGGTAGCCGTCGGAGTTGATGGGTAAGTGAACGGTGGAGCGAGTGTGGCTGACCAGCATCACCTGACCGGAGTCGCGACGCAGGACGCGTACCGCCAAATCAGAGTCGCTGGCCGGTTTTTGCGTCGCTGTTTGCTCGCGGGAGTCGGTCACAAGATACTGTTGCGTTGGGTCCATCTCCAGCCAGACTAGCGGCCCGTCAAAGCGCAGGTAAGGCTTCAACTCCAGAGCAGCGTCTCCCAAGTCGAGATTCTCCCGGTCGCGCAGCAGGAAGCGGCCATCCTTGAGCATCCACAGGTAGCGCTGGCGGTCATGTACCGTCCACAATGCCTCGGCCTCGACCGCTCCGGAAGGCAGCGTCAACACCACAGCCCGAATTTGGCGCTCTTCGTATTCACCGGTCTGGCGATGAACCAGTCCCGGCACGCGAAAGGTGAAGAGCAGGCGATTTTCATCGAGAAAGTCCAGAGACGCCACGCTGTTGCGCTGGCCCAGAGAGATCGCTCCAGGAGCAGAGAAGCCCAGTTGGCCAACCAAAATCGTGAGTGCGGGAGGCTGCGAAGGCTTGTCGAGCAAGCGGTCAGGCAGCATGGGTGCGACAATCGGCTGGATTGGCTCCGGCGCGTTCACCAGAGCCTCCTGCGCCAAGACGGAAGGAAGCGCGCAGAACGCCGCTCCGGCTGCAACCAGCACCCATCTGATCCTTGAGAATCGCTTCGCCATCGATATTCATTTTCGCCTACTCCTCTGGTTTTCGGCTGTGACGGATGCACCTGCGGTGAAGAAAAAATTGGCCATGCTGGCTAAGAATGTGGCCAGCATGGCCTTAGATGGAGGAATCGAATTCAAGTTCGGCTCTTTGAGCATTTCTCCTGTTGCTGTAGAGTGGCTAATATCCCACCCTAGCCGCAAAAACAAGAACGCGGCGAGGGTGGGGCACCCATAAAACGCTATATCTTCAGGAGAGATGCTCTAGTTTGATGCGTTGCCGCTGTCTGTGTTTACGTGATGATGATGCGAGTGCTGGTCGAGGCTCTCTTGCAGATGGCCGGGATCGACGGACAATTCAATAAAACTCATTTCCTTGCCATCCAGATCCAGGATAAAAAGCCGGGTACGCTGGCCCTGGGGATGAACAAAGATCAATGTCTGCTCGTTGTGGCTGCTCTCGCGGATCATCCGCTCCCAGCCTACGCCCAGATTCTCTGCGACGATCCGATTCAACTCATCGGCGTCCACCGGACCGGAGATGTTTTCGATGTCTGCAACCCGCAGACCACCAACGCCATTCTTTGTCGCGCCGCGTGTGATGACGCTAGCCAGACTCATGAAGGGAACGCTCGTGGCCCGCACATGATACCTGCTCTCGATTGAATGCACGACGGCATCAAAGCCGCTCGCGCCGCTCAGGGCCAGCACAGCCACTGGAAGCAGCAGCGTTGCGCAAAGAACAGAAACAGTCCACAAACGTCTCATTGTTTGCCACCTTTCTTCTCCCGGGCCTTGACGTTCTTCTCTATATCGCCCAACGCGCCCAGTCCGCCGATGCCTTTGAGTTTGCCCAGGTCATCCATGTTGATAGAACCGAGAATCATCACGATGGTTAGTTCTTTCGGCTCGACTACGAGGATGAACAATCCGTGCGACTCGCCGTTGACCAGTTTGACCATGACATCGGTTGACTCGCCGGTCTTGCGGCCGCGTTCGCGCACCAGCGAAGACCACTCGCTGCTCTCGAAGTATTTACGCAGTTGCTCGACCTCCTCGGTGGAGAACTGTCCTTCTTTGTCGAACTCGTAGGTGCGAACGTAGATGCCGTCCAATCCCTCGATCAAACGCCCAATGGAAGCAGCGTCCGTGTCCTTGTCCTTGCCGTTCATGAACTTGGCAGCGAAGGCCAGCATATTCTTGCCCAGCGTGACCTCGGTAAAATTGGAGGCGCGCGAGGCCAGTTCCT
This sequence comes from uncultured Occallatibacter sp., assembly GCA_964414945.1. Classification (GTDB taxonomy): domain Bacteria; phylum Acidobacteriota; class Terriglobia; order Terriglobales; family Acidobacteriaceae; genus Telmatobacter. The sequence continues at coordinate 17,479 of CAYPYJ010000068.1, forward strand.
TTTCAGTTGGCGAAGGCGTGGGCAATTGTGCGGTCTGCGCGAAGGCAGGCATGGCCAGCATGGCCGCTGCAAAAACGAAGGCGATAATACGGTTCTTCATAATTCTTTCTCCTTATTCGTGGCTGGCGCGGTGGTGAGCCGTGAGTTGCTTATTCATGTGTTCAAGGGCGCGATTCGTAATACGCAATGCGGTCAGCACCTGCTGACGGGCGGCTTCGCCTTTGCGTTGTTCCTCTCGATGATGCAAAACTGCCGCGCCGCTCAACACAGCAGCCAATGCCAGAGTCGCAGCCAATCGCTGCCATAGAACGGCGTGGCTTTGCGGCTTTGCGGCGCTGCTGCTGCGTGCCATGATTTTGCGCTTCAGGCTGAGGGGAGCCTGCTGCCGCTTGAAGGCTTGCCGCAACTCCCGCTCTAACTCATCCAACGGTTCAAACTCCACGGACGAACTCCTTCAAATGCGTATCCGCCTTGGCTCGTAACAGCTTCAGCCCCCGCTGCAAATTGCTCTTGACCGTCGCTACTGGCGACTCCAGCATGGCCGCTATCTCATTTAGCGTCAGATCTTCCTGGTAGCGGAGAATCAACGCCGCTCGCTGCGGCTCAGACAAGTTGGCCAGCATTTCTTCCAACCGCGCACTCAGCATCGACGTGCGCTCTTCCGGCTCGGCGCCGTGATGCTCCTCGACCTCAACCCACAAGTCCATCCGCCGCACTTTGCGCCGCCGGAGCGCATCCGCCGAGCGGCTCATCGCTACGCGACGCAGCCAGAAGCAGGCATGCGCGGCAGATTCGATTTTGCTGAGATACCTATCCAGTTCCAGAAAGACATCCTGCGCAATTTCTTCGGCAAGCCCGCGGTCGCCGGTCATTCGCAAAGCCAGCGAGAAGACCATTGACTGGTGTTCGTCGACGAGTTGCTCAAAATCCGGCTGCCAGTCGTGGGCCATGGGTTTCGCTTCTACTCTTCTATCCGCAGGAATCGCGGTGCGGGGATGCAAAGAGTACGCGCTTTGGCGAAAATAAGTTGCAGCATCATACGAAGAGGCCGGAGCGTGTCAGCTCCGGCCTCTTCGTATGTGGTCAGTTTGTGGCAAATCTACATGCTTTGTACCACGGTCAGTTCCAGCGATTTTCCCTTGCGCCAGACGCGGAAACTGCTGGCCGCGCCGCTCCGGATGGTCTGCGAAAATTGCTGCATATCGCTGACCTCCGCGCCATTCATGGCGAGAATAACATCGCCTGCAAGAATGCCCATGGCGTCGGCCAGGCCACTTTTCTCAACACTGACTACTACAAGGCCCTGAGTTTTAGTCAAAGCTAGAGGCACCATGTCGTCCTGAATAACAGAGCGGACTTGAAACCCGAAGTGAACGCCGGTGGGAGGCGCGGCAGGGGCTGGAGCAACGGAAGGCGTAGCCGCGTTTTGCTGAGCCGGGTTGGCGACCTGCTGCCGCAACTGAGCCGCAGGGGCTTCGAGGTGAGGAAAGCGCAGATCGACGGTCAGAGGACCATTTTTGCGCAGCATCTCCGCATGCACCACTCCGCCCTGCGGCTTGGTGATAGCCTCAAAGACGGCCGCTCCAAAGGCTTGTTGCGAACATTCCTGGCCGTTGACGGTGTGCACAATGTCATCTTCCATGACATCGGCCTTCTCAGCGGGTCCATCCGCATCCACTTCACGAACCAGGCATCCGGTTTGCCCAGGATGCTTGCGCTGCTCCTTGTCCGTCATTGTCCCCAGGGCCATGCTGAAGGACATGTTCAGATTCTTCCCATAGGCTACCGCCAAAGTTGCCAGCGCATCTGCAACCTGATGAGCAGTATCCTCGCTTGAGACGCAGATGATTCCATTTCCGGACTCTTTGCCCATGGGAAAAACGCACCAGGGGGTTGGGGAATTGAAGGCCTTTATCTCAAAGTACTCAATGTTCGCATAGGAGATCGAAGTGACAGTATCCTGCGTGTAAGGGGTATCAATGGAGGTTAATCCGAGCAGGCCCTGGGGCACGCTCTTCACGCCGCTCTCGTTAAAGAACAGGTTGATCCCCAGTTCGCTCTGGGTGAAATTCGTCAGCGAGTACTGGGTCGACCCCGAGTACCAGCCTGAAGGGGTAAAGTGCGGAGAGAGGAATTGCAGACGTTTGGCTGCCTGATCGACTCTAGCCATGTAATGCGGCTGATACCAGTGTGTATTTCGCGGTGCATTTCGGGCCAGCAAGGGCGCCGGCAAAAGAAGAATAAGGGAAATCACTGCTACGAAAAAAACACTCCGTCGAGACATGTTCAATCCACCCTTCTGAGCGCTACCAACCCGTCTGGCCTTAAGAGGCTCAGTCGACCTATAGCAACCACTGAGGGGAAGGGTTAGCGCAGTTGGCGGCGAAGGAATATGTCCGGCATGGCTCGCAAGCATTCTATTCCCGTAGGCGTCTCGATGGCTAATACCGAGCGGCGACGCTAGAACATCTCCGGAATGGTGTGGAAGGCGATGCGCGTTGGTGCGGCTTTGAAGGCGGTGAGCATGGTGGCCGGAGCCAGCGTGCTGAGGCCGTATTTGTTG